>CAJXSR010000056.1 GCA_913061275.1 uncultured Paracoccaceae bacterium | reverse complement strand
ACAGAGTAGATCGTCGGCAGCGTCAGATGTGTATAAGAGACAGTTACAGGTGCTGGTGCCGGTGTTGAGGGTTTTCAACCTTTTGAGGTCAGTGTAGGTGCGCAATATTTGGCAGCACATCCGTCGATTTCCGATGGCGATCAACGTGCAACTTTGGACATTGCAGGTCTTGGCCAGAATAAGATTATTGCTTTCACAATTGATGTCGACGACACAAATGGAACACGCGAGATTACTATATCAGATAGTGAAATAAACGGGACTATAGTGTCTCTTTATATGAAAAATAACACATATTCTGCAGTCCTGACAGCTAATGCACAAGTCGTTTTGAAGACACCTACCTGCAGCGTATAAAGAGCAATCATTCCATGAAACTCAGATTAATTCTTGGAGATCAGCTTAGTCTGTCCGTGTCTAATCTCTCAGACGCCTCGGTGGATGATCTGATTTTGATGTGTGAGGTAAAACAAGAAGCGACCTACGTTAAACATCACAAGAAAAAGATCGTGTTTGTGTTTTCTGCAATGCGCCACTTTGCGAAGGGATTACGTGAGCAAGGCTATAACGTGCGCTATGTTGCGTACGATGATCCGAACAACACTGGGTCGCTTCTCGGCGAGGTCAAGCGTGTCGTGATCTCCCACGATATCTCAGAAATTGTGCTTACGAACCCAGGTGAACACAGGGTATTGAGCGAGTTTGAAACTTGGTACAATCTGTTGGGCACGCCAGTCACTTTGAGAGAAGATGATCGTTTTTTGTGTACGCCGCGCGAATTTTCAACTTGGGCAGAGGGGCGCAAACAGCTGCGTATGGAGTTCTTTTACCGTGAGATGCGGCGCAAGCATCACATTTTGATGGATGCTAATGAACCGGTTGGTGGGCAATGGAACTTTGATGCTGACAACCGCAAGCCAGCTCCAAGAAATCTGAGTGTGCCCGAAACGTTCATGGCTCCTATGGATGACATCACGCAAGACGTCATTGATCTCGTTACGGTTGAATTTGCTGATCATTTTGGAGATATTTATCCGTTCAATTTTGCTGTTACACGACCTGATGCGTTACAGGCTTTAGATCTGTTTATCTCAGAGCGCCTTAGCCTGTTTGGGGATTACCAAGATGCCATGGTTCAAGGCGAGCCGTGGATGTATCACAGTCATATTGGGCTCTATTTAAACTGTGGATTACTGACCCCACTGGAGTGCATAGCGCGTGCTGAAGAAGCGTATCATCAGGGCCATGCGCCTTTGAATGCAGTGGAAGGCTTCATCCGGCAAATATTGGGTTGGCGCGAATATGTCAGGGGTATTTATTGGCACAAGATGCCGGAATATAAAACGCTGAATGCCTTAGGGGCCAACCGTCATCTTCCAGAGTTTTACTGGTCAGGCCAAACACAAATGAACTGCGTCCGCCAATGTGTTCTTGAAACCAAACAAAACGCCTACGCTCATCATATTCAACGCTTGATGGTTCTTGGGAACTTTGCATTGATTGCCGGTATTGATCCTGATGAGATCAATGAATGGTACATGCTTGTCTATGCCGATGCTTATGAATGGGTCGAGTTGCCCAATGTGAACGGTATGGTTTTGTTCGCAGATGGTGGATTGTTAGCCTCTAAACCCTATGCTGCCAGCGGTGCCTACATCAACAAGATGTCTAATTACTGCAAAGGTTGCAGCTATAAACCGACCATTAAAAACGGTCCAAAAGCCTGTCCGTTTAATTATCTGTATTGGGACTTTATGGAGCGCAACGCCGAGATTTTAAGTGGCAATCCGCGGATGGGGTTTATGTATAAAACGCTTGGCCGCATGAGCGATGAAAAGCGACAAGCCGTTGCAGATGATAGCTATAACTTCCTCAACAAGATCAGCCCAGATGAAAAAGTATGATTTGCCACAAAAAATATGCGCTACCTGTGGACGGTCGTTCACATGGCGAAAAAAGTGGGCGAAAGTCTGGGATGAAGTGCTCTATTGCTCAGATCGGTGCTGCGGGACGCGTGCGTCAAAAAAGGTGAACACAGTATGAAAAAATTAGAGAGTTTCAACCAAGCTCAGGTGAGTGAAATCATTCAAATGGCGCTGAGCGATCATGTGAGCTTTGCCAATATTCGCCTCGAATATGGCATTGGCGAAAAAGACGTGAAAGTGTTGATGCGCGGGGAGCTTAAAGCCAGTAGCTACCGAACGTGGCGCAAACGTGTGCGCGATTTTTCTGATCGCAGAGAGAACTATAAGTAAGACGCCAACTATGCAATCACATATGATGTTGGACAGTTTAATTGGCATTGTCAGGCAATATAAGGAACTTTATCCAATCTATAATAAGATTGGGGGAATTAGAGCGCCCAGCTTCGTTTAATCTGACAATGCCCTATTTCCCACTAGGCCAAAAACCCACCGTCTGCATCATCGCCCGTCTCTGCCAAGAGACGGCCAAAATCTTTAACATGAACGTGCCTTTGCTTTTCCAGTCCAATAACTCCGTCTTTGTTCAGCGCATTGATTTGACGACTGACTGTTTCCAGCGTCAAACCCAGATACTCCGACATTGCCTCACGCGTGAGGTTGAGATCAAATGTTATATCGTTTATCGACACAGTCGCCGAACTGTTCTGGCGGCGTGCGATTATTGTCAGTAGGCTTGCAATTTTCTCACGCGCGGTTTTACGACCCAATAGCAACATCCATTCGC
>CAJXSR010000055.1 GCA_913061275.1 uncultured Paracoccaceae bacterium | reverse complement strand
AGGCCTTTTGGAAAGGTTCGGATAAGCCAACCAATGTTTTTACTGTAGAATATCACCAGATAGATCACCCATTACCATGGACAATAGATCACAGAAAATCACACACCTACAGGTGTAAACATAAAATTACCCAATGTCCGCTTTGATTCGCCCTTATACGACTTTCGTGGCGATCGCAGCCTACGACACTAAGGGCGGTAAGCTGACATTCGCTGCACGTGCAAGGTTGCTGTGCGTCAACGGCGAGAGCCGACATACAAACAGTCTCGTATGAAGGTTTTCGCTGCGGTGCAGAAGTCCGATATAAGCCCAGCCCCACCACCATCAAAACATTAGTTTATTTATTTACAGCAGTCCCGTTTAATATTAACGACCCATTGATACCGTTCGATCTCTTCACATAATTGGGAAAATATCTGTGTTCGGCACCATGAAGTTTCAACGAGAAATTGTTCCACTGGCAATCACCTGATCCAGATCATAAACGAGATATTAGAGCCATTTCTCAATGCTGCATTGAAGATCAGCCTTGGTAAATGGTTTGGTCAAAACTTCATTTATTCCAGCGGTAACAAACCTTTCAGCGGACACGATTTCCGCGTTGGCCGTCATAGCAATGATCGGAATTTTACGCTTCGCGTTGGTCATCGCTCGGATTTCAGTCGCGACTTGGACCCCATCCAATATGGGCATCGAAATATCTGTCAAAAGCAGATCGTAGCTATTTTCATGCAGAAGTTTGAGGCAATCAAAACCGTTTTCGACTGCGTCGAATACATATCCAGACAACTCAAGAAAACCAGTGACAATAATAAGGTTTATAGGGTTGTCCTCTGCTACAAGAAGTTTTTTTCCTGCGCTCTGTTGAACCTGCATATTAGACCTCTGCCACGGTTACGGGAATATTTAGTTGGAAACATGACCCTTTGTAAGGCTCGCTTGTTAGCGTGATTTCACCCTTCATGAGTTGAGCAAGGCGCGACGAAATCGCGAGGCCAAGTCCAGTGCCTTCATTTGTACGAGACAATTCAGAATCCACTTGGATGAACTCATCAAAGATTTTTGGTTGCAAGTCCTTATCTATACCGATTCCGCTATCGGTGACCGACAAGACGAGGCGATTCTCTTTTCCATTGCTACCATCGCGAAGTTCGGATGCGATGTGGACTTGCCCTTCTTCGGTAAACTTCACCGCGTTTCCAACTAGATTCAGCAAGATTTGACTGATTATTTGTGGATCACCAAGCAGCAGTTGGTCAGAGACGCTTGTGGTTAACGAAAGGCCTTTTTGCATGGCCAGTGGCTGGAATAAATCCACCGCGCCCTGAGCCAATTCAGAGGGTTTAAACTTGCTCACTTTACCACTCTGGGCGTTGAATTCCAATCTCACGAATTGCAGCACGTTATCAAGAAGGCAGACCATGTTATTGGCCGCCTTTTGCCCGATAGTTATCAAGTTACGTTGGCCATCTTCCAGCGTTCCATTTTCGACCAACTCGAGGATACCCATGAGCCCGTGCATAGGCGTTCGGATTTCATGGGACATAACCGAAAGAAATTGCGACTTTACTCGCTCACCTTCATGTGCGGCATTCAAAGCAACGTTCAGTCGGTTTTGCTCAGATTGCAGATCGGACAGTACCCAGTTAAAATTTTGACCAAGTAAATCTGCTTCGTAAATCTTAATCGAAGCGCTTCCCATTGCGACCCGTGCGTCTAGATTGCCCGCCGAGACTTCCTTGGCTGTCTTCGCGACGTTCATTATTGGGGTGGCGATTAGGTTGGCCAGCCACCAGCTCATCAAGATAATAAAGGCAATCTCGACGATGACAATGATAGCGGCAATGTGTTCAGATTCTTTGGCCCGTGCTATCAGTTCCCTCATAGGCTGTGGCACCATCACTCCCCAGCCAGTCCGTGCAACAAAGGTAAATCCTGAGATCATGTCTGCTTGCATTGGAGGCGAATAAAAGGTTGCAACGCCTGTTTCGCCCGCCATCATCTGCTGGACGACTGACAGCTTGCTGGCGTCTTTAGAGGTTGCCTGCCATTCGGGGTTTGGGTGCGCAATTACAATACCGTTTTGGTCCACTATCATGGCGTGGCCGAGTTCACCAAATTTTATCGTATTCTGTAGCGCAATCAAATATTGAAGCTTTAGAGCCGCAAAAGCCAATTTACCGTCCGATAAGTTGCGCACGAGGAAAACGTGTGGTGCCCCATCAAACTGCAGAATTCCGGAGAAGATAGTTTTGTCCGGATCTGCGGCAGCCTGTGAACGAAGACCGGCCATCAGCTCAGGCGGAGGGCGTGGGGAAGTTGTAGTGCTTGTCGCTCTGACCTCATTCAACACATAATCATTCTCGTCCATTACGGTTACAAAGCTAAGGTCAAAGCTGTCAAGAGCTTCGCGTAGTTCAAGTCCATAAGATCCTTCCAGGCTCCTGATCGACAGTTCGAAAATCGAGGCGACATCATTGGCATACCGGTCCATTGTCGCTGAAAGGTTTTTGGCGATGGTGAGGTGGTTCTCATCCGCATATGCGATCTCTTTTTGAAGTGCACTGACCTCCATCCATTTGTAGAGGCCAATTAATGGCATCACAGATGCTAAGATTAGGCTCGCAAAAACTATCCAGCGGATTCTGATCTGGAAGCCCAACCTCGTCTGCCTAAGTCCTATTTTCACATCCGCGGGTTGGATATCCTTCACATGGACTAGCATCAATTCATTCTTTCCAATTTCGTAATTTTCTGTTTATCGCTACCGCTAGTATTAGCAAGGAGAGCAGGCGGATAGGTGACCTATGCTTATGGATAGTTGATCTACCTTATGGATAGGCGATGATGGGATACACGACATTCGTGGCGATCGCAGTGTACGACACTAAGGGCGTATTCTGTTGAAAAACTCTTGTTGATTTATGTTTTGGTCACTGATTCAAT
>CAJXSR010000054.1 GCA_913061275.1 uncultured Paracoccaceae bacterium | reverse complement strand
CTTAGTTGGAGGAGATGACACCCTTTGTGGTCAGGTGAATGGCGGGTGTGCGGACAAAACTGCCTTTGAGATTTGGCTGAAGTACAAGGCTTGAGACTCCTAAAGATAATTATGATAGGATTGTCACAGGGCCAGAACTATTTGTGGCGGTAATTCTAATTCAGGCACCCAGTTCGTGTGATTATTGCCAATAGCATTGGAATAAATCGAGAAAATTCGGAGGTGGCCGCAATGTTGCAGTTTTGCCGTTTTGTGTGCATGCGATTTATCATGGCAATCCTTACGTTGCTTATGGTGACCTTGATCATCTTCACTTTGATGGAGCTTAGTCCAGTACAATACGGTGATCGCTGCTTGAATTACATGAGATTTATGCAAATCCCTATTCTTTTGGAAGAACCGGTCATCATTCGCTGGGTGAACTGGGTGGAGAACATATTTGTGCATGGTGATTTTGGATTTTCTTGCGTCTTGCGGAAACCGATTAATTTGTTGCTAGGAACAAAATTCTGGATTTCACTCGGGCTCTGCCTGTCGTCGTTGCTATTGGCATATCTTATTGCCATACCCGTAGGTATCTACTCGGCCATTGCCAACAGGCGTGCTCTGAATGGCATCATCAGGTTTTTTTCCTATATCGGACTGGCTATACCAAACTTCCTGTTTGCGCTAATTATCATACTGGTGTTTACTGTTTTTTACGGTAAAACGCCCACGGGTTTGCTCAGCCGAGAATACCATGACGTCGCATGGTCTTACGAAAAGTTTGTCAATTTCCTGTCGCACGTTTGGATACCGGTGATCGTTCTGGGGTGGTCGGCGACCGCAATTGCGTTGCAGACCGTGCGTGCCCTGATATCGGATGAATACAGAAAACCATATGTCACAGCTGCACGGGCGCGGGGACTGTCTGGACAGCAGTTAATCTGGCGTTACCCGGCGCGTCATGCCTTCGGCCCAATCATTAATTCCTTGGGTTTCGACCTCAATCGCGTATTCAACGAATTGCCGGTGGTCGCCTTGATTTTGACGTTAACCGAAGCTGGTGCACTGTTGTTGGATTCACTTCTGCGATCGAACGATCAAGCACTTGCCTCAGCGATCCTGTTTTTATTAACCGCGTCGATTATTGGCTTGAACTTTTTAACCGACATTATATTGGCGATGTTCGATCCGCGGTTTCGCCGCGGTCTTTATCGGTCTATCTGATACCTGTGCGATTGACCAATGTGCCATGACAATACCATGATACCGAGTCCCATTTATTTTGAAAATGGCCGTCCAATAAGGACCAGAGCCGCCTAGTTTGGATAACAATCAAATGTCAATTTGGGCTCGAAGCGGACATCCAAGAACCACAACAACCGTGACTCTTAACCACCTAACCCAACACCCCCGACACCCTTTGGCCCTGACTTTCGCCCTATTCTCCAAAAACCTGCGTAGAGGGTGTTGGCTTTCTTCGGGATAGAGGATCTCTCTCAGCCCCTGCCAAAGTCAAGATCGACCAAGTTACTAAGATCCGATCTAAATCTTCCACATAAAGAACTATGATTTAGGACCCTTACTTAGGGCCTTTAGGTATCTATTCCCCTTTCCCTAGCTCTCTTCCTCCTCCCCCATACAGCCAACACCTCGGTCAGGGTCATATGGCGGTGAAGTGCTCAGTGACACCAGTTCGCTCGCACTGGGTGATGAACAACTTTCGGATTGAGTGGAACACCAGTACCGACCTGTCGATAACTGCCCAATTGGAAACTTTGCACACACTGCGTCGGTTGTTGCCCTGAGAATTGCTGCAATCTGACCAATGTCGGCTTTGCGGAGCTTGCAACGCAATAACCAAAATGGTGGGAAACGGCAGCTAAGTGCCGAAAGCAGACTTGGTAACTATGGGCGGGAAGCCGTCATTCGCTGTACATTGATCGGATGGCAGCCTTGCAGGCTTTGCTGCCGTTCGCGACCATACAAGGAAATTACGCGCACGGGCCAAACCCATTCCACCAAAACTGGATAGTTTTGTGGCTCACATCGATACCCCGCTCATGCAGCAGATCTTCCTCATTTCACATCTAAAGTGGATATCGAACTTAATACATCACTGCCAGGCGGATAATTTCAGGAGGCGTTTTGAAATATTTGAATGGATCTTAATTATCATTTCCAAAATCTACGCTGCTGAGATCACAAACTCCAGTTGCCTCTAACAATGTAGTTTTTTCCTTAAAGTTTTGCTTTGATTGCTGCTTTGCTTAGAGCGACTGTTTCAGTAGAGCACGCGATTTTATTTTCCGAGGCAAAGCCTTCATGATTGGTTGATATGAGAGACAAATCATAAAGGTAATTGACCATTGCACCCAAGGATTGCGTCTTGCCTTTATCAGAGGTGTCCGCGTTCGCGTGAACATCATACAACATTGCACCATTGCCAAGATGAAACCGCGCCACTGGATCGGATGGCAATCCGTCAGATTGTTTTGCGCCTAAAAGGTAGAATGCAGCTAATCTCTGAATGTCATCTGGACTGTAGTCCGTTTCTATACGGTCAGTGTCTTTAAGCCATCTACCAAATCCAGGGATTGGAGACAGAGTGACATACGTCTTTAGGTTTGCCAGTTCGCTGGATAGATCTGCTACAACTTGCTTAATCAGCGAATTCCCAAACGAAATACCGGCAAGCCCTGACTGACAATTGGAAATAGAATAAAAGACTGCTGTGTCAGCTTCGGTTGGATCAACCACATCTCGTTTTTCGCTTAACACGGTCTGAATAGAGTTTGGCACGCCTTTTGTCAGAGCTACTTCAACAAATATGAGCGGCTCGTCTGGCATCGCGGGATGGAAAAAGGCAAAACACCGTCGATCTTCAGGCTCCAAACGGCTGCGTAAATCTGTCCAACTAGTGATCTCATGCACGGCTTCGTATTGAATTATTTTTTGCAATACATCTGCGGGACTTTTCCAATTGATCGGCCTTAAAACAAGGAAACCACGATTGAACCACGATGCAAAAAGATGGCGTAAATCAAGATCAACTGCTGCAAGTTTTTGATCATTCTTTAAAAATCTCAAAAGATCTCTACGCATCGCGACCAATCGACCTGTTGCCGCGGGAACCTGGTTTAAGCGCCGAACAAGTTCGTGGCGCCTAGGCTCAGCGGCTTCCATAAATGCGAGATAATTTACTTTGGTTTTCTTTTTTTCATAAGCCAATAGTGTTCTGCGGATCGTTCCTGGATTAACATCTAACTGAGTTGATAGATATTGGAAAAAGCCTTGTTTCTGCTCATCCTTCATGTCGAAATAACGATCCAGAATTTTGCAGGCAAGTGTTGTACCGGAAACCTCGCCGCTGCTACTAAGTAAGGCATCAATCAGCTCAAAGGTGTTGCGTTCATCCTTACCTTTGGTTGACGCCCATATTTGCGGACGATCAAAAACTGCCGCAAGTATATTTGCAACTTTACTCAAAATGCTACTCCCATCATTGTATCCGGCAACCATGTAATCAGCAGAATCTGTCACGGTTTATGTGATCGAAGTCAACCTTATCGTCATCTTCGGTTTGAATAACGTCTTTGCTTGAATTATCCGTAATCACACCCCACTGCCAA
The DNA here is from genome assembly GCA_913061275.1 of uncultured Paracoccaceae bacterium. GTDB lineage: Bacteria > Pseudomonadota > Alphaproteobacteria > Rhodobacterales > Rhodobacteraceae > Amylibacter. The sequence continues at coordinate 1,673 of CAJXSR010000054.1, read as the reverse complement.
TAATGGACATAGATATGCTGTTTGACCACTGCTACACCACCCTGAAAAGGGGATATTATTCCAAACTAATTCCACAGAGATTATTAATATTTATCTCCATTTCATGCGGGTTTCAAGTCTGCCTTAGCTGAATGCTTGCTTTGAGCACAAAGTGGCTGCGATCAGAGCATTTTAGCGGTGGGTTATGGGCGGGCTGCTGACCTTCGCTGCAGCGCGTCAGATTTGTTTTCGTTAAACAAAGCGGACTTTCGAAACCTTCATCCTAAATCAATCATCTTGTACGCGATGTTTTTCTACGTTCATTAACGTGATATGGAAGAGATCATAGCTGTGCAATCCGCTACCTCTTGATCAACGCCATCAGCGCGCGTGATTGGCTTAGGCCAATCCCTGCAAGAATGATTGCCAGCGCAATAAACAGTTGTGGGGGAAGGGTTTCCCCCATGAAACTCACTCCTAGAATGACTGACCACACCGGCACTTGGTAGCTTGTCAGGCTCATGAACAGTGAACCAGCCGTTGTTATTACCCGCACGCGGATGACGGCGGCTAATGCGGTTGGAAACATTGCTGCGTAGATCAGAGCCGTAGTTGGTTTTGTGGGGAAACTGTCTGGCCACCCCTCGGTGATCGCAGCAATTGGGATTAGGATGACAGCTGCCACCAGAAGGGTCGCCGTTGCAAAGGCAATCGGAGGCATTTTTGGGGCGCGGCGGGTGATGACTGACCCGCTGGCATAGCATCCGGCGGCGGCTAGGCATGCGAGGCGTCCCAACCATTCGTTCTCGTGGCCAGTGGATGCCGCAGCGCCAGGGCCGACTAGAATGAACAAGCCCACAAAGCCCAGAAGCATCCCCAAGACGCGGCGGGGGCCGATGCCTTCTTCCTTTGAGAATAAATATACCATCGGCAAAACCAACAACGGTACCGCGCCCATGGCGACGCCCGCGAATGCGGATGGGATGAATTGTTGTCCCCAGCTGAGCATTGCAAAGGGTAGGGCAACAGCCCCCGCACCGATGATGATGGCGAACATCCATGCCCGCACCGTGGGTATTTTATGGATGCCTTGGCCCAAAGCCGCACCAATGATTGCAAGGGTTATCCCGCCCAAGCCTGTACGCCACGCTGCGACGTTCCAAGGCCCGAAGCCGTCCAGTGACAGGCGTACTGACATAAACGCGCCACCCCAGACCAAGCCGAGAATCAATATAAGGAGCCAATTTATCAGGCCTGGATTTTCGGGGGATGGAGCCATTGTAGATTGTTAAATTTTCAAGATAAGACGATGAACATAAATAAACCAATATTCCCCAAGAGGAATGCAATTTCTATTAACATGCCGATGATATGAGGTTCGTTCAAGTTGTTTTTTGGCGTTGCGTCATTGCCCGAACATCCGCATCACGAGCCGGATACGGATTTTCGCCTCAGCAGACGGTCTTGCTTGGTTTATAGCTTATTGGACACCCGCTAGGACAGACATGTCGAGCCGCTTTTTTGTTGTTTCTCAAAACTGATTGAAACAACCAGTTAACAATTCGCCAAATAACAATTTCAGATCAATTGATTCTGTAATATGCATGTTTTCAGTGCCATACTAATTGGCACGCAGCGTCGGAGCGACACAACATGGATAGCGGTATCAAGCGGCCAACCGATGGTTTCCAACT
>CAJXSR010000053.1 GCA_913061275.1 uncultured Paracoccaceae bacterium | reverse complement strand
CCTTTTGCGCATAATACGCGGTTAAAGGAGCGGCACAATTCCGTGACAGGTCCAACAACACAACTCCCCCAAAACAGCCATTGGTACGCTATGCAGCTACTACCTGCGGATATACAATCATTGATCTTAATAAGTTAGTAGAGGTTGTGGAATGACGTTTTCATTGATGCGCCTGAAAAAGTACCAGAAATAAGGGCTAACAATCCTGATTTTCATTTCGCTGGAGAGCCAGGCGCATAGGTTGTTGCAATTGGGTCGGCGTCCAGTCCGATCACTTTGTTTTGAGTGCAAGCCACTCCATCCAGACATCTAGAGCTGGAGAGTTAAAAAGTAAATTGTGCATAGAATCAATGTACAACCTCTCAATATCGCCTTGCAGCAATATCTCGTAAGCTGAGCTGCCGCCGTGCCCATCAGTGCATTCGACGATGAACGCCCGCCCAGTGAATGGCTTTGCCCGGTAACGTGGTATCAGCGGGATTGCAAAATGGGCGTAGGCCCGCCAAAGGTCCAGAGGGATAGGTAGCCATTTAAGCTCGTTCGGGTTTCGAACGCGCCAATCGATGATGTTGTACTTGATTGAACGCACCCGTCCTATAAATCTATTGGTTAATGGAATCATCATCTGAGCCCATTCTACCAAACCCACCTGAGCGGGGCCGCGCATAATGCGTTTTGCGCGGGCTTTAACGCGCATTCGGATTGGCAGGGCTTCAGGTGTGCCCGGCGGTGTTGGGTCTAGCAAGAACAAGTATTCTACTTCTTCACCGGCGCGCTGCAACTGTTGTGCAATTTCGTAGGCAATTAATCCACCGAACGAATATCCACCCAATCGATAAGGCCCCGTGCCTTGCACTTCCTTTATTCGCGAAAGCAGCGCCGAGGCCATTCCCTCAATTGAAGCCGCACGCGCCAGTCCTTCGCCTTTCGACCAATGCACCACAGCGCAAAGAGGAATTTCTGTCGTCCAGACACCTTTTTTTGCCACGCAAAGATCCAGATTGCAGAAAAACAACGGCGCGATCAACTCGTTTTTCTGGCCGATCGGAAATACGAATCTCTGGCCTACCGAGACATTAGAGTTAATTATTACGGCATCGATGTGACGCGCCAATGTTCTGATTGTGGGGCTTTCATACACGCAGTTCAATTGAAGTTCGATTGCAAACATCGTTTCAAGTTCAGAAATCATGTAGACGGCAGATAAGGAGTCCCCGCCGATCCGAAAGAATCGTTCATTGCGTGACGAAATACGCGTGCCAAGAACGCGCTGCCAGCATTCCGCCACGTCTCTCTCTGTTTGGCTCTGAAAATCACCCGAGGACAACTGACGGGCCGACGCCTTCGCAAAGCTCCGTTGTTCAGAGGCTAGGTTGCGCAAGATCGATCTGTCGATTTTTCCATTTTTCGTGAGCGTTATTTCGGAAAGTATCAGGATACACGACGGCATCATTCGACGGGGAATGTGTCTAACAAGAAAACTGTGAATATCGTCCTGTATCAGCGACATACCAGATTGGGCCACGACTGCCACGAGCATCTCCCGCCCACGTTCAGGGCTATCAAACCACGTTGCTATCGCTGTTTCCACATTCGGATGTTCCCGCGTTACTGTTTCGATTTCCTCCGGTTCCACACGGACACCGTGCAATTGAATCTGATCGTCATTACGGCCGAGGAAATGAAGCGTGCCGTCACTGTTTTGGCGAACACGGTCGCCAGTTTTATACACCCTTTCCGATCCCAACCGCCGAAACTTGGCATTCGTCTGTTCCTCGTCTCTCCAGTACCCCATGGTTACGCTGGGACCACCGAGCCAAAGCTCTCCTTCTGCGTCACCTTCAATAACTTGCCCTGAGTCATCAACCACATAAGTTTGAACGTGATCCAACGGCAGACCAATAGGCGCAGATGTAGCTGACCGTGGCCGCGATTGACCCGGCACGAAATGATGGCCTGTTGCCCAGACGGCGGTCTCTGTCGGGCCATAAATGTTGAATACAATTTCAGCCTGATCAATCAGGCGTTCGACAAGCTCATGCGGAGCCGCCTCGCCGTGAGTGATAGCAACGCGCAGTTTCGGGAAATTGTCCGACTTTTTCAAAATCGTGACCCAAACCGACGGCGCGGTCTGCATGACCGTCACGCCGTTGTCCCTGATTTCACGAGCAAGTTTATTTGGCGACAACAGAAGGTTTCCATCCTTCAAAAGCAAGCTGGCTCCCACAACAAGTGGCAAAAAGAATTCGATGACAGACGCATCAAACGCCACTGTGGAAACAGCCAAATACCGGTCTGTCGGCGCCATTTTTAAATACCGTTCGGCTGAATGTAGTAGGTGAATTACATTGGACTGAGTGACCATGACGGCTTTCGGCTCTCCGGTAGTTCCAGACGTGAAAAGCAGATACGCAAGTTTGTCTATGCCTGGTACAATCGGCGGGAGCACATTTGCGTGGATAGGCAGTAGGCTGTGGGGTCCGATGGTTATCAAGATTTGTGTTTCAGCAGTCACATATTGCATGACCGCTAAAGGGGCATCAGTGAATAAAACCACGGCGTTGCAGTGTGTTACCATGCGCGATAACCGCTCAGGTGGATCATTGGGGTCGAGCGGTACATAGGCGCAACCGGCGCGCAGAACACCAAGCATGACCCCCAATAAATCGGCGCTGCGCTCCATCATAATGGCGACTACTTCGTTCGGACCTATGTCATGGGACAACAGGGCCGCATGCACAGATTCGGATTGTATCCGTAGGGTTTGGTAGCTGGCTTCTCCCTCAAAATCGACCACCGCCACTTTGTCCGGGCTTATGTTAGCCTGTCGTTCGAACAGACAATACAAGTTGATTGTTTCTAGGCGGGGATTGGTCGTTGAGTTTGTCATGTGTTTTTGATCTGTGTAAGACGCGCCGAGAAATCGGGAGCAGGTTCCCAATGGTACGGGCCACGAACAGAAGGTTCCCCCCCTGTTGCGCTGATCTCAAAACCGGATGCCAGTTCCATTAGAAATATTGAGGCCAAATTGATGGAAAATACTGCGAACGGGCATAGATGCTGATCAAGGCCAAAAGGGGAAAATCCTTCGCCAAATGTTTGTTCGCTTAAAAATCGCTCAGGGCGAAACGCAAATGGCTTTTCGAAGGCCTGTTCATCCTTATGGGCTTCCCACATGCACACACGCAAAAGCGTTCCTTTTGGAAACAAGAAACCCTCGAAAACGATATCGTCCAAAACCTCACGCATTAACCGTTCGCTTTGATCAAGTCGCAATACTTCCTGCACAAATGCCTTCGCAACCACAGCACGCTGATCTGGTTCGGATGTCCTGATGCGGGTCATCCAAATCGGGTTATCGGCAGCATATTTTGAGATCCAGCGAAATAATCCACGCATATCGTAGCGGCCAGTCTCGACCATATAGATCAGATTGCCGAGCATATTTGCGTCGACTTGTCCCTGATTAGAAAGTATAGTGATGAGCCCTTTTGCATCTTCGATAGTAGGGCTTTGGGTAAGGCAGTCGCTAATTCGCTGATAGGCGTCGACCTGCTTGTCGCCAACATTCCAAGCAACACCATTTGGTCCTAGTTCACGATACAACCTCATTAGGTCGTGAAGCAATTTGGAACCCGGCTTGGCGCCCAGTACCAATTGAATTAACATACTCGATGTGATTACCGACAAGGTATCAGACCAGCGATAGAAGTCATCATATCGGCGCGCGGGATTTGATTTTGACTTGCAATACGCCTCAAGGTGCTCCCGTATGATTTGGTGCATAGATGGTTTGAGCACGTCCATATTGACAGTACCCAATCCTTTGATGAGGGCCACGCGTTGGGATTTATGAAATTCTCCTTGCATTCCACGCATAAATTCACCCGGAAACAGCCGGGAAACATCGATTGTGACAGGCTTGAGGGCTGCTGAATGATTACTCAGAAGGCGGCGCGCAATTTTGTTGCCGACGACACAAATTGCAAATCGGCCGTCGATGGTGCCCTTGAAGACTGGGCCGATCTGGTTTGCCAGCGTTTGGAAAGTCCGGCGATCCGACCTTTCCATCTCGTCAAGGCGAGACAATTTACCCGGGGGGAGTTTTACAGACTTCGACCACGCAAGTACCGATGACATTACGATCCTAAAACGCATCCGGTATCGTTCCTGATTCCGATAAATAATTCCCAATTCCTGCACCCCTTGGCAAAAAAATGTGGCGAGCATCCTTCTTAGGTTCCGCCAGTTTTTGAATCATGGAAACTCACTAAGAATAGATTCAATCCCACTTTTAAGCACGCATATTACAAGTACGCATATTAAAATGATACTGATAAGAACAAAATTTTAATTCAACTAAGAACTTTAGGCTTCTTTATCAAGCGTGCTGTTTATCAATACGAATCAACTTTAACAGGATACTTAGAAATGACTTCCGAAAGTGAAAGCTGGCAAGTCGCAATCAAATGAAAAGGGCTCCAAGCCGTCATTGCCCAACAGTTTTCAGCATTTATGGGTCGAATGGCCGCTTTGGGTAATTTTTGGGATCTATTTACGCTTGCACCGAACGGCAGCAATCCGCCCGTAAGGTCGAATTGTGCTTGAACAAGCATCCAGTAGTTTCGGCCCTTAGCTGCCTCTCACTGAGCATATCAGATATGCCGTAGAATCCCCAAAGCTGCAATTCGCATGGAGTATTCTACCATTGATAATTAACGATTGCAGTGCGGGATAAAATTGCCGTTTTAAATCGGTTATATTGGGCTACCATTAAACAGTCTCAGATCAAAAGGACATAACGTATTTCAATATTATGGTTAGAGTGACGATGCTGATAACCGTCGAAATCAGAATGGCTGCTGACGCGCGTTGTGGGGCAACATTATAATGCTGTGCTATAATATAAACATTGCCCGCAACGGGCAGGGCAGCAAGAGCAATCATCACCCCAGCGGCATAGGGTTCTACATCAAAAATGTAGAGGGCGAAAAATGCTACGGCTGCAGGATGTAACGCCAGCTTGCAAAACGATAACCAGCTCGCAACCTTGATTTGTCCCGCAGATTTACCAGCTAAGGATGCGCCAATTGCAAACAATGCACCAGGAGCTGCAGCAGCCCCTAAGATATCCAAGAACTCATTCATTGGTTTTGGTATGGGTAATTTGAAGTGCGCCCAAAGAATTCCAAGAGTGATTGAGACAACCATTGGATTTTTTAGAAGGCCTAAGGCAACTTTTTTAAAGACTGCAAAGGAAATACGATCATCCCTTCCAACCGTAATTAAGATCACAACAAGGCTGCTGAACAGGATCAAATCTACGGCCAAAGCTAACATAATTGGGCCAATAGATTGTGGTCCTAACAGCAATATGAATACTGGGATACCCAGAAAACCAACATTTCCGATTACAGCGCATTGCGCCTCAATCGCGGCTTCTTGCATGCCCTTGCGACGTATTATAGCCACTGATGTTGCTAATAAATAGATGAGAGTTGTGCCGCATAAATAGGCAGCAATGAATGGTAGGTTGAATATCTCCGATAGGGATAAATTTGCAGAAAAGCGAAACAACATTGCAGAGAGCGCAAAGAAGAAAACGAATTTACTAAGCACTGCTGTGGCTTCTGGCGGAAACATTTTTGTTATTCCTGCACCATAGCCCAAGCCAATGATGGCAAAGAAGGGGATAAGTTGTAGAAGTATCGTATCCATTTATTCGACAGCCATGGAATGACTTGGTTTGGTTGGTATAATCATCATTTGTCTACACATGTTTTTAGGATATTTACGTCTTATTCCCACTAAGTTTTTAGATAGGAATGTTGCTTAACTCCATGTTCAATCATTGTCCGTCGTCAGATAAATTGGAACACATGAGCTTATAAATTAGTGGAGGCTC
>CAJXSR010000052.1 GCA_913061275.1 uncultured Paracoccaceae bacterium | reverse complement strand
ACCAAAGTTCAGATCAAACCAAGACCTTAAAATCTTCGCGTTTTTCAACAGAATACGCCGTTAGCTGCCAGATTGGTCACCATCCGGTCATTGCTATCGAATTCGACAATATTCCACTAAACTAAACCAAACTCCACAATCGCCCTACTCTACCCACCCCATATCCAAACGTTTATTTTCATCCAGTATGCTTCATTTCCCTGCAATCCTCTGCACTAGCCTTACAAAACAATTTCTGCTCTGGCAGCGAAGAGGTCAGGAGTTCGATCCTCCTAGGCTCCACCAAACTTTCCTTATATTTTTGATAGTGTTTTGAATAGGCAAGCAGCACAAACTTATTGGCCAGCCTTCTGGTTCCCCTACCAGCCTGCACATTCGAGCTTGCCAGCGCACCTGCCCCGCTTCAATGTAATGGAATGAATAAGCGATTTCCCTTTTTTCCACCATACTTTCACTTGGGGTGTTCTTGAATGATTTCTCAACGTCCAGACAAAGTTGTGCCTGCAATTCTACTGAGTTTACTGGCTATTGTTCTGTTTGATTTGATGGGATTGATAATCAAGCATCTTTCCGACGATTACGGCGCTGCCGAGCTGAGTGCCTATCGCAATTTTTTTGGACTGATCCCCAGTATGATTGCGTTGTGGTCCTCTCGTCAGTGGCATCAAAAAGGGCGAACCGTACGGATGCGGCAATGGCAGATCGCATGCCTACGAGGCGTGCTTGTAACGTTTGCGCAATTTCTATTTTATCTGTCATTGGGGCGGTTGGCCTTTGCTACAGCCACGACCATTACCTATTCTAACGCGTTGTTCATGACTGCTCTAGCCGTGCCACTTCTTGGCGAACGGGTTGGCTTTGCGCGATGGCTTGCAGTCGGTATAGGGTTTATTGGTGTGGTTATGATAATCGGGCCTACCGGTGAAAGTTTTTCGTATGACGCATTGTTGCCGCTAGGTGCTGCATTTCTGTATGCACTATCAGGTGTCATGTCGCGGATGCTGGATGAAGATGTGCCAAGCCCGCTTATCAATCTTTATTCTACAGTTGTGTCGTTTATAGGGGCGGTGCTGCTCACCTTGTTTGCCGGTGGTTTCTCTTTGCTGGATGGGTACCATGATCTGGGGTGGATTGTGGCGATGGGATGCCTTGGGGGATCGGCTGTGTTGGCGTTGGTCATCTCATTTAGAATGACCGAGCAAAGCAATCTTGCTCCTTTCAACTATTTCGGAATATTGATCGCATTTATATTTGGGTGGGTATTTTTTGGTGAGGCCCCGATTGATGATCTCTTTCCAGGGGCATTACTGATCGCATTGGGTGGCCTGTTGATTGTTTTACGAGAACGGCGGTTACGCAGATAAGGGCATTGGGAAGTTTTGCGCGGCTCGCGACACCACATTACCAAATGATCCAATCCCAGTTTTCAAACACCCCATGGCTATTTTGGTATGAATTTTATTGTATAAAAAAGTTGACTGATTGGTCAAATAAAAGATAGCATTTGTGCAACGCGATCAAACTGATCTCGTGGTTTTAACTTTGGGGGTCTAATACATGTTTCTAAATAAACTTACCCGCCGGTGTATGCTTGCAGGGGTTGCTGTTGCTGCAACACTTGGCACAGCAGGGTTAGCGGCAGCAGATGCGATTAAAGTGGCGGCGATTTATACGCTTCCAGTTGAGCAACAATGGATCAGTCGTATCCACAAAGCATTGAATGCAGCCGATGCGCGTGGCGACATCGAATATACATTCTCGGAAAACGTGGCGAACACGGATTATGAGCGTGTGATGCGCGAATATGCAGAAGGCGGCCAAAAGCTAATCGTAGGCGAAGTGTTTGGACTAGAACGTGCGGCACGTAAAGTAGCAGCCGACTACGGTGATACTGCCTTCTTAATGGGATCCTCTTTTGGCCCAAGTGGCGATAATTTTTCAGTGTTTGATAACTGGATCCATGAACCAAGCTATCTGTCAGGCATGGTTGCAGGAACCGCAACTACATCTAATCTTATCGGTATGGTAGGTGGCTTTGCAATTCCGGAAGTGAACCGGTTGATGAATGCCTTTATGGAAGGCGCGCGCGCGACCAACCCTGATGTGAAGTTTCTAGTGAACTTTATTGACAGTTGGTACGACCCGCCAAAAGCCAAAGAAAGCGCGTTTGCTATGATGGATGCAGGCGCAGACATCATGTATGCTGAACGCTTTGGCGTATCAGACGCAGCTGTAGAACGCGGTGTAAAAGCCATTGGGAATGTGATTGATACTTCTGCGGATTATCCAAACACCATTCTTAGCTCTGCTATTTGGCATATGGAGCCAACCATCGACCGCGCTATTGCAGCTGTTGCTGGTGGCACATTTGAAGCAGCGGATTACGGCCAATATAGCTTTATGGGTTATGGTGGTGGATCACTGGTGGTTGATAGTGCCTTAGTATCTGCAGATGCAGTTGCCAAAGTTGCGCAAATCGAAGCCGATATTCGCGGGGGCCTTTTCCGGGTAAACGTGAATGATGCGCGTCCTGTTTCCGACAACAAATAGATAGATAGGTAGGCTCGGGCTATGTTAAGCCCGAGCACAACTAAAGTGGAAAAACCCCTTATATTGTCCCTTCGGGGTATGACCAAACATTTTGGGCCTGTGATTGCTGCGGATGCTATTGATTTAGATTTGCAACGTGGTGAGGTTTTGGCGTTATTAGGTGAAAATGGCGCAGGTAAAACAACATTGATGAATATGTTGTTCGGCCAATACACGCCAGATGCGGGGTCTGTTCATGTTTTCAATGAAGATGGCCAAGAAACAGTCTTACCATCAGGGCAGCCCCAAGCCGCAATCGACGCGCGCATCGGGATGGTACATCAGCATTTCACATTAGCAGAAAACCTAAGTGTTTTGGACAATATCTTGCTTGGAACCGAGGCACTATTATCGGCCCGTCGTAATCGCAAATCCGCACGTCAGAAACTAAGCAAGTTGATGCACGATTCTGGCCTTACAGCACCACTGGATACACGCGTGCGAGATCTGACAGTTGGTGAACGCCAACGGGTAGAAATTCTAAAAGCACTTTATCGCGATGCGCGGATTTTAGTGTTAGATGAGCCTACTGCCGTCTTAACCCCGCAAGAGGCCGATATGATGTTTGCCTCTATTCGGGCGATGGTTGATGATGGGCTATCGGTTATTTTCATTTCACATAAATTGCATGAGGTTCTAGCTTTTTCTGATCGTATTGCTGTGCTGCGCCACGGCTGTAAAACGGGCGAAATGAATACTAAGGACGCAGATACAAGCTCTATTATCCGAATGATGGTTGGTGCGGATCACGAAGCACCCACACGGGTTCATGGCATTCCGAAACAGCCCATTCTGAATTTGGCAAATGTTAATACAAAACCTTCCAAAGGTGGGCAAGGTTTGCAAGATGTGAACTTAACTGTTCACGCAGGTGAGATTGTTGGTGTTGCAGGCGTTTCTGGAAACGGTCAAAGTGCCTTCGCAGGGCTTATCTCGGGATTAGTGCAACCCACAACTGGGCATGTCAGTGTTAACGATCAAGTGATCCAGAAATTAACGCCAAAAGTGATGTTAAATGCAGGTGTTGGTCGCATTCCTGAAGACCGCCATCATGATGGGATCGTAAGTAATATGTCGGTAGCCGAAAACCTTGTGATCGAACGCCTTGATAAACCAGATGTGCAGCAAAACGGGTTTTTGCGCAAAGCTTCTATTGCTGACAATGCACGTAACCTGACACAAAATTATGATGTTCGAGGTCCAGGAATTAATGCACGTTCTGCATTATTATCAGGCGGGAACATTCAAAAGCTAATCCTAGCGCGTGTGTTGGAAACAAATCCCGATTTGATCTTGGCCAACCAACCTACGCGCGGCCTAGATTTCAAGGCAGCATCAGATGTTAGCTTACGCTTGTTTGAAGCCCGCGATCGTGGTGCAGGTGTTATTCTAATTTCCGAAGACTTGGATGAGGTTTTATCATTGGCTGATCGTATTTTGGTAATGCATGATGGGCAATTAACTGAAACCGACAGTCGTGACCGAACAGTCATTGGCTTGGCTATGGCGGGGGGAGAACAGCAATGATGCAAATCACGCCAAAAGAAAACCAATCCCAATGGGTTTCGTCGGGCATACCGATAATCGCCGCGGTACTGGCCCTGTTGCTTGCAGCCATTCCCTTGGCTTTTGCAGGCGCACCTATATTGGAAGCATACGGGCATATGATTAAAGGCGTTTTTGGATCGTTGTTTAATTTCACCGAAATGCTGACACGCGCAACACCGTTGATATTTACGGGCCTAGCTGCGGCAATAGCTTTTCGTGCTAAGCTTTGGAACATCGGTGGTGAAGGACAGTTTTATCTAGGGGCTATGGCCGCCGTTTGGGTGGGAACAGGCATGATCGATGGGCCGCCTGCCCTGATGATACCACTTGTGTTATTTGTGGGTGCTTTTGCGGGTGGCTTAGGAATGCTTGGCCCTGCCATTTTAAAAACCCGTTTTGGTGCCGATGAAGTTGTCACGTCACTACTCTTGAATTTTATCATCTTGATATTTGTTCAAATGATGCTGGAAGGCCCCCTAAAAGACCCTATGGGATTGGGTTGGCCACAGTCTGAACCGATTGTTGATAATGCAGTGCTTCCACAATTAATCACCCGCATGCGCTTACATGCTGGGTTCGTTCTAGCCATTGGTACAGCAATCATAGCCTACATTATTTTGGCGATGACTGTTTGGGGTTTTAAGATCCGTGCAGTCGGTGAAAATGCAGCCGCCGCAAAGCATGCAGGGATTGGCGTCAATCGAACCTACCTTGCAGTTGCGATGGCGTCAGGTGCTTTGGCAGGCATGGCTGGTGTAAGTGAGGTTGCAGGCCTTAAGGGATATTTAACCGCCGATCTATCCGCTGGTTTTGGCTACACAGGTATCGTAGTTGCGATGTTGGCGGGGCTTTCCCCATTGGGTGTTATTCTGGCCAGCCTTTATGTAGCGTCCGTCTTTGTCGGCGCTGATAGCATGAGCCGCGCCATTGGGGTTTCAAGTTTTATTGCAGATTTGATAGTTTCTATGTCCTTAATTTGTGTCCTGTTGGGTGGGTTTTTTGCACGCTTTAATCTTACTTTTGCTAAAAAGCAGGTGGATACAAAATGATGGATATCCTTAATATCTTTCTTAGCGACAGTTTCTGGGCTGCCTCATTGCGCATAGCCACCCCTCTGATATTTGGTGTTCTAGGTGCGCTTTTGTGCGAACGTGCTGGCGTATTAAACCTAGGGATCGAGGGCATATTTGTTGTCGGTGCAATGACAGGTTGGATGGCGGTTTGGTTGGGTGCTAACCTTTGGGGTGGCATCATCATAGCAGCTATGGCTGGTGGATTATTCGGACTATTTCATGCCATATTAACCGTAATTTTCGGACTGTCTCAGCATGTTTCCGGCCTTGGCATTACATTATTTGCCAGTTCTGCGGCTTCCTTCACCTACCGCACGGCGTTACCGCAAGTTAGCTCGCCACCTAGAATAGAACCTTTTCGCGCTCTGGATATCCCCATACTCTCTGATTTACCCTTTATCGGGCCCGTTTTATTTCAACAAACGGCAATGACATGGTTGGCATTATTCTTAGTTGCAGTGGTTTGGTGGGTCATGGAAAAAACTGCCCTTGGTGTTGCTATCAAGGCCGTAGGCGACAACCCTGAAGCGGTTAATGCGCAAGGTTTATCGGTCGTAAAGTTGCGTATGGGATCAGTGATTGCGGGGTCAGCCTTAATGGCATTAGGCGGCGCATTCTTAACCATGTCAGCGTTTGACGCATTCTTCTTTGGCATGGTGAATGGGCGTGGTTGGATTTGTATAGCGCTGGTTATTTTTGCAAGCTGGCAACCTGGCAAAGCGCTAATGGGCGCATTACTATTTGGTATGTTTGATGCTTTACAAGTGCGCCTGCAAACCGAAGCAGGCGCATTCATTCCTGGGCAAGTGTTTCTTATGGCACCTTATGTTCTATCGATAATTGCGCTGGTCATTGTAGCAAGAAAAGCGGATTATCCACGGGCATTGCTGACACCTTGGTTCAAAGGGCAAAGATAAATGATCGATCTTCTAATTAAGAACGCAAACCTGCCTGATGGGCGTACAGGCATTGATATAGCTTGTAAGGACGGGAAAATCACTGCTGTTGAAACAGGTATAACGGCAGATGCAAAACAAGTGATTGATGCAACTGACCGTCTTGTTAGCCCGCCTTTCGTTGACCCCCATTTTCATATGGACGCAACACTGTCCTTGGGCCGTCCCAGAGTAAATGTTTCGGGTACTTTACTAGAAGGGATCGCACTTTGGGGTGAATTAAAACCTTTGCAAACAATAGATGAAATTATCGAACGCGCTCTGCGCTATTGCGATATTGCGGTATCGATGGGGATCGGTGCTATACGCAGCCATGTTGATGTTTGTGATGACGAGTTAAAAGGCGTCGAAGCTTTGTTAGATGTGCGAAATCAAGTGAAAGACTACATTGATCTGCAACTTGTAGCGTTCCCACAAGATGGTGTGTTTCGAGATCCTACAGCCATGAAAAATATGATACGCGCCCTTGATATGGGTGTGGATATTGTTGGCGGCATACCTCATTTTGAACGTACCATGCAGGACGGCGCCCGATCCGTAACCGCATTATGTGAATTGGCCGCAAAACGTGGTCTGATGGTAGATATGCATTGCGATGAAAGTGATGACCCAAACAGTCGTCACGTGGAAACACTTGCATATGAAACCACACGCCTAGGCTTGCAAGGAAGGGTAGCCGGGTCGCATCTGACATCGATGCACTCAATGGATAATTACTATGTGTCGAAATTGATCCCGCTGATGGTTGAGGCAAATCTTTCAGTTATTCCAAATCCTTCGATTAATATCATGCTGCAAGGTCGCCATGACACATACCCAAAACGCCGTGGTCAAACGCGGGTGCGCGAATTACGCGATGCTGGGCTTAACGTGGGGTTCGGGTCAGACTGCATGATGGATCCGTGGTATTCTTTAGGCCGTGCGGATATGCTTGATGTTGCCAATATGGGATTGCATGTTGGGCAATTATCTAGCCGTGCCGATATGACGTGGTGTTTTGATGCGGTAACACAAAATTCCGCAAGTATTATGGGGCTGAAAGATTATGGATTGAATAAAGATTGCAACGCAAATTTTGTGATCCTGCAAGCTAAAGATCCTATTGAGGCTATTCGTTTACGGGCTACGCGCCTAAAGGTTGTTCGAGGCGGAAAAGTTATTTCCCAAACGCCTGCTAGTACGGCACACATTGATTTGCCAAATCGACCCAAGGTCGTCGAGCCAGATATTTAATATCATTTAACCGCACCCGTATGGTAGAACCAGAAAAGTCACCGATGCCTGTAACAGAAATATCGGCAGGCACATTCAAACCCAGCGATTGCGCGGCATATATCACACCTTGTGCGATGACGTCATTTCCCATCTCGGAATGGTATTCTCAAAAACGGCAGGAAGACTGGCTATAATGCTTTCGCTACCCTGCTAAACATTTCAACAACAATTAAAATCATGCATAATGGTCCTGTCCCGCTATTGTGCCGCCCCATGAACTCATTTAAGCGGCTCTTCTTTCGAATGCCAAGGGGCTTTTCCAGCCTAGTGCCGAATGTCTGCGGCGCGGATTGTAGAAGCCATTGATGTATTCGAAGATAGCCAACTCTGCTTGGC
>CAJXSR010000051.1 GCA_913061275.1 uncultured Paracoccaceae bacterium | reverse complement strand
GAAAATTATTGGTGAGCCGGCCGGGATCCGAACCCGGGACCTACTGATTAAAAGTTTCGAGAACGCCATTTCTCTGGTTTTCGCCGATCTACGCTGACCAGCCATAAATACATGATAACGCTCATTTATTCTTGACCTTAGTTACTCTTACCTTGCATGACTAAACCCACAATTCGCCACCTGTTGCTTCCATAATGCTTCCATGGAAACACTTTATTAGGGATAAAATTATGCCAAAACTTACCAAACGATTTGTCGAAAACCTGACAATAAAGAAAAGCGATTACATTGTTTTTGACAGTGACGTTGGTGGTTTTGGTGTACGTGTGCTTCCCTCTGGTAAGAAAAGTTACATGGTCCAATACCGCACAGGTGGCCGAACCCGACGCCTTGCCATTGGCAAGCATGGCACAATAACAACAGATGAGGCGCGTAGAGAGGCTATGAAACGCCTCGGTGAGGTAGCTAAAGGCGAAGACCCCTCCGAGGTCAGAAACAAACGCTTACGAGCCCCTACGATGGTGGCATTATGCGAACGGTTCATGAATGAACATGCACATGTACATTGCAAATCAAATACGGCCCGTAATTATGGATTGCTGTTTGACAATCATATCAAACCAAAACTCGGTATGTTCAAAATTGAAGATATTCGGCGATCCGACATTGCTGAATTCCACCACTCGATGAAAGGCACACCATATCAGGCCAACCGCACTTTGGCGGCATTGTCAAAGATGTTCAATTTAGCAGAGCTTTGGGGGTTGCGAACAGATGGGTCAAACCCTTGTCGCTTGGTTCCAAAATTTAAAGAAAGGGCTAAGGAGCGGTATTTGTCCCAAAACGAACTGATACGTCTTGGTGAAGTCTTTGCCGATGCCATTGCAAGCGGTTCGGAAAGCCCTTTTGTGGTGGCAGCTTATCAATTGCTTTTATTAACTGGGTGTCGCTTATCGGAAATCCAAACTTTGAAGTGGGATTATATAACGCCCACGCATTTGGAGCTCCCCGATAGTAAAACCGGTGCACGGCGCATTCCATGTTCAGCTAACGCCCATGCTGTTCTGGCGTCCTTGCCCCGTACTGAGAGCAATCCTTATGTTATTGAGGGAAGATGGCCCAACACGCATAACACCGATTTGCAACATCCTTGGCAACGTATACGTAAACGTGCTGGTCTGGAAGATGTTCGCATTCACGATCTGCGCCATACATTTGCATCCATGGCCGTAATGAATGGGATTGATCTTTTGACAGTGGGGAAAATTCTGGGACATACGAATTACCAAACAACCGAACGTTATGCACATCTTGCAGATGAAACGATACGTAGGGCATCAGACAGAGTATCGGATATTATGGCTGGTGCAATTGCACCAACACGCCGTGCGCATACCCCTACATTACGTATCGTAGGATAACCAACCATGACCGAATAGGGATGAATTTCGGCTATGCGGACAAAGCCGCCGTTAGGTTGAGGGTCATAAATGTCCAGTTCCTTCGTAAACCAGCCGTTATCATTAAAATCGCTTTCTTTGTATTTCGGCTTTCTACTTATCGACCAGAGCCAGAGCGGCATCGTGGATGACATCAATCATCTCGGCAAGCAAATTTGGTGTTGTTACAATATTTGGCAGATCGCCGTTTGTGTGAAAATGGGGGGCTTGTCCAGCAATGGAAAGCATCGGCAAACCATTTACCGCCCAGCACATCGACTCCCCTACCCAATTGTTCTCATCGGCAGCTTGAGTTGGAACGATAGACTTAATGTCCAGCTTTCCCAGTGATGTAGCAATCCGTTCTAATGTTGGAGGATCAGCAGAGCAGATACTCGTCATTTGCGCATCAATATTGGCGATACATGACCCGAGATGAAGTACACATTGCGATCCAGCGGCATAACTTCCAGCCAAGTGGTATCCTCCAAGAAAGCCGAGCTCATGGCCGTTTGCCAACAGAAGGTCGACCCCATAACTGTCTGACAATCGCCTTGCCACTAAAATCGCAACAGCCAATCCACATCCCCGTTCCCCTGCACATTGGAACCAACCGGAGATCGGTGTAGTTACAGTAATTCTGCGAGCACCAATGGGACCAGGAAAGCGAGCTACTACGTTTTGGGTTAAGGTTTTTCGAACCGACGCCGAAAGAAAGATGTCGGCGTCATTGGTTAGTATTGCGTTCAGATTGTTTTGCGCCACAAGTATGACGGGCAAACCCAAACCCTTTGTATACTCTCGATTGATAGCGCAAAGGGCCCCTGTAGGGCATTGCGTTCCCAGAACTAACCCATCGCAGCCATCCGTTTTTGCCTGATCCACCATACGATTGATGTGTTTGGAAATCACAGCTTCATCAGCATGCGCATCGACGGAGCCAGTCGCACGATTACGTATATTCTTTTCCCCGGTGAAAGAATAGTGGAGTGCTAATGCATTGATTGATCTCCCTTCGCTCCGAACACTCACTTCGGCTTCGTAGTAGTGGAAAGGAAAGGTTTGATACGAAACATCCGCGCCGCTTGTCGTAAGTTCGGATGCGAGCCACCGAAATGTGTCATGCTGCCCCTTCATTCCAGTACGATGTGGCCCCAATTCAGAAAAAATGCGCATAATCTCAAACGCCTGATCACCAATATTCAAATGGAATCTCCCGGATTTTCTATCCCAAACGAAAGATCACATTGGCCTACACGAATTGCAACGGTGAAAATACAATACCTAACTTCCTATATTGCTGGCTGAAAACGAACG
This sequence comes from uncultured Paracoccaceae bacterium, assembly GCA_913061275.1. Classification (GTDB taxonomy): domain Bacteria; phylum Pseudomonadota; class Alphaproteobacteria; order Rhodobacterales; family Rhodobacteraceae; genus Amylibacter. Next base: position 7,412 of record CAJXSR010000051.1, on the reverse strand, counting down.
GCAGCTTAAATGCGCAAAGACCTATTTGAGCTTGGTTCAACTTCCGGCAATAAGGGCTCAAAGCTGCCGTTGATTTGTGTGAAACAAACGGCCTTATGGCAAATTGTGATAGTTCTTACATAACTAGTTTAACCGATTTTTATGCAACATTTTATAACTCTTAACGGTCGCCTTACTTCAATCAATATTGCGATTACATTGTACGTATACGTATACGTACATCATTACGTAACATTACATAGTGCGCAATTCGGTCTAGATTCCCTCAGTAACGTTACATATTACGTAGGGAATGATAATTCTCGTAAGGTATACTTAAACAGATACTATGGATGACTATATTCAAACTCCCCCTCCGCTTGACCCGTCAAAATCATATGTTGAAAGATTTTTGCGCCGGTTTTCAAAAGTTGATTTACCGGCCCGATCTGTTGATGCCGAAGTTGATCCAAAAAACTATGAGCAATTTGTCAAAGCCTACAAAGCTGCACTCTGGCATTTCGAATTCAATTCAGGCAGTGGCCCATTTAGTCCACCAAGGAGAGATGCATTACGCCAGCTAAAACGCATTGGAAAGGCAGCCGAAACCTTACGAAACGAATTGGACGCAATATTCGATATCAATAAGGGTAACTGGATTTTCTTAGATGAGGCATACATGTTGAACGAGCCCGAAAACGCAGATGAAATAATAACTGGTGAATATGAAGGTATTTCGTTTGGAGATTACGAATTTCAAATCTTGATGAACGGAACATCTTTGTTGATGGATATGACCACAGAGGCATGTGACCTAATTCCTAAAACAAAAAGAGGTAAGCCCAAAAAGAACGCGGCTGCTGAAGAGCTAGTTCGCCTTCTCGCTACCATTTACGAAGATAATACAGGAAAAATTGCGGGCCAAGGCAGCTATCATAATGGGGCAACTGATCTGTATGAGGGCAAATTCAACACTTTTGTTGAAAATAGCTTAGTCCACTTCCCACAGCGTCCTCCATTAACCAACAATGCTATTGGGGAAATTATTCGCCGCGCTCTGAGTTTACGATAACGGCAATAATGGACTGGCCGTGTCCATTTATGCCGTTTGAAGGGATTTCGCTTAACGTGCATTTACAACTCATCAACAATATCCAGATGAGGTAAAATAATGAATATAGGTACTGATCCAGACTTCCAAGACCGTCTTGTCAATGAACGCGAGGCCGCAGCATTTCTTTGCTATACGGTTCGCGCTTTGCAAAATTGGCGCGTTCGTGGCGGTGGGCCGAAGTTCGTCAAAGTTTCGAGCCGTTCGATCCGATACACGCGACGCGATCTAAACGAATGGGTAGAAGCGCGTAAAATTAGTCACACCGCTCAATACGTTACCTAACAAGTTTTGCCCGTGTAAGCTTGGCAGCACTGCACGGGATTTTGGGGCCGGATGGTTTTCAAACGGGGCGCGAGGTGACGTCACTTCGCGCTCTTTCTATGTCTGCCATTAACTCAAGCTTCTAACATTCAGGAATATAATCATGTCAAACCAACCAGCTTACAAATTCAAACTCGGTCTTATCACTGCAACGATCTGGGATAACGAGGGCCATTACTCCGTCGATATCTCTCGCTCATATAAGAACGGCGATAATGAATGGAAAACCACATCCGGTTTCTTTCATAGCGATCTTTTAAACGTCGCTAAATGTGCAGAACGGGCAGAGAATTGGGTCGCACGCCAAGCAAGTGACCGCAAATAGCATCTAAGGCCGGGCAATCAGCCCGGCCCCAAAACAAATGCTGCCCCGCCGGAGGCACCTTTACAGCGCATAAGCACACTCTCTTTTTTAACAACGGTAATCACCCGTAATTAAGGGGGGTCTTGTAACACCCCCCTCCACGAATACATAATCGAAGGACAGCGTAAATGGACGCAGATATATTACATTCAGGCTTTGATGGTTTGAAATTCACCATTCAGACTGATATTCCCTCTTCCTTTCGAGAAGAACTCGCCTCAGCTAAAAAACACGCGAAGGATACCCATGGCGATTGCGTCGTGGAGTTTGGCCCCATCATGTTATATGTAACCGGCACAGGCGCACGCGGCTTCACCACCAACACGGGTGATCATGGGGCTATCTGGCTTTTTCAAGACCCAGAAGACCGCATTCCCAATAATCCCGGTATTACCGTTGATTTCCGCGCCTTTGGCTTAGCCACGGTTAGCCTTGATGGGGCCGAGCGGCATTTTCGGGAATGTATGGAAGCCTTCGGGATCAAATACGTGGAAACGCAACTGCGTGTAACTCGTGCAGACTTCGCCGTGGATTTTCTGGCCCCATGGTTCGAACCAGACCGCGAGGCATTGGTGGTTCCACCGGGAACAAAGATGACGGAATACGCAGGTGTTGATAAGAGCGTGACCGTTTCCAGCGGATTGCGAGTAACTGGCCTTCGTGCCGGGGCTGTGAAGAACCGCCAAATTGCGATCTACGATAAGCGTGCAGAGGTTATCCAACAGAAAAAGCTCGGCTGGCTGGCCATCTGGAACGCTGCGCTGGAAGCTGCAGGTAAGCCACACATTGATCTTAAAGTCCGCGCCACAAGCCAAGTCTGGCGTTTTGAGATGCGTCTTGGCACCAAGCAACTACGCAACCGCTTTGAGATGCGTAACTGGCAGGATATCCATGATACCATCGGAGACGCCTTCTCAGACTCACTGACGCGCATCCGTTACTGCACCCCAGCCTCAGACTCCAATCGTGCCCGTTGGCCCGTACACGACCTCTGGTGGCAATTCGATGATGTGATTAGTAACCATCTTCTACATAATCGTTCGGGTGTCCTGCCAAGTGATGTGATCCAAGCTAACCGCATAGCAAAGATGCGAGAACTGGATGCCATGTTGTCGGGGATGTTTATCACACGCGCCGCTATTTCCGATGTATCTGCCGATGAGTTCGAACAGTTTATGGAGAGACATGTTGAGGCATTAATGCAGTTGGCCAACGAGCACCCAGCCTCGGTGGAAGATCGTATTTCAAAAGCTAAGGCAAGGTATCGCTTCGATTAAAGGGAAGAAGGAAAACCTCTGCCGGTTCAGCGAATAGTGTGCAAACGGTGTCTATTTGGGCGGGAAGCGGTCGTTTGCTTGGTGCGTTAATTGTTAAGCCTGTTACCAAAAGAGCGGACATACGTTGCAGTAAGCGTCAATACAGTATCTCGAAAACTCATCCATTTGTAAGGAGAACTCCAGCGAGGTTGAAGTATTTTATGACTGAATTAACTTGTGATTTACAACCCTTACGTGTATATTCTCTATTACAAAATATATTTATAATAGAGAAAGATTTTTTCATGGCTGATCCACGCGCATTTTTGAGTTTTGATTTTGATCACAACGAGACACACAAGATTCTCTTTGCCGGACAGGCTAAGAACTCTAAGACACCGTTTTCTATTCAAGATTGGTCTGCAAAATCTGCAATGACACAGGCAGAATGGGAGGCTATCGTCAAAGAAAAAGTAAATAAATGCAATATGCTGATCGTACTTTCTGGAAAGACAATGGCGAGCGCTGCTGGTGTTTCAAAAGAAATTGCCATGGCTAAGGCTCAAGCTGTGCCTGTTTTTGGTGTCTATGTTGATGGAGCAAATACAACCAGTAACTTGCCAACGGGCCTTGCACGAAATAGGACAATAGCATGGGAATGGGATAACATCTCTGCCGCCATTGATCAGATGATGGGTGAAGGTAAGAATAAGTAGGCGACCATGAAAAAAGGACTTGTAATTGGGATTGATAATTACCCAGAAAACGAACTGACTGGCTGCGTTAACGATGCCAACGCTGTGGCCACTACGCTTGAGTTTAATGGAGATGGATCACCAAATTTTGCGATTAAAAAGATGCTCTCCTCAAATGAAACTGTTACAAGAGCATCGCTAAGATCTGCGATAGATGAACTTTTTCATGGAAAGCCGGACATGGCGCTTTTTTACTTTTCAGGCCATGGCTTTATGAAAAGCAATGGCGGATATCTCGTTACAACTGATGCTGAAAGGTACGATGAGGGCGTATCAATGGATCACATCCTCCAAATAGCTAACGCGTCAGAGGCAAAGAACAAAATTATAATTCTGGATTGCTGCCATGCAGGAGCATTTGCAAAGCCAAATATACTTGCGATGACTTCGACACAACTGTCCGAAGGGTTATCAATACTCACAGCGAGCGCCGATGACGAAAGCGCGTTGGAAACTGAAGGCGAAGGTGTGTTCACATCCCTGTTGATTGATGCATTACAAGGGGGAGCAGCCGATCTTCGAGGGAATATCACCCCTGGGTCGCTTTACGCCTATGTTGATGAAGCATTGGGAGCATGGGATCAGAGGCCAATCTTCAAAACCAATGTTTCAACGTTTGCTCCCCTGCGCACCATAGCGCCTAAGGTGCCATTCGAACAAATGCGTAAATTGACAGAGTATTTCGATACTCCTGACTCCGCCCATGGACTGGATCCTTCATACGAAGATACAGAAAAGAGTGCGGATCCCAAAAAGGTAAAAATATTCAAAACTCTTCAAAAGTTTCAAAGCGTTGGGTTGGTTATTCCAGTTGATGCTGATTACATGTATTTTGCCGCTATTGAGAGTAAATCTTGCAAGCTTACTGCCTTAGGATATCAATATTGGCGGCTAGTCAAAGAGAAAAAACTGTAGGCAGCAAACGCATTAAATGTAGAGTTTAAGATATGGATGTTACAAAACTATTTAGCGATTTTAATTACGCTGCAGTCCTGTTGGGGGTCGCCATGCTGGCTCCAGGCTTCTTAATCTTGTTCGCCCGCAGCAGATATGTAACCGGACGAATAGCCTCGGTGTCAAACGCGACAGTTGAATTCATTTTAGCTTCCAGTATTTACTACGCCATTGCTGCGCCCATCTTTTTTTATCTCGATATTTACTCTTGGTTATCTGTAGAAATCCTTGTTTTTTGGGCGCCTTTAATACTTGGTGCATTTTTAGGAGGGCTGACTCAGTGGAATTGGGTGAACGCGTTGGGTGGTATTTTCGGTCTAAACTCGATTACCCCTCACCCTACTGGATGGGATAAAGCCTTTGGTTCGTTAAAAGGAGATGTATGGCTGATTATTCATACAGTAGATCTAGAAACCATATACGGTAGGTTTGGAAAGGAATCGAATGCGTCAAATGATCTTAGCAAAAGAGATCTTTTCATAGAGGAGTTAAGAGGTGAAAACTTCGCAAAAATCGGAGACACAGATGAGCGACGCGGAATGTGGATTAGAGAAGAACAAATAATAGCAATTGAGATAGCAAATGACAGAAGGAAAAATGTGGATGAGTGACGATAACAAACCCCGCAAAGTATTTTTAACTGACGGTTACAAGGCCCCAAAAACGAGACCATCTTCGACGACTGAAACAAAAGGATATACTGCTCCTAAAGGTTCCAGCGAAGGTGGCAAACCGCCTTCATCTGGAAGCGCGGTCAAGCCTAAGAGTAGTTCTTGATCAAAAAAACCAGCTCGACATTGGCCTTTAGGCCGAACTAAGTATATGGCTATATTCAAACGGGCAAGTTTCTTGCAAGTGAGCCTTCTTTCATGAACCTTAAATCTAGTTCAATATTGGAAATTTCGCAGGAACTTTCTCGTTTTGACTTTGAAATGCTAGGCTTCTTCCGCTGCCCAACATGTCTTCGCGATTTCCCGAAAAAAAGCAAAGAAATAACCGAAGAGCTTATTGTTCCCGACAACGTAGGCGGAAAGATTTCAACATTCCTTTGCAAGGACTACAATAGCCTTTTCGGCTCCAAGTAAAGCCCAAGATCGCGCCAACGACCACAAGAAGTCAAATGTGGGTCAACATTTTCAAAGACCTATTTTTAATCAAACTAGAAGACTTGAAGCATATCACAGTAGCTACCTCAACGGCCACTTTGTCCGCTGACCGACGATAAAGCCACAAAATTACTGCACTGCGCACAAATGGCTGGTTCGGGGGCGCTGCACCCCAGCACCAGATCTACCTGCGAAATGCAGATTTGGGCCGAAACCGGAATAACTATAGTAAAGCCTCGCACTAAAAGTTATTTAGTTCCCAACAATCATACCTCATGCACAAATGACTAATTATAACATCTGGATGTAGTGTCAGTTATGCAACTATTTGATTCTGCTTCAGCTGCTTCCACTATGCTTCCATAAGAATTATGGGTTTTATTAGTGATCAAAAATATTCACATAAGCTTTTGATTAATAAGGGTAATTTGGTGAGCCGGCCGGGATCCGAACCCGGGACCTACTGATTAAAAGTCAGTTGCTCTACCAACTGAGCTACCGGCCCACCATTGCGCGGGTATTATGCGGCCTCGTCATGCTGGTCAAGTGTTTATCTGCAACAAATCACTACATCTGGATTGATTGATCCGACTCGTTTATACGATGCCCATGACTCATGCGGATACACATACCAAAGGACTGCCATTTTTAAAGATGCACGGGCTTGGCAATGATTTTGTCATCATCGATGCAAGGAAGGCAGAAAACCCAGTAACGACTGCGATTGCAAAGGCAATTGGTAGTCGGTTTTTTGGTGTGGGCTTTGATCAGCTTGCCGTATTGCGCACAACGGATGTTGCAGACGTGGCGGTGGATTTTTGGAATTCTGATGGATCAAAGGCGGATGCCTGCGGCAATGCAAGCCGCTGTGTGGCGCGTTTGCTAATGGAAGAATCGGGTCGTGATTCTATTTCAATCAAGACCGGCTTTGGCATTCTACCGGTTCAGCGTGTTGATGCGGATAATTTCAGTGTGAACATGGGGCAACCGCAACTGACATGGGATCAGGTGCCTTTGGCGCGCGATGTAGATCTGAACGCCTTGCCGATACATGGCACCCCGGGGGCTGCCGGCATGGGCAATCCGCATTGTGTGTTTGTGTTGGATGATGTGATGGCGGTTGATTTACCAAAAATCGGGCCGCAGATTGAGCACCATGAATTGTTCCCCGAACGCACAAATGTCGAATTTATTCAGATTATAAACCGCAATCATATCCGCATGCGGGTTTGGGAGCGCGGCGGGATGATCACGCTGGCTTGCGGTTCCGGTGCGTGTGGCTCAGTTGTTGTTGCGCACCGTTTAGGGCTGACAGACCGATCAGTACGGGTTGATCTGGATGGTGGAACGCTTCAGATAGATTGGCGCGATGATGGCGTTTGGATGACGGGCCCGACCGCTCTGGTATTTTCAGGTGAGTTAAGTCCGGAATTTCTGGACAGCATAAATGACTAAACCCCCGATATTTGCGACCTTCGGCTGCCGGCTGAACGCCTATGAAACCGAAGCGATGAAAGAGTTGTCGACGCAGGCCGGGTTGGACGGGGCGGTAGTGGTCAACAC
>CAJXSR010000050.1 GCA_913061275.1 uncultured Paracoccaceae bacterium | reverse complement strand
TTTTGCGCATAATACGCGGTTAAAGGAGCGGCACAATTCCGTGACAGGTCCAGTTTTGTAATTTCAGAAAAACAGACATTCAACAAAGCACAAAAAAATTTAAAAGCTCACCGACGGCTTTGAAAACAAAGCCGAGCTTCAGCTATGGCAGTCATAAGATTAGTTTGAGAAAGCGGACGTTGTATGATTAATGAAAAGAGGTAAGAGAAAGAACGTGTTTCAACATGTTGACGCTATTTATCATTTCCTGTGGCATAGACAGGTTTCCATTAAACTCTACTTTAAGGATAAAAAATACCAGATCAAGTGATCCAAACTACCTGCACCTTCGTATTTGCTATATGATAGCAAAAATCTTTGATATAAACTCCACCCTGCCGCTAGTTCCGGCAGAGACCAGATATGAAAGAAAACTGTTGCCAAATACCAAGACAAAAGTATCGGAACAAACAATATGGATGCTTGCAGTACGTGATGATCGTGACCGCAATGCCTTTGGAGATTTATTCGATTATTTCGCCCCCCGTTTAAAAGGCTTTATCATTAAGACAGGTATGTCAGGTGCGCAGGCTGAAGAGATCGTGCAAGATGTGATGCTAACGGTTTGGCGCAAAGCCACACAATTTGACCCCCATCGTGCACAGGTGTCTGCTTGGATTTACCAGATAGCGCGCAACCGGCAGATCGACCTTATTCGCAAAAACAACCGGCCTTTTCCAGAGGAGCTAATCGAAAGCTCTGGTACGGAATCTGACGCAAGCCAGATGCTTGCCATGGACCAAGAAGCACAACATTTAAAACAAGCGCTTTCTAAGCTAAATGTAAAACAACGACATGTTATCGAGAAAGCCTATATGGGTGAGCTAACACACCAGCAGATCAGCGAACAGACTGGCCTTCCCCTCGGAACGATAAAATCACGTATTCGCCTTGGATTGGAACGGTTGAGAGCAGAATTAGAAGGATTACGATAGATGAGCGTAATTACACACCATATCCCCGACGCCATGTTGGCGGCTTATGTCGCAGGCAACCTACCACAGCCATTTGCATTTGTTGTGGCCAGTCATGCATCACTTTGCCAACAGTGCCGCGTGTCGCTTGAGGCGCATCAGGCAATGGGCGGCGTTGTGCTTGAGACTACAGATGTTGTCGCTATTTCAAATGACCTTAAGCTCAATATTCTATCTCAGCTTGATGCCCCCTTTACGCCTGCTCCGATCTATGATCGGTCAGGCGTATTCCCTGGTCCAGTTGTAAAAGCCCTAAAAGGCCAACCACCGCGCTGGAAAACGTTAGGTATGGGCGTACGCCAACATATATTGTCTGCCAATAACGAAGGATCGTTAAGACTGTTGTACATTCCATCTGGGCAGGCGGTGCCAGAACATGGCCATAACGGGTTGGAGCTAACATTAATTCTACAAGGTAGTTTCCATGATGAAGTCGGGAATTTTGGCGCGGGTGATGTTGAAATTGGGGATGAGGATTTGGCACATACACCGATTGCAGATGCTGGCGAGCCTTGCATTTGCCTTGCCGCAACGGATGCACCTTTACGCTTCAAATCTTTGATGCCACGCCTTTTACAGCCTTTATTTAGGATATAGATGTAAATGTTACAAATCATAATCCTTAAAAAATCATGAAAAAAACGCACAAGATTTTTGTTAACGACCTGATGCAAAGCGACTACAGCTATGTATTGTCAGCGCCAAATGGAAGCAATTTCGCCGAAAATTTTAACCCGCATTTCCCTCCTTGTGAGATGCTTAAAATGGGCGTGTTTGAAGGACGTTATTTGAATGATTGCATCGAAGAGTTTCCAAATGAATGGTTCGAAAATGCTAAACTTAGTCAGATAGCAGATCCGTCATTGAACTATTTCGGCATAAAAAGCCGTCAACCGTTGGGCGTGTGGCGTGAAAAGGGTTGGATCTATGGGCCTGACCCGCGTGGTTGGTTCCAATGGTATTGCCGCTATTACATGGGGCGTCGGTTAGATCAGATAGACCACATACAAATAAAAAGATGGAAGGGCTTTGCCCGGCATGCGGGGCAAATTCGCGCCAATTGTTATCCTGGAGATATATTTTGCAGACCCAGACAGCGGCAAGCCTTACTACAATGGGCTTATGATCCTTTTATTTGACGATATAGACGTTATTTACAGCGATACATAAATATATCAGGTAGGAATTTCAACAATCGAATGAGCCAAGAAAAAGGCGCAGGAAAATCGGTTCTGAACCGGCTGGATCGCATGGACTTAAGGACGTATTTGGCGGCTTTTTCTGGAGCCATAAGCATCGGCATCTTAAAGTCGTTTTTTTCTGTCAATCGTGTCTTGATAAACCCAGGATTGACGACCCGCACTACTACGCCACTGCCCTTCAAATCATGACGCATTGTTTCGGCTAAACTGATCAGGGCAGCTTTGCTTGCACCATAACCTATTGAAGCAGGTAAACCACGATAACCAGCAAGCGATCCAATCAATGTAATATCGCCGTGGCCTGCCTGCATGAACCGCGGAACCAATTCGCCCAACACCCGCAGAGCCCCAATGAAATTTACATCTACCATCATCAACGCTACTTCTGTATCCCATTCAGTTGCCCGCATCGGTTCATAAGTTCCAACGTTATAGATCACGCCGTCAATCGACCCTATTCCATTTACCGCTTCGCGCACGGCTAGAGTATCTGTGACGTCCAACACCATGGTTTGTGCATCGCTCAATTCAGCGCACAAACTTTCAAGTCGTTCGGCATTACGCGCAGATAAAATCAATCGTGCGCCTGCCCGACATAGTTCTCTGGCCAATTCACGCCCCAATCCTTCACTGGCTCCAATTAGCCAATAGGTTTTGCCAGAAAATTGCATCATAACTGTTTCTTTTGGAATGTATGGCTATCAGAGATAAACGGTTCTGGTGGCGGTGGATTTCTCATAAATGGGGCGCGTTTAACGTAAAGGATTATCGCTTGCCAATATATCAACGCCAGCACGCGAATTGCGCCAAGTGGTCGAAAAAGTGCAGCTTTTAAAAGTGAACCGTTAGATGCGGGTTTGCGGTTACCTGAGAGCGTAGCAAGCACGCCTTGCTCGCCGTTTTCATAATTGATGCGAATATTTATCGCACTACTCGAAATATCAAAGTTGAACCGATATTGCCCCTCAGTTTTCTGAAAAGGAGAAACATGCAACAGCTTTTCGGCGATTATTGTCTGTGATTTGTGAATAGGGCCGAAATCATCATGAGCGCAGAAATAGCAATGTCGGTGGCCAAAAGTGTTGTTCACCTCGGCCACAATAGCAAGAGGTTCACCATCTCGCATCGCGAGCCAGAAGCTGACTGGGTTAAAGTGAAACCACAGAAAGCTAGGTTGAGCTAGCAAAAGAAGTTGCGACCCTTCCAAAGCGAAGCCACGTTCCAACAACTTCTCTTGAAACCACTTAAGCCCGCGCCCATATCCGCGTTGTCCACCATGCTTACGATCCCAGATGGACCACAGATTGAAGCGATTGCGCGACAATACCCACAAGCCATCATCTTTCAAATCACTCAACACATAATCGACGCCATAGTGAAAGGCGTTTTTCAGCCCGCCGCGGCGGGCATGATAAGTCTTAGCTTGAATATGTTCTAACATGGTATTCTTATTACGTTACCTACATGCATTTGGATCAATAAATCAAACATTGCGCCAATATTGATCCAAGCCAGTGCCCCCTGCGTATATCTTATATAACAATGTTATAATGAGGAATTTATGCTTGATCAAACTCAAGGCTCCAAAAGAAAGATCGCAGTTATCGGAGCAGGGATTTCTGGGCTTTCCGCCGCTTATTATCTGTCTGATTATCATGACGTAACTCTATTTGAATCAGCGCCTCGTCTTGGCGGGCATGCCCGCACAGTCATTTCTGGTAAAAACGGAGATCAACCGGTCGACACAGGTTTTATAGTGTTCAATTACGTAACCTATCCTTACTTGACCCGCCTGTTTCGCGATTTAGATGTACCTGTAATCAAAAGCGAAATGAGTTTTGGGGCTAGTATCAATGATGGCTGGCTTGAATACGGCCTAAACAGCTTTCGCGCCATATCAGCCCAGAAACGCAATCTCTTACGGCCTCAATTTTACAAAATGATCGTGGATATTCTGCGCTTTGGAAAACATGCCGAGGCAGCGGCAACCAACGACGACAAGACCATAGGTGAGCTAGTGGACGAACTTGGTTTAGGAAGCTGGTTTCGCAATAATTACTTAATGCCAGTATGCGGGGCAATTTGGTCTACACCAGTAGAAGATGTGGAAAATTTTCCAGCAAAATCATTGGTTCAATTTTTCCGAAATCATGCGTTACTTGCGGGTACTGGTGCACACCAATGGTGGACCGTCAAGGGCGGCAGTATCGAATATATCCGTCGAATTGAAACTGCCCTTGTAGTACGCGGTTGTGTTATTCGAACCAGTGCGCCTGTTGTGCAGGTAAAACGACATGAAGCGGGTGTGTCGGTTCAAGTGGGTATACAAAATGAGTTGTTTGATGACATTATTTTGGCCTGCCATTCGGATCAAGCGCTGAGTATTCTTGGAGAGGACGCAACTGAGCCCGAATCCATGGCCCTTAGCGCAATACGCTACCAACCCAATTTGGCTGTTTTGCATTGTGATATAAACCAAATGCCCAAACGACGCGCTTGCTGGTGCAGTTGGGCCTATCAATCTCAGAATGGGGCTGCCAGCGTTACCTACTGGATGAATAAATTACAAGACATCCCTATGGATGATCCTCTCTTTGTAACGCTTAACCCATCGCACGACATTCCTTCTGAGAAGATTTATGATAAAATGGAATTCGCACACCCTATCTTTGATAAAGCCGCGCTACGGGCACAAAAGAAAATCCGAGACATTCAAGGACAGAACCACACTTGGTTTGCTGGCTCATATAACCGGCATGGCTTTCATGAAGATGGCATTGCCAGTGCAATGCGCATTATCCGCATGATCAATGACCCACAATATATGAAAGGAACAAACTTTGCGATTAACAAACAAAGCTCTGAAATTGGAATTTCTTGCAGCCTGTGAACGTATCCGTGAAGGGCAGCTGACCCTGCGGACACCGGAAGGAGAGCGTTATAACTTTGGCACTTCAGGCCCAGAAGCAGAAATGATAATTCGCGACTGGGCCGCCGTCTCGGCCATGGCTGCCCATGGGCAAGTCGGGCTGGGCGAAACATATGTGCAAGGTCTCTGGGATACGCCCTCAATCGAAGGCCTGATGTCATTGGCCATGCGCAACCGCGACCACCTTGGGGCATATGATCAGGCCAATCTTTTTAACAAAGCCAAATTTCGACTGGTAGATACGGTGTTGCGAGCCAACTCGCGGCGTGGATCTCGTAAAAATATCCGGTCACACTATGATGTGGGCAATGAGTTCTATCAACTTTGGTTGGATGAAGGGATGACCTATTCGTCAGGTTTGTTTGCCTCCAATGATGATGATCTTAGCCTAGCCCAAACGCGTAAAAATTCTCGGGCCTTGTCTCGGTTCGGTAGTGGCGAACGGGTGTTGGAAATCGGTTGCGGATGGGGTGGCTTCGCGGAGCACGCTGCGAATGAGGGGCGAGACGTTACTGGGATCACCATCTCGCGCAATCAGCATAGCTATGCTGATTGCCGTCTAGACGGACGGGCGGATATCCAGATGTGCGACTATCGCGACATTAACGGAAAATACGACAACATTGTTTCAATCGAAATGATCGAAGCAGTAGGTGTGCGCTATTGGCCCAGCTACTTTTCAACTCTCAAGAAAAACTTAGCCGAAGGTGGGCGGGTCTTGTTGCAGGTTATAACCGTTAAAGACAGTCACTTTGAAACCTACAGAACTTCGTCCGATTATATCCGGCAATATGTGTTTCCAGGGGGCATGTTACTTTGCGATAGCATGATTGCCGAGCAGGCTAAGAACGTGGGCCTTGAGGTGCGGGACAACTTTGCCTTTGGCCAGGATTATGCAAAGACTTGCCGAATTTGGTCCAAAGGGTTGGTCAAACAAAAACGCAAAATAGCCGAACAAGATTTTGGCGAAGATTTTTTTCGCAACTGGCAATACTATCTCGAAATTTGTGCTGCTTCATTTGCAATAGGGCACACTAATGTTGTGCAGGTGGAACTGGCACATGCATAGTTTAAACTTTGTTATTTTTCTGCTGCTTTCACCCACTCTTGCACGTGCTTCGATCGTTGGTAACATCTTGCTGGATGCAAAACAGTGTGGAAAGGCAACATTTAGGTTCCTCGGGTTTCCTATACACAAGGCTCGGTTATGTACCCACGGAGGTAGAGCTTTCGGCTGGCAACAAGATTTTGCACTTGAACTTACTTACCAACGTAATTTGCCCGAATACAACTTGGTTGAGGTTACGCCGCGCGAAATGAAACGTCTGGATCAAACCCCTTCAGTCGAAGATCAGCTTGCGCGCAGTTATGATGATGGTGGCCTAGGAGATAGGTACCTTGCAATCACCAATGGGTCTGTCCGCATTGGTTTATGGCGTAACGGACGATCTGCTTACACCTTATCCCACCCCCAAATCAAACATCACTTCATGTCTATTTTTCTGGGTGAGAATAGCCGTTTGGTAAAATTTACTCGTAATCTACGGGGTCTTTGATGGTTTATCCGCGTGTAAGCCTCTATGCGCTTATGCTGGCTGCGGCGGGCATACCACTTTACATACACTTGCCACGTTTTGCGGTGGTTAACCTTGGTATCGGACTAGGTGCCATCGGAACAATCTTGCTGCTGATCCGACTGATTGATCTGGTTCAAGATCCCCTGATTGGTTGGGCTATTGACCGTTGGCCCAAAGCACAAAGCCTGTTTGCCATGCTCGCCGCAGTTGGGCTTGCCATTGGCTTTCCATTGCTTTTCACCCCGCGTTCCGGACCCAATGTCGTTGCCGAGTTTGTACTAATCCTAATATTTCTTTTCTCAGCTCATAGTCTTGGAATGATTTTACTTTATGGGCGTAGTGCAACACTTGCCAAGCGGCCCGAACCGACTGAGTTAATGACACTGGCTGCCTTTCGTGAAGGCGGAATGTTGGCTGGTGTTGTAATCGCGGCAATCGCCCCAGCAGTGTTTGTATGGTTCGGCGCTGCGGATGAAGGATATCCAGCATTTGGTCTGTTTTTGGGGGCAATTGCTATTTTGACGGCCATCGTAACTCGCCCAATCTGGCGCCGCCCCCCAAGTGTTGGGGAAAGTTTTTCTTTTTCCGAACTTGCCGGGGCTGGTGCAATACGGCTTTTGATCCTGGCTATTATTAACAGCCTGCCTGTTGCCATAACCTCGACCCTGTTTCTATTTTTTGTCGAGGACCGCCTACAATTGTCAGGCAAAACTGGCCTGCTTTTGATCCTGTTTTTCCTCTGTGCTGGATTAAGCGTGCCTTTTTGGGCAAAGCTTAGTAACCGCATTGGGGGCAAAAATACCCTGCTTATTGCCATGCCCTTGGCTATAGCTGGTTTTGTTGGTGCAGGATTTTTAGCCGAAGGAAACATTATCGGTTTTGCCGCGATCTGTATTGCATCTGGTGCAGCCTTGGGTGCGGATATGGTGGTGCTGCCAGTTATGTTCTCCGTAGCACTTACAAAAGCGGGTTTAAAGGCTTCGGCCGCCTTTGGTATTTGGTCATTTGCCGGTAAGTTGGGACTCGCTTTGGCGGCCTTTATCGTATTACCCTTGCTGGAAAAGAGCGGCTTCACTCCTGGTCAAACTAACACCACAGAGGCACTGGCTACACTTAATATTGCCTATGCCGTAATCCCCTGCTTCCTGAAACTCATCGCCTTGGGCTATGTCCTGACGCTTCCCACAGAGGAACGAAACTTATGAAAATCCTTACATTAATTTTGCTCATAATTGTAACAATCACAGTAGCAAGGAATATGTTTTTAAGCTTTCGCTCTCAGTCACCGGCAGATTATGCGAATACAGGTCCAGATTTTATACTGAAAAAACATCTTTCTGGGCGCATTCTGTCAGAGGGGTTGATCTATGGTCCGAATGGTAAAATGACTAATAGTTTCATTGCTGAAATGCTGGGGGAATGGAATGGTGATACGGGTACATTGACCGAAAATTTCACCTACACCAACGGGCGCAAACAGCAGCGAAAATGGCATCTGACAATAGGCCCAAAAAATACGTTTACGGCAACGGCAGATGATATCTTTGGCACGGCCCAGGGTGTCGTGTCTGGCTCCACTGTTATGCTGACCTATAATATCATCCTGCCCGAAGAGGCAGGAGGGCATACACTCAGTGCGACTGATTGGATGTACCTAACTGCGAACGGAGTAATCATAAACAAATCCGAAATGCGTAAGTACGGGATCAAGGTAGCCGAATTGATAGCTACCATGCGCTCTGATCCTTCAGTCCAGCCGTAATTTTCAATTGATGCAGGCCTACGACCCAAAACACGGAGTAACAATAAAATGACCCGCCCCTTGCCAATACTCGCCTTATCCGTTCTGGCCACAGCAATTGCATTTGCCATGTCCCCATGGTTGAGTGAGGGTTTCGCTGGTTTCTCGCCTGCGCAATTCCCTATTCAGCAGGGTTTCTGGCCTGTGCAGCCTGCGGGTTGGGCCTTTAGCATTTGGGGCGCAATCTATGCCTGGTTAATTTTTGGTGCCGTTTGGGGCCTGATAAATGCACCACACGATCCCAATTGGAGATCTATGCGACGGCCCCTTCTGGTCAGTCTTGGGATTGGCACGTTCTGGGTAACGGCCGCCAACGCATCTCCGGTCCTTGCAACAATTATGATAGTCGCGATGGCGGTTCTGGCCACGTCCGCAATGCTGCGCGCAGGGTTAGAAAATCCAGCTTGGCAGGTTAGGCCAATTGCACTGTATGCGGGCTGGCTGACAGCAGCCACGGGTGTGGGGACAGGTGTAGTCTTGAGTGGATATGGCATATTGCAGCCCCAAACCTCGGCGATGGTTATGCTGAGCTGTGTTCTGATCACCGCCCTTTATGTGCAATCATGCCGACGACAGGAGTGGGCTTATCCTCTCGCTGTTATATGGGCACTTTGTGGGATTATTGCCTCCAACATGCCATCGCAAAATTGGCCAGTCATAGCATTGGCCACACTGGGCGTCCTGACCCTAACGTATCGCACAGTACAGGGGCGATCATGAAAAACTGTTTTTGCTCTTAATCTTAACTATCTGGCATCTTTCGAAACAACATCTGACTGGAGAGTAGTCCACATTCCTTTCGATAGTTTCAAACCCTCGGGGCGGATGTTGCGAACATCTTTAGGGCCACAGTCCATACGCAGCATAAGAATGGTGGTAGCCTACGGTCGCGTCAATGATACGGGGGATCTGTTGCCAGCGTAAGGTTCTATTGAATTTGACATGGTTTCACGAAGCGCCAGCGCATTGATCAGCCCGCGCTGCATAGATGGCTTAAAAAAATAAACACATGTTATATTTTTTACAGACGCTGATACGTTGCTTCCTTTCTAAAGCTTGGTGAACGAACCAAGAAGGGTACGACTTTGCCGTGACGTGCCACTGTTCTGCTTACATTGATACGACCTAACTACCCAATAATCCGTCTCAAAGATGTTTGCGCATAAAGTATTCTGGGTGAGCTATTTTGGTCCAAGGGCGCGTGTGGACCGCAATACAATTATATACAGGAGGCTTGAATGATAAAAAAATTAGTTTTGATTGCCGCAATGATGATCACCTTTCAGGCAAAAGCAGTTGAACTGGATGCCCCATTCGATTCCATTGATGGAGGAACACTATTTCTATCCCAATGGAGTGGTCAGCCGGTTTTTATCGTGAACACCGCCTCAAGGTGCGCTTACACAAAGCAGTATAATGGACTTCAGGGCCACAAACAGGAAGACATTGCGCTGCTACTGCCGTGGAATTTTTAGAAGTGAAGCACCGCTTAAAGTTAATTCTTGCCAAAGGTGAAGATATTGGCAGTTATTCGTGTTCACCATCTTTGCGGCGACCCGATCCTTTCACAAACAGCTTGGGATTTTTAGCAGCTGCGGTGTAAGTTATGACGGTAATCGCTGCTGCAGCTATCAGGACTGAGTGCCCAAGAATGCTAGCAACAAGTACTGTATAGCTTCCGATTGCTACAGCAAAAGCAACTGCCCACATCAGCCCTAACGCCTGCAATACATAATGCCGAATAGCGACATCTGGAATGTGACGAAGAGGGCTTACATCAGAGTTAAATATAAAGTTCCATACGTTGACGATAAGTTGTCTCATCAGATGTTTCCTTTTTGATCCAATAGCCTCAAGCGGACTACAATCTACAAATTGATAATATATACTATATACGGTCAAACGATCATTTTAGATCACTTTGACTTGCTCTTAATACTTAATGTTAACCTTTATATAACGCTGAGATCAGCGCTTAGGTGAGGTACCCCCACATGTCGTTATGTTTTCAGCCGAACTGGACCTGTCACGGAATTGTGCCGCTCCTTTAACCGCGTATTATGCGCAAAA
>CAJXSR010000049.1 GCA_913061275.1 uncultured Paracoccaceae bacterium | reverse complement strand
TTGCCGATATCAAACTCCCGATCACGCTCGATGTGAGAAAAGCAATCGCGGCGACCCACATTGCAAATTTCGCTACACGACTCATGTCGGTTTAGTCTGGCAGTGCCCTTTGAATAGCCCCGAGTTTTCTAGATACCTTGCTTGTTCATTTTTTGCTGCCATTCAAAGTCAACAGGTGACAGCATCCCGTTTCTAACATGTTTGCGTTTCGGATTGTAAAACATTTCTATGTAATCAAATACGTCCTGACGTGCATCGTCTCTGTTTTTATATGTCCGTCGCCGGACGCGCTCTCGCTTCAGCAGATTGAAGAAGCTTTCTGCGACAGCGTTATCATGGCAATTACCACGGCGGCTCATGCTATGCTCCAGGTTATGTTGTTGTAGAAATGCCGCCCATTCAATGCTGGTGAATTGTGACCCCTGATCGGAATGCATTAAGACTTTGCCCGAGGGCTTTCGTCGCCAGACTGCCATTAGCAGAGCCTGTAAAACCAGATCAGTCGGCTGGCGGGATTGCATCGCCCACCCAACCACTTTGCGAGAATAGAGGTCAATTACAACGGCCAGATACGAAAATCCTTCATATGTTTTGATGTAGGTGATGTCTGTGACCCAAAATCTATCTGGGGCCTCTACATTGAATCGCCTGTCCAGCGTATTATTGACGACAAAAGATGGTTTACCGCCATACTTGCCGGGGCGGCGTTTATAACCGATTTGGGCCTTGATCCCTGCCAGCCTTGCTAAACGCGCCACACGGTTGGGGCAACAGGTCTCGCCCTGATCACAAAGGTCATCATGCAACTTACGATACCCGTAGACTTTGCCGCTGTCTTCCCAAGCATCTTTGATCAGTTCAGTCTGACGCTCGTCTTCAACGGCTCTTTTACTGAAGGGTAACTTTAGCCACGCATAAAATCCGCTCGGATGAACACGCAGCCCACGACACATCGCGCGGATCGAAAATACTGGGCGATGCTCTTCAATAAAGGCATACCTCACTTTGCATCCTTCGCGAAGTATACCGTGGCCTTTTTTAGAATGTCGCGCTCCTCGGTAACGCGCATTAGTTCCCGTTTAAGCCGTCTAATCTCGGCTGCCTGTTCAAGAGACTCCTCAGCCACTATTGGCGGCTTCGAAAACCGCTTCATCCAAGCGTAAAGCGAATGTGTGCTAACACCTAAACGCTTGGAAACGTCTGCTACTGAATAGCCGCGTTCCGTGATCTGCTTGATTGCATCAATCTTAAATTCTTTGGTAAAATTTGGTCGTGTCATTGAGCTCTCCTTGCCTCGTTTTTAGGGGACAAGGTGTCTACAATTCTAGGGGCTATTCAGTCCTTTTCTAGGCGGCTTTGCTCAATTTCTTGCCACTCGCTTTGCTCAACATCTTGCCATTCAATGGAAGGTGGAAGGTCGTCGGTGTCTATGAGCGATGAAATGTCATCGGCGTCTATAAGCTGTATATCATTATTAGTCATGCACCTCTTTTACTTACTCTCGAGGTACTGACAAGTGGGTCAATTACTGGGATGTTGGTTTGTGGAGGTTACAGGGGGATATCAGCTGAGTTATTGCGTGGATAAGTTGTCTGCATCGAGTAAATTAAACCGAGTTTCCCTAGCAGACCGCTATCCCACAGCCTTTGCACGTTTCGGCCCAAAGTTGCCTTTCGTTATGACCTTCAATGCTGCACCGCAGCTTCCTTAAAGCGGAGATTGATCGATGTTACAGCATCTACACGCTGAGAAAATCTAATATAAGTAAATTTAGTAATCTGGCTTTTTCTGCATGAACAGCGTGTGCGCAACCGGGGACTACAGCGAGAGTGGTTTCCGGTATCGATGTCCAGAGTAAATATGTTTGGTCCCACGCATATGTTCGATCCCGGTCACCACTAATTACGATTGTTTTTGTTCGAATTTGCGGCAAAAAATCTTCGCCCGTCCAGGCCTGCATAGCGTCAAGGCCAGCTGTGATGGCATCAAGTGTGGCTTGTTCCGCAAGTGATGCACAAGCCTCAAAGCCGATTGCGGCTTCTCTTTCTAAAAACCAAGTTGCGGCGATGCGCCTCGCAGTTTGTTTTGCACCATCTTGCTGAACGCGAGCCTTGCTTTGATCGATGGTTTCAAACCTACCAGGCAAAACACCACTTGCCCCCGTGCCATACAACAAAAGATGTTCGATGTTGTCTTGCTCACGGCGTGCTATCTCTTGAACGATCATGCCACCCATAGAATGACCTAAGAGATTATACCTCTGCACCCCCATTTTTCGCAGTTCTACGATAACCCATTCTGCAAAACCGCTGATGGTATTGATGGCGGTTAAGTGATTGTTTTTGCCAAACCCAGGCAGATCAAATGCTATGATCTTATGCATACTTGCTAACCCTTTGATCTGCGCATCCCATTGCGCGCTGCCACCCATAAAGCCGTGTATCAAAACCAGTGGGATCACTTGCGTTTCCCTTGAACGATCCGATCAAGGATCATGGCACAGAACAGAATTGCAAAGCCAGCAAGGATACCTTGGCCGACGTTGGCATATTGCAACGCTTCAAGGACGTCTTCGCCGAGGCCTTTGGCTCCAATCAAAGACGCAACGACAACCATGGCAAGCGAAAGCATGATCGTTTGGTTGATACCCGCTCGAATCGACGGGCTTGCAAGAGGCAGGTCAACACGGGTAAGCAGATACCATTTGTTCGCACCAAATGCGATTGCCGCTTCGCGCACACTTTCAGGTACACCGCGAAGGCCCAGAACCGTCAGGCGGACGACAGGTGTTCCACCAAAGATCATTGTTGTGACGACAGCAGCTGGTTTACCGGTTCCGAAGAATGCGATGACTGGGATCATAAAGACGAACGCTGGCATGGTTTGCATAAAATCCATGATCGGTTGAATGACTGCGTAGAAGCGTTTGCGCCGCGCGCAGAACATACCCAAAGGGATACCAATTAGGATTGACAGGCAGGCGGCGGTTCCAAGCAGAGCAAGCGTAGTCATGGCCTTTTCCCAAAAGCCCAACAGTCCAATGTAACCAAGGAACGCACCTGACCAAATAGCTGTACGCACGCCTGCAGTAAGCCATGTTAGCAAAACAATAAGGCTTGCAACTACGATCCAAGGCGTGCTGACAAAGACCAGTTCTAACGAATCCAGGATGAGGCGGATGCCATAGGTGATAAAGTCGAATAACACGTCACCATTGGCAACCGCAGAGGCAAAGAATGCCTCAACCCATGCGATGCTATCCAAGCGGTATTCAGGATTGGTTGGGAATTGACTTAGCAAACTGAACCGATCTGGAAAGCTGTAATGCAGCATCGCAGCAATAGCGATCAACGCCATGAAAATTGCACTGAAAACGATCTGCAATGGGGGCAAGCCAGAGCGGACGGTACGATCCGACAACCACTCTGAAAAACGGGCCTCAAGCGCCCAGTTCGCAACCGTGGCCTGAACGATTTTGACGATGACCAGAATAGCGAGGCCGATTGAAGCGATCCATACTCCTTGCTCTGACAGTGCGATGGCCTCGGCGCGGATGCCGCCAATGGCGTTTTCCAGTGACGTCACGGTTCGCTCATAGACGTCAACCTTGTCAGACCCGCTTTCAATAGCAGCCGTAAGTTGACTGCGCCGCAATTCTAACGTACCCTCAATTGAGGCAATCCGTTTAAAAGCATCAGCCGCTAAGTCGCCAAACAGGCCTCGTGAGATTTGGACAAGTGCCAAAGCTTCGATGATCAGAAAAGGCAACGCCCATGACCATAACCCACGCGCGCCATACCAGACAGGGCCAAAAAGGCCGGCAAAAAAGTTGAAAGTCGCAGTGAATTTCGAACTCGCGCCGATCGTGTCAAATTGCGAAATGTAGTAATCTGGATTGGTGCGTACAAAGGTTGCAATATTTTCGCGTCTCTCAGCGGCATAGGCAAGTGCGGCTTCGGTATCGGTGGCATCAAGCGGATTTTGCATTGTTTCGGTCATGACATTTCTGTTCCTTCAACAACGGTGCGCAGGATATCAGACCGCGTAATCACGCCGATATCTTTTTCGTTTTCGGTCACAAGGATCGCGCTTTCATGGTCAATCGCAAGATTGATCAAGGTGCTTAGTGTTTCCTTGGCGCCGACCCGTGGCACATCCGTGCTAAGCGGGCCCTTTTCTTTTGCGTATGCGCCTATGGGTTGCATGATAGCATGGGCATGCACCACTTTCAGACGGGAAATACCCGCAACAAAATCAGCGACATACTCATCCGCCGGATTCATCACAATTTCTTCGGCTGTGCCGGTTTGAACAAGGCGACCATCGCGCATAATCGCGATGCGATCACCAATGCGAACGGCCTCGTCCAGATCATGCGTAATGAAAACAGTAGTCTTTTTTAGAATTTTCGAGAGGCGAATAAATTCATCCTGCAATTGGCGACGGATCAATGGATCAAGCGCACTAAAGGGTTCATCCATCAATAAGACGTCAGGGTTTGCAGCAAGGGCGCGGGCAAGGCCGACGCGCTGTTGCATACCACCTGACAATTCATGCGCGAACTTTGCCCCCCATGCACCAAGATCTACGATATCGAGGATCGCGGCGGCTTGCCTCATGCGGTCATTTTTGCTGACTTGTCTGATTTCGAGCGGCATCGCGACGTTATCCAGGACAGAGCGGTGCGGCATCAGCGCGAAGTTCTGAAATACCATGCCAATCTTGCGGTTTCTAAACGCCTGCAGATCCTTCGTATTTAGGCCCATCACATCGGTGCCCTCAACTAGGATCTTGCCAGCTGTCGGCTCTAGCAACCGGTTGAAATGCCGAACCAGTGTCGACTTACCACTGCCTGATAGCCCCATGATGCAGAAAATCTCACCCCGATTGACCGAGAGACTGACATCAGCAACGCCAACAACGGCATGGTGTTTGGCCAGAACCTGTGACTTGGTTAACCCTTCTTCACGGATCGCGTGCAATGCCGCTTGAGGATCTGCGCCGAAAATTTTCCAAACATTCGAAATTTCAATGAGGGGTGCATCGGTCATGAAGGATGTCGCTTCCGTTTACTTGGCGTGATGCCGGTATCAATGAAATGCGTTGGCCCCAGATTACCAAAGGCCAACGCACTATATATGACTAGATTACAGGCCAAGCATTGCGTCAACGCGGTCTGTGTTCGCCTCAACCCATTCCTTGGCAACGTCCGCAGCATCGCGACCATTTGCGCTGATCTCGAACGCGAGACCAGAAACATCATCCGCCGTCAGCGCGAAGTTCGAGAAGAACTCTGCAATCGCAGGAGATCGACCTTCAAGGGAGTTGGACCATGCAATTTGAACATCCTTCAACGCATCTTTTGTCGCGACCGAAGATTTCTCGTACCAGTCAGCGTCGTCTGAGGGCTGAAGCATTGTGTATTTGGCTTCATCAAACGCAGGCTCGCTCAGCATTTCGACATCGAACATGAACCAAACGGCATGCGGTTTATAACAATAGAATGCGTAGCCCTCACCCTTGGCTATACTATCCTTGATCCGGGCAGTTTTCACGCTTTCTTCGGCGCGGATCGGTTCGATGAAGTCAAGAAGACCATAATCCCTGGTTTTAACTTCATTGACATTCGCAGATGCCCAACCGGGTGCGCCGATCCACATCTCGCCTTTACCATTTCCATCACTGTCCATAAGGGCGGCCACGTCCGGGCGACCTAGATCAGCAATGTCAGTGATGTTGTTGGCAGTGCCAAAGTCTTTGGACACGCAAAAGCCTTGGTTACCTTCGTACGGATTGCTGGAAAGCGTGACTGTCTTTGCTTCATCTACATATTTCTGGGTAAAGCTTTGTTGGTTTGGCAACCAAACGTCTGGATGCACATCAATATCGCCCTTGCCCTGATCCATCGCTTGAAAGATCGTCGCATTGTTGCCGGGGACGTATTCAACCGTGCCGCCAATTCGCATCTCGACAATGGCACCAAGCACGTTCGCAACAGCTTGTGCGCCAGTCCATGACGGCACGCCAATATTGACGTTTTCTGCAAAGGCAGGGGCACTGAACGCTGTCAGCAATGCGGTGGTCATAAGTGTTGTTTTAAATGACATAAGTGTAGTCTCCTTGTTGGAATTTTTTGTTGGTGGTTTTTAGTTTTTTTGATTGTGTTAGTCTGTGTAGCCATCCAGGTCGAAGGTGTCGGAGTAGCCGAACAGAGCAGCACTTCCGCCAGTGTGTAGAAAGACGACATTCTCCATCCCGTCGAAATAACCGCCTTTGACCTGTGCGATCAAACCGTCCAAACCTTTGCCAGAATAAACAGGATCGAACAAAAGCCCTTCGGTTTGGGCAAGTAATTTGACAGCATCAATCATGCCATCCGTTGGCAACCCGTACCCCGGACCAACATAATTACAATTGGCACGCACATCGCTGCGCGGAATTTTCAGGCCAGTCCCGAGATGATCAGCTGTCTTCGTTGCCAGATCAAAAACCATCTGTTCTTGTTTCTCTTGCGGCGCTCTTACACCTATCCCAAGCAGGTGAATGTCACTATGAATGGCCGCCAAACCAGTCACAAGGCCCGCTTGGGTGCCCGCGCTGCCGGTTGCGTGGACCAAAGCATCGATTTTCAATCCCATACCCGCGGCTTGCTCTGCCAATTCGCGTGCGCAATTGACATATCCCAAGGCCCCAATCGGATTAGAACCGCCACCGGGAATGATGTATGGGCGCTTTCCCTCTTTGGTCAATTTATCGGCCAATAGCTCCATTTCGCTGTTCATATCCGTGCCACTGCCACGTTTAGAAACTGATGCGCCGTGCAAACGATCAAGCAAAACGTTGCCATTCAAAATGTAGTTTGGATCGTTGGATCCAGTGCGATCCTCAAGCAAGATATGACAGTCCATGCCCAATTTTGCAGCTGCTGCTGTTGTCTGGCGGGCGTGATTGGATTGCGTCGCTCCCTGCGTGATAATTGTGTCAGCACCATTCTTTTGGGCGTCCGCCATCAAATATTCAAGTTTGCGAGTCTTGTTGCCACCAGATGACAGACCGGTGCAATCGTCGCGTTTGACCCAAAGCCGTGGACCCCCAAGGATCTCACTCAGCCGATCCATGGGTTCCAAAGGCGTGGGCAGATGCCCAAGACGAACTTTGGGAAACTTTGCCAATGCAATTGACAGCTCCTTACAAAGGCTAACAGTCATTTCGGGAGAAATTGAAGTGTCGGGTTCAGTAGTTTGATTGATTGCAGTCACGCCCAGAAATCCTTTGAATTGAGTTGGCCCAAAGATAATCCGATTCTAATCCAAAAAAACAATGCTTTTTCTTTCGCCTGCCCATACTGTTTGTTTGAGCAAGGAAGGTATGTTCATGGATATGCAATGGTTAGAAGACGTGTTGGTCCTGTTGGAAGAAGACAACCTGACCCGCGCGGCGGCGCGGCGCAATATCACACAACCAGCGTTTTCGAGACGCATCCGCAGCTTTGAAGAATGGCTTGGTGTTGATGTTTTGGAACGGGGCACCAATAAGGTCGATATCAGCCCATCCCTTAGCTCAAACGAGGCTGAAATTCGCGCGCTTGTGACTCGCCTTCGAGATTTGCGTAGTGAGATCGCCCATTTTGATACTGCCAGTTCAACTGTTTCAATCGCAGCACAGCACGCACCGGTTTTCTCGACATTCCCTGATATGGCACTGCGCGCGAAACGTTCCTTTCCTGCGGTTAAATTCCGTCTACGCGCTGGAAACCTACGCGACTGCGTCACCATGTTTTTGCGTGGCGATACAAGCATGCTGCTGTGTTACGAGGCCGATAGGGCGAAACCTTTACCATTCGATGCCAGCATTCGGCGCGAGCTGTGGGGGGTCGACTACCTTGTTCCCGTGGTGGGCGGCCCGTTGCGCTATACAGTGCGGGCCAATGGTGAAATCCCGGCAAGGACCCCCGCCATTGTCTACCCAGAAGAAAGCTATTTTGGTGAGGCTCTAAGCGCAGCGGAACGCCCCTTTGGTACGCCACGATATTGTTCAAACCCAGTTTGTGAGACCGCATTTTCAAGCGGAATAAAGGAACTTGTCTTGAATGGCACAGGTGTCGGGTGGATTCCCTATAGCATGGCATATCGCGAAATCGAAAATGGTGATCTAATCTCATTGGGCGACACACTTGGGAAAGAACCTTTGAACGTTGCCGTTTATGCCTATGTAAAAGATGAAATCTCTATGTCGTTGCTCGATATTTGGAGATTGGGGTCGAATGGTGCCAGAGGAAACATCAATTCCAATTGATTTCGTGTGAGCGTTATCGCCACTGGCTACAATTTGCAGCGACCGAAATTACAATAAATTAAGTTCGAAGTTGTCCTTTTCTGAACTTAAACGCCATAATTGTGTTTCACTTCCGCTCCATCCTTAAATGAGCCGTAATCTCGCTACCGCAGCGAAAGTCTGCTTCCCGCCCATAATCACTGAATACTACAACCGTTACATTGGTCACTAAGGGCTCTAAGTATACATAAGTTGCCCTAACGTTATAATATCTGCTTAGCACTTTGGGCAAGTATCCCTTAGCCATAACAGCCCCACAAAAACTGAGAAACTTCCCGCATCTATACAAAGAAACTCATCATGGAGATGTATAGATGTTTACGACTTTCACACTGCTTTTGGCAGTTGGGTGCAGCTTGCGGCTGGCCCTTAGCTGGGTATTAAGACGACGCCTCAACGTTGACCTTTCAGTTCCACAGGCTCTTGCTGTTGCCCTTGTGGTGTTGGCAGGGCTGCCCGACTTACTAATGCCCTTTCCCTATCCCCTACCCCTCAGCTTCACCATTGGGTTAGTTCTGCCCGACCTTCTGTTTCATAGGAGATCAAAATGACTGACTTGAACCTTAAGGAAGGTGATGTTGTCGTGATCCAGACCTTCGATGACATTCCTGAGCATCTTTTTCAGGTCTGCGAAGTCCATGAAGATTGTATAACTGGATTTCCAATATCTGGGCCGCTTGAAGGTGTTTACGGCGAACCCGCCTTTGAGCTGATCTTGCGGCGGCACACAGACTAAACACCTGATCAGCTTGGTACCTGACTAATTAAGAACCAAGCTGTTTCTAATCAAAAAAATTCAAATCAGACCAAATAATGTGGCGAAAGCCCCAGAAGGAGAACTCATGTCCACTAAAATCATATATGCCTACCTCAAGCAAAAAACGTGGCTGTATCGGCGTCACTACCCAAAACACCTACAACCGATCCTGGGCCTAGCCCTCAAGCAATCCCTTAAAACAGGTGACATACGCGTGGCAGAGGTACGGGTGAATGAAGTTAACTTAAACTATGCCAAGGTCGTTAGCGAAACTGAGGCACAGGTGGCCTTGGGTGCTGGACTACAGGGAACTCAGGCTATCGTGATAAAGGATACAGCCCCGAAGTTCCAACGCGCCACTGTTCAGGGCCAAGTCTCCGTAAGTGATCTTGCACGGGTTTACCTGTACAAACGCTCACAGGATCTTCGCCCGGGTACCTACAAGTCTGTCCGATTCAGCCTTAGGCTTTTGGTTTCCATCTTGGGTCACAGAAAGATCAATAGCCTCACCAGAACAGATGGTCAGGTGTTCCTCAACCTGCTTGCCAAGCTGTCCCCAGATGTTGCCAAGTCTGCTACAGCCAAGGGTAAAGGCCTGAAACAACTTGTGGCTCTATCCAAAGGGGCAGGCAAAACCATCACAGCACAGACCCAGAAACAAACTTGGAAACAGGTCTGCCAATTCCTAAACTGGGCAATTAATGAAGGCCATATCGGCGAGCATTGCTTTGGTTCACTGGTCGTGTCGGCCAAGACCTCAGTTAGAAGCTATGCCGTCATGACCGACAAAGAGGTTACAGCGGTGTTGCAAGCTGGTGACCCAGATATCACATCGATCCTGTCACTCTGCCTCTTATCAGGACTGCGCTCGGGCGAAGCTTGTGGGCTCCTTGCCGAAGATCTTATCAGCAAGGGTAATCTAGGTGTCTTTGTCAGGGTCAGGCCAAACAGGCTTAGAGGGCTCAAATCGGGGGCCGCTGAGCGCGAGGTGCCACTTCATGATCATCTGTTGCCTATCCTTCAGCGATTACCAAGCGAAGGGCCCCTCTTCCCAAATCTCACCGTCGACAGGATCAGCAAACGGTTCACCCTCTTAAGACAGCGACTTGATCTAACTCGTCAAGGGCTGGTGTTCCACTCTACCCGCAAGTGGTTCATTACCCAGTGCGAGCGAACTGGTGTTCCCGAGCACTTCACTGCAAGCCTTGTAGGCCACCAGTCAGCCCGATCAGAAAACAAGCTTACCTATGGGCTTTACTCTGCTGGGATTAGTGACGCCCAGAAACGGGAAATCATTGATCAAATTAAGTTGCCTGTTGGCGCTTAGAAAATAGAGATCCAATCAATATCACCTATAGGTAGTTAGTCTGTCAGTCCTAGAAGTGCTTTACGTCTAATAAAACTATAATACTGCACCCCGTCCCGATATCCATTTTGGGTGTTTGGGCGGGGTGTCACTAGCAATTATTTTTTGCCCAGCTAAATCATGGAAAAGTTCAGAACGAGTGGAAACAGGTCTTTCGTTAGCCGTGTAATTTATTAGACCTCCCTTACGGGGCCTATAAATGAGGGGTTACCTAACTATAATTACATTTAGAGTGGGAACTCTTACGGGTCCCATATATGAAGTGGGGGGTAATAAGGGTAACCTTAGATATATCTATACTTAGTTAATATACTGTCTCTTATACACATCTCCGAGCCCACGAGACAGGCAG
>CAJXSR010000048.1 GCA_913061275.1 uncultured Paracoccaceae bacterium | reverse complement strand
CGGTGAAAGGCAGCAACGGGCCGAGGCTGTGAGCTGACCTGGTAACTATGGGCGGAAAGCGGAAGTTCGCAGCAGTTGCACTAATGACGGCCAACAGCTGAAAAAGCAGACATTGCACCGAACCTTAAATTTGTTGTTCGATTGTACAAAGAACGACCGGTCTGAGCCCTTTCTTACCGATTAGATCATGGCGCTGCCTAAACAGACTGATGGATGCTTAACAACCGTAGTTGACCCAAGGAAGAATTGGCCCATCACTAATGCTCACTAAAGTGACAATATTTGATATCGTTGGTTTACGGGCGTACCGCAATAGATGTATATGTTATTCAAAAATTGTAGGATTGTTGACAATACTACAATCATGAATTATATTTAAAGCTGATATTCTGGAGCGACAAAGATGCTGTCAACCTCAATCCAATACATTTCGTTTGACTGCTACGGCACATTGACGGACTTCCAAGTGGGCGAATTAACCCGCGAGATTCTGGAGGGCCGGGTCCCTAAAACTGTTTTGGGCCAGTTTCTGGAAGATTTCGGTTCCTATAGGTTTGATGAGGTTCTAGGCGCGTGGAAACCCTATGCGGATGTATTGCACGATGCGTTGGAGCGAACGTGCCAGAAGTGGAACATCACTTTCACCAAAGAAGATGCCGAAGCGATTTATCAGGCAGTTCCAACCTGGGGACCGCACGGCGACGTCCCGGAAGCCTTGGCCAAGGCCGCTACGGTTCTACCTCTTGTCATTCTATCAAATGCTTCGGACGATCAGATTCAAAGCAATGTTGATAAACTTGGCGCTCCAATTCACGCTATCCTAACCGCTGAACAGGCGCGGGCCTATAAACCTCGATTTCAAGCATTTGAATACATGTTCGACAGCCTGAATTCGGCACCTGAGCATTTTCTACATGTTTCATCTAGCCTCCGATACGATTTAATGAGCGCCCATGATTTAGGAATTTCAGCCCGAGTTTTTGTAAATCGCGGCCACGGCCCGGGATGTTCTGCTTATATGTATCATGAGATCAAAGATTTAAGCGGATTGCCTTCGTTGTTGGGGCTTTAGGAGAACATCGTGCCACTAGCCATAAAATCTCATCAACGCGTAAGCCGCATGACCTTGTCGGGACAGGTTGCGGAACAACTTCGTGAGGATATTTTAACAGGCGCGTTGTTATCGAACGCACAACTAAACGAAAAAGAACTGGCCCTAACGTTTGGTGTCAGCCGAGGGCCATTGCGTGAAGCAATGCAGCGTTTGATACAGGAAGGTCTGCTACGTAGCAAACCGCATTGCGGGGTATTTGTTGCTGAGATTAGTGAGGCGGATCTGACAGACATCTACTTCGTCCGTACAGCGATAGAATCCGCAGCTGTCAAGCAGTTGATTGCATCGAATAGTACGGGTGCAATCTTCAGCCAACTTTCTCGCATTTCCGAAAAGATGGACAAGGCGGTTCGCACAAAACGTTGGAAGGACGGTAGCGAGCTCGATTTTGAATTTCACCGAACCTTGGTCGATGCCGCCGGCAGCAAACGATTATCCAAGACTTACATGACGGTCCAGGCGGAAACACGATTGTGCCTTTACAGATTGATTGATGGATATAGGTGCAGCGCAGACCTGGCGGAAGAGCATTTCCGGTTTGCTGATATCTTGAAAAATGGAGATTTGACGGAAACTCTCGATGAACTGGATCGTCATTTTGGAGACCCCGTGGCAATTATGCGCCGAGCTCGACACAGCGACTCCTCCGAATACCGTAAAAGTTCAATTGAATGAATTCGCCAATCGATATTGAAACAGCCGATGTTAGCTATCTTCCCGATTTCATGGCGTTAGTGGCTGAAGTTGGCTGGCCTCATAAGCTTGAAGATATTTCTTCTTTACTGTTGCTTGGGCGGCCCTGGCGCGCATTAAACCGGGAAAGCAGAGAGACTATCGGCATGGCCGTATGGTGGCCCATGGGGCATGCCTTTGGAAGGGTTGGATTGGTAATTGTGTCTCCGAAATGCCAAGGATGTGGTGTTGGACGCGCGATGATGCATAAAGTGATAGAAGATACAGGAACACGTACACTTATGCTGCTGTCTACAGAGGAGGGCAAACCGCTCTATGAAAAACTCGGGTTTGAAAGTGTCGGACTAACACAACGGCACCAGGGGCATTATACTCATTCTTCGGCCATTGAGAGTGAAATTCACTCGGCGCATCCTAGGGATTTAAGTGAGATTGTTGCACTGGATGCGAATGTAACCGGCTTTGACCGGTCATCAATGATTACTCATATGTTCAACACCGGACATACAAACTTACTTCGGTCCCATGATCAAATTACGGGATACGCAATAGCCCGACCGTTCGGTTTAGGGAGTGTTCTCGGCCCTTTAATCGCTCGAAATGAAGACGATGCGGAAGCCTTGTTTACGGCTACATCCGGCCTCGGAATGCTTCGAATAGACCGTTTAATTGAGGCTGAAAACCTGGGACGTTTTCTTGAAGCCAAAAACTTACCGGGGCATGAAATCACACACTCGATGGTCCGCGGCTCCCCACCCACGGCCAGGGGAAACAGTCGTATATTTACAATGGCAGGCCACGCCTGGGGTTAAAAAGGAAAAAAAATGCATAAAGTTATTGTGGTTGGCCGTGGTTTATTTGGCAGTGCTGCAACGCGCCATTTGGCAGAAAGGAGCGACGGCATACTATGTGTCGGCCCGGATGAGCCAACAAACCGGCTGACCCACACTGGTGTATTTGGTAGTCATTACGACGAAGGTCGCATGACAAGAGTGGTCGACCCCTCAAGTGAATGGGCAGTCACGGCGAAAAATTCGATTGACCGATACGCCGATCTCGAAACCCGCAGCGGCATTAAATTCTTCACTCCGTCCGGGTATCTAGGTATTGGTGAACCCGGTTCTGACTATAATGAACGTTGTGCTGCCGCTGGTGCATTGGTTGGTGTAGCAACCGAGAAACTCAGTGCAATTGAAATTCGAGCGAAATTTCCATTCCTTTCGATCGATGATAATGCTGATGGTCTACTCGAAATTGGAACGGCAGGGCATATAAGCCCTCGCGCAATGGTCCATGCCCAAACCAAACTTGCCGAAATGGCAGGAGCTGAGTTGGTTCGGGATGAGGCTACAAAAATTTGCAACAGTGCTAACGGTATCGAGGTTGAACTTGCGTCGGGGAAAATTTTAGAAGCTGATAAGGTCTTGGTTGCAACCGGAGGGTTTACATCCGCATGTGGCTTGAGCCCGGTCGATTTGGGTTTGCGCGTCTTTGGTCGCACGGTAGTCTTAGTTAAGATCGAGGGATCGCTAACCCACGAGCTTTCCAACATGCCGACAATAATACATTGTGCTAGCGGCGCCTATATTCTGCCGCCAATCCGATACCCGGATGAAAACACATATCTAAAACTAGGAATTGGAACAGACTCTGACCGTACATTTAAGCGACTGGAAGATCTTCAAGCTTGGTTCAAGGGAGAAGGCTCGGAAAAAAATCGGAGGGAATTTACCGATTTTATTACAAACCTTATACCATCCCTGAAGACTTGTAACGACTGGCATACCAATACCTGCGCCGTGACCCAAACCTTAAGCGGGCTGCCAATTATCGACTATGTAGACGGACGAAAAATCGCTGTAGCCGTTGGTGGAAATGGCAAAGGGGCTAAAGGCGCCGACGATTGGGGTAAGATTGCGGCGGACCTTATGAGTTCCTAAAATTTCTCACGTTTCCGTTCTTGGTACTTTTCTGCCATACACTTGGTGTCGCAAGTTGAACAACACTCAAAATCAAAAACGGTAATTTGCCCCACACTCCCGACCTACAGTCAGTAAAAACACTGCACTGAGCACGAATGGCCGGTTCGGGGATGCTGCATCGCAGCACTAAGTCGACTGGCGAAAGGCAGCAATGGGCCGTTAGCGCCAATTAGGACAACAACAGTGAATGACCGCAGTGTCTGGTGATCTCAAGTGGAGTACACAACATTTTAATCTAGGAATAAAAATGGAGTGGTTTATTATGGACTCTGTGCCCAAAACGTTAATTGGCATAAGAGTGTCCTAAACCCCTAAATTAGGACACTACAGACGCTTATTTGGGGGTCATAGGACATTACAGACCACTAAAATGACCCAAAATGGCGGGTTTTGTCCTAGTTAGTGTCCTAAATGTCCTAAAATGGTAACTGTGATTTTCTGGTGTAGCCTGAGCCTCGTGCGCTAAATTAAGGGTAGAATTGTACTCTTGAACCGGGGGGGGCTATATTCCTACTATTCTTAAAGATACCTATACTCGATTACAGAAGCCCTAAATGGCTTTCACGCATATAAATAAGGGTTTCATACCCCCCTGGTATGGGGGTCTGTTTTTTTTGATAGGTTTGGTCATTTATAGGCATAAATATTCACTTTATCTCTGTGCAAGCCAATGTGCGCGTTTTACTCATTTGAGCGATATCTGTGATTACCCTTAAAGAATATTATGGGTTTTTGCGTCGTTTAGGATAAGGGATGGTAATAAGTTCTAGTTTTCACCCCTAACACCCCCTCAAATGATGTCGTGCCCACCCGCATTCTAATTGCACAAACTGTATGACCAGTTAACGATTAGAGTGGGACCTAAGTCTATCGACCCTCCAAGCCAAGGAGGGCAAAAATGTTATTACAAGACGTATTTCTAGAAACGGCCAAAGACGATCTTATTGATCTAGTGGCACAGCATCAGCCAATACCCGTAGACCGAAACTTTCGATGGGATAGCTATATTGCTATGTCCCTCATGCAAAAAGCTATCAGGCGGGGTGATGAGAACAATGCGCTGTTTGCAGGGATGTTCTTGTTGAACTCCAATAATCGCAATTTTTGGAAACGTCTGTGTATCTGTGCTCTTGAAGACGTAGGCATTGCCAACCTGAAACTGGTGGCACAGGTTCTATTAGTTGATAAGGGGAAAAGGTTCCGCGAAGGGATGGGGGATAGTACCCAAATTGCGCAGGCCATGATCTGTGCTTTATGCAAATCCCCCAAAGACAGAAGTTCGGACGATCTGATAGATGCCATAAAATCTGGGTCAAGTTATGCGGAATATATTGCGGATGCCGCCGAATTGCCAACTACACACCTAAAGGCGATCATTGCGTCCAAGACCGAGCCCATACAACACAGAACCATCTCAGCTGTTCAACTGGCAACGGGTTGGGATGGTTTCCCATCAGATTTGAGAAAGGGTCATGGCTGGTTTAAAGTCTTGCATGATATATCCGAAGATGTGGCATCACCCTGCGTTCTGGCCGTATCTCTTCTGGGCATTCAGCGAACAGTTGCATTGATGGCCCCGCTTTTGACCCTGCTTTATGCTCATAAACCATTGGTTTCCAAATATGCTCATGATGATCTTTTGAATGCAGTCGACATTGATGGGTTGCCATCATGGGTATTGGATGGGCATGTCCGACCCGGTCTGCACAGTTTCAGAATATACATCCAACGCTCCTATCGTATGAAACGGTTCTTGGCGCGTCATGCCACACGGGAAGTATCACCATCCAAAACTGTAGCAGGATTGGTGTTTCGTATTGAAAGTGGGCAATTGGCTAACAGGCTAGACTGGCAAGAGGGACGACACCTAAAACAGCAAGCTTGCGCCAATAGGCCCGGCCTCCCGACTGAAGCGGCTCCTGAAGCCATGTCAATTCTACGCTCCGAATTTGATCTCCTGAACGAATGCCGCATCACAGCCATGCGGGATTACCTCCGATAATCCCCTATTATCGGAGCCATAAAATGAGCGATCTTGAACTGATTAAACTGGGGGGTAGGGGGGTATCACAAGAGGTGCGCCAGCTTCTCTCAGCAGTATTCTCGGATAACACCAAACGGGCTTATAAATCTGACCTACAATCCTTCTTGCGATGGGGTGGCAACATCCCTTCCAACCCAGAAGAGATTACTCAATATATTGCTGAGAACTGCCCAAGGTTAAGTGTTGTAACACTACGAAGACATATCTCTGCACTGGTAAACATTCACATGGCTTTAGAATTACCTGAGAACCCAGCGCAGCATTCTTTGGTAGCAAAGACCCTAAAGGGGGCCGCACGGGCTCACGGAGCCGTACAGCGTGCCGTGAAGCCTCTATTGATAGAAGATCTAAGGCACATTCTTGATCTGGATGGGAATACTATTCCCGATCACAGGAACAAAGCTTTGCTCGCTATCGGGTTTGCAGGCGGCTTCAGGAGATCAGAACTGGTTGCTTTGAATCGAGAAGATATTGGCGAACATCCAGAGGGGTTACTGATCAACATTGCCAAATCCAAAACAGATCAAGAGCAAGTTGGGCGTATGGTTGGTATTCCCTATGGGCGAGGACCACATTGCCCCGTGCACTTACTATTGGATTGGTTGAGGGTGTGTGATGTAGATCAGAACGCAATATTCAGGGGATGTGCGAAGGGTGGGCGTATAACGGATAAACGATTGTCTGGTGAGGCTGTTGCGAAAGTCGTCAAAGCATCCGTTGCACGCATTGGACTAAACCCTGAACACTATTCAGGTCATTCGCTTAGGGCTGGGTTTGTCACGTCTGCAGTGGCAGCGGGTGTCAGAACGGATTTGATCAGGAAGCAAACAGGCCATGCATCAGATCATACAATGTCGCGTTACATTCGAGATGGAGATGTATTTAGACAGAATGCGGCGTCAGCGCTATTTTAAAAACTACCTAGTTCTTTTTAATGATTTGGTTGCCGAATATTTGTCGCGCGCGCATTAAATTTTTTGTGATTGCCGAGGGCTGAATAAATGTCTTTACAATTATAAGAAACTCATCAATCGTCTTACGAGTTTATCTTTGGTTTTTTATGCCCGTTTCAGTTCAAATTGCATTTCAAGGCGGCGGCGCCAAATTGGCACTTTTTTATGGCGTTATTAAAGCCCTAAATACCCTTGAAAAAGAAAATGTTATAAAAGTGAGGCGAGTCTCTGGCGCCTCTGCTGGCGCAATTGCAGCAGCACTGTTTGCTGGAAGGGCCAATATTGATGCTTTAATCGAATATCACAGAAACTTAGGGAATAGCGGGGAGATTTTAAGTGCTTTCCCGGATATTAGTAATGACGGCCCATTATCTAAACTATTTAGTTTGGGAAAAGTTGGCGTTGCTAACAAGCCCCTAGGCGATGAAAAAGCGTTCAGTGAGATTGTGGAAAATTCTCTATTGAAAGCGGGCGTTACAGCAAAGACTATTGGGGAGTTAGATATTCCTTGTTTTATCAATTGCACAGATATTGTTGAACATAAATCATTAGTATCGCCACCCGAACAGAGCCTTGTACAGTCAATTGTAGACTCCGCTGCCATTCCATTCCTTTTTCGTGTGGGTGGTCAAAAAATTGATGGCGGAATTCTGGATAACCTTCCAGTAGTTATGTTAGGGCCCAACAAAGAAATCCAATCGGAATTAGGTGTGGTTTTGGGTGTTTCTTTTGAACCTGATAGGTACACTTCTCCAGTCGATAAATCTACAGAGCTTGCGAAGCGATTACTTGAAACTGTAATGAATGAACGTGTCGCTAAATCTAAAGAGTTACTCGGAGGCGAAAATTTCTTGGAGTTGGAAACCACGTACGATAAACTGACACTATCAACCTTTAGCGTACAAAATTATCTAGAAGTTCTAGATAAACCAACAATTTTAAGTTTGGTAGAAGCGAAGACCATGGAGTGGTTCAAATCAATCGCTGGACGAGAGACAGATGCCTACAAAAAAGCATCTACCTCGTTGAGCTTAGCAACAAACACGATTAGTACTTTAGCTGAATTGAGGGACTTTGCTGACACCGCATATAAATCTCTAGATTGTGAACTTGTCAGCACATCGTTCGAAGTTACTGCCCGTTGTTTGAATGGAGGCGAAAATGAATTGGATGAAATTCAATTCATTGATGTATTCAAAGCGACGCGGACACCTGTTCACTCATACGTTGCAAGACTTTCTCTTGATAATGATACACTTCCCATGGATACAGAAATTAAAATCTCAGATGGAAACGGCACCTTTTTAGATTCCAGTCAATTTCTGATCCCCGATACAATAAAGCGACACTTTTGGGTTTTGGTGTTACTACACAATCCTATCGCCCCATCGGAGGATGGTGCTATGTACCGAGTTCACTCTAAGCAGCTTCAGAAGAATGCTATGGGAGCATTAAGGGACAATGGACATGATTACCTTTCACTAGAAGTCACCCAAAGCGAGAAAGCTGGTGATGCAGAGATTAGGTTATTTGTTCCAAATAATTGTAACATTGATATACTTAATGGTGATTGGGAATTAATTAATAGTTTAGATATAATATGCCCTGACGATAAAGAAGAATCACTTGTTAGGGGCGAGTCTAAGGATGTCAGCGTTTCGGACGTAGAAAGGTGTCCTGCAGGTTATAAACCTCTAGTTTGGAGGGCTAATAATTTGAAAAAAGGAGAAGTATTGCGTGCCATATATAAAACTGCTAAAAGTAAGAGATAGGAGAATAGTTCTATGAAAAACCAAACGAAAACAATGCTTGGCGGGTCAAGGGTAGTATAGAATACTTACTCTACCACGCCATTTTATCAGTAAATTATATGAATTATCCCTTTTGGGCGCGAGAGTCTTCTCTTGCTTACGTATTTTAGTATCTTTTTCGCAACACCAACATAACGTTATGTTATTTGAGAACGTAGCTTTCCCGTTCAAACGGCGTAAAAGGTTATCCATCTAGTCTTATCTCCAAAACAACATAGAGTAATATCCTGCTACCGATACACACGCTATGTATTATATTAGTTATTTCAAGCAACTGATAGCCGTAGGAACTGCATTTCAATATTATGATAATGAAGCGTATAAAAATCGAGTCTGTTGAACCTGGAGATATACTGTTTACAGCTAGACTGGGAAAGCTCAGTGGAGCTATCCGCGTTGCAACGAGTGGAACTGTGTCTCATGCAATGATTTGTGTGCAGCACGGGTCATTTATCGACTCCACAACGGATGGTGTGCAAGCGCGAAACCTTCAACGTGAACTGTTTGAGCTCGACGAGAAGGTGTTTCATTTTCGCCTAAAAAAGCCACTTAACCGCGAACTGTTGTCGAAAGTCTTAGATTTTGCGCGTGCCGAAGTCGGCGCGCGTTACTCAACTTTTGAAGCCATGCGTTCAGTCGGCAGCATACGAAAACCAAGATCGAACCGTCAATTTTGTTCCCGGCTAATAGCACGCGCATTCAGAGAAGCAGGTATCGATCTTGTGGTAGATGCGGATTATTGCTCGCCAGAAGACTTAAAGCGCAGCCCGCTTTTAATAGAGGTGCCGATAGATACCGAAGTGATATCTGAGGAGGAACAGCAATTGAGGCAAGCCAACGTAGACCCAGTCCGTGAAACACACCAAGCGCAGAACATGATTCTCAATGTTGCACGTTCCATTGACCCAAAAATTGAACATTTTAACGACCTGTATACTTTGCTTGTGGAACATCCTGAAGCCGATTCAAATATCGCAGGCGCACTTCGCGATAGCGGTTATCTCGATCTTTGGAAAATCGAGACGAAAGCGCATCCTTGGCGATATAATTTGGCCCATATCGATGCGATGACAGATTCAACCGAGGCATTGCGAAGTTATTGCGTCGATACAGTCAGAGAAGCTTATAGTGGTAGCGTCCGGTTCTCGATCAATCTTGTCCAGTTGCGGTTACTTTACAGCCAATATCCCCGCGCGTCCTTTCGCCTTAAAGTGGAGTTGTATGAAATCCTCGTTCAAAACGACCAGATGCGCAGGGAAACTGCCTATGCTTGGTTAATGAAGAACTTTCCAGACGACCTGAAACAAAACATGGAACAAATAGAACCCCATAGCGCCTTTTGGTATTCGATAATTGACCAAGTCGAACCGAATTTGGCGATGTTGTCCCGACACGCTATCAAAGCCGAGGGGAGTAAGGACATCTGCTCGTCATGTGGAGATGAACCTGTCACCGATTATCGATTGGTGAATGGGGCCGAGACGATGCCAGGAGTCCCCTCTTTGCGACTGTGCAATGAGTGCATCGAAATTCGAAGAGGTATGCACAATGTACTTACGCCGTTTCTGCCTTCGGTTTGAATCCCGATACTACGCCGAAGACGCCATGAGCCAGAAGGAAGCCCAACTTTGACACAATCACTCCGACCAGCAGAAAGTATTTCGGATCCCGCACAATTGGTTCGGATCGAGGCCGTGCACCGCGGTTATCTTTTCCAGCACCTTTGCGCAGCTCAATGCCTGTTGTCTGCGGCGACGCTATCGCCGCAAACGGTGTTTATCGAAACTGACGAAGACTTCGAAATCCAGCTCGACGGCATATGTATTTATGTTCAGGTAAAGTACCGTAAAACCGCACTATCGTGGAGTTATATAGAGAGTGCCATGGCACGGTTTGATGAGCTACGCCACTCGCACAATTGCAAAGAGAGGCAAGGTGCTGCACAGTTCGTTGTCATCAGCAATTCAGCTTCGAACGGTCCTTTGTCAGGAACTTGCTCCCATATACTTGGTGCAAATTTGGTGCACTAAACTGTCACAACTAACATATTCAGCAATAATTAGTTGCAATTGAAACTACCCAACTCATTGTTATCAATTATATATTGTATGTAACGAATTACTGGTATTCACAATACACATTTCTCCAAAACCGAGGGTCGTGAGTTCGAGTCTCTCAGCCCCTGCCAAGGTGATTTCAAGATACACCCCCCTTATTCCACTGGCC
>CAJXSR010000047.1 GCA_913061275.1 uncultured Paracoccaceae bacterium | reverse complement strand
CAATCACTCTTCAAAGTTAAATTGCCATCTGTCTCAAACTATTTGATGACGGACATTTACGCATAAGCTGCATGCCCACAGAGGCCCCAAACTTATGGGCAATAGCGGGGTGCCGTTTTTTAACTGCCTCCAACACCTCAGACAGCGATATCTTCTTTGGAATGGTCTTTCTGACACCCTGAGGTATACGCCCTAGAGGCTTGCTGGTATTAATAACCGCCTGAATAACCTTCTTGATCCCAGGCCTGCAGCTGGTGGGGATGTTATACTCTGACAGGTCGTAAAGATCACCCTCTGGAGGGACTGCCCCCTCTAACCCATAGAGTAGCAATAGCCCCATCTGGCCATAGTCCAACTCAGCAATGATATTATCATCAATGATAATGCCTTCCAAGCGTTCAGAGTGCTTTAATCTCTGCCAAAACCCACCATACAGCCTGCCACCTTGGGCAAAGTCAGCATTGTTGAATATCCGCTTTAGACAACGATCATACAAGTCGGTGTTCGGGATGCTGCATTCAATATCAGCCTGCCCTAACCACTTGTTTATGACTTGAAGTTGTTGCCTTTGATTTATGGTTTCTTCTGTATCCACGTATTCAACCAGCTCACCAGGCTTATTATCCCTCTGCTTTGGTCCGCGCAGTAAGATCACCTCTGCCTCTGTGGATCGTCCAATATCTGCGAAGGTAAGGTTGATTTTCTTAATGCTGCTTAGTATCTTTCTACCTGCTGACAGGGTTGTCTGTTTCCCACTAACTGTAACGGTTTGAAACTCATTTTTAAGGGTGTATTGGCGCTTTCCTGGG
Source organism: uncultured Paracoccaceae bacterium (assembly GCA_913061275.1). GTDB lineage: Bacteria > Pseudomonadota > Alphaproteobacteria > Rhodobacterales > Rhodobacteraceae > Amylibacter. The sequence goes on along the minus strand of CAJXSR010000047.1, from coordinate 10,417 downwards.
GTGATCACAACAAACCCCATTTCCTCTGCTGCCATTACGTTTAATTCATCAGGAAGCGTTTTACCTAGGGCCGCAGCTTTGTATCTAGAAGCCTTACTCAGAACCTGATTGCTTTGTGTGACATGCACCCGACCGCCTGCAACTTCCAACTCACGGTAGACCAGATCACACACGATAGCTTCTACCCTGCCCTGATAGCTGACCTGGGATTTTGTATTGCGCTTTCGTTTACGGGTCTTGTAGTATTCCTCATACCCGCCCATCTGGTTTATTACTTCTGCCACGACTTCCTTCATGGCATCGGATGCACAGCACCTATACGGATTGAAGGGTCGAGCCGTTTCATAAATCTGTCTCATGTTCCACTCCTCCGTGGCCATAGGCGGTATAGGCCTTTTGGAAAGGTTCGGATAAGCCAACCAATGTTTTTACTGTAGAATATCATCAGATTGATCGCTCATTATCATGGGCAATAAATCACAGAAAATCATACACCTACAGGTGTAAATATAAAATTACCCAATGTACGCTTTGACCCACCATTATACGACATTCGTGGCGATCGCAGTCTACAACACTAAGGGCGGGAAGGAGCCGTTCGCTGTAAGCGCACCAACGACGGTCAACTGGCTAAAAGCAGACTTTCGATTGATAACCGCATTATTAGATATTATCGAGATCGCGGGTCGTGAGTAATCTGCTTTGATCCACCTCTCCGTCCTGCAGTTAATTGAAGTGGTGTCCAATAATTATCGATTTCCAATTCCCCGTGCTATTTTTACGCGACCAAAGCCGATCGGCCTTGGATTTTTAAAATTATAGGTAAGGAAAAAAGATGTTTGCTCGTGTTACCCATTACAAGATGAAGCCCGGTTCAAAGGACGCTACGACTGCGATCATGAATTCGCTGAAAAGCCAGATCATGGAAATGCCAGGGATGCATAATTTTATCAATGTCGCGAATGAGGATGGCAGTGGTTACATCATCGCAGTGGTTGAGAGCGAGGCTACTTCGAATGCTAACGCCTCAAAAGTGGCAGAACTATGGGGCGCATTTTCCGACTATATGGAGGCAGCCCCAAAAGCTGTCGGCTATGACGTCGTTGCGAATTGGACTAATTAGACGGCTACTGTATTAGCGCACTTCATGGCGCAAGCAATAATGCGTCGTGTTGGGGGAACACCTTTTTGTTCCTCCATCACAAAGGGCAAAGAACAAGGGTTTGATGAGTGATCTTCAACTGTCGATCGAAAGACGCTGGGATATGAAACTTCCGCAGAGCGTTTTAATACATGTGTTGCATTGATCAGTTGAAACCACCGCCCAAACAAGGCATTCAATAATTGGGCCCGCACCTACGATGCGAGCCCTTAGGGAGCGTTCATTTAAATAAACAATAACATGAAAATTTACAGGTTACCTTTTGCTATTTCATCAGCGATACGATCTGCTTGACGAATAGCCAAAGCTACAATTGTCAATGTTGGGTTCTCTGAAGCACCTGTTGTGAATTGAGAGCCATCAGATACGAACAAGTTTTCGATATCATGCGTTTGGCCCCATTTGTTCACAACACCGTCCTGAGCTTTTGCCGACATCCGGTTGGTGCCCAAGTTGTGCGTGGACGGATATGGTGGCGTTGGCATCACACGTGTGGCACCAACAGCTTCATACACGGCTTGGCCTTGTTGATAGGCATGTTCACGCATTGCAATGTCATTTGGGTGATCCGAGAAATGCACATTCGCAACAGGCAAGCCATGCTGATCTTTGACATCCATATTCAACGTCACACGGTTACTTTCTTGTGGCATATCTTCGCCAACGATCCACATGCCAGCCATGTTTTCATAGCCATCTAGTGCCGTTGTAAACCCACGACCCCATGCACCCGGATTAAGGAACGCCGCCATGAATGGTAGGCCAAGGGACAATGTTTCCATTTCATAACCACCGACGAAGCCGCGCGATGGATCGTGGCGCGATTCATCTTGGATAATGCCAGCCATGGTCGTACCACGCCACATTTTCACAGGTTGATCAAACAAGGCATATACAGACCCTGTCATGTGACGCATATAGTTTTTACCAACCATACCAGAGGAGTTCGCCAAACCATCTGGGAACATGCTGCTTGCAGAGTTTAGCAACATGCGCGGGCTTTCAAACGAGTTGCCTGCAACACAAACCACACGGGCTTTTTGCATTTGCAAGTTGCCATCTGGATCAAAGTATTCGACGCCTGTGACCTTACCTGTGTCATCATGCAAGATCCGCGCAACATGAGATTTTTCACGGACTTCCATATTGCCAGTGGCCTCACCACGTGGGATATCGGTATAGGCCGATGACCATTTTGCACCCCACTTACAGCCTTGAAAACAAAAGCCTGTTTGTTGGCAGATCGCGCGGTCATCATAGTCTGTGCTGTTCACGGCCATACGGCCTGTGTGAACTTCTTTATAGCCTAGTGCTTTGGCGCCTTTTTCAAAAACTTTATAGTTGTTGTTGCCCGGCAATCCAGGGCGACCACCCGTACGGGTCACACCTAATTTATCCTCGGCTTTGGTGTAATAAGGTTCTAGGTCCGCCAATGTGATCGGCCAATCCAACAGGTTTGCTCCTTCTACATCCCCATATTCCGTTTTCGCGCGAAGTTCGTGATCTTGGAAGCGCAATGATGCACCAGCCCAGTGTGTCGTTGACCCACCAACTGCTTTTACAATCCATGCAGGCAGGCCAGAGAAGTCCTTAGAAACGCGCCAATCCCCACTTGTTGTACGTGCATCCGTCCAAGCAAGTTGCCCAAAGCTGTCCCATTCGTCATTCACATAATCTTCTGGCAGGTAACGACCGCCTGCTTCTAATGCGACAACTTTAACGCCTTTTTGGGCTAACTCATTAGAGAGAACACCACCACCAGCACCTGTGCCTATTACGACTACTACGTCACCGTCATTCAGTTCAAATTTTGCCATTGTATCTCTCCCTTACAGCCAATTGATGTCGTCAAAACCGCGATGTAAATAACCGCCTTTTGAGAACGACTCGCCTTCGTAACCGAAGATCGGCCAGACATCTTTTTGGTTGTAGAGGCCCGTAACAAGGCCGCCGCGAATAGCTTGGAAAAATCCACCATCTTCTATTTGCTTGAGTAAATCGACGCGATTGTCTTCCCATTTGGTTTCAATATAACTGTTGGCACCAGCGGCCTTTGCCATTGCATCTAATGCAGCAACCCCTTCAGAAACCATGGTTATACTGCCTTCAGAATCATAACCTTTCACAGCAGTCACATAGTACTCATCACCCACTTTATCGTGTGGATAAATATCACGTGCCATTTGGATCAGCGTCGCCATTTCATGCTCTGAAATGGTTGTAACCTCTGTCGCCCATGCGCCATCAGGTGCTGCAACAATACCGCCCCCAAAGACCACCAACGTACCTACCGCTGCTGTACGAGACAGCAATTCACGACGGGTCATCGTTTTTCTATTCGTTTGTTTTGTCATTTTATTCCTCCATTGTGTAACGAGTGTTATTGGTAGCGTCCGTGACGTTGCATCACTTCAATTTCATAGCCATCAGGGTCAGTTACGAAAAAGAACCGCGCCAACAGTTCATCGTTATTTTTGAAATCAACTAACTTTCTGGGCGCATACCCAGCTTGTTCAAATCGCGTGTGCTCTGCGTCTAAATCTTCAACAACAAATGCTAAATGACCGTAGCCATTTCCAAGATCATACGGCGTGTCTTGGCCCTTGTTGATCGTCAATTCTAATTCAAAGTCGTTCTCTGAATTTTTTAGATAAACTAGCGTAAACCCGTCAAAGTCCAAACGCTGTGATATATCTAAATCAAAAGCATTTTTGTAAAATGCAACCGAGCGCGTTTCATCACTGACACGCACCATTGTGTGTACTGCTTTGGCCATCAATCCTCCTAATCAAGATAGTCCTTGATATTGGATAGATTATATTACCAATCTTAGATCGTGGTAGTATCCCAGTACTACGTGCAATATATTTATATTTAGGCCGCTTCTTCGGAGGCTTGAACTTTGACCTGCTCAAGCTCACCTAACTGTATAAGGCACGCACAGCGCAAAAGGGATGTAAAATTTGGAGTTTCACCACGCAATTCCAATACTTCAGAATGTAATTTTGAAATGAATGCTGGTGTTGAAAGGTTTTCTTTTTCAGCGATTGTATCAACGATTTTCCAAAAGGATTTTTCTAGACGGATGCTCGTACTTTGTCCATTCAAACGCATCCTGCGTGTTTGAGACTCGTATCGTTTGGGGTCTTGACCCGCAAAGACTTGGCACATCCTTAGTTTCTCCATTACTCAGGTACCAAACTGCGCACAAAGAACAAATCTGTCAATATTCATTTTTAGAACCGCGGGTTTGCCCCGCTGAGAAGCCGTTTAGGTAATACAGACACACAATTGTTGAGCAATGTCTGCTTTCTTTATGTACTACAGGTAAATTGATGATCATCTGGGCGTAAGTGTCACCAAGGGAGTGATAGAGTGTGGACTTGCCAACTCGCTGAATAAGATGCTTTGGAACGTTCCTTTTGTACTGGTAAGCACCCCAGCTACGTTGACGAACATACTTAGGAAGTTTCTTGGTATTTTTCTTTGTAATTTGTCAGGTCTCCTTCCCCATAAACCTCAACAGTTTGACTGTATAAAATCAGACAGGCAGCGACACTTTTTGGTTCGAATATGACTAAAGTGGTACGTAAAACGGTTCGCAAAATGGTTCAATAAACCCTTATATTACAAGGTTTTCCATAAAAACAAGATGATTTTGAGTAGAAAGTGGTGCCCTCACACGGAGCCTTGCCGACCCTTTAACCCTATGTTTTAATGTTACTTTTATTAACCAAAGGGTTCGCAAATCGCCCGAAAGCGGTTCGCAAAATGGTTCACGGTTGGTTCATCAATATTTGATCGTCTGTGCTTGGTATTTACCGCCACCCTGAAGTGGAATTATCTCTTTATTTTCTGGGAGATAGTAAGTTACTCAGACGAACAGATTGAGTTCCTATGAGTGGCTACCTCTGAATATATATTGACGGTTAGCAAAGGGAACAAAATTCGTGAAAGATGCGATGGTGAAGTCATTTGGGCACCTCCCTCACCCGTCATATTTGCCTCTAAGAGGTATCTTTGGATACGTTTAGCCAGTTCTTCTTCATTCACATTTTGACACTAAGGGCAGTAAGCAGACCTTCGCTGCAAGTGTAAAAAATTGTGTCACTGAAACCCTAATTTGATCTGTAGTTGCGTGAGCTCTATGTGCTTTAGGAGAAGTGGGCTGGTCAGCAAAGAAACGTTGATCCTGTGAGTTTAATACGCCCTGCAAGGCTCCAATAGTGAATCGTTGATGCATTGAAACCCTTTGATAAGGGAAAATGGTATTCCGATCGTGATGAGTGATGCTCACATGTCACAATAAAAGCGTATGCTTGAAACGGCAACTAGAGCGTTAAATTCGCGACCAATTGCCAGTATACCTATTCGGCGTAGGTATTTTGGGTCGAACGCCGTGTCTACTTTATGCGCGATAAATGTTGCAAACGGTACTTTAACGGTTTGCCATACTTGCTGGATACAAATGTCTGTTCGAAAAGATTGCCAGGGGCGCGTCAACTGGTCTGTGCGCAGCCTGATATCATAGTTCTGATCGTTCCCACAAACCGTCAACTCTATGCCGTCCCATTCGCTTACATTAATACCGGATCCATTCTTGCGCAGATCAAACGCCATTTGTATAAAACCTCCATTATTATCTAGGGATACGTTGCCACGTAACACGGTTGCCTTGCGCCCTTCAAAGACCTCTTGAGAGACTGTGCCATTTGAAATACCACCCATCACTGTGTCGGCAACGAATTCCCATTTTGGATGAAGTTGCATTTTATTTGCTTCCATTTTTCTGTTTTATGCACTGCAGGCACGAGTGCCAATATCGTTTATTAAGCACCATCAGATGTGGGGTCTGCGCCAGTTTTATGCGTAACACATACCGATACTCTTAAATAGAGTGCCCCAAGATCATTGCAACTGGGCACCTCCCTCACCTTTGCGCTGAGACAGCAAGACAGACAAAAACCTTTACTGATGGGGCCAATTTTTAGTCCTGTTGAGCTGTTGGTCCCTTAGGTTTTGTGCTTGTGTGCCCACCTCCAGATGTTCTGGATGGATGCAGAGGCGGTTACAGGTGTAAACATAAAAATACCAAATGTACGCTTTGACCCGCCCTTATACGACTTTCGTGGCGATCGCAGTCTACGACACTAAGGGCGGTAAGCGGAAGTTCCTTGCAAGTGCGAATACACCCTGAAGATTATCTAAAGCCGCCATTCAACCCATAAATGCTGAAAACTACCAGGCAATGGCAGCAAGGAGCTCAAATCATCAACTTTCGTCACAAAGACTACTATCCGCTGTTGCAGAAAGGTCCAATATATGAGGAAGGCAATGAGCTACTGTTGGAGTAACCATTCCACGAATGCATCAGCACTTTTGTTCGCGCGTACCTGACGCGGTCTGACTAAGAAATACCCGTAGGACACCAACTCAATATCAGAAAGGTGGACAAGCTGTCCTTCGCCTAACTCGCGGTCGACGAATGCATCATTTAGGGCGATACCTTGTCCGTCAATTACGGCCTGAACTCGGACATTAGGATCAGGGATGATTAATGTATCTTTACGGGTTTGTCGGGGTAATTCCGCCGCATCGAACCAGTCGGACCAAGCATTGCTTTCATCGTGATCACGTAGCAGTGTGAATGCGGAAAAAGCGCGCTTCAGGCCCAGTTTTTTTACCATCTGATAGGCTTGCGCGTTTCCAACTGGCCAAGCGGGCATAGACATTAGCGGTGAAATTTCAGCGTCATCCCATAGGCCATTGCCCCAACGGATTGCAAGATCCACACCTTGGTTTTCTAGATTGAACAGTTGCGTCATAGGTTGAATGCGCAACTGAATATCGGGGTATTTCTGCATAAACGTCATCAATCGCGGTGACAGCCATCTGGATGCGAAATAGCTCGACATTCCAACGGTCAGGGACTGTGCCGTTGGCGTTTTCAAGGCTAACAACACTTGCTCGATGTCGTGGTAGTGCCCGCGTGTTGCGCCCAACAATTGCTGCCCTTTCAGCGTTAAATCCACCCCCCGTGGGGTACGTAGAAACAAATCAAACCCTAAACTCGCCTCTAAGGTTTTGACTTGATAACTGATAGCGCCCTTTGTCAGATGCAGTTTTTCTGCAGCATCTGAAAAGCTCTTACACTGTGCAACCTCGGTGAAAAGCCGCAATGTATCGTGGTGTTTGAAGGTGATACTCATAGCAGAGTGTATAAATAAATTGAACGACATGTACAGAAAATTTCAATTGATATCCATACTGATAGGGCTACACCCAATTTAGGGAGGATGTTTGAGTTGGAAAATATTGATGTATCTGTGCAACCAAAACTACGGGCTGCTGTGCGTCGCGGCCGTGCTTCACGGCGAGCAGAAACGCAGGTTGTCCGGTCTCCGCGAACACGTAAAATACAGCCTTATGGCCTATTAACCGAAAGTTCACTTTTGGCGATTGAAGATCAGGCCAACTGGATTTTGCAAAACATCGGTGTCGAATTCCGCGGCGACAAAATCGCCCTCGCCCTGTTCGCAGATGCAGGTGCGACAGTTGTAGGGGAGCGAGTTACATTTAAGCCGGGCCTTGCAAGGCAACTTTGCGCAACTGCACCAGCGCAGTTTAAGCTGCACGCCCGTGATCCGACCAATACCGTTACACTTGGTGGGGACAATGTCGTGTTGATGCCCGGCTATGGATCGCCATTTGTCAGTGATTTAGAGATGGGCCGCAGATACGCAACGCTGAATGATTTTCAGAACTTTGTAAAATTGACCTACAGCACACCGTGGCTGCACCATTCGGGTGGCACTGTATGTGAACCCACGGATGTACCGGTCAACAAGCGTCACCTTGATATGGTGCTGGCACATCTGACGCTGTCGTCCAAGCCGTTCATGGGCGGAGTCACATCGCCCGAACGCGCGCAAGACAGTATCGAAATGGCGCGTCTGGTTTTTGGCAGTGACTTTATGACAGAAAATGCAGTGATGCAGGGCAACGTCAATGTAAATTCCCCCCTAATCTATGATGACACGATGTCTGGGGCGTTACGCGTTTATGCCGAGGCCAATCAATGTGTTTGTATATCGCCTGCGATTTTTGCAGGGGCAATGGGGCCGTTGTCACCAGCGGCAGTTGCCGCGCAAACCTTGGCCGAGGCGATGGTTGGTATCGCCTTGACGCAGTTGGTGCGCGTTGGATGCCCCGTTGTATTTGGCAGCTTTCATTCAACAATGAATTTGAAATCTGGCGCACTTACATTTGGATCACCCGAGGCCAACCTTGCAACGATGGCGATATCCCAACTGGGGCGTCGTTTGAACGTTCCAATGCGGTCGGGCGGTGGGCAAGTTTCAGCGTCAAACGCGGCAGATGGGCAGGCAATGCAAGACAGTACAGGTGCGATGTGGGCGACTCTTTTGTCAGGCACACATCAGGTCTGGCATGCGGCAGGTTGGTTAGAGGGTGGTTTGGTAATGTCATATGAAAAATTCATTATGGACCTTGATCATTGTGGTGCCATGATGACGATGTTGCAGGGATTTAACACCGACGAAGAAGCCTTTGGTCAGGATGCGTATCATGAGACGGGGCCGGGGGAAAATTTCCTGTCGACGCAACATACGTTGCGCCATTTTGCGACAGCAAACTATCAGTCTGAAATCCCCGAAGCTGGCCCGTTTGAAACATGGGCAGAAAATGGCAGCATGACAACGGATCAGCGTGCAACGGCGCGTTGGAAACAGATGCTTAATGATTACAAACCACCGCCAATGGACGATATAGTCCGTGCGGCACTCACTGAATTTGTGGCAAAACGCAAAGCGTCGATGCCCGATGAATGGTACTAGAAAAGGAACAACCATGACCGAAGAACTTAGCCGCACATCCGCACTCGCATCACGCCACACAGCCCTTGGATCAGGGCTTGAAGATTGGAACGGGATGGGAACCGCGTGGACCTATAATACCGATCCTAATGACGAACACGATGCTGTGCGCGAAGCCGTTGGCATGTTCGACATGTCACCGCTGAAAAAAGTATTTGTGCGCGGCCCTGACGCCGCCGCTACGTTGGATCACCTGACCACACGCGATATCTCAAAAATAGCACCGGGGTCGGCGGCATATCTGTGCGTCTTGACTGAAAAAGGCGGCATGGCTGATGATGCAATCGTGTCCAATAACGGCGATGATGAATGGATGATTATCCATGGATCAGGTGACACGATGGCATTGCTCGAAGCCTCTGCCGTAGGGTGCGATGTGAAGGTTGAATTTACGGATGACCTTCATGATCTTTCGGTTCAGGGTCCTAAATCATGTGATCTTTTGAATACGCATTGTGATATCAACCTGCCTGATCTTGCGTATTTCCAACACGCCGCAGCGATTCTGTTTGGTCATCCATGTCGTCTGTCGCGCACAGGTTATTCAGGCGAACAAGGCTATGAAATTTTCGTGGATGCCGCAGTTATCGGTGATATTTGGGATAAGCTGGTGGATAAAGGTGTTATGCCATGTTCTTTCACAGCATTGGACAAGGTTCGCATTGAAGCAGGGTTGCTGTTCTACGGCTATGACATGACCGAGAGTAACACACCTTGGGAAGTTGGTCTTGGCTTTGCTGTCAGCAAGAATCAGGGCGATTTCCGCGGTAAAGATGCTGCTATGGCCGCGAAAGGCAACGAGGCCATAAGAAATGTTTGCCTCGATATTGATCGATCAGACATGGTTGCTGGCGGTGAAGCTTTATCTTTAGAAGGTGCAGATGTGGGTATCATCAACAGCCCATGTTATTCTCATCGGATGGGCAAATCGTTGGCGCTGGCACACATCAATCCAAACATCAAAGTAGGGACAGTGTTAAAGGTAACTGGTGATGGGATCGACACGACTGCAACTGTCGTTTCAAGTCCGATCTACGACCCATCCAAAAGCCGCACTCACGCTTAGGCCAGTTAATATTTGGGCTTGCCGATGCCCAAGCGTTTATCGCTTGGGCAAATAATGGATAAGGTAAAAAGCAGATGTTCCCTAGTGTACTCTAATTGGCAGCTTTGTCCCCCATAGCAAAAGTTGAGGCACTACAGAGACACGATTGCTGGGCAATGTCTGCTTTCGGGAAATTACAACCTTGCAATTTAACTACACTCGAAAGGCAGGTTTGGGCCGAAAGCAGACTTGGTAACTATGGGCGGGAAGGAGCCGTTCATGCGGTCGCTAACTTTTAGGCCCAATTTTCGAAAG
>CAJXSR010000046.1 GCA_913061275.1 uncultured Paracoccaceae bacterium | reverse complement strand
TGGTCTGAAATTTCATCACGCAAGGTTGCATCATGAACTATCTACAGCATCGCATCGCTTCAGGCATCATAGCGGTCGTTGCCGCATGGGTTTGTTGGATTAGCTTCACACAAAAGCCCGCAGAGGCATTTTTGTTTCCCCGCATCATTGCAGCGTTCTTTTTAATTTTAGCTGTTTGGACATTTGTAAAAGCCCTGATGAAACGGTCAAGAGTTGGCAATGGCCTATCAATGAATGCCGCTAAAAACATGGCGCCAGGCGTAATGATAGCAGGTATTCATATCTTTTGGGCCGCGAAAACTTTAGGGTTTTATGCAGCCTCAACCATTGCGTTCTTTTTGTTGCTGTCCATCTACGACCCAGCGCCAAATAACGTACCAAAAACATGGATGAAACGCGCGATCATAACGGCCGGTTTTATCACAATAATGTATGCACTCTTCGCGGTAGTCCTAAAGGTCTATACCCCGCGCGGAATGTTTATCTAAAGGCCGATAACGGCAAAAAACCAAGGGAGGAGAACCTTATGAAGAAATTAATAACTGCCTTAGCGGTCTCGCTAATGGGATTTTCAGGAGCTGCAGTCGCGGGTGATTACCCAGAGCGTCCTGTGATGATGATGGTATCATATGGCGCAGGTGGCGCCACTGATTTCCAAGCACGCATTGTGACTATGACAGCTGGTAACGAAGATGCTTTGGGCATGCCTATTGCTATAATCAACAAACCAGGTGCGGGTGGCCGTGTTGGTTGGAACTGGTTTGCAGGCGAAGCCGACAATGACGGCTACACATTAGCTGCTTACAATGTCCCACACTTTATCGCGCAATCTATTAAGGGCGGCGTTGACTATAGTACCGACAGCTTTGAACCTATTGCAAACTGGGGTGCTGACCCTGCCGTTTTCGTCGTAGGTAAAGACAGCCCGATGAATTCAATGGCGGATGTTGTGGACTTTGCAAAAGCAAATCCTGGCAAACTGACATTTTCGGGCGCAGGTCTATTTGTTGGTCACCATATTGCAGCATTGCAAATTGAAAAAGCGGCTGGTGTTAAAATGGCCTACATCCCAACAAAAGGTGGCGGATCTGCAGCTATGAAAGCGGTTATCGCAGGCGATGTTATGGGTGGTGTGAACAACCTGTCAGACGCATTTCGCGCAGCCCAAGCTGGTAACATCAAAATTCTTGGTGTCGCTGATCTGGAACGCAATGCATTCTTGCCAGACGTTCCAACCATGAAAGAACAAGGCTTGGACGTAGACAATGCTTCTGTGAACTTTCGCGGTGTGATGGTTCCAAAAGGAACACCACAAGAAATCATCGACAAGCTAGCAGCAACAGTGCCGGCAATGTTCGGCCACAAAAAAGTTGCTGGTAAAATGAAGCAAGGTGGATCACCTATGCACATCATGAACCGTGATGAAGTGATCGCAATGTGGGCTGCACGCCAAACAACACTAGAAGCGCTTCTAGAAGGTCTATAATCACTTCTCAGGGCGGGGATATATCTCGCCCTGCAACCCAACATAGGAAAAATCATGTTGTCTGAAACTGATACCCAAATCGTCGACAAAACCGTAGCCAAAGCCCGCAAAGCGCAAGCAGCGTTTGAGCATGGTGCAAGCCAAGAACGTTATGATCACGCCGCATTGGCCGTTGGCTGGGCAATCATGCAACCTGATCGTAATCTGGAAATGGCAACACTGGCTGTTGAAAGCACAGGTTTAGGTAACGTCGCGGATAAGGTGACCAAAAACCACCGTAAAACACTGGGCCTATTACGCGATATTGCAGCAGTTAAGACCCACGGAATTATTTCAGATGATGCAAAGACTGGTATCACAAAAATTGCACGCCCAATCGGCGTTATTGGCTCCGTAGTGCCGTCCACAAATCCAATAGCAACGCCTGCAAATAACATCATTAACGCCGTTAAATGCGGCAACGCCATCGTTCTTTCCCCCTCACCCAAAGGCGTTGCAGGATGTGAGCGTCTAATCGGCTATATTCATGCTGAATTTGATAAGATCGGCGTCGATCGCGATCTGGTTCAAATGATCCCCGCCCCCGGCACCAAGGATAAAACCCAGCGCATGTTGGAAACAACCGATCTGGTTGTTGTCACAGGCAGCCAAAACAACGTGCGCCGCGCCTATACAAGTGGCACACCCGCCATTGGTGTGGGTGCTGGCAATGTAACGGTTATCATAGACGAGACAGCTGACCTAGCAGCCGCCGCTGCCAAGATTGCAGCGTCAAAAACCTTCGACAATGCAACATCATGCTCGTCAGAAAACTCTTTGATCGTCGTAGATGCCATTTATGATGCGTTTATTGCTGAGCTTGCAAAAGTAGGCGGTGCCACTTTGGGCATTGAAATGGAACAACACATTATCGAACGCCTTTGGAAAAAGGGCCATTTAAGCAAAGGCGCAATCGCCCAAGATGCAGATGTTCTGATCGACGCATTAGACCTAACAGGCAAGGTTCCTGCTGCCACAAATTTCATTTGTATCGAGACTAAAGACATTGGTGCCGATCATCCATTGTCAGGTGAAAAATTGTCACGGGTTGCCGGCATATACCGCGCATCTGATTTTGATGATGCAACCCAAATAGCAGCAACTATGCTTAACCATTACGGTGCAGGTCATTCGGTTGGCATTCACACCAATAAACCAGAACGTGCCACGGGCATGGGCCAAACTTTGCCCACATGTCGTGTGATCGTAAATCAAGCCCATTGTTTTGCCACAGGCGGTTCTTTTAACAACGGTTTACCATTCTCGTTGTCTATGGGGTGCGGTAGTTGGGGCGGCAATTCCATTGACGAAAACCTGCATTGGAAGCACTTCTTGAACATTACCAAGATCGTGCGTGAAATTCCAGTAAATGAACCCAGTGTTGAAAGCGTATTTGCAGATTATTGGGGTGTTGCAGGCCAATGATATTCGACCCGAAAACACCGCCAAAGGGAACTTTGCGCGATTGGATCGATTTTCGGGCTGATACAATGCCAGACGCTGTCAGCCACAACTTTCTAACGGACGGCAGCCATTTAACATGGTCTGAGTTGCGCAAAGAAGCCCGTGATGTGGCCCTGCGATTAACAGCACTAGGTATTGCCAAAGGCGAAAGTGTTGCCATTTGCAAACCCAATAGCCGTAACGCGATTATCTGTTTGTTTGGAATTTTCTACGGTGGGTTTCGTGCAACTCCGCTAAATTTGGCTGCAGGTCCCGCGGCAATGGGCCATGCAATTAGCCATTCGCAATGCAACTATCTGTTTCTGGGTAAAAGCCAAGTTAGCACCTTTGCTGCTGCACTTGACGAAACCGATGCGCATCCCTGTACGATCCCTGCTGATAAGGACATTCTGTTTCCGGGATCGGCAAAACTGCCTACGGTTGACCTGCATGAAATTTCACCGAACGATCATGCACTTCTGATGTACACTTCGGGCACAACGGGCCTACCCAAGGGGGTAATACACACCCAATCCAGCCTGCTTGCAGGTGGTTGGACTACGGCGGTGGCGCACCAGCTGACACCAGAAGATCACGCAATGTGTGTTTTGCCGTTCTTCCACATCAACGGGCTTTGCGTCACGCTAATTGCACCGTTGATTTCCGGCGGCGTAGTTTCCATAGCATCAAAATTTTCGAACAAGGGTTTCTGGGGCGACTGTGAAAAATTAGAAGTTACTTGGTTTTCGATTGTGCCCACAATTATTTCGCATCTTTTACACAGTGACCGCATTCCTAATGATACATGCAAAAACCGTATCCGATTTGGCCGATCCGCATCTGCCCCGCTTGCACCCGAAACTCAAAAAGGTTTCGAAGATAAATTTGCCATTCCCATAGTGGAAACTATGGGCCTGACTGAAACCGCAGCACAAATATTATCTAATCCGTTACCTCCGGCACTGCGCAAAATTGGCTCTCCTGGCGTTGGTTATGGCAATGAAATTGCAATACTGGATCATGAACAAAAGCCTGTGAAAACCGGGATTATTGGTGAGTTGGCCGTGCGCGGGCCAAACGTTCTGTTGGAGTATCTGAATAATGAAAAAGCGACGAATGCGGCTTTCACTAAAGATGGCTGGATGCGCACAGGTGATCTGGGTTATCTGGACAAGGATAGCTATGTTTTCGTCACAGGTCGCTTGAAGGAACTCATTATCAAAGGTGGGGAAAATATAGCACCACGTGAGATTGATGACGCACTTTACGGCCATAAAGACGTGGTTGAGGCCGCAGCATTTGCGCGACCTTGTAAGGTTTATGGTCAAAGGGTAGAGGCGGCAGTCCGTTTATGCGATGGTAGTCATGCTACCAGCGATGAGTTAATTTCACTGTGCCAAAAGAAACTTGGAGCATTTAAATCTCCAGATTTCGTTTACGTTCTTAACGAATTGCCAAAGGGCGCATCAGGTAAGATACAACGGTTAAAGTTGGTGGAATTGGTTTAATGTTAAAGATTTTCCCAACGATAAATTTTCCAACTTAGCTGCCCTCGACCGCAACAAATGTTACGTAATGTTCGAATGCTGCCAACTGAAAACACAATGCAATATGAAGGGCAGCTTTGGGATGTAATCTCTAATGCCTTAAAAAGAGTTCAGTTTTTAATGAGATGCGTCTACCACGTAGGTACACCTCACCAAACTAAGCGCGCATATTTGCACCGTTAGCATCATAAAGCGGGCCAGCCAGAATTACTGCATCATACAACACACCAAGGATTTCAATCTGAAGTTTTGTCCCAGCTTCTGCATGTTCAGTTGCCACATATCCCATCGCCATGGATTGACCCACACGATGCCCAAATCCGCCAGAAGACACATAACCTACGGCTTTGCCATCCAAAAGTATTGCTTCATCGTTGCTGACGTCGATGCCATCTACATCAATGGTCATCGTCACTAGCTTTTGCTTAGTTCCTGTTTGACGTGCCACCAGTGTTGCCTCTTTACCGACAAAGTCTTTCTTCCAGTTAATGAAAACATCCATGCCAGATGTTACGGCGTCAAAATCAGGACGGAACTCAAGGGTCCAGACACCCCAACCTTTCTCCAAACGCATCGACATCAGTGCACGTGCACCATACCAACAATAGCCCAAATTGGCCCCCGCATCCTCGATTGCCTCGGACAAACGTAGTAGATATTGCGGCTTGCAATATATCTCGTAACCTAGTTCACCAGAAAAGCTGATCCGGTTTAATATCACTGGCACACCACCGACAAATGTTTGGCGTAGGTCACGGAATTTGAACGCCTCTGCACTTACGTCGTCGCGGGTGATCTGTTCCAACAGTTCGCGTGATTTTGGGCCAGATAGGGCGATGCCATGCCAATCATCAGATACATTTTCGTAAGCGACATCATCAGGCAGGTCTTTTTCAAACCAACGTCGGTGTGCCTCTTGCATGGCACCAGACCCGAACAGCATGAAATGGTCATCTCCCAAACAAGCCACAGTCAAATCGCCATAAAGCTTACCTTTTGGGGTCAGCATTGGTGTTAAAGTCAAGCGTCCTGACTTTGGAACATAACCCGCAAGGATATTATCAAGGTATTTGCGTGCGCCCGCGCCTTTGAACTCATGTTTAGCAAAATTGGCAATCTCGATACCACCAACGGATTTCCGCACTGCTTTGACTTCACGTGCGACGTAATCGTGACTTCGATTGCGCTCAAACGTTGGCGTTTCATGTGCATCTTCTGGGCTATCTGCGAACCACAATGCATTTTCCAGGCCAAAACTTTGTCCCATTACTGCGCCTTTGGCTTTCAGGCGATCATATAGTGCTGTGGTTTTCTGCATCCTACCTTTTGGCAATGTCTCATTAGGGAAGGTCATCACAAAACGGCGTTCATAATTCTCGGACGATTTGATTGTTCCCCAATCGGGCGTTGCAAATTCTCCAAACCGTGCAACATCCATCGCCCAAACGTCAATGGATGGCTCACCATCGATCATCCATTCCGCCATAGTAAGCCCAACGCCGCCACCTTGGCAAAAGCCCGCCATAACACCGACAGCGACCCAATAGTTCTTCATCCCTGGAACTGGGCCGATCATAGGGTTGCCGTCGGGACCAAAGGTGAAGGGGCCATTGATCATGTCTTTGATGCCAACCTCACCAATCGCGGGGATGCGTTCAAACGACATTTCTAAGCGGTCTGCAATTCGGTCTAGGTCAGGCTGCAACAGCTCGTGACCAAAGTTCCAAGGGGTACCTCCAATTTTCCAAGGGGTGGATTTAGGCTCGTAGGTGCCAAGCAGCATGCCGTGACGTTCCTGTCTGAAATAGATATTCGCCTCATAGTCGATACCAGCAGGCAATCGGCCCGCCTCGCCCATACTGTCCATCCGATCCGAGATCATCTGGATTTTATCCGTAATCAAATAATGATGTTCCATCGGTTGTACAGGTAAATGTACCCCTGACATGTGACCAACTTCGCGCGCCCATAGACCACCACAGTTGACGATTTGTTCGGCATTGATCTGCCCCTTGGGCGTGGTTAAATCCCATGACCCGTCAGGGCGTTGTGATATTGCCGTAACGCCGCAATGAGTGAAGTATTGCGCACCGTGTATGCGAGCAGCCTTGGCAAAGGCATATGTCGCACCTGATGGATCAAGATCGCCGTCTTGATCGTCCCACAACGCGGCGTGATAATGTTTTGGGTCGATCAGCGGATGGCGTTCGGCCAATTCCTTGGGGCTGATAAACTCCTGGTTTAATCCCATATACCGCGCTTTAGACCGTTCGCGTTTCAGATAATCATACCATTCCTTGGTCGATGCAGCATAGAAACCACCCGTGATATGTAAGCCAACAGAATGACCTGACAGTTCTTCGATCTCTTTATAAAGGTCAATGGTATAGGATTGCAGGCGACTAATGTTCGGGTCAGACGAAATCGTATGAATTTGCCCCGCTGCGTGCCAACTGGAACCAGAGGTCAGTTCGTTGCGTTCCAATAAAACAACATCTTTCCAGCCAAATTTTGCGAGATGAAACAGGATTGAACATCCGACCACGCCGCCCCCAATAACGACTACTTTGGCATGGGATGGAAGGGACTTATCAGTACTGGTTTCGTCGTTTTGTATCGCAGGCATGGTAGGTTCCTTTAGTTCAGTGGCAAGTGGTAAAAACGTCTTGGGTTTCACCCAAGCTGTTCAAACCTTCGTTGGTTTCAATCTCAACAATCGTTTTCGACGTTTCTGGATAATGTCCGCCTATCCACCACATCGGTTTTTCCGACGGAATTCTAATCGGCGTGATCCGAAGCTCAGTTATCTTAATACCACGCATCAGGCAGTTCCTCTTTACGCTTTGCGACATAGGCATTCAGCGCTTCTTTGATCGAAGCTTCCATTGGCGGTGCTTTGTAGTCCTTCAACATCTGGTTCCAACGCGCATAAGCACGGGTTCGCATATCTTTCGATCCACCCTCCTCCCAGCTTTCCACATTGTCACTATCTGTCAGTTTTGGATCATAGAATGCGGTTTTGTAATTTCGCATTGTATGGCCACAGCCAAGAAAATGCCCACCCGGTGCTACTTCACTGTAAGCATCGCGTGCCATTTCCTCGTCTGACACATCCAGCCCTTCACCCAGCACCTTTTGGTAGCTCCCCAAACGGTCGGCATCCATAATTAATTTTTCAAACCCAGTACACAACCCACCCTCCAGCCAGCCAGCAGAGTGCAAGACAAAGTTCGCCCCTGCAAGCATGGTAGAATGCATGGAATCCGCGCTTTCATAGGCGGCTTGTGCATCCTCAATTTTCGATGCAGTCAGTGATCCGCCACAACGCAACGGCAATCCGGCGCGCCGCGCAAGTTGCCCAATGGCATAATTTGAAACAATCGGTTCGGGCATACCAAACGTTGGCGCACCGGTTTTCAATGACATTGATGACAGAAAATTCCCCAAAACAAACGGCGCACCTGGGCGTAGCAGTTGCACATAGGCACAAACCATCATTGCTTCTGCCATCGCTTGCGCCACAGAAGCCGCTGTCGAAACCGGCCCCATCGCACCAGACAAGATGAACGGCACAACCACCAAACCTTGGCCGCGTGTTGAATAAACACGCGCAGCTTCGGTCACAACCTTATCCACCAACAGGGGTGAGTTGGTGTTTACGTTCCCCATGATCACGCAGTTTTCTGCCATAACATCGGCACCAAACACGATCTCGGCCATATCAACACTGTCTTGGGCTCGGCTCATCTCCGTTATCGCACCAAGGTGCGGTTTGTCAGACAGAGTCATATGAGAATACAACATATCCAAATGGCGTTTACTGACTGGTACGTCACATGGCTCACATGTTACGAATCCGCCATGATGAAGGTTTTGGTGCATATAAGTTAGCCGCACTAGGTCATTAAAAGCCCTCATATCACCATAGCGCCGACCACCTTCAAGATCGCGCACAAAGGGTGCACCATAGATCGGCGCAAAGACTTGGTTATTTCCGCCGATCACAACTGAACGTTCAGGGTTTCGCGCAAGTTGTTTAAATTCACGCGGCGCCTTAGCGCAAAGCGCACGTATCCAATCAGCAGGAGCGCGGACGATGTCGCCTTCAACCTTAGCGCCTTCCTTCTTCCACAATGTAATTGACTCAGGGTCATCTCGAAAAGCGATGCCCACATCTTGCAATATCCAGTCAACTTGCTCTTCAAGACGGGTCACCTGCTCATCATCCAGCACATCGAAAAAGGGTAGCTGTCGCTGTATATACGGTGAAGCAGCCACGCCAGAGACGACTGCCTCATAGCTTCGGGATGATCGTGTGCGTCGCGCCATAGAATTGTATCCGTGAATTGAAATTAGCATCAACCTAACACATGCGAAAGACACTGTGACGCTTGATAATTATGATGTTTAGGATAAACACAAATTATGCAAGAGCTTTGGAAATTATTGTCATCTCCGCGCCACCTCATGGTTTTTGAGGCTGCGGCTCGCCTTGAATCATTCACTCTTGCAGCTCAAGAGTTAAATGTTCAGCAACCCGCAGTAAGCGCTGCAATTAAGCAGTTAGAGACAACGCTTGGCGTGGCTCTTTTCAACCGTCAGCACCGCAAAGTCAGCTTGACCGCTGCAGGTCTACGTTTATTTACAGACACTGAACGCGTATTTGATCAGTTGTTAGTATCCGCTCAGGCGGTAAAACAACTTACACGTACAGACTACGTCACACTCAGCGCCTCCTCTGCCTTTAATTTCTATTGGATGATGCCCCGACTGGCTGACTTACATGAAAATCACCCCGGCATCGATCTACGCTTACAAGCAAGCGACCGAGAGCCAGACATTGACGCCGAGAACGGGATACATATAGCAAGTAATTATAAGAATTGTGGGATTAATTAGTTTTAGGAGCTTTAATTGTGAAACAAAAAGTAAAAAGTGTGTTGTTGTTTATAGGGTTAACAATAGTGGCCGTATTCTGTTGGGTTGTTGGAGTTGAATTAGGAGTTGAAGGTAAAAACTTCGCAAAAAATTCTATTGCTACAGATGTTCACATTGTAGGGTATGGCGAATTAACAAAAAGGAAAAGAACCTTTTTGGGAGATGGCCGTCGAAGAAATGTAACTTATTATTATCCGTATTTTGGGGGAACTACGGAAAATGGTGCGTCAGTAACGGGCGAAGGTAAAAGCCGCAAAGTTAAAATGTATATTCTAGGCCAAATCATTCAAGGACGATACGACCCAGAGACAAATGTGATCAAAACAAACTTGATGATTAGAGAAGATAAATACTACAGCTGGGCGTTAAAGTTAGCTAGCCTATTAATTATTTTAGGGTTGATTGCGTGGATATTAATTTTAATCCGTCGACCTCGAAGACCAACGCTGTAAGAACTTCTGCGTGATTAATTTTGGCAATCCAATCTTTGTGATTTTATAGCAATAGAGGGCACAACTAGAATGACATTGAGTTACTACTGGTGTGGAATTTTGGGATGTGAAGTGCTCTTCCCAACAAACACAGCTAAGGTTTTGGTGGAAACTGATTTAAAAGATCCATCATCCAAGAAGTATCTTCGTAAATCCGTTTGATATTTTTCTGGATTGATTTACGACCCGAAAACAAAGTACCTACCTTAAATAGATAATAGGTACTAGCGAGTGATATATAAATATTTGTTTTGCTTACACCCAGTGAATAAAAATTTCGACCTAAAGATCTATCTCTGGTAATGTGTCCGATGCCGTCCTTGATGCGATTGATGTCTTTTGTCTCAGAATATATATAATATTCTACGCCAGTGCTTGAGAGCCAATCTGTCTTTATTGGCCAGCGCTTGTCTAAGTTTGAGAAATGGCGGGAGAATAATTTAGTTAATTTACCAGGTTTTTCAATAACCACACACTCTGGTATATTCGTTACATGGTCAAAAGCAACGATTAGCCCCTCAAATAAGATTGGGTTTCTACTGTCAGAGCTATCGAGTATATTTTTTCTGCCTGTTATACGAACATTGCTTGCACAGAAGGTTACTCCAGAAATTTCACCATGCAAATTGTCTTGAAAAACTTCGTCTATGCCCTTTTGAACAACGCTAAGTTCTTCTAATTCTTCGTATTTCAATTCCACTGGGCCGTTCCCTAGGGTATTTTTAAAAATATCAAAGATCATATCTATAAAAATCTCATGGTAAAACATTTTCTTTTGACCGTGCCGCAACACAACATCTTTGGAAATCAAGGGTAGAGCTTCCTTGCGAAAACGGCTTTTAAAATATTCATTCATTCCAATAAAACTAAAGATTGGAATCGTCAAAACAAGCATAATGGAAATTAAAACCGTACTGAAATAAATCGCGATAACGATAGCTGCAAATAATCCAAGAACAGTCAACATCACCATCAGGCCCAACACTTCGTTACGAATTTTTAACAACGGGGTTAAAAGTAATTCTAGCTCATCTTCTGGCAGCTCCATAGCCGTGAGTTTTGAATTGTTTTGCATATCAGTTCCTAATCAATATAAATATGGCACACCTTGAAATATTTATATGCACCCATCGCGGGGAACCTTGCAGATTTAGTGGGCATGTCAAGGTAAGTGCCATATTTAAAAGAAAAAACCACCGCGTGCTGATGCATCACTGGTGGTTGGGGTTCAAAGAGAGCCTTCCTAATTGATAAAATTGTTTTTTGTAACCACGATGTCGGTGAGGGTGTGCCGCAGGATTATAAAGCAGCCGTGAAGTGGTATCGCTTGGCGGCTGAACAGGGCAATGCCTCTGCCCAGTTTAATCTGGGTTTGAGGTACGACAATGGCCAAGGTGTGCCACAGGATTATAAAGAAGCTGTAAAGTGGTATAGATTAGCGGCTGAACAGGGGCTTGCCCCTGCCCAGAGTAATCTGGGTTTGATGTACGACAATGGCGAAGGCGTTCCACAGGATTACATCATTGCCTATATGTGGTATAATCTTGCAGCTGCAAACGGCAGTGAAAATGCACCTAATAATAGAGATACAGTTGCTAAAAAAATGACACAATTTGACCTTGCCAAAGCGCAAGCCATGTCTAGCGCGTGTTTTGCAAAAGAGTACCATGATTGTGGCTTTTAGAAGCATGTTAAATATTTTATCTGAACTTTATCCGGTATGCATAAACCACATCACGGAAATGCAGTAACTGCGTTTGTGGAGCTACATGCTAAACATTATATGAGGCTTATGAAACACGGTCACAATGACCACATCCAAGGATTAGGCCCATGGCAACTACATACTCTACACCTGCCGCACCGTTTGGTTCTATTGCAACATTTCGCGCAATCCACGCCGTTGAGATTGCTTTAAACAACCTTGCGACTTGGAATGCTAACCGTAAAACATTTAATGCGCTTAATGCTCTGCCTTTTCATGTATTGGAAGACATCGGATTGACACGCGGTGATGTTGAAAAACTAAGCAATGGTCGTTTCCACTAAATCGACTAAACACACTTAGGTGCCGAGGTAAGGCCGTCCGTATTCGGGCGGCTTATTTCGTTTGTTATTTGTATAATTCCAATTCAACCACACATCTGAATACAGCCTAGCCATATCACCAATTTCTCGCAGACGCTTTAATGACCATGTACCGAATGTAGCGTGCCCACGGATATATTTCAGCTTACAGAGCGAGGCTTATGTGAAGTCATTACGCTAATGGATTCGTGGTTTATGTGTGACGGCCTTTAAGGATATGGGGCATTGCCTAAAATATGCTAAAATTAACCCATTGGCATGGTAAATTGTCCCCCATATGTCCCCCAGAGAGAAAATAGTAGACGCCCAATAATAGGTTAATTTCATAACTAACTGATATATATGATAACTTTGGCAGGGGCTGAGAGAGATCCTCTATCCCGAAGAAAGCCAACACCCTCTACGCAGGTTGCTGGAGAATAGGGCGAAAGTCAGGGCCAAAGGGTGCTGGGGGTATTGGATGTTGTGGTTGTGGTGGGCTGTGTCACGGTTGTTGTGGTTCTTGGATGTCCGCTTCGAGCCCAAAAAGACATGGAAACTAATAATTGTTTTTGCGTCATTTGCGGATCAAAATTCCCAATCATCGCCAACCCTAAGTTTTCTATCCGCGACAATCTGATTGGTATGGAATCCTAGGTTTCATTCAGGCTGCAATGCGTAATTGCCCAGCTCCCGTCAGGCTGACGGGCAAGAATATTCATCGAGGAGCCGCTGCCAGTGGTTCCTTCACTAAAGCGCGCAATACACCAACCAAGGTCGTCACTATGACCTGCACTTAACACGTTGATTTTCTTGTTCTCTGCACCGTCTTCAACCCATTCTTTGTGTGTCGCCTCGATGGCTTGGCGTCCAATGGCAGGTCGTCCAAAAGGCGAGTACAACTCAGCCTCAAGGCTATACACAGATGCGCAGCCAGCGGCATCGCCTTTGCGATAGAAGGATACGTATTGATCAAGCAATTGCTGACACTCTTCTCGAAAATTCATTACATTCCCCAAGCTGTTTAAACTGAGCATCCTTTTTGGAGAGCATTTGTCAACTGTTGCACCTTGCTCAGGTCACTAAGTCCGCACACCCGCCATTCACCTGACCACAAAGGGTGTCATCTCCTCCAACTAAGATGGCCACTTTCCACCTCTCCGTGATTAAGCCTTACATGACCTAGAAACCCGATACCCACATCACCCCTTTGCCCTGTCCGTCATCAAATAGTTTGAGACAGATGGCAATTTAACTTTGAAGAGTGATTG
>CAJXSR010000045.1 GCA_913061275.1 uncultured Paracoccaceae bacterium | reverse complement strand
ACGAATAGCCGCTTAAATGAGAACATGGAGCGGCACTAAACCGCGACAGGTCCACAACCGTATTATTGCTGGTTATTAACAACGCATTTAATTACGGCAGTAATGGCTTTACGATATTTTTTGAGATCAATTTCAATGCTGTCTTCTTTTAAACCGAAGATAAGCTTATCACTATTTTCTACATCCTGTTCAAAGGCCTCGAGCTCGGCTAACGCCTCGAAGGGCACCATGAAATCACCGTCTCTAAACTCGATAGGACGAGTCAATTTCAAGTCGTCGTCGAATGTTATAGTCAACACATCATCGGGCTTTGGGTGGATTAGAGGAGATAAGTACCCACCAACTTGCCAGCGTTGGCCCGTCTTTGCTCGGTAATAGGAAAAGGCGATGTCTTCGTTTTGTGTAGAACGCAGATTAGTGACCGCAAAGCATACCCCCGAAGATTCAACGCGTGCGATTTTATATCCAGCAACTGTTTTAATCGGTACGACCTGTGAAACTGCTGGGGTGGAAAAGGCAAAGCAGATCGAAGTAGCTAATATGGTATTTAGCTGAAAGCTAAACTTTGAAGTGCGGATATTCTTAAGTACCATTGTTTTTGTTATCCCATGTATGAGGTGTTAGAATTAGTAATTTGAGAAATTGTTTTGCATTTTTAGGAAAATAAAGATTCTTGTAGAGCCTTTGCTGCAATGAATAAAATATCAATTTTCTTTTCGGCCAGTTCAAGTGACAGTCGTTGACTTGGTCCATGATAGGCTAGAGCTGCGACAAAACGGTTGTGTATATCTGTTACTGGAACCGCAATTGCTACCATGCCGTCCATGAATTCTTCGCTGTCCAGCGCATACCCCCTTTTTGCGCAATTTGCCAAATCGTCCAATAAGGTTTCTGGTGACACATGTGTCTTATCCGTTAGTTTTTCTAACTGCAGACCCATCACGAATTTTTTGCGAGCAGATTTCGAAAGACTAGCCATAAATGTTTTACCACTTGCTGTACAATGGAACGGAACATTCGTGCCCACTGGTAGCTGAATTCGAAAGGGCCAATTTGTATCTATGCGATCCAGATAGTGCATGCCTGTCTCTTCAGGAACAACAAAATTAACCGCCTCTTGTACTTGTGATGCTACGTTTTGCAAAACCTGATGCCTTGTTATGTGACTCCGTGAAGCATGTAATAATCCTGCGCCAAGAAGACGAAGTCGCCGCGTTGGGCGGTAGTGTTTTCCATTAGCCTCTTTCGCTAAAAAGCCCTCTTTTTCCAAAGTCACAACCAAACGGTGCACGGTTTGTTTGGGTAAGCCTATTTGTTGATTGATTTCTGTAGGTGACATTGCGTGATCACTTCTACCCATGACCTCTAGGATCAAGAGGGTTCGCAAGTTTGTTGGTATTCGATTTCCATCAGTCACAGTGAACTTCCTATTGCACGAATCAATTTTTTCTACATATAGTCGATTTATACACTAAAAACGAGACTAAAAGTCTCATTTTTTAATACTTTAGGGGATTTCGTTGAAATTTGACTTTGTTATCGTAGGCGCAGGCTCTGCTGGGTGCGCAATTGCGAACCGTTTGTCAGAAAACGGGCGCTTTAGCGTGGCATTGTTAGAAGCAGGCGGTAAAGATAGTAATCCGTGGATACATATCCCTGTCGGTTACTTCAAAACGATGGGTAACCCGAATACAGACTGGCGATATAAAACTGATAAAGATCCAGGCTTAAATGGCCGTTCAATTCCGTGGCCACGTGGGAAAGTTCTCGGCGGCTGTAGCTCTATAAACGGGTTACTATACGTACGGGGCCAGGCAGAAGATTTTGACGGCTGGCGCCAATTGGGTAACACTGGCTGGGGCTGGGATGATGTCCTGCCTTACTATAAGCGCGCCGAAACATGGAAAGGTGAATCTTCCTCAGAAGAACGTGGTTCTGATGGACCCCTTTCAGTTTCGCCAACTGCCATAAGTCGTGATGTTGTCGATCGTTGGTTGGATGCCGCTGTTGCTGCAGGTTACAAACGTAACGATGATTACAACGGTAATGGCCATGATCAAGAAGGTGTTGGGTATTTCCAACTCACCTTAGACAAAGGTCGCCGCTGTAGTACGGCGGTTGCATACCTAAAGCCTGCACGTGATCGGAAAAATCTAGAAATCATCACACAAACACAAGTTCGCAAATTGAATGTTGTGGAAGGTCGTGTAACGGGTGTTGATGCCATCACTAAAGGGAAAGATGTAACCATTAACGCTCGCAAAGAAGTTATTCTTTCGGCAGGCGCAATTGGTTCTCCGCAAATTTTGATGTTGTCAGGCATCGGCCAGGCTGATGACCTCGCACCAATGGGCATTGAGATCATCAAAGACCTAAAAGGTGTGGGTAAAAACCTACAAGACCACCTGCAAGCCCGCCCTATTTTCAAAACAAATTTGTCTACGATCAACATCGAAACGAACAACTATTTCAAACAAGGTATGATTGCTTTGCAGTATGCTTTGAACAGAACTGGCCCAATGACAATGGCCGCAAGTTTGGGCACAGGTTTCTTAAAAACAGATGAGCGTTTATCTACACCGGATATTCAATTCCACATTCAACCCTTTAGCGCAACAAACGCGGTTGAAGGCCCACATAAATTTTCTGCATTCACAGCATCTGTTTTGCAAATGCGTCCTGAAAGCACTGGTGAATTGAAATTGAAATCTGCAAACTATCAAGATCACCCAGAAATTTTCCCTAATTACTTGGCTACTAGACTGGATCAAGACACGATTGTTAAAGGCATTCAAATCGCGCGTAAAATTGCTCAGTTTGAACCCTTAAAAAATTATATCACTGAAGAGTATGATCCAGGCCATGAGGTTGGGATAGATGATAAAGCCGCTACCTTGGATTGGGCACGCAATACAGCTGTTACAATCTACCACCCTACGGGAACATGTAAAATGGGCAATGACCCAATGTCGGTTGTCGATGCACGCCTGCGTGTGCACGGTATAGCAAACCTACGCGTGGCCGACTGTTCTATTATGCCAGCGATCACAAGTGGCAACACAAACGCCCCAGCAATTATGATTGGTGAAAAAGTTTCAGACATGGTTTTGGAGGATGCTGCATCATGATAGATACAGCATTAGATTTCGGTAAAATTATTATAGCCGACCTTATTCTGTCTGGCGATAATGCTTTGATCATTGGTATGGTTGCGGCTGGTCTTGCACCTGAATTGCGTAAGAAAGCCATCCTGTTTGGTATGGTTATTGCAGCGGTTTTGCGTATTATATTTGCAGTAATTGCGACTAGTCTACTGGATATTCCCGGCATCTTATTTGTAGGTTCATTGTTATTATTCTGGGTCTGTTGGCGCCTATTCGAAGAAATACGAGGTGGCCTAGACCAAGAGGCCGAACTGGCTTTGGAAACTGCGCAAAATCCTGAATTGGGCTACACAGGCGCCCCACGACGTACATTAATGTCTGCATTGATTTCAATAACGATTGCTGATGTTTCGATGTCTTTGGACAACGTTTTGGCAGTTGCGGCCATCGCAGATGGTGATACCAAAATGCTGGTTTTCGGTCTGGGACTGGCTATTTTCCTTATGGCTTTCGCCGCCACCATGATCATGCATCTACTTACAAAATATCCTTGGATATCGTGGTTGGGCCTATTCGTGCTGATCTACGTTGCAGGCGAAATGTTGTATCGAGGGTTTTTTGATGCAGGCACTGGGGTGGGCCCCATGCTTGGCTTAGTCGAGGGATTTTCACTTGGAAAAGGACATTAATATTTGCGGTTAGAAAAAACACTCTAACCCAATGCACCACCATCCTTACGTCTTCGCAGGGTGGGAACAAAAAGAAAATGAAGGCATAAACAAATGGGAGGAAACCATGTTTAACTTAAAGAAAGTAACGACGGGCTTGGCGGTTACCGCTGTGGGCTTGTCCTTTGCTGCTTCTGCGTGGGCAGAAACAGTTATTCGCGTTCAATCTGTGATTTCTGCAAAAGCCGATGAAGTGGTAATGCTGAAAGACTTTGCACAGGATGTTTCAGATTTAACAAACGGCGAAGTGAAAATCGAAGTCCTAGCAGCTGGTTCTGTTGTTGGCGTCAAGGAAACACTTGATGCAGTTGATGCCGGTCTTGTTGAAGGTGGCTTTGCGTGGACACACTATTGGTCTGGTAAGCACCCTGCAGCTATGCTGTTTGGCTCACCTGTTGCGGGTGCTGGTGTTGGTATTGACAACATCGCATTCTTGTCTTGGTTCCAATTCGGTGGTGGTAAAGAACTGTACGACCAACTGTGGGATGAAATGGGCATGAACGTAAAAGGCTTTATGCTGCAGCCGGTTGGCCCAGAAGCATTGGGTTGGTTCAAAGAGCCGATCACATCTATGGATGATTTCCGCAAATACCGCTTCCGGACACCTCCTGGCATTCCAGGTCAAACCTATAAAGACATTGGCGTAGCATCTGTTGCTATGGGTGGTGGTGACATCTTGCCAGCTTTGGAAAAAGGTACAATCGATGCAGCTGAATGGTGCTGTCCGAAACCTGACTCAGTGTTCGGATTCCAAAAAGTACTGAAGCACTACTACTTGCAGGGCCTACACCAGGTTGTTGTGAACGCTGACTTGTACCTAAACAAAGATGTGTACAATGCTTTGACCCCACTACAACAAAAAGCAATTGAAGTTGCTGCGAACGCTTCTTTGTCTAAATCAATGTCTTACCGTATCTACGAAAACGGTAAAGCTTTGAAAGATTTGACAGAGAACCACGGTGTTATCTTGCATGATACACCTGCTGACTACTTTCCTGCTTACATGAATGCTGCAAAAGCTGCTTTGGAAAAGAACGCCGCAGAAAACGCATTCTTTGCTGAAGTATGGCAGTCACAAAAAGATTTCGCAAAAATAGCGGTCCCTTTCTGGGCTGGTTCACAGGCATCAAACGCAGCATTGGGTAAAGCATTCGCAGACCAAGTTGCAGCTGGTACTGTAGAATAAACAATTAGTGTGGGGGCTTAGGCCCCCGTGCTTTCACTATTTATAAGCGCCTTTGCGGACGCTTTTGAATGATGAAAGGGAGAACTCGCATGGCCGAAGAAGAAATTCCAGAGAGCTTGGAAATCACCGATGAGTTGATTGCCGAACGCCGTGCAGAAGAGCCGGGTGAGACCCCTGAAGACATGACGTCTTGGCAGCGTCCAATTACTGCTTGGATTGATGTAATTAACAACTGGGCGGGTCGTATCATTTGTCTTTTGCTGGTGCCATTGATTTTTGTGATGGTCTACGAAGTTGTGTCACGTAAAGCTTTTGCCATCTTCGTTGAAAACGATATGGGCGATTTGGCGCGAACACTTGGCCTAGGGCCGACGCTTTTCGCTTACGACATCAGTAGAATGACTGGTGGCGTTTTGTTTATGGGTGCTGCTGGTTATGGATTGATGCGCGGTGTACATATCCGCGCTGATTTCTTGTATCGCAATTGGACTGCTCGAACACAGGCAACAGTTGATGCTTCATTGTATCTTGCGTTCTACTTTCCAGCGATGTTGTTCTTCTTTTGGTCGTCTTACCAATACGGATTAAAATCGTTCGGTACAGATATGTTTAACCCATCGAGTTGGGAACGTGCGTCTGACAGCACATGGGCGCCTTACCTCTGGCCTGCACGCATATTTATGCCGATAGGTGCTCTTTTATTGTTTCTGCAAGGTTTTCCAGAGCTTTTCCGTGCTTTTCATCAAATGGGCAAGGAACGTGAAAACAAATTCGTCAAACTTTTACCGTTTTACTTTATTGGTTTGGCACTTACCTTTGCAAGTATTTTTTACCCAGAAACCTTACCGCTGGGTGATATGTTGGGTGACACGAGCTTGTTTAACTTCTCAAAGCCAACAATCGGTTTGATCATGTTAGCAGCGATGTTGTTTTCTATTTTCGTTGGATTTCCTATTTCATTTACATTAATATTCTTGGCCTTCGTTTTCGGTGCTTGGGGGGGAAGCTTTAAACTAACTTTCTTCCTACAAACGCTGCAAACCAACCAAGTGATGTTGGATGACCAATTAGTCGCGGTTCCATTGTTTACGTTCATGGGCATCATGATGGAAAAAGCGGGCTTGATGGAACGTTTATTCACAGCCGTACAATTAATGATGAGCAAGACGCGCGGCGCACTGTATGTGGCCGTTTTATTTGTATCCATTATTTTTGCAGCTGCGACTGGTATCGTTGGGGCATCCGTTACAATCCTTGGTATTATGGCTGGTCGTACGATGATCAAGTCTGGATATGATGTGAAATTGGCCGCGGGTACTATTACTGCGGGTGGTACACTTGGTATTTTGATCCCACCGTCAATCATGTTGATTGTGATGGGCCCAGTGCTGGAAATTCCAGTGACTGACCTATTCCGCGCAGCGATTGTTCCGGGCATCATGTTGGGCGTACTCTATCTGGTGTACGCGCTTGGACGTTGTTGGTTGAACCCTAATTTGGGTCCAATCCTACCCCCAGATGAACAACCAGAAACATCGCCCCATTACTTTGCTGAAGTCTGTGCTGTGATGTTTGGACTGGTGGCATTTGTGTGGCTCATCGCATGGGGTATTGCTGGTAAATTGGCAATCTTCCCAACGGCTGGGTTTTTCATTCCGCTGGCATGGATTGGATTCATGTACTTTGTTTATACATGGACACGTAAGGTGAAACCGGGCGGTTTCTATTTCTCTGATCTTTGGTACGAGTTTTTTATGGGTCTTGTGCCGCCAACTGTTCTGATTGCTTTCGCGCTTGGTTCAATCTTGGCTGGTTGGGCAACACCAGCAGAGGCAGCAGCCTGTGGTGCTTTGGGTTCCATGTTACTGTCGATTGCGTACCGTAAATTTACTTGGCCTGGTTTTTATGACGCTCTGATAAAAACTCTGGAACTTTCAGTTTTGATCATGTTCCTAGTCGCAGCATCTAACTTTTTTGGTGCGGTATTCAGTAACTTAGGAACGCCTAAGATGCTGACCGAAGTATTGTTGTCGATGAATCTGTCGCCAGTAATGATGCTGATCTTAATCATGGCGTTGATCTTCTTACTTGGCTGGCCACTTGAATGGGTGCCGATTGTTCTGATCATTATCCCGATTTTGGTGCCTACAATTGTGCAACTTGATCTTGGTTTTGCCACTGAAAGCGACATGCTCATATGGTTCGCAATTCTTGTCGCGGTAAATCTGCAAACCGCATGGCTCAGTCCGCCCGTGGCACTTTCGGCTTATTTTCTCAAGGGGGTCGTCCCCCAATGGGATCTTAAAGACATCTATCTTGGTATGATGCAATTCATGGTCATTCAGCTTATCGGCCTGGTCCTGATCTTTATCTTTCCAGAGATTGTTTTGTGGTTGCCAGCATACCTAGACGGCAAATAATTATAGGAGAAAATGATGCCAGTTGAGTATCTAAAAAAAGCAACTTTGACAGCGAAGAGTGATTCAACCGAAGTCAACGAAACGGTTAAAAAAATCTTGGCAGACATTGAAGCTGGTGGAGATAAAGCCGCGCTAGGCTATGCGGCAAAATTCGACGGTTACACAGGTAACGTTGAAATCTCGGTTGAAGACATTGAAGCAGCTACAGCCTTGGTGCCACAAAAACTGCGCGATGATATTCATTTTGCGCAAGATAACGTTCGCCGCTTTGCGGAAGCACAAAAAGCGACGATTACGGATCTGGAATATGAAATTCAACCTGGATTAATCGCTGGACAGAAGAGCATCCCTGTTGACGCCGCAGGCTGTTATATCCCCGGTGGACGTTACAGCCATATTGCATCAGCTATTATGACTGTAACCACAGCAAAAGTTGCTGGGTGCAAACAAATCACGGCCTGTTCTCCGCCTCATCCAGAAGTTGGTATCCACCCAGCAATTGTCTATGCAGCACATATCGCTGGTGCGGATAAAATTCTCGCGTTGGGTGGTGTACAAGGTGTGGCCGCAATGGCCTTTGGTCTGTTTGGTCTGCCCAAAGCAAACATCCTTGTGGGTCCGGGTAATCAGTTTGTCGCTGAAGCAAAACGTATTTTATACGGGCGCGTGGGTATTGATATGATTGCAGGGCCGACGGACAGCTTAATTCTAGCAGATAAAACCGCAGATCCCATGGTGGTAGCGACTGATCTCGTGGGCCAAGCGGAACATGGATATAATTCGCCCGTATGGTTGGTGACCGATACACGTTCAATTGCGAATAAAGTGATGGAACTGGTGCCAACATTGATCGATGATTTGCCGGAGGTGAATCGTGAAAATGCAACGGCTGCATGGCGCGACTATGCAGAAGTTATTTTATGCGCGGATCGCGAAGAAATGGCAGCTACATCCGATAAATACGCACCAGAACATTTAACAGTGCAAGCCGAAGATCGTGCGTGGTGGAAAGATCGTTTAACCTGTTACGGATCGTTATTCTTAGGCGAGGAAACAACAGTTGCCTTTGGTGATAAAGCATCTGGTACGAACCACGTATTGCCGACATCTGGTGCTGCAAATTATACAGGTGGTCTGTCCGTACATAAATATCTAAAAATTGTAACGTGGCAAGAGTCTACGCGTGAAGGCTCAAAAGCTGTTGCAGAAGCGACTGCACGTATTGCCCGTCTGGAAGGTATGGAGGGTCATGCACGTACTGCTGATATTCGCCTCCGTAAATATTTCCCAGACGAAAAATTTGATCTGACAGCAAATGGATAAAACACCTACCTCCCCTTCAGTAGGGTTATTTGATCTTACTGGCAAAACTGCATGCGTGACTGGGGCCAGTTCTGGCCTTGGTCGCCATGTGGCAAGTTTTCTGGCAGAAAATGGCGCAACTGTTATCGGGGTTGCAAGGCGCGAAGAAAAGCTATCTGAATGGCAGGCCTCTGTTCCAAATAATACATATGCGATTAGCGCAGACCTTTCGAATAAAGCTATGCTAGCAGATATTGCTAATCAAGTCATCGAGACCGCAGGCAATCCTGATATTCTAATTAATGCCGCTGGAATAAATACAAGACAAGCAGGCGATGACGTAACACCTGAAGCTTGGCGCGTGACCCTTGATCTTAATTTAACAGCACCTTTCTTTTTAGCTCAAAGTTTTGTGTCTGGAATGAAAGAAAAAAAATGGGGACGTATTATCAATTTTGCCTCCCTGCAAACTTACCGCGCCTTTCCGGGCGGTATTGCATATGGCGCCACTAAAGCGGGGATTGCACAAGTTACGCGCGCTATGGCTGAAGATTGGTCACGTTATGGCATTACGGCAAATGCAATTGCACCTGGTTTTTTTAATACAGAACTTACAGCGGCTGTCTTCGCGGATACAGAACTTGCCGAACGTAATGCAGCACAAACCTGCATTGGGCGTAATGGCGAGCTTTGCGATCTCGATGGGCCAATTCAATTTTTATGTTCAGATGCATCTTCCTATGTAACAGGCCAGGTTCTGGCTGTTGATGGAGGATTTACTGCAAAATGAAAGCTCTCGTTTATACAGGCGTAGAAACACTGGAATATCAGGATGTTCCGAATCCACGCCTCTCCGTAGGCCAAGAGTTAGTTCAAGTTTTAGCATCAGGCATTTGCGGATCTGATATGCATGCCTACTTAGGTCATGATGAACGTCGTCCAGCACCGCTCATTCTCGGACATGAAGCCGCCGGTATAGTTGTTGAAGGCTCTAATGTAGGGCGTCGCGTGACGATAAACCCATTGGTCACTTGTGGCACTTGCAGCTTTTGCACTTCCGGGCGGACCAATCTCTGTGGATCTCGCCAGATAATCTCGATGCCTCCGCGCGAAGGTGCATTTTCTGAATATGTCACTATGCCGCGAAGTAACTTAATCACCGTCCCAGATAATATCCCTCTTGAGCATGCCGCACTGGCAGAACCTTTAGCATGTGGTTGGCATGGTGTGCGTCTTGGGGTCGGAACTTTGGGGGTGCCCGCATCAGGTATTCGAAGCCTTGCTATCGGCGGCGGTGCAATTGGTTTGGGCGCAGCACTGTCCTTAACTGCGCAAGGTGTTAATGATGTTACAATGGTTGAGGCCAATCCAACGCGCCGTATATTTCTTGCAAATAAGACTAATTTAAAAGTTATCTCCCCAGAAGAACTTGAAGCAG
Organism: uncultured Paracoccaceae bacterium; assembly: GCA_913061275.1. GTDB lineage: Bacteria > Pseudomonadota > Alphaproteobacteria > Rhodobacterales > Rhodobacteraceae > Amylibacter. The sequence continues at coordinate 3,592 of CAJXSR010000045.1, read as the reverse complement.
AGACCCCATTTGATTTGATCATCGATGGTGTTGGTTTTGCTGGTACCAGAGCTACAGCTTCAATGCATACTCGTCCTGGTGGGGTGATAATACACATCGGGTTAAGTGAAAATACAGGCGGCCTTGATATTCGCAGAATGACGTTGCAAGAAATAACGTTCATTGGCACCTATACCTATACTGCTAAAGACTTTGAACAAACGGCGCAGGCAATCTTTGAGAACAAATTCGGGGAAATAAATTGGATTGAAAAGCGGCCTCTTTCTGTGGGTGGCAATGCATTCAAGGACATTCGATCTGGCAACGTCCAAGCCCCCAAAATTATCCTAATACCTGAACATATCTGCTTAGATACAGGTGCAACAAAATGAGAGAACTATCATGTACCAGAAAATAATTTTGTCGTTGGCATTAAATCACGGCATTAGTGAACAAGCCATCCAAACAGCGCGCGCCATGCTTACAGAAGGCGGCCAAATTATTGCTGTTCATGTTTATGAACAATATCAAGGCTCTAGCGCTGTTGGGATATCAAGTGAAGCAATGGCCAAAGGTCTGCAAAATACAAAAGAATTACTAGTATCAAGGGTTGCTGATGCGGATGATTTAGAATCTGTCTTACTCAAAGGTCATTCAGGGTTTTCAATCACGGAATACGCAGAAAAGATTAATGCTGACTGCATAATAGTAGGATCACATAAACCAGGCTTACGCGATTACTTCTTGGGCTCAACTGCGGCCCGCATTGTTCGTCATGCGCCATGTTCGGTTCATGTTTTGCGGTAAAGACAGCCCTACTATGACTATCCATTAGGTATAATTGGATATGTTCATATCATGCAGAGTTAATATTAATAATTCGGAAAATAGGAGTTTTACGACGTGTCCATAAATACTAAAATCGTAGATGATTTTATCAATAATGGCGTCGATTTCATAACAACTGTCCCTTGCAAACAACTTGCCGGTGTCATTGATGAAGTTGAGGCCCGTGACGAAATTTATCACATCCCTTCAAACAAAGAAGACGAGGGGATTGGCCTGTGCGCTGGTGCTTTTATGGGCGGTAAACGACCCGCAATCATCATGCAAAATACAGCGATTGGTGTAACCGTTAACACCTTAGTTACTTTAACGCAGTTTTATCGAATGCCTTTACCGATGCTGATCAGCTATCGTGGTGAACTTCGTGAGCCAGTGGCATGTCAGGTTGAAATGGCAGTACATACCAAAGCTTTGCTAAACCAACTGCACATTCCAACTTATCACTTCCACAAGGAATCTGATGCAGAAGAGCTGGACGCTATTTTAAAATACACATTCATGTGCAATAAACCTGTCGCGATCCTGACTGACGCGTCTTTTTGGGGAGGTTACGGAGACCAATGATACGTTCTGAAATTTTACGCGAAATAGCACCAATTTTACGGGATCAGCTTGTCATTTGTAACATTGGATTACCAAGCCAAGAGTTACATATGATCGATGATCAGCCTACTAACTTTTATATGCTTGGTACTATGGGACTATCCTCTTCAATTGGTCTAGGTGTTGCTTTGGCCCAAGACAAAACCGTCATTTCCATTGATGGGGATGGTTCTGTTTTAACCAATTTTGGTACCTTACCAACAATCGCAAACAACGTGGCTGATAATTACATTTTGTTGATTATCGACAATGGTAGTTATGGCTCAACTGGTGATCAACCTACTTATGCAGGTCAGAACACTTCCCTATCTGCAGTTGCCAAAGCATGTGGTTGTGAAAATGTCATTGAATGTCAGGCAGAAGATACTGCAAAAGTTTTACAAGATGCCATCGATTCCAAAAAAATGACAGTAATCGTGTCCAAATGTGAAAGCGGCAATATCAAAGTTCCCGTAATTACAAAAGATCCTGTCGTCATTCGTGATCGTTTTATGGCAGCTGTTCAAAGTTAACATTATAGATGATGTTTGGTTCACCGCAGATACATTCATATGCAGACGCTCGGGCATTGGCCCGCAAGCGCCTGCCATGGATGGTTTTTGATTATATCGACGGCGCCGCTGGTCAGGGACATGCAGAGGCTATGAACCTATCCGCTTTGCGCGATATTCAATTGCAACCACGTGTTCTGGTTAATGTTACAAAGCGCGACCTGAACGTAAAGTTATTCGATCAGGTTGCTAAAGTCCCTTTTGGTATCAGTCCAATGGGCATGTGCAATTTATCAAGCCCGGGCGCGGATTTGATGCTGGCGCGTATGGCTGCAAAACATAATGTGCCTGTTGGTGTGTCCACTGTGGCATCAACATCACTTGAAAAAATGATCGAAGTGGCTGAAGGACATGCGTGGTTTCAACTTTATTTCAGCGGAGATGGTTCAGGCACAACCAAATTGGTTGAACGCGCAAAAACTGCGGGATACAAAACGCTAATTGTGACTCTCGATGTGCCAGAGGTTGGACGTCGTCCACGCGAATTGCGCCGTGGATTTAAAATGCCATTTCGGATTGGGCCAAAACAATTTATTGATTTTGCATTACACCCACAATGGTCCCTATCTAGCCTGTTCCAGGGCAAGCCTGAAATGGCAAACTTTACAACACCTGGGTTTGAATTTGACCGCGCAGAAAGCCGTGCTGCCGCTGACTGGCAATTTCTTGAATGTTTGCGCGAACAGTGGGACGGGAACCTTGTTGCTAAAGGTGTTACCTCTGTTGAAGACGCAAAAAGATTAAAAGCTGTTGGTGTAGATGCTATCCAAGTGTCCACACATGGCGGACGCCAGCTAGATTCTGCGCGCCCGCCCATTCTGGCATTACGCGATATTCGCAAAGCTGTTGGTGACGACTTTCCATTATTTTACGACACAGGCATCAGATCTGGTGAAGATGTCATAAAGGCTTACGCCATGGGGGCAGATTTCGTATTCTTTGGACGCGCCATGCAATTTGCGATAGCCGCAGGTGGAGAAGATGGCCTTATGCAGTATTGTGATATGGTTGCGGATGACATAAGCTTAACACTTGCTCAATTGGGTAAAACCGAAATGACTGGGCTTTTTCAAACCATAGCCTAACAAGTATCAAAATTGTCTAACGTCAGCACTTGTGGGACAGAATTGAGTGTTTAATTGCAGGTTATCTCGTGGAAGTGCAAACTCTGAGCGTCCGGTTGTTCTGTGGTAACTACTGTCTGCATGAAAAACAAGGGATCATTGCGTACCGAATACTGCCTAATTTCGTACAATAGCGGCGTAAGGCTTATGCAGATCATGGAGAAGCTGGGCTGGTAAACGCGCCACCTATCCCCAAATGGCATGCCAACCGAACGTCCCCAGAACGTGAAGAGAAGGTTCTTTATCTTCGGCGTAAGTATCACCTCGGGGCAATGCGGATTGTTTGGTATCTGGAGCGTTATCACGATATCAGAATGTCTGATTCAACGGTTTCGCGCATCCTTCGCCGCCACAGCTTGAATAGGCTGCCACGCGGAACCCGCATGCGCAAGGTTCACACTAAGCGATATCAAAAACAAGTCCCTGGTCACCATATTCAAATGGATGTTAAGTTCCTGACATTCATTGGAAATAAGGGCGAAAAGGTGC
>CAJXSR010000044.1 GCA_913061275.1 uncultured Paracoccaceae bacterium | reverse complement strand
CGAGATTTCTGCCTGTCTCGTGGGCTCGGAGATGTGTATAAGAGACAGCCAGGATACAATAGATAAAATTGCCGCCAAGAAGGCCACGTATCTTATTGCTGTCGGGGGTGCCGCTGTTTTGGTTTCCAAAGCCATACGAGACGCAAAAGTGGTGGCGTTCAAGGATTTAGGCATGGAAGCGATACATGAATTTACGGTTGTTGACATGCCGGTGACTGTTGCGGTCGACGCCAATGGCAACTCTATACATACATCCGGCCCAAAACGCTGGCGTCGAGAGCTGGCACCGCAACTTACGTAGCTTTAAGAAAGCAAAAGGCACCTGATTTCCCAGTTGTCTTGATTTTTAATTCTTGAATGTAATAACCAATTGGGTGGCTGACATAGTCTTCACGACTTAAAATCTATAAGTTGCCCCGAACATCGGACCGGATTGTTTGAATGAGAAATCTGTACCGTTTATCCTGTGTTCAACTGATATATATCTATAGCCTGCTCGTGCGACCCAGTTTTCGTTGATATCGTAATCGAGTGTAACAAAAGTTTGCCAGGATTCACTACCACTTCTGAACCCACCATAATCAGCAAACACAGTACCTGACAATTTTTCCGTCATGGCAAAGCGCGCCCGTACACCTATCACAGGATCAATCCAGTCTTCATCAACGCTAATTGTTCCGCCAGGTGAAAGGCCAGGTAAAAAAGTGATATCAGTTTTGGTGTTGAACCAGCGAATACCTCCTGTAAGGTCAATAGTTACTTTTGAATTTTGGTAGGCGCGGTAACCCAGATAGCCATTGAAAATTTGAGTCTTGAGGGACGTATTAACACCAGAAAATGCAGGGCCAGGGGTTGTGTTACCGAAAGATAAATCTGTTAACATATAATCTGCAACTATCCCCCAACGTCCGTTGTTGGCTTCAAAAACCCCCATGAAAGCCATGTCAAGATTGTCCAGGGCATCACTGAAACTTAAGGTCGTCTCAGTCGCGCCTATGGCGGTGGTTGTTTCAGGTGTATAAAGATAAATGGTCGCTGCATATTTCCAATCACCGGCATAGGCCGTGCAAGGTAACGCCATTACAGTCAAACTAGCCAAGTTTAATATTTGTTTTCTTAAATTCATCATGGCAAATTCCTCATTATGTAGCCGGTCAAATCAATGCACAATTAAATGCTATTTTATCTATAGTGGTAATTCCCATAGTTATAAAACCTAAATCTTTGATTTTAATGGTGCCCGAGGGTAGATTTGAACTACCGACACGAGGATTTTCAGTCCACTGCTCTACCCCTGAGCTACTCGGGCACTTGTTTGCGAAAGATAAATCTTTGCGCTGGGTCGGGGCGTTTTAGGATAGGGGGGGGATGCTGGCAAGAGGGAATATGACTTGCCAGAAGATTTTCTAGGAACTGGCAATGCGCGTAAGGTTACCTAGCCTTAATTCGATCAGTATTAAGACTATATTATAAGAAACAAACGTATCTTTGCCCAAAGGTAGGCAAAGGTATACTCAAATTCGAAATTCATTTTTAATCAATGCGCGTAAACAAAGTGACAAACTGTTTCTGACGGTAGGTTTGTTTAGTGTTTTCGTTAACATTTTGATGCTCACAGGTCCGTTGTTTATGATGCAGGTCTACGACCGTGTCTTAACATCGCGGTCAAATGAAACCCTGACAGCCCTATTTTTGTTGGTGATTATCCTATATTCATTCATGGCTTGCCTAGAATTTGCACGTGGCCGCCTTATGGCCAATGCGGGTGCGCGGTTCCAGTCTTATTTGGACGAAACAGTTTTTAGATTAATGCTTAAAACGGCTGTTATCGATAAGGATAGCTTGCAACATTCAAACAGTTTGCGTGATGTCGAAGCTATTCATGCGTTTGCCGCAAGCCCTGTTGTAATTGCGATATTTGACGCACCTTGGTGCCCGTTTTTTATTGCGGTGATATTCATGTTACACCCCATTTTAGGGTGGCTGGCTGTTTTTGGGGGGCTATTTTTATGTGCTAACGCGGTCATTAATCAGCATTTGACAAAATCGCAGGTTATGAAAGCTGTAAAACTATCTACCCGTGCACAAAGTTTTGCCGACAACGCCTGTAAATCAGCAGCGTTGATCGAAGCGCAGGGTATGCAAACGGTTATCGTAGATAAGTGGAAACAAAACAGGGATGCAGGCCTTACTGCGGCAATGCATTCAAGCGATCTAAGAGGTGCTTTTTCTGCTTTAAGCAAATCGTTCAGATTGATTTTACAATCCGCAATGTTGGCCGCAGGGGCATTTTTGGTTTTGAAAAATGAACTGTCGCCGGGTGCTATGATTGCAGGATCAATCCTGATGGGGCGGGCTTTGGCACCGGTAGAATTGGCGATCAATCAATGGCCAGTAGTTGTAAAAGCGCATAGCGCATGGCAAGCTTTATCGCGAAATGACTATAGCGGCTCAAAAACGATAAGTAGAATAAAACGTAAAAAACCTGCGGCACAAATTGTCGTTAAGAATTTGGGCATCATACCACCGGGGCAGGTAAAGCTGACCTTGGTGGGGATCGATTTTACACTAAATCCAGGCGAAATATTGGGGGTCATTGGTAAAAGCGGTTCTGGTAAATCCACATTAGCCCGTGCCTTGGTTGGAATTTGGCCAGCAGCTATTGGTGAAATACGTCTGGACGATGAATTGCTGTATAATTACGACCCTGAACAGTTGGGCAAGTATCTTGGGTATCTGCCGCAATCAGTTACTTTGTTTCACGGCACCGTTGCGCAAAATATTGCACGTATGGCACATAATCCTGATGAGGAAAGCGTCATCGCCGCAGTAAAAATGGCACACGCAACGTCATTGGTTAAGCATCTGCCTGATAGTTATGAAACCGTTATCCATAATGGCACTGGCGGCTTGTCAGGTGGGCAAATACAACGCTTGGGCTTTGCCCGTGCAGTTTACGCAAGCCCCGCACTTGTAATTCTTGACGAGCCCAATGCTGGGTTGGATATGGAAGGAACGCAGGCCTTAAACCAGGCAGTTCGTCAAATGAAAGAACAAAAAATAACCGTAATCATTATGACCCACCGGCCCTTGGCAATTTCAGAATGTGATAAATTATTGTATCTGGAAAATGGCCGTCAGCAAGCATACGGGCCCCGCGATCAAGTTTTAAAATCGATTGTTAAAAATACCAAAGAAGTGACCCAGATCATACGGCAGGGTAATCACTATGGGTGAAAAGAATGATGAGCTGTGACCCGTAAAATGGCCGTTGTTTATTGGGGTTGCTAGTTTACTTGGGTTACTTTTAGGTGTTGGTATCTGGAGTATGACAACCCAAATAGCTGGGGCAGTCATTGCTAGTGGAACAGTTCAGGGTGAAACGAACAGGCAGGTTATTCAACATCCAGACGGCGGCGTTGTTGGTGAAATTTACATATCTGACGGTGATATAGTTAAGGCAGGTGATAGTCTGTTAAGGTTCGATGATAGCCAGCTGAAAACTGAACTTACAATCATTGAAAATCAGTATTTTGAGCTGCTGGCACGCAAGGCTTTGCTTGAAGCAGATGGCCACGATCAAGAAGTATTAACGTATGGTGAGGAATTAAAGACTGCTGCAAAAAGCAATCATGATATATTAACACTGATGAATGGGCAGGCTTATCTTTTCACTGCACGGCGTATTTCACTGTCTAAGCAAAAAGAACAATTTGTTGAGCAAACAGAACAGCTTAACCGTCAAATTGAAGGTGTAAATGCGCAAATTATCGCTAATCAAACACAACATTCTTTAATAGAGGGTGAATTGGTGGCGACACAAACCTTGTTGAATAAAGGTCTGGTAAAGGCATCGCGCAGTTTGGCGTTACGCCGTGAAAAGGCCAGAATAGCAGGTAAAATCGGTAGCCTTGTCGCAGATGTAGGGCGCTTAAAGGCAAATATTAATGAAGTGGCCATTCAGTCCGTACAACTTGATACTACGCGGCGTGAGAAATCCATCGAAAATATGCGCGATGTCAGGTATAAAATACTGGAATTATCTGAAAGGCGGGCGGCCGTTTCGAAAAAAATAGCACGCCTAGATGTGCGCGCCCCTATGTCAGGAATTGTATATGGTAATCAGGTTTTTGCAGTGCAATCGGTTGTGCAACCAGCCCAACCGATGATGTATATTATCCCTAATGATTTACCCCATATTGTGCAGGCAAAGATCAGTACAACACACATAGATCAAGTTTATATAGGTCAATATGCAGCGTTACGCTTTGTGCCTTTTAATCAACGCACAACACCAGAGCTGGTGGGGGTTGTCGCCAAAATATCGGCCGATATATTCACGGATAAAATTTCGGGGCAAAATTACTATCAAGCTGAAATAGTACCAAAACCCGGCGAAATGGAAAAGCTTGGTGATCTTCACCTTTTGTCGGGTATGCCTGTCGAGGCATTTATAAAAACACAAGAACGCCGCACGATTACTTATCTTGTTAAACCGATAGCGGATTATTTCAATAAGGCTTTCAGGGAAGAATAAAACCGATGAAAGGTATGCAACATTCGTGCGAATAATTAACTACCGTTATATTTTAAAACCTTGTATTCTGCGTATATGAGTTCTTAAATCGGTGATGCATTCATGTCTTATTCCCAATCCAAATCTGGCCCATTGTTTCAACTAAGTACCAATCAAACCGCACTGCAAATGCAGGCTCGCGAACTTGCTAAAACGGTTGCGCAGCCTCAGGCAGCTCAAACAGACCGTTCTGAACAATACCCTGTAAGTGTTGTTCAGGCGATGACGCAAGCGGGATTTATGGGCATGACTGTGCCCAAATCATTAGGTGGCAAGGGGTGCTCGTATTTTGATGTGGCCCTTGTGGTTGAAGAAATGGCCAGTTGTTGTGGTGTTTCTGGCCGCATCGTTGTCGAAGGTAATATGGGTGCGGTAGGTGCTATTATTGCCTATGGTACTGATGTGCAAAAGAAAATTGCGGCCGAATATGTTTTGTCGGGGGATAAGCCCGCAATTTGTATAACTGAGCCAGAAGCGGGAAGTGCCGCAACAGACATGACAACCACTGCACATCGTGTTGGCGATCAATGGGTATTAAACGGTAAAAAACACTGGATCACGGGTGGTGGCGTGTCCAAACTTCACTTGATTTTTGCCCGTGTTATTGAGGATGGCATAGATATTGGCATCGGTGGTTTTATGGCTTTCTTAGGGGAAGATGGGTTGGAAATAGGTGCGCGTGAACCTGCAATGGGGTTGCGGGGTATCCCTGAAACAGAGGTGGTTTTACGCGGCTTGCGCGTACCTCTGGATCGTTTGATTGCCCCGCCCGAAGGAATTAAACGAGGTTTTGCAGGGCTAATGAACGCCTATAACGCGCAACGGGTCGGGGCGGCAACAGTTGCCTTGGGTATTGCGCGCGGCGCCTTTGAAACTGCACGTGATTTTATGAAAACACGTGAACAATTTGGCCGTCCGATTGCGGAATTTCAGGGCTTGCAATGGATGCTTGCAGATATGGCAATGCAAATTGATGCGGCCCGTTTGATGATTTGGCGTGCGGCGGCCAGTGCCGAAACTACAGGATCTGGTTTTCCAGATCCGATGCTTGCGGCACAAGCAAAGATATTTGCATCGGAAATGGCTGTGAAAGTTACAAATGATGCGCTACAACTACACGGTGCGCGCGGATATTCCCGCAACAGCCCTGTTGAACGTATGGTGCGCGATGCTCGTATGTTTACAATCGGTGGTGGCACGGCACAAATGCTTAGAAATCTTGTGGCGGGTAAAATTTTAGACATTAAAACCCCACAAACCCGTGACGGGTATGTCCAGACAAATACAAAAGACATTTTGAAATGATAGATAAAACCACAGAGATGCAAACAGCATCTGAAGTTATTGCAGAACGGTTGTATGACGCAGGATGCAGGCACGCGTTTGGCATTCCGGGTGGTGAGGTATTGTCACTTATGGATGCGATGGATCGAGCGGGTTTGGACATCATATTGGTAAAGCATGAAAATTCTGCGGGCTTTATGGCAGAAGGCACGTGGCAAACAAATAGGGCACCTGGTGTTTTGTTTGCGACCATTGGCCCAGGTATAGCGAATGCAGCAAATGCTATTGCAAATGCCTGGCAAGATCGTGTGCCGATGATTGTTTTAACAGGATGCGTATCCGCGATTGAGGCGCAGACATATACGCATCAAGTATTCGATCATGTTGAGTTTTTAAAGCCCGTAACAAAAGCGACCTTTAAGGTAGAGGCAGGAACTGCGGGTATTATAATTGATAAAGCGATCAACATTGCAACATCAGGTCGGCCTGGTCCTGTTTTGTTGGATGTGCCGATTGATGTTCAAAAAGAACTATCCGATGCATGGATGAAACCACGATTTCAGCCCCAATCTGCAATGGTGCCAACGGGTGCAGACCTTAATCAAGCACAATCATGGTTAAAAAATGCAAAGCGCCCGTTGGTGTTAGCTGGTCTAGATACGGTAAATCAAGATGCAGGGGATGCGTTGGGCGCATTATGTGAAACATATAAAATTCCACTTATCACCAGCTATAAAGCAAAAGGAATATTGCCAGAGGATCATCCGTTGGCATTGGGTGGGGCAGGTTTGTCGCCAATATCTGACACGATATTATTGCCACTTATAAAATCCTCGGATTGTTTGATTTTGGCGGGTTATGACCCGATTGAAATGCGTCTTGGGTGGCGTAACCCGTTTTCGGCCGATCAAAATGTTATTGATATATCAGCCGAAAGTAACACCCATTATATGCATCAGGCACCGTTGAATTTCAGGGGTGATATTGCCGCAACTCTTGCAATGATTTTTGAAGGGATTTCCGCTAATGATACATGGCAAAATAATGAGATTCCAAATGTAAAAGATCAACTGAATAAAGCGTATCATAAAAATGAAATATGGGGGCCTGCGGCGATTGCCGATGAAGCTCGCTTAGCATCACCCACAAATACCGTCGCAACTGTTGACAGTGGTGCGCACAGGATCGTTTTATCACATGTATGGGAATGCGATCATGCGGGCAGCTTGCTACAATCCTCTGCCTTTTGCACAATGGGGTGTGCTGTTCCTTTGGCAATCGGGCGCAAGTTAGCAGAACCAGGCCGCCCTGTTATAGCTTTTGTAGGCGATGCAGGACTTGAAATGTTCCTGGGCGAGTTGGCCACTGTACGCGATCTGAAATTAGGTATTCCAATCGTTGTTTTTATTGATGAACAACTGGGTTTGATAGAGTTGAAACAGCGCGGCAATAAAATGTTAAATCTGGCGGTAGAGTTTGGTGGTACCAACTTTAGTGCTGTGGCAAGTGCGATGGGTGGTGAAGGCGTTATCTGCCATGATCGCACAAGTTTGAATGCGGCTATCAGGGATGCATATCAGCGTGATACATTCACATTGATTTCTGCTGTGATTGGGAAAAATGCATATGATGGTAGGATTTGAATTGAAAAATAATTTTTTTAAAAACAATGTCTTAAATCCAAATTAAACTGTTAATGTAGTTTTTGATCTGCTAGTGGAATGCTTTCTAGATCATCACTATCATCGGCGGGAATTGCATAGCTTCCTGTCAACCACTTACCCAGATCAATGTCGGCACACCGTTTACTACAAAACGGGCGGTACTTTGCATCAGGTTGTTTTTTACAAATTGGACAACTCATAAAGATAGCACCTCTGATAGGGGAAGGCGTTCGCGTTTTCTTTGTAGTTCATAATGCCCCAAAGGTGTCCACCCCACAAGAATTGTATCGATGCTGTCAGCCTTAAAGGCGCGGCGCAGGTGTGTTTCAATCGTGCGGCGTTCAGCCTTTGGCGACGGGGCGAAATCTATTGTTATTTGGCCACCCAAACCGCGCAGGCGTAATTGGCGTGGCAGGTCTTTGGCTGTAGCTATGTTGGCTTTCAACCCTGCGGATAGGGAAAAATCTGTGCCTGTGTTCACGTCAACAGCTACCAGTGCGCGGGTGGGCTCTATGACCATGGAAGCCCCACCTGATAATGCGCATTCAGGACGATCAAGCGCATGGATATGATCCCAAACACCTAAGGTTTCAAAACACTCTTCATCGTCGATAACCTGATCTATTTCACCCCAGTTTGCCCATGCTTGTTCTGCGGCATCAGGCGCATCCAATAATAACTCTGGTGACCCTGTAGTGTCACTTAAAACTGTCACGGCACCTTGCAGCATGGCCGCTATATTGGCGTAAATATCGCCTTCATCCGCCCCCTCACAGGCAGAACGCAAGATTAAACCGCACCCATCGGGGGCATCTTCAAATGCTTCATGTGCAATTTCGTGTAATCGCAAGCGTTCATCTTCATCGCGGATGGAACGTGCGATGTTGATGCCAGGGGCGTTTGGTGTGACGATGGCAAAGCGGCTTTTGAATAACAGTTTACTAACCACGGGTGAGGCCTTGCCGATTTCGGCATGTGTACTGACCTGCACTAATAAAATGGTGCCAGGGGCGATTCCCTTAGCTTGTTTTAAAAAACCTTTCTGCCCGCGCCCCATATCAAGAATAATTCCGTTTTGGCCTTTCATCTGTTGGCCTGCTTTTGCACGGTAAATAGCAGTTGGGCGGGGTCGATCATCAACTGGATCAACCAGCAAGTCATGCAACTTACCATCGTGTAAAAGGGCCGCCATTTTGCGCCCGTCTATGGTGTCTATCGCGACTATACGACCTTGTTTCATGATGCTTCCAAATCGTAATTTAACGGATAACCGATGCCCGTCAGTAGGCCTGCAACCTCTGACAAAGGCAAGCCTACCACATTGCTATAAGACCCGTTTACCCATGGAATAAATGCTGCGGCAATACCCTGAATGGCGTATCCACCCGCTTTTCCTTGCCACTCATTAGACCGGATATAGGCGGATAATTCTGCGTCTGACAGATGCTTGAATTTTACGGATGTCACCACTTGTTTTTCCAATAATCTATCGCCTGATTTTACCGCAACAGCAGTAATAACCCGGTGACGGCGACCTGATAAAAGTTTCAAAAAATCAACAGCTTGCGCAGGGTTTTCTGGTTTCCCTAAGATACGACGACCAACAGCAACAACGGTATCGGCGCAAAGCACAATCTCATCTTTAGCGTGGGCTATAGCGTGGGCCTTATCAGCGGCTAGACGGCGGGCGTATGGCGCTGGCAGTTCTGTTTTTAAAGGGGTTTCATCAATATCAGCAGGACGAACTGCAAACGGCACAACACCGATTTGCGCCAGTAATTCAAGACGGCGAGGACTGGCAGAACCCAGAACCAAACGCATGGGGTTACTTGTAGCGGTAGTTGATGCGGCCCTTGGACAGGTCATAAGGTGTCATTTCCACCTGAACCTTGTCACCTGCCAGCACACGAATGCGGTTTTTACGCATTTTGCCAGCAGTATGGGCGATAATTTCATGGCCGTTCTCTAGCTCTACCCGAAATGTCGCATTCGGCAAAAGCTCGACAACGACACCATCGAATTCGAGAAGTTCTTCTTTAGCCATGTTTACTCCTAATTTGTTAGCTTACAGGGGTTTTGGACCCATGCGGGGCTTACATGATGCCCTTTATGGGAAAACACAAGTAAAAAGGATGTTTACAGGGCGTTTTGAAGCATTAACATAGGTTACTGGTCACAGGTTTTGGGGGAAACAGGGCGTATGGTTTGCGTATGGAAAGCATATGGCACGCGATGTGGCGTGATTTTGTTAAGTAAGGTTAATTTACTCGAGGGTAGATAGTAAAATTCAGAGTTTACTTAGAATATAGTCAACGATTTTTTGCCGACCTTGGGATGATGGTTCTATCGGTGAGATTTCTAATTTGATCGCTCACATGGCGGAAACAATCGCCATCAACAGCAACTTTGGAAGTTGACCATTCAGAAGGTAATGACATTCGCATTTGTTCAATAACACCAGCTTCTCCAATGACATATCCGTCATTATCAAAAATTGAATCACCAGCCAATACTATGTGCTTGATACCCATTTTTAACTTCCGCTTTCCATAAACCGCTTCTTGATGTTGGCAATTATATCATCGCGTACCGCGCGATACTCGGCCAGTTTATCTTCGCGGCTTTCGCCTTTTTTTGTCGGGTCAGCGGTTTCCCAGTATTCCACATCTACTGCGTGATCTTTGGTCAGTTCAGTAATGCGTTTATGTGATGTGGGCGAAAGCGCAATGACAAGGTCAAAACTATCCAACCGTTCGCCCCAGTCTTCTAAATCTTCAAATGAACGGACTTTATGTTTGGATAGTTCCACATCCAGTTCCTTGCACACGGCCACGGCAAAGCCGTCAATATCGCTGTCACTTTTAACACCAGCGGATTGCACAAAGATTTTGGTCCCAACAATTTGCTTCATCAATGCTTCGGCCATGGGTGAGCGGATAGAATTGTGGTCGCAGCAAAACAAGACGGCAGAGGGGGCGTTATCTGTCATGTTCTAACCCCTGAAATGCAACACACAGATCAAGGTGAACAAACGCCTTGCTGTGGTTTTGTCAGTTTCTATTTTACCCTCTAGGCGTTCTTGTACCAAACGCCCACCTTCATCATGTATTCCGCGACGGCCCATATCAATAGCCTCTATTTGGGCGGCTGGCATTGATTTGACTGCATCAAAATAAGCTTCGCAGATTTGAAAATAATCTTTGATGGTTTCACGAAACGGTGACAGGGATAAATGAAATTCGGCGGCCTTTTCACCCTGTTCGGTCAATACATCGAACACCAGTCGTTTATCCATAATTGACAAAGTAAGTTTATAAGGGCCAGCAAGAGAGGTTATATCGGGTTTGTCCGGTAGGCCGAAAACATTATCTTCCAACAGGTCATAAATCGCAATTTTGCGTTCCTGATCTACTTCAGGTGTGGGTGCGGGTAGCCCTGTGTCATCCAATACAAGATGGGTGAGGTATGAAATATCAGCCATTGTTGCCTTCGTTCAGTTTATCCAGCCGCGCCCGTACCGACAGACCGTGCGCTTCTAAGCTTTCGGATATTGCCAGTGTTTCTGCGGCAGGGCCTATTGCGGCCAGTGCGTTTGGGGTCATCTTGGCCAAAGTTGTGCGTTTCATAAAGTCTAAAACCGACAGACCAGATGAAAATCTGGCAGAGCGTGCTGTAGGTAGCACATGATTTGGGCCACCAACATAATCGCCGATTGCTTCGGGGGTCCATGCACCAATGAAAATGGCACCCGCGTGGCGGGTTTTTTTGGCGTATTCTTCGGCGTTTTCAACACATAGTTCTAAGTGCTCAGGGGCAATGCGATCTGACAGTTGTGCCGCTTCATCCAAATCGTCAACGATAATTACGGCACCGTAATCTTGCCAGCTTTTTGCAGCAATATCGCGGCGTTCTAATGTTTTTAGCCGGGCTTCAATCGCCGCGACAACTTTATGTGCGAATGCTTCATTGTCCGTGATTAAAATTGCTTGTGCGTTTTCATCGTGCTCAGCCTGTGAAAGCATATCCAACGCGATCCAGTCAGGGTTATTGTCTTTATCAGCGATCACCAGAATTTCAGATGGCCCTGCGATCATATCAATGCCAACAGTACCGTAAACACGGCGCTTTGCCGCTGCTACATAGGCATTGCCAGGGCCTGTAATCGTGTCCACTTTATCAATGGTTTCAGTGCCGTAAGCCATCGCCGCAATCGCTTGTGCGCCGCCGATACGATAAACGGTTTCAACCCCTGCAAGGCGGGCTGCAAGCAGTACAAGCGGGTTGTATTGGCCATTTGGGGTTGGTGCGCAAATGGTTAAACGATCAACGCCTGCAACTTTGGCAGGGATTGCGTTCATCAAGACAGACGAAGGGTAAGATGCAAGGCCGCCCGGCACATAAAGCCCTGCCGCTTCCACCGCTGACCACCGCCATCCAAGATGCGCGCCTGATGCGTCTTGCCACCAAGCATCTTGGGGCAGTTGTTTTACATGATAAGCGCGAATGCGGTCAGCCGCCAATTTCAGCGCTTCGGCTTCAACTGCGGGTACTTTGGCGATTGCCGCATCAATTTCAGCGGGGGTAAAAGCCAATGTTTCTGTGCTTAGGTGAAAGCCGTCGAACTTGGCCGTCAGATCAATTACCGCCGCATCGCCACGCTTGCGTACATCGTCAATAATAGCGACAACTGTATCATCCACTTCAACCGTAGTTTCGCGCTTATTGGTTAGAAAAGATGTAAAAGCCGCATTAAAATCAGCGTCTTTGGTGTTTAGGAAAACAGGCATTGGCTAGTCTAACTTATGTTTAGGGGCAGATTTTGAAATCGCTGCATAGGGTTTGGTGACATCCTTGACCGTGATCGACAGGCATTCAACATCCAGTGCCAATGCACCGTCACCTGCAAGGGTGAAAATTACTTTGTCGGCTTTAAAATCAACCGCAAGGATTGAAATGATCTGCTCTTTATTAGAATGGTCAATTCCCATTGAAGATACGTTTTTTACGTCGTCAATAACCAACATCGTTTGCACCCGTTGGTAGGGGCGTTTATCGTGTTCAGCGTGGCTTTTATCTTCCCACCGAAAACGGTTTACCAGCATACCAAAGCGGTTCAAAATGGGTTGCCACGATGTTTCTTTCATCGGCAGTACAGCATCTTGAAGTAAAGCTGAAACAATCGCCAAATCTTCAGTATCTTGTACTGTTAAACGTAGCGGGCGTTCTTCGGTATCTTCAAACTTTGCGTCTTGCACCATTACGAAGTTATCCTTTCGATATTGGCCCCACAAGATGAAAGCTTTCTAACAAGCCGCTCATAACCACGGTCTAGGTGATAAACCCGCGATACGATGGTTTCGCCAGATGCCGCAAGCCCTGCTAGGATCAATGAAACAGAGGCGCGCAGATCTGTGGCCATCACGGGCGCCCCTTTTAATCTATTCACGCCTGTCACTGTGGCAGTTCCGCCGTGTACGTCAATATTGGCCCCCATTCGGATCAGTTCAGGGGCGTGCATAAAACGGTTTTCAAAGATGGTTTCTTCTAACACAGAGGTGCCATTGGCCGTACAAAGTGCTGCCATCATCTGTGCTTGCAGGTCAGTTGGAAAACCTGGGAACGGTTCGGTGACAACATTCACAGCATTAATGCGCCCATTGCGGCTGGTAACTTTTAACCCGCGTTTGGTTTCAGTAACAGATATGCCTGCTTCATCCAGTTTTTCACAATAGGAGTGCAGCAAGTTAATGCGCCCGCCCAACAGCTCTACCTCACCACCTGCAATAACAGGGGCCAACATATAGGTACCCAATTCAATACGATCAGCAACAACAGGGTGGGTGGCACCATGCAATTTATCAACGCCTTGAATGGTGATAGTTGGGCTGCCATCACCACTAATTTGGGCGCCCATCTTACGCAAACAATCTGCTAGATCAACAATTTCAGGTTCACGTGCTGCGTTGTTAATAACAGTTGTGCCTTTGGCCAAGGTTGCTGCCATCAGGATATTTTCGGTAGCACCAACCGAGGCGAAAGAAAAATCGATTGTGGCCCCTTTCAATCCGCCTTTGGCGACGGCATGAATATAGCCTTCTTTCAATTCAATCGTGGCCCCCATGGCCTCTAACCCTTGCAAATGCAAATCAACCGGGCGCGCACCAATAGCGCAACCGCCGGGTAAAGATACAATGGCCTTACCGTCACGGGCCAACATCGGGCCAAGAACCAGAATTGAAGCCCGCATTTTGCGCACGATGTCATAGTGCGCTGTGTGGTTTGTAATCTGGTTGGTATCCAGAACAATGATCTGGCCTTCTTGCATCATGGCCACTTCGGTACCAAGGGAAGACAATAATTCGTTGGTGGTTTTAATGTCTAACAAGCGTGGCACGTTGGTAAGCGTTAGCGGTTCATCGGTTAATAATGTGGCAGGCATCAGTGTTAGGGCTGCGTTTTTTGCACCCGATATCGCTATTTCGCCATTCAAAGGGCCGTTGCCTTTTACCAGAATTGAATCCATTTTGCCTTACCCCTTGCTATCCGTCGCTTTGCGCGAACGGCTTTGTGCTTTGCGCCTGTGCAGATTTTCACGTAATTGCTTTCGTAACCGCTCAGCGCGTATCGCTGCGGCCTTTTCCTTATCTGTCATTTGGCTTTCATCTTTGCTCATTTCAATCCCTTACAATAAGCTTTGTGCGCGGTCTAGGTCAGAACCCAATACATACTGTCTAGTTATCTCTTGCGTTTGACATTTTTTGCGATAAAACGCGCCCATAAAGTGCTGCAGTAGCTCAGTGGTAGAGCGCGTCATTGGTAATGACGAGGTCGGGAGT
>CAJXSR010000043.1 GCA_913061275.1 uncultured Paracoccaceae bacterium | reverse complement strand
ACAGAGTAGATCGTCGGCAGCGTCAGATGTGTATAAGAGACAGCACATACAGGCCTTGGCCCTGTGTCGCGATTTGAAAGACTGTTTGTTTGTTCATACCCTTGTACATATCCGCTTATTTCGACCTTGGCGAGATGGGATGTGCGCGGTAAGTTACTTTGAAAAAAATATTAGAACAAGGGACAGACACATTGTTTGACAGGTTTATCGATTTGATTGGCAGACATGCAAAACTGTTGGCTACGGCTTTGGTTGTATTGATTGTAGTGAACGTATGCTTTCAGTTTTATGCGCATAAAACAACAGCCCTTACCCCTTGGAAGGGTGGTGGTTTTGGCATGTATACCGAGCCCCATGCGGATGGACGGACTGTTTGGTTGGAAATGCAAGGTTTGAACGGTGTTGTTCAAATGCGAGTTTATCCTGAGAATGAAATCATTCGCACTTGGATCAATGGTGTCAGTCTTGGGGGTGGCAAAGCATTGAATGTGATTTCAAACCAGGCCGCAGAGCTGCGACATTTCCCCAATGACAAGAAAGCGAATGCGTTGGCTCATAGTGCGGCACGCATAGGATGGCTGGATCAACTAACAGGTGGGGTAAAACCGAAAGAAGGGGCTACATTCAAGCCAGAAGATATTCGCGTAATAGTCTATGAAAATATGCAAGATATGGAAGCCGCCAAGTTGACGCGACGGTTGGTGTTTTCGACTTCAGACGGAGGGGTTTGAGATGAAAACCTCTGATAAAAACCGTCTATTGAGCAATGTTGCACGGTTTTCAACCGACCATTATTTTCACACGTTATTGATCCTGTTCGCAGCAATCGTGTTTACGTTTTTCACTACCAAAGATTACATACCAACCGTGTTTCGTCTGTTTATGCCTTGGATTCTATTGTTTATGATTACCACAAGATTGCAACGCAGATGGGTGTGGACGCTGATGCTGTCGTCCCTGATGCTGATAATCAATGTCTATGTAAATTTCTATGTGAGTGCCAATCATGGCTTTATGATTGCTTATATTTCACTCGCATTGCTGATAGCTATTTCTGCAGATGATGAAGCTTTGATGCAGAAAATGGCATTGTGGTTTCTTGCAGCGCTAATGGGGCTTGCGTTAATTCAGAAAATGTCTTCGCCCTATTATATGAGTGGTAATCTGATTGGAGATTACATTCTGACAGGGCAGATGTTTAAAAATCTGATAACGGTGGCTTATCCTGATTGGGTGAATGTGGTACATGAAAATGTAGCGGCTGGACGCGAGTTGGCGGTGATTGAACCGCAAACTGGGAATGCGGTTGATTTAGCTGTTCCTGCTGGCATTACGGTGTTGATTATGGGGTTAACCTACACATCACTGGTATCACAATTCCTGATGGAAGCCGCTTTGCTGTTGCGCGCACGTCTTGGTATTTGGGTGCATTACGCGTTGTTGTTGTTTGTGGTCATCATATATTCAACGCGCAATGAGAATGTGTTTTTGTCGATGAACTGTATCTTAGGCTATGCGTTGACGGATGATAAAACTAAATCAGTGCGCAAGTTTTATGTGATTTGGGTGTTCTATCTTCTGGTAATGGAATTGATGGTCGTGCGCCCAGGCTTCTTAGTTTAAGAAACGTGCTTTGATCTCTGGCGTTGGGATCATGCATTGATCGTATTTTCCAAAGACTTTGTAACGGTTGTTCGCAAGTCGGTCGTAGAGCCATGTTTTTAGAAATGCAGGCAGGAAACGGGCAATGGAAAACAACTTCCACGGCCAACCAATTTTGCTGAGTACGGCTGTGATCGCATCTGCTTTGCCATAGTAATGGCCATCTGAAAATACCAACATAGTTTCATAGACATCAGAACGTTCGCCTGCGTGTTCGTATAGTTTTGCGCCCAAATCTGACTGAGCGATTACAAATCGAAAACGTTGCTGGCGATCAAAGCGTAGCAGGAATTTGATCCACCCGTTGCATAGTGCGCAGACGCCGTCGAAAACCACGATGTTCTGGGTTTTGATCAGTGCTTCAATGTCGTGCATTTCGCTCATAGGTTAGACATAGGCTGATTAGCCGTGAAGAAAAACCCTGATCTACACTCTTGCGTCAAATGGCCAAAGATTGGATGTTGGTGCAGAGCTATAGGGAGAAGTGAGATGAAGGGTAAATGCACTTGTGGAGCGGTTCATTTTGAACTGACAGATAAGCCGCTTATCGTGCATTGCTGCCATTGTAGATGGTGCCAGCGTGAAAGTGGCTCTGCCTTTGCGTTGAATGCTTTTATAGAGGCAAAACATGTGCAGGTGACGGCTGGCGCGGTTGAGGCCGTGGATATTCCCAGTGAAAGCGGTGCAGGCCAAAGGGTGCACCGCTGTGCTGACTGCAAGGTTGCCTTATGGGCTAATTATCTGGGGTTGGGTACGGATTTTTCTTTTGTCAAAGCTGGCACATTGGACGCACCTGATAAATGCCCGCCTGATGTGCACATCTTCACCGAAAGCAAACAGCCGTGGGTGGTGCTTGATGATGGGCTACCTGTTTATGAAAAATACTACCGTCGATCTGAGACGTGGTCAGAGGGTTCGATGAAGCGGTTTCATGCACTGATGGATGGACGGGAGTAGTATATCTATTCCTAGGTAAATCCTGCATTATGACTATGGTATTACGCGTTATCTTGCAAAACTGCTGCCAATGCAACAGAGGCTATTCGTGCAGCCGCTGGATCTGCTCTGCTAGTCAGTAATATCGGCACTTTTGCCCCCATTACAACACCTGCCGCACAGCCGCCTGATAGGTAAACCATTGCTTTGAATAATGTGTTACCGCTTACAATTTCTGGCACGATGACCGCATCTGCATCGCCCGCTACAGGGTCGTTTTGCATACCTTTGGTTACGGCACTTTCAGGTGACAGAATTAAATCAAGTGCCAAGGGGCCAGAAAAATATGCGTTTGGTATTTCTTCGCGTGCCCAATCACGCAATTCGCGGGCCTCACCTGATGAGGGTACTGCAGGTAGCACGCTTTCAGTGGCAGAAAGCATTGCCACTTTGGGTTGTTTAATCCCCAATTTGTGCAATAAATCAACGCAATAGGTGATGGCGGCTTTGCGGGTATCCATGTCAGGTGCCACGTTTACGGCCGCGTCAGACACCAGAATGGGCTTGCCGCCATTGGGGTGTGAGATATGGAATACATGTACCAACCGCGCACCTGTGCGCAGCCCGTTATCGCGTGACAGGGCCGATTTCATGAATACATCCGTGTGCAAATGCCCTTTCATCAACACGTCAGCACGACCTTCACCGCAAGTAAGGGCAGCTGTGCGGCCCGCTTCGGCTTCGCCTACCGCCTCAATGATTTCATACCCAGATATTTCCCAACCAAGCTGATCCGCTTCTGCCCGAATGGCATCACGATCACCTGTGAAAACTGGGTGCATGATACCTGCATTAGTAGCCTCATAGGCGGCCAGCATAGGCAGTGATGCGCCTGCATGTGCAATGGCCACACGGGGTGTTTGGGCGGCTTGCGCCAAAGTTAAAAGGCCGCTTGGAATAGCGGCCTTTCGAGTTGTTAAAAACGGTGAAGTCATTGTTATCCGCGTCCTTTCCAAGGAACCAGCTTATTTTCAGCTATACGCATCATCACGTCGATGCCGTAACCGATGATACCAATGATGATGATACCAATAATCACGATGTCTGTCAGCTGGAACTTAGATGCTGCGATAATCATTTTACCCGCACCTTTTTCTGCTGCAACCAATTCGGCTGCAACAACAGTCCCCCAACAAACACCCATTGCAACGCGCGCACCTGTGAAAATTTCGGGTAAGCTGTTGGGTAAAATCACGTTCGACAGGATCTGTCGCTTGGTTGCACCTAGACTATACGCTGCGTGAATTTTGGCGATGTTTACACCAGAGACACCCGAACGAGCAGCAATTGTCATGATCCAAAGGGCAGCTAGGAATAGCAAACTGATCTTACCTTGCTCGCCAATACCAAACCAAATGATAATCAACGGGATCAATGCCAACGGTGGCACGGGGCGCATAAATTCAACGATTGGTTCAAACCAGCCGCGCAGCCATGAGTTCAGACCCATTGCAAAGCCCAATGGAATACCAAACAGGCACCCTAGTGCAAAGCCTATGACGACGCGGATCAGTGACCAGAAAACGTTTTCCCATAGACCCACACCCAGATAGCCGTTGGTCCATAGGTTGCCAAAGCGCTTCCAAACCAATTCAGGTGGTGGCAGATACAATGCTTCCATAGTCACACCAGTGGCAGGGCGTACAGATAGGCTGCCTTTTCTGGTCATGAATACATTACCGTCTTTAAAGGGTACGGTTTGATTTGGGCTGATCGCTTGACCGTCAACGGCAGTTACTTTGTAGCCGTCTTCTTTGCCGCCTTCATCATTGTTTTGGACTTTGATGATCTTGGTGCGCCGTTCTGGTAGTAAAATAACATCCGATTTTGCAAAGCTCAAACCACCGTCACCAAATACTTCGGGTTTTGGCGCGTCTTTATTATCTGCTGCATGAATACGCACAAATACGGTTGCATTGGCTGTATCGCCGGCAGCATTTGTCGCTGTGTATTCAAAGGATGTGTCACCCACGAAAGGGCCTGGCAAACCAATCGGTAGTAATTTTGAACCTGTTGCTATGCCCCAGAATAAAAACAGTGTTATAACGGCTGCAATAGATGCTGCACGCGTTGCAACAACAGAGCTTTCATCGCCGAAGGTCACGGTTTTTAGACTTGAATATCCTTTGGCTTTGTCGCGTCCTTTATTGTACATATTATGCGCAAAATAACACAGGCCACTTACGGCCAAATATAAACAAAAGATACCGATGATACCAAGAATCATCCAGAATGTGGTGCCTAATACGTCTAGAATTTCCTGTCCCATTATGCTTCCTCCGTCCGGCCCATGATTTCTTCTTCCATATCCCAAATCATGTTCAGGATTTCATCGCGTGTTGGTCCGAAATCTTTGTGTTGTTTCACTTCACGCAAATCAGCCCCTACGCCCATTTCAGCGAAAGGCAGATTGTATTCCTTGAGAACGCGACCAGGGCGCGGTGCCATAACCAGTAAGCGTTCGCCCAATAACAGGGCCTCTTCCACTGAGTGAGTGATTAGGATGATTGTTTTACCCGTTTTTTTCCAAATATCCAAAACCAGACTTTGCATCTTTTCACGTGTTAACGCGTCCAAGGCACCAAGCGGTTCATCCATTAAGATCACATCAGGTTCATTTGCCAGGCAACGGGCTAAAGCCACACGTTGTTGCATACCACCTGACATTTCATAGATCATTTTTTCGCCGAACTCTTGCAAGCCAACGATGTCTAGTAATTCTTCTACTTTGGCGTCGATCTCTTTTTGTGGCGTGCCTTTCATAGCAGGGCCAAAGCCGATGTTCTTTGAAACATTCATCCATTCAAACAATGCGCCGTGTTGGAATACCATTCCGCGGTTAGAACTAGGGCCTGTGATTGCCTCGCCAGATAGGGTCATAACCCCTTCGGTCGGGGCTAAAAAGCCTGCAAGAATGTTTAAAAGTGTTGATTTCCCACACCCAGAAGGGCCGAGAACTGACATTAGTTCGCCTTCTTTAACGTCCAAGTTGATGTTTTTTAATGCCTCTACCTTGCCGCCATTCGGCAATTCAAAGGTCATGGACACATCATCGATGATTAATCCTGACATGAAGCCCCCCATATATGTGAGTTTTGAGTGGCGTGGCCTAAAATAAGGCCACGCGCATTTTAAGTCCCAAATGGGTTACTTACATTTTAGATGCAGCTTCTAGGAAGCTTGTATTGATGACAGCACTGTAATCACCAAGGGCTTTGATCTTGCCACTTGCTTCAAGTGAGGCCGCGCTGTTTGTGAAGTATTCAGCAACACCACCACCTAGCCATTTTTCTGATAGCTGTTCAGAAATTGATGGAAATACGAATGTTCCGATAACGGCTGTTGTGCCTTCAAGATCCATACCCGCAGCTTTAGAAATGCTATCCATCATTGGGCCGCTGTCTGCAGCGTATTGTGCATTCATGTCAGCCGTGATTTTCAAGAATTTAGCCAGAAGGTCTGGGTTCTCTTCACCAAAAGCAGTTGGGATAGATGTTACATCAAACACTTGACCAACAATGGCTTCTTTTTCTGCACCAGAAAATATTGTGTTGCCGTGCTGTTTCATTGCGCGCAATGATCCACCCCAACCACAAACCATAGCTAGGTCTGTGCCTGGTTGCCCGAATGCAGCAGCTGAGTCAGATGGTGACATGTCAACGATGTTCATGGAACTTTCGTCGATGCCTAGATGCTTCATTTGAGCCAAGAAACCAGAATGTGCAGCGGTACCCAAAGGAACAGCAACTTTTTTGCCCGGCAGTTCGGCCGCAGCATTGTCTTTGTCGATCTCTAGTTCTGAATGTACAACACAGTTGTCGTTGTCAGAGTAAGACACAGCAATGTCTACAACTTGCAAGTCTTGGCCAGCAGCTGTTGCTACTAGAAAAGGTGTAACGCCTTGTGAAAAAGAGATGTGTACATCGCCAGAAGCCATAGCAGCTGACATTGCAGTACCTGCATCAAAAGACACCCATTTTACTGGTATGCCCAGTGCCTCGGAGTATAGTTTTTCAGTTTGTGCAAATTGGTTTGGCGTTGGCCATTCCAAGAAATATGCAACAGTCAATTCGTCTAATGCCGAAGCAGAACCCGTCGTTGCAGCTAATGCAACAGCCATTGCGCTTATAGTTTTCGTAAGTTTCATATTTGTAGTCTCCCTGTGGTGAGCCGCACTTGTAGCGGTTTTGTAATCATCTTGTTAGAAAACCCCATGCTGAAATCACCCCCGCACGGTGCATTCGTGCGAACATACTCACAGATTTTGTTTGATCTACCTAGAAAAATTTGATTACGTAAATAGCGGGAAAAATTGAACTAAAATACAAAATTTATTGCAACTAATTGATATATAACAGTTATCAAAGTTTCTGATTTTACATGGAAAGCGTTGGAAAATCGAAAACTACTTATTTGGCAACGGTTTCTCCAGATTTTCCAGAAAACCCGTGCATTCGCTTTGCCCATTGCAAGGCGATAAATGCGCCTTTGATCCGTGGCAGTAAAAACAGTGCGAGTGCTACAAAAAACAATATAAATACAAGGCTCAAAACTATGGGATCTGGACGAAACATTTCAAATGCGATCAACATCATAGGGCCTAATAAATGCCCTGCAATTAAGATGGTCACATAGGATGGGCCATCATCAGCGCGTTGGTGATAAAATTCTTCGGAACACACAGAACATGTATCGTGTACTTTCAAATACCCAGATAAAATGGGGCCTGATCCGCAATTTGGGCAAACACGCTTCCAGCCACGCAATAGGGCAGGCTTAAGCGGGCGATCTGACTTAGCCTTGTCATCGTGTGTGTCTATGTATGTGGTTTGATCTGTCATGCAGTGGAGATAAGGCAGTGTGATTGAAATTAAACTATGACAAGCTGCCTCGCGGCGTGATGTCGCAAATAAAATTACTATTGTTCGACGGAAACTGTTTTGCGCTGCGTATTTATAGGTGAAGCTAGGCAATAAGCCTGCTGTAAAAAGCATAGGGAAGGCGATGAAACGTTATCTTTGTGCCCATAAATATGAAAAGCTTTAAGGAGCAGAAAATGAATAAGTTTGTAAAGCTAACAATAGCCAGTACTTTAACGCTAGGTGCAATCGGAATTGTTATGTCAAATAGTGCTGCCGCTGGTTCTATGCATAAAAAAGGACATGGCGCACATTTTGAATTTGAGAAAGTTGATGCAAATTCAGATGGGTATATCACCAAAGCTGAAATGAGTGCGCATCGTGTGGCAAAGTTCGAGCAAAAGGATGCCAATGGCGATGGCAGCATCTCTCAGGATGAAATGAAAACCGCTATGGAGGCCCGCATGGCAGAGCGCCATGCAAATTCTGATCGCAAACCTAATGCGGCAAAAATGGAAAAACGTCTGGGGCGTATGTTTCGGGCGATGGACGAAAACAGTGACGGTAAGATCGTTATAGAAGAGCTTCCAAACTTCGCAGATCGCATGTTTGCAAGGGTGGATACTGATAAAGATGATAAGATTTCTAAAGAGGAATCAGACGCCGCAAAGAAAAAACGTAAAAACCATAAGAAGAAAAAGAATAACGGATAAGCGGTTTAAGTACGGTGGTGCAGGCGGATGAATATCTGCCTGCACCTATTGCCCCAAAGCGGGCAGAACGCTAGAGCATGGAATATGATGGCGTATGACGCAATGAATGATGTCGATGATGACGTGCTAATGGTGCTCTATGCAAATGGGGACCAAGAAGCGGCACGCGCGCTTACATATCGCCATGCACCGCGCGTTTTAGTACTATCCAGACGGATGTTGCGTGATATGGCCGAAGCCGAAGATGTGGCACAAGAAGCCATGTTACGATTGTGGAAGATTGCCCCTAATTGGCGTCAAGGTGAAGCAAAAGTATCAACTTGGCTTTACCGGGTTGCAAGCAACCTGTGTATGGATCGGCTACGTAAGAAGAGCGGGACAAACCTGGATGATATTCCAGAGCCTGCGGATGATAAGCCCTCGGTAGAGGCCACAATGTTGTCAAAAGATCGGGTAACAGCCTTAGAACAGGCGATGCAACAACTGCCGGTTAGGCAAAAACTGGCGGTAACATTACGCCATATAGATGAGCTTTCAAATCCACAGATCGCCCAGATCATGGATATAAGTGTAGAAGCAGTTGAAAGCCTGACCGCGCGGGGAAAGCGCACATTAGCGGGCCTATTGTTAGGCCAGAAAGAGAAGCTTGGGTTAGAATGATGGAAAAGAAACCTGATATATCACCAGACCAACAGTTGGCGGCATTTTTTGACGCTGCCAAAGCAAAAAATGGCAAAGTAAACGCGGCTTTTCTGGAAAACGTGATGGCACTTGCCGTTGGCGAAACCGAAGTCCGTGCAAAACCACCAATAGCGCCTGTTGCAACGGCGCCAGCGTTCACCAAATTGATCCGCAGCTTGGGCGGATGGAAATCCGTAACAGCATTAACTGCCTGTACCTGTATTGGTATCGTTGCAGGGTACGTTGCCCCCAATAGTTTGGATTACCTTGATTTGGGCGGGGCGCAAACCATTGCGGAAACATTCGATGATGACGGCTTTTCAGTAGCCTCGGATATCGAAACATTATTTCAGGAAGGTTGATATGACAGATAAAAATGCAAAATCAACAAAGCCTTGGGTGAAATATCTTTTGATAGTCTCTTTGGGTTTGAACCTTGCTGTTGCAGGTTTGTTTGTTGGTGCAAAAGTGGCAGGGCAAGACCCTACTAAACCGCCACATCCGCCGGGTGCATCAGGGATGCGCCATTTCATGCATGCCTTACCAAATAGTAAGCGGCGCGAAGTGCGTAAGTATTTTAGGTCAAATCGCGAAAAATTGCACACTAACGGGGGTGCCATGCGTGATGCGATGGAAAATATACAGGCCGTTATTGTGGCTCAACCGTTCGAAGCAGACGCCCTTAATGCAGCGTTTGATCAACAACGGGCGCATATCATGACGATGACCGCAGACGCCCAAACCGCTTTTGTTAAGATAATTGCCAGTATGACGGTTGAAGAGCGCAAACAATATGTTGCAAACATGGAAACGCTTCGTCTTAAGTGGCGAAAAAACCGTAAGAAAAAGTAAAAGTAAATATGACCTACACACAAGACCAAGCCGAACTTGTAGCACTTCAGGCATTGGGCTGGTTATCGGCGCAAGATGATTTGTTAATGACATTTATTGGGGCCACGGGATCGGACTTGGATGATGTGCGCAAGCGCGCAAGTGATCCAGAGTTTCTGGCGTCGGTAATGGATTTTATCTTGATGGATGACGATTGGGTGCGGGTGTTTTGTGATGAACAAAAGCTGCCGTATGACGCAATTCAACCGATCCGAATGGCCTTGCCTGGTGGCGCATTGCCGAACTGGACGTAAAATCGCTTGCCAGAATCCTTGTCGCTGGGTCATATGCCCCAAAGGTAGGGCATATCATGGCATCACAAATCAAAGGTATCTTGTTTGATAAAGACGGCACGTTGTTCGGCTTTAACGATACATGGGCTAGCTGGTCCGTTTCTTTTTTAACCTCGCTTGCCCCGAACGACCACGATTTGCGGCTTGAAATGGCTAGAATGGTTGGGTTTGACTGGGATACGATGAGTTTTGTGGCCGGCTCGGTTGCCGTGAATGCATCCGTAGATAAGCAATGCGTGTTACTGGCCTCGGTTCATCCTACTCTTGATGCAAAAGCCATCGAAAAGGTGGCGTTTGACGCTTTACAAGAAACCGCATCCGTTCCGGTTTGTGAACTTGACCCATTGCTTTTGGGCTTCAAAAACAATGGTAAAGTATTGGGCATTGCAACCAATGATTTTGAACAAAGCGCAATAAACCAGATGCAAGATCATAATGTCCACCATCACTTTGATTTCATTTGCGGATATGACAGCGGCTATATCCCCAAACCAGAAGCGGATATGATCCTTGGGTTTTGCGAGGAAATGAAACTAAAACCATCAGAAGTGGCTATGATCGGTGACAGCAGTCATGACTTGGAAGCAGGGCGAAAAGCGGGTGTTGGCCTGAATGTTGGTGTGCTGACTGGCCCTGCAACGCACGCGGATATTGAACACCTTGCAGATGTAGTTTTACCCGATATTTCCACCTTAGCCCGCGTGGTTTAACTTGCGTGCTTTG
This sequence comes from uncultured Paracoccaceae bacterium, assembly GCA_913061275.1. GTDB lineage: Bacteria > Pseudomonadota > Alphaproteobacteria > Rhodobacterales > Rhodobacteraceae > Amylibacter. The sequence goes on along the minus strand of CAJXSR010000043.1, from coordinate 4,431 downwards.
AGCTAGGTTTTTTGCGTTCTTCAGAAGGTAAGACGCCAAATTCATTGCGATATAGGCGCGACAAATACGATGGCGATGGAAACCCTGTCAGTATGGATATTTCCAATACTGATAAGTTGGTATGCCACAGTAATTGCTTGGCTTTTTCCAGTCGAATTTTGCGGTAATATTTACCGGGCGATGTTTCCAGTTGCTGTTTAAAATTGCGCTCTAATGACCTTACAGTAATGCCCACGGTATCGCTTAATTCAGAGACAGATAACGGGTATTCTAGGTTTTCGATCATCAGTTTAATTGCAGCACTTAATTTTGGCGGCAAAGTTTCATAATCAATCATGAAAAACGGGCGTTGTTCTACGTTCGGTTGGCGAATGCGGTCAATATGATACGTGTTGCCCACAGAATTGGCGGTCTTCAGTCCAAATCTATCACTGATTATCCGTAATGCCATATCCATGCACGCCAACCCGCCTGAACCTGTCCATAATGACCCATCGGTCACAAACAACGCGGGGCTGGGTTTAAGTTCTGGAAACTCTTCAACAAATGCCGCTTGGTTTTCCCAATGCAACGTGAACTGTTTATTGTCTAAAAAACCTGCGCGAGCCAACATAAATGCCCCACAACACGCGCCACCAAAAACCTTCGATTGCTTAGAAAATCGTTGCAAAGCTGCGTTTAGTTTTGCGCGATTAGGCGGGTCGGTTTGAAGCGCTGCACAGACAAAGAAATAATCAAATTTTTTGGCACTGGTGATAGGAAGTGTTGGTTTTGCCTCAAACCCGTCTGATGCCAAAACTGGCTCATTGCTTAAGGTTAGGAAATCCCAACTAAATGCATCATATCCCAGCATACGGTTTGCGCTTCGAAACGGATTTATAATTGTTGTGACACTCATCATCGAAAAATCTTCGATTAAAAGCAACCCGATCTTATAAGTCTGTGGATTCAAAGGTTTTGGTTCAAGTGTCATCTTTTCTTTGCTCGTAACAGTGTCTTTGCAAAATTAGTGTAAATAAAATTGTATAGTTTTGTCGTATGCGACAAGCTTTGTCGCTTTCTTAGTACAATTAGCGACAGCAATTTTGCAAGGTTATTGTAGAGATTTTATATTGAGGTTCAAAATGGCTAGACGTAGCAGAGCAGGGGGGCGCGCAGGTAATGCACGCCGTGGGGATACAAGTGCCATCGATCAAATGCCTTGGCGCCAAATCGTCAATCTGGATAACCCGACGGAACCGCTTCGCCCTGAAGGGATAGAAGCAATTCACGAAGGTGCGATGCGCATTCTGGAAGAAATCGGTATCGATTTTTACAATGCCGAAGCTTTGGAAATTCTACGTGAAGCGGGTTGCACCATCACAGGCGATAATATTCGTATGGATCGCGCTTGGGTGATGGAAATGATCGCTCTTTGCCCATCTGAATTCACAATTACGCCGCGCAATCCTGAAAAAGCCATTGAAATCGGCGGCAAAAACATGGTTTTCGTCAATGTATCATCGCCACCTAATGCCATGTGCCTGGATAAAGGACGGCGTGTTGGCAACTTTGAAGATTTTGAAAACCTTGTGAAATTGACGCAGTATTTTAACTGTATTCATGTGGCCGGCGGCTATCCTGTGGAACCGGTGGATATTCATCCGTCAGTGCGCCATTTGGATTGCTTGTATTCAAAACTAACCCTGACCGACAAAGTGGCACACGCTTATTCACTGGGTAAAGAACGGGTTGAAGATACGATGGAAATGGTGCGTATTGCGGGTGGTTTGACCCATGAACAGTTTGATGCGCAACCACGTATGTATACCAACATCAATTCCACTTCACCGCTAAAACACGACTTACCGATGATTGATGGGGCCATGCGTTTGGCGCGACGCGGGCAACCTGTAACGGTCACACCATTTACGTTGGCGGGCGCTATGGCACCTGTGACCATGGCGGGGGCCGTGGCACAATCTATTGCCGAAGGTTTAGCCGCGATTGCGTTGTTGCAATACATCAACCCTGGCACCCCGTGTATTATCGGCACATTTACCTCAAACGTGGATATGAAATCTGGTGCGCCTGCCTTTGGCACACCTGAATATATGCGTGCCACACAGATGACAGGCCAAATGGCGCGCTACTACGGGTTACCGTTGCGCGCGACCAATGCGTGTGCATCCAACGCCCCTGACGGGCAAGCGATGTGGGAAAGTTGCAATTCACTTTGGTCGGCAGTGCAATCCAACGTTAATATGGTTTACCATGCCGCTGGCTGGCTGGAAGGCGGGCTTATCGCAAGTTACGAAAAATTCGTGATGGATTGCGAAGTTTTACAACAAATTCAACGCTATATGGAACCTGTTTTGACGGCAACAGGCCCCAATGACATTGCGATTGATGCGATTAAAGATGTGGGATCTACAGGGCATTTCTTTGGTATTGAACATACGCAGGAACGCTATGAAACCGCATTTTATTCCCCCTTCTTGTCCGATTGGCGCAATTATGAACAATGGGAATTGGATGGGTCAAAATGGACGGCACAAAGGGCCAATAAAATCTGGAAAGACATATTAAACGAATTTGAGGCACCCGCGATTGACCCTGCGATAGACGAGGAACTTCAGGCGTTCGTGGCCAAACGCAAAGAAGAGGGCGGCGCGCCAACGGATTTTTAGGGCACATCCCACCCCTTACTTTCCATAACCGATTGTTAACATTTCTGCGCTACTTCTGGCTGTAGGAGGGCCGCTTTGTGCATGGAATGATTAATCGAGGTTTGCAGTGTTATATCCGTGATATACACGGTGTTGATGTCTGGGAAGAAACCTGTGAACGGGCTAAGTTGCCGTTTTATAATTTTGAATCGATGCTTTCATATGAAGATGAAACAACTGAGGATTTGTTGAACCATTTTGGGATGTTGGTAAATCGGTCGCGGGATGAAATTTTAGAAGATTTTGGCACTTATGTTGTGTCTGAAAACGCTTTATCCACGGTGCGCCGCCTGTTGAAGTTTGGCGGTGAAACCTACGGGGAATTCCTTCAATCCCTTGATTTTGTCTACGCACGTGCAAAAATGGCCGCCCCAGACCTGGATGTGCCATCGATGGAAATAAAGTGCCACGCCCCAGATAAATACACCTTATATACAAGGTTTCAAAAAAGGGGCTTTGGGACAACCCTATTAGGCCTTTTACGGTCCCTTGCTGATGATTATAATACCCTAGTTTCCATCACCCATACAAGGCGCGCTTTAAGGCATTTAGACGAAGATATTTTTACCATTGTGATACACCACGATAACTTAAAAGAGTGTGGAAAACTTGCCCTGGTTACACATTAATGGGTGTGCTCGCCTCTATATCACCCCCCTTAATAGGCGGCGAAGCGTTTGATAATTCAGCTTTAAATATGTTGCTACCGATGCACGTCCAATTAGATTCAGTTGGAAGTATTGTGCATGTCGGGCCAACATTGGCAAAGCTTTTTTCAGCTGGAACGCCACTGGAAGGGCAATATCTGTTTAAACATATCCAGTTTAATTTCCCTAAAAACCTGAACAATTTTAACAATCTTAAAACACATTACGGTAACCCCCTTATTGCGCAACTAAATTGCCATAAAGAAATCGATTTAAAAGCGGTCGCAGTTCCTATGCCGCGTAACACAGGTGTGTTGATTAACTTTTCGTTTGGAACGTCCCTAAAAGAAGCGGTTTCTTTTTGGAACTTAAACGGAAAAGGTTTTTCCCCTGCCGACCCGTCTGTAGAAATGCTTTATGTGATCGAAGTTCAATCAGCACTTTTAGAAGAATCGCAAAGCTTGAATGACCGGCTGAACGGGCAAAGGGAAGAAGCCGAAGAAAAAGCATATACAGACCCTTTAACCGGTTTAAGTAATCGACGCGCATTAGATCGTTACGTGAAACGGTTTAACCGTCGCCGAAAGCCAAGTGCCTATTCATTATTTTTAATAGATTTAGATCACTTTAAATTGGTGAATGATACATTGGGCCATTCAGCGGGTGATAAGGTGTTACAAGACGTAGCTGAAATTTTACTTAATGAAACCCGCCCAACAGATATCGTTGTAAGATCTGGTGGGGATGAGTTTTTATTGGTGCTTGAAGGCGATCAAACAAAAGCACAACTCGAAGATATTGCTAAGCGGATTATCTGTAAAATAAAGCAACCGATATCATGGGGTGCACAAAAATGTTATGTGGGTGCAAGCATCGGTATCGTGAATTGTCACACGAAACGACCTGATACAATTGAATATTATCTACAAGCCGTTGATGAAGCACTTTACGTTTCAAAGAAAGACGGGCGCGGACGGTACTGTTTCGCGCCGTAAAGCGTATTGAAATCAAACTTAATGTAAATGGTACCAGCGCCCCGACTTGAACGGGGGGCCTCCTGATCCACAATCAGGCGC
>CAJXSR010000042.1 GCA_913061275.1 uncultured Paracoccaceae bacterium | reverse complement strand
GGGCTCGGAGATGTGTATAAGAGACAGGTCATGGACAGTGCGTCCACCCAGGGGCCACTTCATCCACCAACAGGGCCTGATTATCAGCCTGTCGTAACACTAAACGGGTGGACATTACCGTTTCGTATGAACAACGGGGTGAAAGAGTTTCACCTTGTAGCTGAACCCGTTGAGCGTGAGCTAGCAGATGGAATGACGGCTTATCTTTGGGGTTATAATGGCCAATCTACAGGGCCAACTATTGAAGCAGTTGAAGGAGATCGTGTTCGTATCTATGTGACGAATAAGTTGCAAGAACACACGACCGTTCATTGGCATGGTCTCATTTTACCTTCGGGTATGGATGGCGTAGGCGGCCTTAGTCATCCAGGCATTCCACCAGGGAAAACGTTTGTATATGAATTCGACCTGACCAAAAGTGGTACGTTTATGTATCACCCGCATGCAGATGAAATGGTGCAAATGGCAATGGGGATGATGGGCATGTTTATCGTGCACCCCAAAGACCCAACATTCATGCCCGTTGATCGCGATTTTGTATTCATGCTGAATGCGTTTGATATTGAACCTGGTACTTATGTTCCACGCATCATGACGATGACAGACTTCAACCTTTGGGCATGGAACAGCCGCATCTTCCCCGATATCGATCCAATCGTGGTCAATCACAATGATCGCGTTCGTATTCGGGTGGGGAATTTGACGATGACCAATCACCCGATCCACATGCACGGATATGACTTCTCTGTCACCTGTACGGATGGTGGTTGGGTGCCAGAGGCTGCCCGGTGGCCTGAAGTGACGATTGATCTACCGATAGGTGCAATGCGCGCATTTGAATTTGATGCCGTACATTTGGGCGATTGGGCCATTCATTGCCACAAGTCACACCACACGATGAACGCCATGGGTCACGATGTACCAACCTTCATTGGTACAGACCAACGCCGCTTATCGCAAAAAATCCAAAAATTCCAACCAGAATTTATGGCGATGGGATCCGCTGGCATGGCAGACATGGGTGTCATGGAAATGGAACTACCTGACAATACTGTTCCAATGATGACAGGCTGGGGGCCACATGGCCCAATTGAAATGGGCGGAATGTTCTCTGTTGTCAAAGTACGCGAAGGTATTGGCGCAGATGATTACTCAGACCCTGGCTGGTACGAAAACCCTCCCGGTACACAAGCCTACGAATGGACGGGGAAACTGCCCGAACATGCAAGCATGAACAACCCCAAAACTCAAATAACAAAGAAACCAATCTTAAAAGGATGATCGAGTTATTCGACACCTAACTTATCCAAAGAAAGAAAAACTATGAAAATGCAATTACTCTCAACAGCCCTAATCTTAGCATTAGCAAACCCGGTTTATGCCAGTGGATCTCATACAGGTGGGCACGGTCATGAAACTAAGAAAACCGAAGACGGATCACATGGCCACTCTGAAGGCAATGGTGATGCAGGTCATCACGAAATGGCTGCAGGGATGCCCGGTATGGCTAATATGGTAACGCGCACAATTAACGTATCTATGATTGAAACAGATGACGGAGATATGATCTTTGAACCAAAATCACTTGAAATAAAAGCAGGTGAAACGGTTCGCTTTGCAATTCAAAACAAGGGTGAGTTAGAACATGAATTTGTTCTTGATACTGTCGAAAAGAACGCAGATCATAAAAAACTAATGGAGAAGTTTCCAGAAATGGAACATGATGATCCTAACTCGGTGCGCCTTGAAGAAGGGCAATCAGGTGAAATCATCTGGTCGTTTACAAACACGGGCACATTCGAGTTCGCCTGTTTGATCCCTGGGCATTACGAAGCTGGTATGCACAGTTCAATTGAGGTTGCAGATGCTGGTGGCTCTGCGGCTGTGATATATACCAAAGGTGTTGTGAAGAAGGTTAGCGCAAAATCAGGCAAGGTAACTATTATCCACGAAGAACTAACAAACTTAGATATGCCTGCAATGACGATGGTATTCCGTGTCTCTGAAGACGCTATGCTTGAAAAAATGAAAGCAGGTGACAACATCGAGTTTGTTGCTGAACGTCTAAAGGGTAAATTAGTTGTTACTGATCTAAAGTAAATCTCCCGGATTATGGCCTCCCGTTAATATATAGTGGGGGGCCAGCCCCGCATTCGCGGAAATTTGGTTTATGAGTCTAAAACTTGGATGCTATATATGAAGGCTAATAGACGATTATTACTAATAGGTGGTACTTTAGCCATCATAGCTGTTTACAAATATCAGCTACTTCCGATTTTCTTTCAAAAACCTCTGCAATTCGAGCCCCTCGAAACCCCTGCTGGGTTCAGACGTGTGCCCGACGGGCAAAGTTCAATTGGTTTTGATCCATTTGTTAGTATTAACGCACGCTCCGACCCTGGGATTGAATTTGCCATTTCGCGTGTAAAAGAAAATATTTGTGGCAACTTGTTCGGCCCTGGGCTTGTTGCCAGCAACATTGTTCAAATCGCGGTATTTTCGGACTTTTACTGTCCATACTGCCGTGTTCTTTCACAGAAACTTACGCGTCTCGAAACAGAATCCGATGGCATGATACAGATTTCCTGGCATGAGCAGCCAATATTCGGTGAATCGTCCGAATTGGCGGCTAAAGCGGCACAAGCGGCTAAAATGCAAGGTGAGTATGCTCAATTTCACGAACGTCTCATTAAAACGCCGTTTCAGGCTACACCAGAATATATAAAGGCACTCGCAGATAACGTCGGTGTAAATTATGGACAACTATTACGCGATATGAGTGGAGACGAAGTTGCACGGACACTTCTTGACAGTGCCGCACTGGCAGAAATCTTTGCATTCATTGGTACACCTGCAATGGTCATAGGCCGAACGGTTGTTCAGGGTGAAATCAGTAGTGAAATGTTAAAGAATATAATAGATCAGGAACGTTCGGATGGTTCTTTTATTGATTGTTGAACCGTATGATTACCTCGAGTAGATCATTAATTCGAGGTAATCATACTAACGCAGAAGCCTCATATTATTGGCTCATCAATTACTAGTTCCTCTATGCCCTATGCCTGTATTTTTCAATACAGAATACACCTTCTCGTCAACGTTACATGACTCAACATGTAATGCTCTAGGCTCCCGCAGGCACAGCTTTGTCCTGTGTGGATGGCTCCCTTTTTGCAAGTCCTTTATTTGTGATTGACCTTTTGTCAGAAGCAGTCTTGTGTTCGGCCTGTTTGCGCGACACACATGGCCGCTGGCCCTGATGGTTTCCACCAACCAAGTCCCATTCCGCTCATCGAACAGCAAGCGTTCAGGACAAAGCACGGGGCGTCTTGGTTTTAGGGCTGACAAAGTTCCATCACTTCATTGGTCTTGCAATCTCCTGTTTCTAGGCCGTTGAGCTCAAACGGTTCTCACTTTGTACGGCTCATTCCGGATTAATACGGCCAAGATCATACGGGCAGTTTTGTTGGCCATGGCAACCGCTGCCACTTTGCTTGGCTTGCGTGACAGGATGTCTGCAAACCAAGGATCAAATTTCTCTGGCTCCGCTCTAATCGAGCGAATGCGTGACGTCATGCCAAGAACCAGTAACCGGCGAATGTATTGATCGCCCATCTTCGAGATATGACCTAACCGCTCTTTTCCACCACTTGATTTGTTGATCGGCGTCAATCCCAGCCAGGCGGCAAACTCTCGGCCATTGTTGAACTGCTTGCCACTGCCAACCGTTGCAACAATTGCGGACGCTGTAATCGGCCCAACACCCGGAATTGTGCGAAGCAGTGCAACGCGTTTCTCACTCTTGGCGATTTGGTTCATCTGGCTGGAGTAACCTAGGATCTTTGAATGCAAGAACAGTAGTTGGTCGCAAATTCCAAAGATCACATCGCCGGCAACTTCAGGTAAATCCGGTTGTTCTCCATTCAGCCAACCCTTGGCGAATGCAAGGGCGTGATAGATTCCTTGAGGTATAACAACACCAAACTCCGCCAGTTGCGCCCGCAGCATATTGATTGTTTGAGTTCGTTGCCGAACGATGAGGTCACGGGTTCGATGTACTGCCAGTATCGCCTGTTGTTCGGGCGTCTTCACTTCAACAAATCGCATTGTCGGTCGCGTAACTGCTTCACAAATCGCTTCCGCATCAACTGCATCAGATTTGCCCCGTTTAACGTAAGGCTTCACGTAAACAGGCGGGATTAACTTGACGTTATGCCCCAGTTTGATCAGTTCACGCGCCCAATGGTGACTGGTTCCGCACGCTTCAATGCCAATCAAACACGGCTCAAGGCGTTCAAAAAACGTCAAGACCTGGGCTCTTCTTATTGCACGGTTGAATGCAACTTCACCATCTTTGTAGATACCGTGGGCTTGAAAAACGTTCTTGGCCAAATCAAGGCCGATTGTTGTAACATGCATGGGGTGGCTCCTTTCTCGAGCAGTTCCTAACACCTGCAGAATAGCCCATTACGACGCTAATGGTGCAGGAGCCATCCACACCATCGCTCAGCCGCCGTTGGGTCATTTTCAGATAGAAAATACTTGATAGAAAATGTCAGATGACTGCTTTGAGCCCTTAGCGACCCCCTATGGTGGATAAATTTAACTTTGGCTTTAAGGCGCTCTCCCGCTACCAATACTTTCAGCTCAAAATGCGCTTTTTGATCAGCTCACACAGCATAAAGCCGACATTCATTTTATGGATGCCGAATGGCAGCAGAGCCGGACAAAGCTGCCGTTCGTGCTTCTCGCAATATCCAACCTTGCCAAATTCCGTTACTTGTCTCATGTCAGTTTAGTTTGACAGGGCACATTAAAGAACAAAAATCAGGTGCACCGCGATAACAGTGCACCTGAATAAGGTTAAGCAAAGCCACTTGGCTTAAAGCCAGCGCAACATTGTTGTTGGTTAGAAAGTCATTTCAAAGAATGCGCGCAAGCTGTGGCTTTCATATCCATTGCCAAATAATGCCCCACGATACTCTGCACCCATTCGGCTAGATGATTTGTCTGTTGAAGACAATTCCGCAGTTAGACCCAACCCTATATCAACCCAATCACTGTCGGTAGCGTCAACAGGTGTTAAGCTTGGCAATACACCGCCAAAAGAAGTTGAAATCAACTGGGTATCACCAGTTCGAGAGGTATAGGCAATATGACCGAAGGGGTTGAACGTACCCTTTTCAGTCAATATTTCTTTGCCGCCACGAACACCTAAGCGCGCAACTGTAAAGTTGGAAGATTGCTCGCCCACGGTGATATTGTTAATCCCCGCTCCAGTTTCGCTGAACCTGTCAATCTTAACCCGGTAATATTCGACACTGGCCATTGGACCAAAGTTAAATGCGCCGCGCTGTATCATCCAATCACCTTGCAAGCCAGTATAGAATGTTGACCCATCGGTAGTGCCCAGAGCTGTCGAAGAGGTCCCGCCGATAGTAATATTGCGTTTACTATCATAGGACAGGTCTTGATACCCTACCAATGCTTGAACGTGTCCGTTAGAACCAAATTCAGTGCGCCCGAACAGTGTAATGGCCAAACCGTCGGCTTCAAGTTCGCCACGCCCGTCGTCGATATCAGATGTCCCGCTTGACATACCAAACGCAAGACCAATAGCTCGGTCTTCTCCAAAGCCACGCTCAAACCCTAAAGTGACATTTGTTGTGGTAAAATCAGCGCCAATATTATTGGCCGTCCTATCAGTTTGACCCGAGCTACCAGAGAGTGAGATAAAAGCGTTCGTATCCTGACCAATTTTCCAAGCATTAGGATTGCCCTGACTGACGCCAGCTGTACCCGTAGCACCAGCTTGTGAGCCAGATCCGATTGCGAATATCTGATCACTTGCCATTGAAAAGCTAAGATCCGTATAGGAACTCAGAAAACTGAACCCAATACGTTCTAAAGCCAGTTGCTGTTCAGCAGCGGTTGGCAAGGCTAGAATAGCACTGATAGTAGTTAAGTAACCTGCATCCGCAGCAAGATAGGGAATGTTTGCAGCGTCAAGGCTACCAGCAACAGCAAATTGGTAATCGGTCACAGCCGCTTGCACAATCGGTGCGAAAACTGGAGTAACCCGTAATGTGAACTCACCCAACGCAATGTCGCCGACATCAATTGAAAAGTTCAGGTTCAAGTTCGAAAGGTCTTCGATTTCGTCAATCGCAAACAGGCTATCAGAATTCATCGCAGCAAGGATAGCGTCGGGAACTACACCACCTGGTGTATAAGCCAGTGATGCAACACTTACACCAAGTGACGCGGCCAATGCATCAATGCGCACCTGAAACTCATCCACAGTAGCGGTTGCAGGGTCGTCAATGGCAAGGTTACCATATAGCCATTGATCTGTGCCAGTATTATGCCAACCGACTAATGAATCTTCGGTTTCTGTATCATTGTCGTCATTCCAGAAATACGCATCCGGGATTTGGGTGCGATCCAGCTGACCGTCACCAAATATTGCATTATGTTCAGTGTTGAATAATGGGGTAGCTGTCAATGTAGTACCGTCTGCCGATTGTGTAAAAACAAATCCTGCATCATCACCACTAAAAAAACCTATGCTGCCTTCTTGGCCACCTTCGCCAAACAACCCGTTGGGAAAGAACGTGCGTTGCAACGGGTTTTGACCAGTAGTCGCACCACCCAAACCTGGCCAAGCCGCTGCTTTTACAGATAAGGCCGTCAATTGGTCAAACAATACACCTGTTGTACCGTCGACAACTGTGAATGCATCACCAGAACCAGTTCCCAATATCATATCAAAACCCATTAAGCGGGCACCTGATTTATTGGTCATCTTTCCGAAGGTAAAATATTCTGTAACACCAGTGGTTGCAGACGTGCTAAACCTCAAATCAAATCCCGACGTGCCCGTCAGATTGGTTTTGATCCGTTTGCCACTTCCCGCAGGGGCATCACAATTCACACCAGCTTCTCTATTGGCCATCAGGCAATTAAGGACACCTGATGGGGAAAACCCGTTTGCAGACGTGAAATCATCATTGTTGATCGCGCCAGTTACAGCTTTAATTCCTGGCTCTTCTACACCCTCTGTAGGGTCAGAAAACACAAAGCCGTCCCCGCTAATTCCAATAAACCCATCAATCTGACCAGCCCATACTTGTGCTGGTGTTAATGCTGCAATCGCAATTGGGGCAACGGCAGATAATAATTTCATTCTATATCCCATAATACATTCCTTTAAGAGTAGTTTCAGAACCCCCTGAAATGCAAAATAATTATTAACATCCAAGGTACATATTGTATTTATTAGATATGTTTTTGCTGTTTATTGACATAGATCAAGAGTGTGGATTTAGGTGGGTGGAATTTAAATAATGTGTTAAAAATACATCCTATTGATTTGCATATTTCAAACATTTCAATAACAAGCCAAAGCGACAAACAAGACGGGCCCCCACTTATGATTAACGGCGTTTAAGTGCATGATGATAATTTGGACGTGTCGTGATTTAGTGCCGTTCGAAGTTCTTGTTTAAGCGGCTATACGTTTGTAAGCTAAGGGGCCTTTCTGAGCGCATGGCAAAGGTCTGCTTTCTGCATTTAACGTTCAAGTGTGCTTGATGCAGAAATAGTCAATAAGGGCTCAAAGCGGTAGTTCGTTTCAATCTAACCGGAGGTCTGGTTTGCCGCCATGCAAGTCAATAATCCAGCTAGCATATTTAGCTCTTAGTAGGGCATTGACCCCGCCATCGGCTTCTATACATTTTTACTGCATTTCGTTATTGCTACCGTGCATAGTCTGCGCAGGAGAGATCTACATGTTAAGCGATGACGAACTGGCGCAGCTGGATGAGATGCTGCTTTCCATCCCGATGGAGAATGAAGGCATGCTTCTGAGTGAGTTCGATGGCTTCTGCGCTGGGTTGGTTGTTTGTCCCGAAATGATCATGCCAAGTGAATGGTTGTCTTGCGTATGGGGTGAGGGTGCCGATCATTTTGCCACTCTTGAAGAATTTCAGTCGGCGACTGATCTCGTTATGCGTCACTACAACGATGTAGCCGTCTCTCTCACGCCGCCGCATATTGAATATGGCCCTCTCTTTGATGAAGATACGCGGACGAAGGAAATCCTTTGGGAATTCTGGGCGTGCGGTTTTGAACGGGCGATGCGGCTCAGAATGGATGCATGGGAACAGATCATCGAAAGCCCTGATGAGGAAGCTAGATCGTCAGTCACAATGATGCTTGCGATATACAATATTGCTGAGGGAAAAAGCGATTTGGCAAAGAAATCGGTTAGGGAGATTACTAAGGAAGCCCCGGATCTTATCCCGAAATTGGTAGTGACCATAAACGGCTGGACAAAATCACGCAGTATAAAGGGCGGTCTGCCGCCGTTTATGCAATCTGCCAATACGCCGTGCGCTCCGTTGTCAGGGAAGAAAGTTGGTAGAAATGAGCCGTGCCCTTGCGGATCAGGACGAAAGTACAAACACTGTTGCAGTGCGAATTGAGAATTCACGACGGCAAAGTTCGGTAATTGCATAATACAGGAGTAGAGTGGCATGCAGAAATAGTAAAAACAGATTGATATCAGTGACTTATGTGGATTTCAAAAAGCTACAGACTTAATTACACACTATCGTGTAACTCACTGTTATTACTAGTTGTCCTCGCTATCATAATCCGCGTGTCGGGGGTTCAAGTCCCTCTCCCGCTACCAATACCTTTAATAACTTAGCAGGCAACAACCAAAACCTAATACGATATTAGTCTCTTTTTAGTCACTTATGTCTAATGTGTTTGAATGTTCTGGTATGTTCAAAATCTTTGAATGACTTCCTATATGCAAAGACTGAAGCTACAGCACATGGTTTTCGCTCAACGGCTAGTACTATCCTAATTGAACGGGGATACGATCCTGATGTGATTGAAGCCGCTTTGGCGCATCAGGATGGAAATGTGGTGAGCCGCGCCTATAATAGAACGACGTATTGGAAACAACGGGTTAAATTGGAGCAAGAGCGGGCGGAATTGGTGGATAGATTTAGGTTCGAAAACTCTAACTCTAGTTGAATGTAAGTGACGTATAAAAGAATGCCATATAGGCATTCTAGTAACATTTAATTGTGCGTTATTTTTTCAAAAATCCAAATTACATCGCTTACAATAAATGTCTGAGGTCAGAGACTATTGGATAAAAACAGAGTTTCATAGATGTTAATTTTTAATACTCATAAAAATTGCTTTAAAACAAGAAACGCGGGCCGTAGCCCGCGCTCTGATCTGTTGTAGTCTACGCTACTTGTTAACGGCTCGACTACGAAATCTGAATAAAGCATACTTGCGTTTTTCATTAAAACTGTCAACTATAAGGTGAATATTTAAAGGGTTTATTATTATGCGTCTTGGTTTGGATATTGGGTCAAATTCTATTGGTTGGTGGCTGTATGAGACAAATCAGAACAATGAGATAATCGGGCATATTGTCGGCGGTTCGCGCATTTTCCCCGATGGGCGCGATCCTAAATCCAAGGCGTCATTAGCTGTAGGCCGACGCGAGGCGCGTTCTGCGCGGCGCATGCGGGATCGGTATTTGCGCAGGCGTACCGTATTGATGAATACACTGGCCACTGCGGGTCTGATGCCAGACTCACCTGACGATCGTAAGGCACTGGAAGGACTCGATCCGTTTGAGTTGCGTGCACACGGCTTGTCAGAACGGTTAGAACTAGTGGAATTGGGTCGAGCTTTGTTTCATCTTAATCAAAGGCGCGGATTTAAATCAAACCGTAAGACAGACGGCAAAGACAACGAAGGTGGTAAAATTAAAGACGGGGCTGCGCGGTTGGATCAGGCTATACTGACGGCTGGAGCCAAGACTTACGGGGAATTCCTACACGTACGCAGAGTAGCGGCAAAAGATGAACGGGCAATACCGCCAGTGCGTACACGGTTAGGATTGGTTCAAAGTGATGATAAACAGGTTTCGGGATATAATTTTTATCCGACGCGGGCTTTATTTGAAGAAGAGTTCACCAAGCTATGGACGGCACAAGCGGCGCACTACCCAAAGGTTTTAACTGATGAATTACGGGACGAAATATGGCAAATTATCTTTTACCAACGTCCGTTAAAAGAACCAAAGATAGGGCTTTGCTTCTTTGAAGATGAACCGCGTATGGCCAAGGCACATCCGCTGTTTCAGGAGCGGCGTTTATATGAAACCGTGAATGCATTACGCGTTGTGGAAGATGGGCATGGAGCACGCCCTCTTACGCTAGATCAACGAGATGCACTTGTGCTGAAACTGCAAGATGCCAAAACGGTTTCCTTTGCACAGTTACGGAAAGTTTTGAAGCTTCTCCCAGATCAGAGATTTTCCTTGGAGCGAGGTAACCGTACCAAAGTGGATGGTAACGAGGTGCGCTATGCGCTGAAAAAAGCCTATGGTGCCAACTGGTCTGTCCTTTCATTCGAGGATCAATGGGCGATCATTCAAGCCGTGCGCAAAGCGGAAGATACTGCAACTTTACTGGATCAGTTGCAAAGTAAATTCGATATGGGTGAGGATCAGGCTAAAGAAGTCGCTCAGGTGAGTTTGCCCGATGGATATGGGCGGTTAAGTGAAACTGCAACACGGAAGATACTGGAAAAACTGAAAGCGGGTGTCGTACTTTATAGTAAAGCTGCCAGCGATATTTATGGCTCGCATTCAGATGACGGAACGGGTGAACTACTGGACGAGCTACCCTATTACGGCGAACTGTTACAACGCCATGTCATTCCTGGCAGTCACGACGCAAAGCAGCACGACCCTGTAAAAGATGCGGCCGAATATTGGGGGCGAATTACCAACCCAACGGTTCATATAGGACTGAACCAACTGCGCCGCTTGGTGAATGATATTATCCGTATTCACGGTATGCCAGATCAGATCGTAGTTGAGTTGGCACGGGATTTGAAAAATAGTGAAAAAGAAAAGAAAAAGATCAACGTGGAAATTCGCAAACTGACCGATGCTGCGATTATGCGGGGTAAAGAAATTGAAACGGAAATAGGTGAACATGCCAATACCGGTCGCAACCGCTTGAAAATGCGCTTATGGGAAGATTCACACCCTAACGCCTTGCTGCGCTGTTGCCCCTATTGCAGTGGGGCGATAGGCATTACGTCTTTGTTTGATGGATCAACAGAAATTGACCACATCTTACCATATTCGCAAACTTTGGATGATAGCGTTGCTAATAAAGTCGTTTGCCATCAATTGTGCAATCAGGAAAAAAGCAACAAGCACCCGTATAAAGCTTGGGGACATATTCCCGCAAAATGGGATGTCATCTCAACCAACTTAAAAAACCTACCGCATAACAAAGCTTGGCGATTTGCGCCTGATGCAATGGAGCGGTTTGAAGGCGAAAGCGGTTTCCTTGCGCGTCAATTGACTGACACGCAGTACCTGTCTCGTATTTCACGTGAATACCTGTCACGGCTTTACCCTGACCCCAAAACTGCCCCAGTGTGGGTGGTTCCTGGGAAATTAACAGAAATGTTACGCCGTAAATGGGCTTTGAATGAGCTTCTGCAAGACAGCGAGAACCACCATACAGTCAAAAAGAAAAACCGTCAGGATCATCGCCATCATGCGATTGATGCCGCCGTCATTGCGGCCACAGACAGAGGTCTATTACAGCAGATTTCACGCACCTCAGCGCGTAGTGCTGAAATG
Organism: uncultured Paracoccaceae bacterium; assembly: GCA_913061275.1. GTDB lineage: Bacteria > Pseudomonadota > Alphaproteobacteria > Rhodobacterales > Rhodobacteraceae > Amylibacter. Next base: position 3,568 of record CAJXSR010000042.1, on the reverse strand, counting down.
GGCAAAAAAGAAGAGGCTAATATAGAGTTGCCTTGGGACGGGTTTCGCGCCGAGATGAAAATCATACTTGATAATATAACAACCAGCCATAAACCCGACCATGGGACTGTTGGCAAAGGCAGTATTGGAGCCAGTTCCGGGCAGTTACACAATGACACGGCTTACGGATTGACGGGCTCCCAATCGAGTACTGGAGCTGACATTGTTGTAACCCGCAAACCACTGGGCAGTTTGGGGCCAAAGGATATTGCCAAGATTAGGGATGAAGACCTGCGCGATAAGCTTTGGCAGACGACCCGAGATCTGTCAGGCAAAGATTTTACGGCAGCTTTACTTGCTTTCTCACAAAATAATGTCATTTATCGCGGCATTCGGCGAGTCCGTTTGATTGATGCGGTGAAGGTTATCCCGATTAAGGATAAAACGGGTACGACCTATAAAGGTTACAAAGGCGATTCGAACCATTGTGTCGAAGTTTGGCGACTGCCTGATGGTAAATGGAAGGCTGAAGTATTGTCGACGTTTGACGCCAATCAAAAAGGGTTAGGGGCGTCGCGGCCACACCCTGCAGCAAAGTTGGTCATGCGTTTGTTCAAGAGAGATATGGTGGCTTTAGATCATCCGAAACATGGATCAATACAGGCCGTTATTACTAAAATGAGTACACAACGACTGGATTTGTCGCCCATGAATGAAGCAAATGTTGATGCCCGCTCAAGAGATACTAATGACCCCTTTGATTATATACGCTTGGGTTTAGGAACATTACAAAAATACGGCTTACACAAAATAGGAATTGATGCACTTGGTAGGGTCACCGACCCAGGACCACATAAACTTTAAGACTCGAATCAAAAAATAAGATAATATCAATCCATTAGCCGAAAGGTAACAATGGATAGAATAGTTGATATTGCAACAGATAAGCGACATTTATCGCGCTATCGCGGATTTTTGGTAGTCTCTGAAGGCCATACTGAATTGGGGCGTGTGCCGCTTGATGATATTTTGGCCATTGTCGTACACGCCAATGGCGTGACTTATAGTAATTCATTACTTGCAGAATTGGCACGCAGGGGTGCTTTAGTGGTTATCTGCGGGGCAAACCATGCTCCCCTCGCCATTGTAACCCCGATTGAGGGCCATCATGCGCAAGCGGGTCGCATTCAAAGGCAATGGAATGCCAAGCAACCCCTGCTAAAGCAATTATGGAAAACTTTGATCATTTCTAAAATTAAAATGCAGGCGGAAGCCTTGGCAGCCTTTAGTCAAAAAGATGAGCGGCTAAATTACTTGGCAACACAGGTGAAATCGGGTGATCCTGAAAATATCGAAGCCCAGGCAGCGCGTCACTATTGGCCGCTGTTGATGGGGCAAGAGTTTCGACGTGACCGACAGTCACCTGGGATCAACGGGCTTTTGAACTATGGCTATACTGTTCTTAGGGCCGCTGTTTCACGGGCCATTGTTGCTAGCGGTCTGCACCCATCCATTGGATTGCACCATCACAACAAGTTAAACGCATTTGCGTTGGCAGATGATTTGATGGAACCGTTTCGCCCATTGGTTGATTGTGCAGTTTTGGGGTTGATAAAGCGCGGGGTGGATGAGGTATGCCCAGATGCCAAATCCGTTTTGACGGCCTTGATAGCATTTGATCTGGATATGGGTATGACCCGTTCACCGATGACAAGCGCACTCAACAGCCTTTGCTTTTCTTTGGCACAATCCTTTCAGCAAGGTAAACCAAACTTGCTTTTGCCCATACCGCCTTCGCGGCTAGAGCTGATTTCACTGGGGGGTGCTGATGGGTCAGCATGATGTAACTTTTTTAAGTGGGTATAGAATTTTGTGGTGTCTTGTAATGTTTGATCTTCCAACGGATACGAAACCGCAGCGCAAAGCTGCGACAAAGTTTCGTGAATTCTTACTGGACGAAGGTTTTGATCGTGCACAGTTTTCTGTCTATGCTCGTTTCGTAAACGGTCATGAAGGATTCGAAGCACGTGTGCGCCGCGTTGAGATAAACTTACCAGATTGGGGAGATGTACAAATATTACAATTCACCGATAAACAATACGAGAATATCCATCACTATTCTGATCAGGGCAGAAGAGCACGCAGAAAAAACCCCGACCAGCTGGTGATGTTTTAAGGATTAACAATGCTTTTTTCATATAAAACCCCTGCTAATTTGTTTTGTTTCAACACCTTAACAGAGGCTCTATTGTAATCATTCAGATTTCGTAGTCCAGCCGCAACTGCGAAATATTACCAAACCGCGAATGTTGAATTGTAATCATTCAGATTTCGTAGTCCAGCCGCAACCTCGGGGACCGCAATCGCATTGCTGCCCTTATTGTAATCATTCAGATTTCGTAGTCCAGCCGCAACTAATTGGATATGATGGGCATGAGTTCGAATATTGTAATCATTCAGATTTCGTAGTCCAGCCGCAACATGTGTCATCACCCACACCTGAAAGCTGCTATTGTAATCATTCAGATTTCGTAGTCCAGCCGCAACGTGTTTGATGGGCCTATAATAAAATTACCCATTGTAATCATTCAGATTTCGTAGTCCAGCCGCAACTAGTCTACCCTATAGGAATACACAATAGTTATTGTAATCATTCAGATTTCGTAGTCCAGCCGCAACGTAAGTGTGATTGAGCCAGTGCCTTTAAAGATTGTAATCATTCAGATTTCGTAGTCCAGCCGCAACGCCGTGTGATTTGAACCCTCCAAATTAACTATTGTAATCATTCAGATTTCGTAGTCCAGCCGCAACATAAGGGGGTATAGGTTCTTTTCTATGAATATTGTAATCATTCAGATTTCGTAGTCCAGCCGCAACTCTAAAAAAGGTGGTACGGTATTAATGAAAATTGTAATCATTCAGATTTCGTAGTCCAGCCGCAACTCCTGATTAACTGTACCAAGGTTTAAGTCAATTGTAATCATTCAGATTTCGTAGTCCAGCCGCAACTGCAGGCTGCTGGCAAGCTTGGCGCGCAATATTGTAATCATTCAGATTTCGTAGTCCAGCCGCAACAAGATGACTGTTTTACCTTTAATGCTGCAAATTGTAATCATTCAGATTTCGTAGTCCAGCCGCAACGTCGTGGCGGTTGCGTGCTTAACCCGATTGATTGTAATCATTCAGATTTCGTAGTCCAGCCGCAACAGCCTGCCCATCACGAATTGCATATCAATATTGTAATCATTCAGATTTCGTAGTCCAGCCGCAACTTAACAGCTATTCATGCGGTGCGGGTAATGATTGTAATCATTCAGATTTCGTAGTCCAGCCGCAACGAACGTATTGACGGGGTAGCGCGGGTCGATATTGTAATCATTCAGATTTCGTAGTCCAGCCGCAACTACGAATTGCAAGCTGTGATTGGTGAAGATATTGTAATCATTCAGATTTCGTAGTCCAGCCGCAACGAGAGAATGCCTTGGATTGTGGTGGCCAAGATTGATCCAATTTACATTGGAATAAAGTGGTAACTAGGCTCGAAGCAGACATTCGCATGACAGCAGTTATTGACATTTTCCTGCAACGC
>CAJXSR010000041.1 GCA_913061275.1 uncultured Paracoccaceae bacterium | reverse complement strand
TAGGCCTGCCGCCAGCGTTCGTTCTGAGCCAGGATCAAACTCTCAAGTTGAAATGATGTTACCATCATATCCTTGACGTTCGAACCTCTGCACATCAGGCTTAACCATCAGGCGATGATTAAACCTTGGTCACCATGTCTTACTGAAACACAATGACCGTCAATTTTAGTTTGTTGTGTCTAGGTTTACCAAAGTAAACAAAGAACCACATCAAACGTGAAGCTGACATTTCATAATCGAATTCAAGTCCGAAAACTATCATTCTAGAAACGTGATATGCAAACGTTCGTCCGTCGAAACGAAACCAAACCGCCCACATATCTCTTCAGATACTATCAATTTCAAAGAGCCAGAGACAAAAAACTTTGGTAGCGCCTCTGGTTTCCCTTGGCGCGCCCGCCGCTCGTTTATCTCTATGTCACCGTCCGTGTCGCTGTCAGCGTAGTGTGTGTTGACATCATCGCGTCCGGTAAGGGGGTGTTTAGTGTTAGTGCACTATCACCGCAAGTCCTTTTTTTCGAAAGTAGCACTTTTTTTGCAGTTATTTTGATTTTTCTTGTTTTTAGAGTGAAATTTCCCGAAACCCACTGTTTTTACACGAAAAATGTGGATAACTTTAAGGTGCTTGCCAGAGTTTTGACACAATTCAGACCCTAAAAATGTCAAAATAAGTGAATCACTGCGATTCCTTTTGCTGATTTCCCGAGTCGTGGACTGATTTCTTCCAATCTATGCTACGATTCAGGCCCGAAGTCGTAAGAATGACCCGAGTCGTCCTTTATTTGCCTTAACCGCGCGGTACCCAAGCAGTGCCAGTACCCCCAAAACGTATAGAATCGGTTCCTGTTCCCAGGTTTTGCGCAACAAAACATAATGAACTGCCCCCCCTATTGCCGCAAAGTATGCGAGTCGGTGCAATTTCTTCCAAGATAACGCCCCAAGTCGCTTAATAGAGGCATTATTCGATGTAATCGCCAAAGGTACCAAAGCCAGAAACGACAACATGCCAATAATGATATACGGCCGCTTTGTTAGGTCCTTGATAATCGCGCCCCACCACCATTGTTGATCTAACCATAGATATGTCAGCAAATGTGCCACCACATAGAAGAACGCCATCAATCCTATTGCTCGGCGAAATTTAATCAGATTCAAACCCAAAATATTACGCAACGGTGTAATCAATAATGAGGCAACCAATAATTGAAGCGCATATAACCCCAACTGGAACTCCAACGCCTTCAATGGATCAGCCCCAAGCTGGTTATTCACAGCTTGGTAAAACAACCAAATTCCTGGCACCACGAGTACTATATATAACGGCCACGCTGGAACACGCCGCATTACTGAATTGATTACCTGTATCATCGCCATAACTTTCCCAATAATCGCTTTGGGTAATGCATACACAATTCCACCTTCCAAAGCACGGGGGCTCACGAACTTGTTGGAAATATTACAATAGGAACGGATACTTTAATCTAGCGATGAATTTTATGTAGCAGGTCACATATTACCTATTGTCAGATCAACCCAGTATTCAATCGGTAATCGGCCCGTTGCCAACACGCGGGATGGGTCGCCCACCGTCCGTTACAGCCATACAAAACACAATTTCATCAGCGCGCGGTGCATCTGCCACCATAATAGTCATTGTATCAAAGTGCTGGAAAGACCAAGCTTCATCTTTATGGCCAACAGGAATGTCGATCGTCGCACCAATACCTGCAACTTTTACATTCGAGGGTATCAATGCCTTACCGCCACCAATCGCTGCGCGCATCGGCTTGCCCAGTTTTGGATGTATCATCGCGCCGCCATGTTCCATATCACCGGCAGCACCAACAATCGCCGCCTTTCCATAACTAATTGGCGCATTCGCAAGCATGCTAACAGCATCTGCCATTAAATCCTCACCCAGTTGCCCACCCATATCGAAAAGCTGTGCTAAATCTTCAACGTAACGGCCTGCAAATGGGTTTTGCACCACAGCAATAGCTGCAACACGTGTTATTGGGTCACAAGCCTCCCCTACACTGTCTGTCGTAATCGTTTCTTTGATGAACATTGTTTTGCGAAGTATCATTCGAGCCCCTAAAATAACCGTACACTGCCATTTACACTATAGCACTGCGTTTGGTTCAGCTTACGTCTTGAAAAGGGCTTTCGCAATAAGGCTGGTAAATGCCCCCTTTATAGGGGGCACCAATTTGGGGCAGTTATTGCCCCTATATTGGTATCAGGTGTTAAAAATACTTAGTTAAGTCCATACCCGCATATAGCCCTGCCACATCTTTTTCGTAGCCATTGTATTTTAATGTTGGAATACGACTGGCAAACAAACCACCGCCGATAGGGCGTTCACTTCCCTGCGACCAGCGCGGGTGGTCTACATCAGGGTTCACATTAGAATAGAACCCATATTCATTGTCCGCGATCTTATTCCAGGTGGTTGGCGGTTCTTTATCTGTCAAAGTGATCTTCACAATCGACTTGATTGATTTAAACCCATATTTCCAAGGCACCACCAAACGCAAAGGCGCGCCGTTTTGGTTTGGCAATTCCTCACCATACATCCCAGTTGCCACAAACGTCAGCGGGTGCATCGCTTCATCCAAACGCAGCCCTTCAACATAAGGCCACGGAAAACGCGGATTCCAGCCAATGCCAGGCATTTCATCAGGGCGGTTTAATGTTTCAAAGGCCACATATTTAGCAGAACCCGTTGGGTCTGCCTTTTTAATCAGATCTGACAGTTGAAACCCAACCCAAGGCACGATCATTGACCATGCTTCTACACACCGAAAACGGTAAATCCGCTCTTCTAAGTCAACATCCTTCAGAATATCTTCCAGCGCATACTTGCCGGGGTTATTCACCATACCGCTGATTTCAACACTCCAAGGATCAGTCTTTAAAACACTGGCGTATTTGGCAGGGTCATCTTTAGCTGTGCCATACTCATAGTAATTATTATAAGTCGTTGCCGCGTCTTTCGGGGTTATATCCCCATCAACTTTATAACCGCTTTTCTTAAACGACAAAGCCTTCGCATTTGCAGATCCCGCAAACATCGGAGCAAGCCCAAGACCTGCAGCACCTGCCATAATCTGGCGTCTGTTCAAAAAATCCGCTTTTGGCGTGACTTGTGAATATAATAATTTGCTCATGATAACTCCCTTTTGACGGACAATGACCTAACCAATACTGGTTTCAAAGCTAAAACATTCAAGATCACGTATATGTTGGAATTATTACAATCGCCTAATTAATAAACATTGCTTCCATCTCACGGCGTAACTGCACCGTAGGATCATCCGCATCAATCGCCACATCATCCCAACACAACACGGCCCCTTTTAAGACAGACCTCACCATGCGCACGCCCCCTGCCAAACCAATCGGCAATGCGCCATGCTTTACACTATCAACCGCAGGCATCAATTTGCCCCAAACCGTATAACCACCCTCGCCGTCCAACATATCATCCACAGCCAGATCACGTTTGGCACAAGCTACCGCATCGCCATTAAAGCCGCGTGACTGCCCTGTCGACTCCCCCCGCAAGGCCGCTGATAAAACCGAAATGCCCAACTCTAGTCCGATCAGATGAAACGGTTTATACATTACCGCATATTGCCCGGTTTTATCCGTCGGCAACCCGTACTGTGCAAAACAAGCGGCAGTGTAATCATTTGGGGCCTTGATCACCACATATACACCCCATCGCAAATCACGCGGAACTTCACTGCCATTACGGTTCAGCGATGACACCACCTCAACCATCCCTGACGCTTCCAAAACACCGCCATGCGCACGTGGTATCAGCATGTTTTGTAAATCATCCGTACTACAAGGCGGAAACGCCAAGCCATCACACGGCACAGCCAAATCGCAAGCATTGGCAATCGCGGCCATTTCTATTGCTGATTTTGTACCATCCAGAAATGAATTGAACATCTGGCTGTTCATCCCCGCCGCCGCCGCCTCATCCGCGGTTAGCCCGTAATGCTGCCAAACCTCGTCAGGCGTTACATTATGATACTCAGGTAAATACTTCGTACCCTTGCCCGCCGAAACCACTTCAAACCCTGTCGCCCGCGCCCAATCAACCAACTCGCTGGTCAATGCAGGTTGATCGCCATATGCCATCGAATAGACCAAACCCGCTTTGCGAAACTTCGCAGCCATCATCGGGCCTGCCAAAACATCCGCTTCGACATTAACCATAATAATATGTTTGCCTTCGGCCAAAGCAATGCCCGCGTGTTTTAGCCCTGCCGCAGGATGGCCCGTTGCCTCTATCACAACATCAACACTCAAATCTGCAATCAGACTTTGCGCGTCATCAGTAAACCGTGTGGCACTTATATGTGCGTCATCCCAGCCAACACCAATGCAAGCATTCCGCACAGCAGGCACATCCAAGTCTGCAATCACTGTTACATTCATGCCTTGGGTCGTCGACACTTGCGACAAAAACATAGAGCCGAATTTACCTGCCCCGATCAACCCAACCCGCACAGGATTTCCAGTTGCCGCACACGCCTGTAATAAAGAATGTAAATTCATCTTAAGGCCTATATTTTGACTACACTCGGATCTCTGGCCGAGGGGCCAGTTCATTCAGCGGAATGGAAACACCACTTGATTTAACAATGCGCACATGACGTCGCCCAATCTCACGAGGTTCCTTTACCCCGACCGAATGCGCAATAATCTCTACTTCATGGATCAGGTTCTTGGCATAACTCGCCACTTTCACACTCTTGGTTTCAGGAACCAATCCATGCTGCAAACGCTTATCATGTGTTGTGATACCCGTCGGGCATGTGTTTTTGTTACATTTCAAGGCCTGAATGCACCCTAATGAGAACATAAAACCACGCGCACAGGTGATAAAGTCAGCACCTGCCGCCAGCGCCCACGCCACATCCGAGGGTGTGATTAACTTACCTGACGCAACCAACCGAATGCGCCCGCGTAATCCGCGTTCATAAATCATGTCTGAAACAATCAACAACGACTCTCGTAGCGGCAGGCCAACAATATCCATCAAAGGCATTGGTGCCGCTCCAGTACCGCCATCACCCCCATCCAATGTGATAAAATCAGGCGCACTTGCAATGCCGCGCTCAACCACCATATCCAGAAAATCTGCTAGGGCATTAAAGTCGCCCATAACGGTCTTAAAGCCAACGGGCTTGCCCGTAACCTCACGAATATGCCCAATCATATTCAAAAGGTCTTTTCCATTGGCAATGTCTAAATGCCGATTGGGTGATATACTATCCTGGCCCTCTGGAATCCCACGAATGTTGGCAATTTCCTTTGTCACCTTACCACCTGGCAATATCCCGCCCTTACCGGGCTTCGCACCTTGCGCCATTTTCAACTCAAACATCTTAACTTGCGGATGGCTTGCCGCCTCTTTCAGTTTATCATCCGAAAGATTGCCTTCTAAATCCCGCACCCCGTATTTTGCAGTACCAATTTGAAAAACAATATCACATCCACCATCCAGATGGTGCTGCGACATGCCCCCTTCGCCCGTATTCATCCAAATGTTAGCGCTCTTCGCACCTTGGCTAAGGGCGCGCACCGCAGGTTTTGACAAAGCCCCAAAGCTCATACCCGAAATATTAAAGAAGGAAGGTGCATCATAAGGTTCACGACAATAAGGCCCGATTAACAAAGGTTGGGTTTTTGTGGCCTGCTCATCCAAAGGCGGAAATGCAGCGTTCACAAAAATTGGTGTGCCCGAAAAATTTAAATTACGGGTAGAGCCAAAAGCAATGGTGTTATCTTTATCATCTGCAGCACGCCCAACCCAATCACGTTGTGCACGGTTAAACGGCATCTCTTCGCGATCCATCGCAAAGAAATACTGACGGAAAAATTCGCCCAACTCTGTGAACAATTTCCGAAATCGCCCGATCACGGGATAATTACGCCTGACCGCATCATGTGTTTGTGTTCGATCGATTACAAACATAGCAATACCAGCCAATGCAACTAATCCTAAAGCAATAACAAAAAGCGTTGCCAGTAATTGCAAAGTGCTTGCAACAACATCCATATAAAACATTATGTACCCCCATCCCTCATATTGATAAAACTTTAACACAAAATATTAATCGTCAAAGCAAATTAGGGTGCAGTCACATTTTATTTAAATTCTGACATCATAGGTTAAAAATCGGATAATTCTGCACAAGAACATTATTGCTTACAATCTTTAGAAAGCTACTTCATTCAATCATAAAACTTAGGGTGCAGGCCTAATAATTTAGCCTTTACTCTCCCGTTACTGGAAAGGTTATACTGAAATACAGATAGTAACAAAAAGGATACCCAATGCGAAATATTGTAATCGTTGCCATAGCAACTCTATTGCTTGCCGTTTGGTATTTCACTCAACCAAGCGATACGTCATCTGACCAAATCACCCAAACACAAACACCATCCGTTATTGTTCCCGAACTTACCGCAGATGCCAAAATTGGTGAGACATACTTTAATGCAAAATGCGTTGCCTGCCACGGTGATTATGGAACGGGAACCCAAAAGGGCCATACATTCCTTCATAAGGTCTATGAAAAAAATCATCTTGGCGATGAAAGTTTTCAGCGGGCCGCAAAGTTTGGAACACCTGCGCATCACTGGAATTTTGGTGATATGCCCCCTGTCACAGGGATCACTCGCGCTGAGGTTTCAAAGATCGTCACTTATATACGTGCGATCCAATCCGCCAACGGCATATAACAAGTTACTATATCAGGCTAAAGTCACGCGTAAAATAAAGGTATAGCAGCACCCCTACCAGTGCCATTCCCGGTAAACCTAAAATGCGACGGGCCAGACCCCAAACAATCGTTCGTATGATCCAGCCCATCACTTTTCCCTAATGCACAGTTGCTTGGCTTACGGCGTCAATCACCAAACCATCCGCATCCGCAGTGATTTCAACCGTTACCCCATCCAGCACTTCACCACTTAGCAACAATTCTGCCAATGGGTCTTGCACAGCTTTCTGGATCACCCGCTTAAGCGGCCTTGCCCCATAAACAGGGTCATATCCCTGATCTGCCAACCAAGTTTGCGCCAGATCATCAATATCCAGCTCAATTTTACGCCCCTCAAGACGTTTACCCAAAATCGCCAACTGAATATCAACGATCCCGTCCATATTTTCACGACTTAACCGATCAAACAGAACAATTTCATCCAAACGGTTCAAGAATTCAGGGCGGAAATGCGCCTTCACGGCTGTCATCACTTGGCCCTTAGCCTCATCCGTATCAGCACCGTCAGGCAACTGGCTTAACGCTTGCGCACCCAAATTGGATGTCAGGATAATAAGTGTCTGCTTAAAGTCCACCGTGCGACCCTGCCCATCGGTTAACTGACCGTCATCCAGAACCTGCAACAATACGTTGAACACGTCAGGATGCGCTTTTTCAACCTCGTCGAACAAGATCACCTGATAAGGTCTGCGCCTGACCGCTTCGGTCAAAACACCACCCTCATCGTATCCTACATAACCAGGGGGCGCCCCGATAAGACGCGCCACTGAATGTTTTTCCATAAATTCGGACATATCCACACGCACCATCGCTTGATCGTCGTCAAACAAAAACTCAGCCAGCGCCTTGGTCAATTCAGTTTTACCAACACCAGTTGGCCCAAGAAACATAAAGCTGCCCAGCGGGCGTTTAGGGTCGTTCAGGCCCGCCCGCGCACGGCGCACCGCATTCGCTACCGCATGAACCGCATCAAACTGGCCTATCACTCGATTACCGATGACCTCTTCCATCTTCAATAATTTTTCACGTTCACCTTCCAGCATCCGATCAACAGGAATACCCGTCCAACGTTCCACAACGCTTGCGATATGTTCGGGGCGCACGGCCTCTTCCACCATCACGTCTTCACCTTGTTTTTCAGCCGCTTGCAACTTCTTTTCCAACTCAGGAATAACGCCATATTGCATCTCGCCCATTTTGGCCAAGTCGCCTGCACGTCGCGCGGTTTCAAAATCAATCCGCGCATTATCCAGCTCTTCTTTGATGTCGCGTGCAGATGCCAGCTTATCACGCTCGCCCTGCCATTGCGCCGTCATTTGACTGGATTGTTCCTGCAAATTCGCCAAGTCTTTTTCCAGCTTCGCCAAACGATCCTTGGATGCTGTATCCGTTTCTTTCTTCAAAGCCTCCGCTTCGATCTGCTTTTGTAACAGTTCACGGTCAACCGCATCCAGTTCCTCTGGTTTGCTATCCGCTTCCATCCGCAGGCGGCTGGCAGCTTCATCCATCAAATCAATCGCTTTATCAGGTAAAAACCGATCAGCTATATAGCGTTCAGACAAAGTTGCAGCCGCTACCAAAGCACTGTCGGAAATCCGAATGCCGTGGTGCAACTCGTACTTCTCTTTAATACCGCGCAAAATACTGATGGTATCTTCAACCGTTGGCTCTTCAATCAACACAGGCTGGAAACGCCGCGCCAATGCGGCATCTTTTTCCACATGCTTACGGAACTCGTCCAAAGTGGTGGCACCCACACAGTGCAATTCACCGCGTGCCAACGCTGGCTTTAACAAGTTCGATGCGTCCATCGACCCTTCACTGGCACCCGCCCCAACAAGCGTGTGCATCTCATCAATAAACAAGATCACCTCACCCGCGGCCTCGGTCACTTCGGTCAAAACCGCCTTCAACCGCTCCTCAAACTCACCGCGATATTTGGCACCCGCAATCAGTGCACCCATATCCAAAGCCATCAACCGCTTATCATTTAGGCTTTCAGGAACATCGCCGTTAACAATGCGCAAGGCCAAGCCTTCGGCAATGGCAGTTTTACCCACACCGGGCTCCCCAATTAAAACTGGGTTGTTCTTGGTGCGACGTGATAAAACCTGCATCGTGCGGCGTATTTCTTCATCGCGCCCGATGATCGGGTCGATTTTGCCATCCCGCGCTTTCTGGGTCAAATCCTGTGCATATTTTTTCAACGCGTCATAATTGTTTTCAGCGGTTGCACTATCCGCTGTGCGCCCCTTGCGCACATCATTAATAGCCGAGTTCAAACCTTGGGCTGTAACTTTGGCTTCTTTCAAAACCTTCTGCGCATCCGACTTAACAATACATAAAGCCGTCAAAATTCTTTCCACAGGTACAAAACTGTCACCAGCTTTTTTGGCCAGCTTTTCAGCCTCAGCCAGAACCTTACCAGTTTGGCTATCCAGATAAACACTGCCACCTGCACCCGTCACTTGTGGTTGTTTCGACAGTGCCAAATCGACACCATCCAGTGCAACCTTGGCATTACCGCCTGACGCATTAATCAAATTAGCCGCCAAGCCCTGCTCGTCATCCAGCAATGCTTTCAGCAAATGTTCAGGCGTAAATCGTTGATGGCTTTCGCGCATCGCAATGGTCTGGGCAGCTTGAATAAAGCCCCTAGACCGCTCTGTGAACTTTTCAAAGTCCATGGGTCTTCTCCTTATATAAGCACCTGCTCAAGAAATCTGCGCCCTAATCTAGGCACGCATGGTGTCAGGCCTATGACTATAAGATAGGAATAAAATTCCCGCCTCGCAAGGGGTGTCGTCTCTTTCCAAATGGTTAAAATATCCTCGCCGAAGGCTAACTTACCTTTCGCACCGATTGTACAAACCATAATGCCCCCGCACAGATGAATATAATGACGCCCCAGAACAGAAAATAACCACTTGTAGATGGTAGCTTGACCAGTGTTGGCGACAGGCTCATCAGCATTGCCGAAAAACTAAACATCATATCAATAAATACCCGTGTGCGCCCAACTGTTTGCGCAGTACAGATTTGTAAAATACGCCCATCAATAACAATACGGCACATCCAAACAAAGAACCCTAAAGCAGCATGTGTAATCGCCAACGGCACAATGCTTGTCATCATAGAGAATACAATCGTTGTCAGCCCCGCCAGCATCGCAAACACATACTCCATATTTGCAACCGACAACTGGCGCAGCCCCAGACTTAAAATTGCGGCAGCAAGCATCCCACCAACAGGCCATGCCGCATCAACAAAACCAAAAGCATCGCTGCCACGCCCCAAATCATCGCGTACGAATGATGATAATATAGCGTTCGATAATTGCCCGACTGGCAACGCAATCCCTGCAAGCAGCGCCAATACCCGCAAATCGGGCTTTTCCCGAAACAAGATTAATCCTTCAGAAAAATCTCGCACAAACCCCGCGACCCCGGCAGCATTATCCTTCGTTATAACCCCTTTAACAAAGCTTACTGACACTATCAGAATAAGCGAAGCTGTAGCCGAAAATAGAAAGCCAGCGGTCGGCGAAGTCGTCTCAATAATAGTACCCGTCAAAACTGTACCAACCGCCGTTGCCAGCAGATGCAACCCCCGAAACCGCGCGACCGCATGAACCAGATCATTCGCACTGACATTTGCATGAATTAACCCATCATGAGACCCTTGATATATTAATCGAAACGCGTTCACAAAAACCACAGTCACGAAAAACCAGAATATTGAAAGCCCTGCATCATAAGCCAATGCAATGCCAAGCAATGTAAGTACCGCCGCAATGCCCAGATGTGCACATACCGTCAGGTGCTTGCGATTATAACGATCAACGATGATACCAACAAATGGCCCTGCAATAATATTTGCAACCATCGCAACAATGAAAACCTGACCAACAGCGGCCACATCCCCACTTACGATCAAAGCCGTCCACCCAATACAAACCAGATATGACCCCCGCGCCAAACCCGCACAAAGCTCCATGATATACAGAAAAAGTAAATTACGTGTTTTCATAAAATTCTTACCTTTGATATTTTACTGATACTGAAAAACTGCTTTTTTTGCCACCGCAGTTGTAGTCACTTTTCATTTCCTTTAACGACAAATCACCTACGCCCAGCTCCTGTTGACATTTACCGCCCCGTCACACAAACCACGCCAACCACATAAGGAGAATTGCAATGCCCGCAGATGACCGCCTGATCGTCGCCCTAGATGTCCCCAACCTACTGGACGGCGGCAATATCGTCGATAAACTAGGCGATAGCGTTTCTTTCTATAAAATTGGCCTTGGCATGCTCACAGGTGGCGGCTTGGCCCTTGCCAATGAACTTAAAGGGCGCGGTAAACGCGTGTTTCTGGATATGAAATTCTTCGACATCGGTGCCACAGTCGAAAAAGCCGTCGCTGGCATCGCCCAATACGAGCTGGATTTCCTAACCGTCCACGGCGACCCCCACGTTGTTCGCGCAGCCATCGCAGGGCGAGGCGATCACACCACAAAAATCCTTGCCGTGACTATATTAACCTCGCTTGACCGCAACGACCTTGATGCCTGCCTAATCCAAAGCGGTGACATTCAAACCCTTGTGGTTGAACGCGCCCGTAACGCCTTTATCACAGGTGCCGATGGCGTCATCGCGTCGCCCCAAGAAGCCGCCCTAATCCGCGCTTTACCCGAAGCCAAAGGCAAACTGATCGTCACCCCAGGTGTACGCCCCTCAGGTGCTGCCTTAGGCGATCAAAAACGCGTAGCAACCCCCGCTCAAGCAATCCAAGACGGCGCCGATCACATCGTCATCGGCCGCCCTATTTGGCAAGCTACCGACCCGCGCAAAGCCGCCCTATCTGTCGTAGACGAACTGAAAAATATCTAAGCCACCCCCGTTCGCCCCTCTAATCATATCTTCACACGCACAACCCAGCCTTGCGCGTATGGACACACCACAAAACATCCCGCTGAACGATATTGATGTCACCATCTTGCCGCGCGACCGTACCTTGATCTGCGCCGAGGCCCAGACAGAACTGCAATCCTCCATCGCGCAAAACGGCCTTCGCCTGCCGATAGAGGTCTACAAAACCGACACAGGTTTTGCCCTGATCTCGGGCTACCGCCGTCTGTTGGCATTCCAATCGCTCCACTCACTCGCAGACAATGGTCAATACGCAAAAATTCCCGCAATTCTACGCAAACCCGCCGACAAACAGGCAGCCCTTGCCGCGATGATTGAAGAAAACGAAATCCGCCAGAACCCCAGCCCATGGGAACGCGCCCGCATCGCCATTGTCACCACAGATACGGGTGTATTCGCCACACTCGATGCCGCCCTTGCCGCGCTATACCCACAAATCAGCCGCCAGAAACGCGCAAAACTACGCGCCGCAGCTGAAGTGGTTGAAGGGTTAGACGGCCAACTTATAGACCCAGAGTTATTGTCCGAAAACCAACTGATCCGCCTGTCCCAAATCCTGCGACTAGGCTGGACTGAAATCGTCATAACCACGCTGGGCGAATGCCGCGATAAAACCTGCGCAGACCAATGGCACCGCCTGCTGCCCGTCATCCAAGAGGCCGAAACCCGCATATCCGAAAACCGGTCCACCAACCCCAACTACCCCCGCCGCCTATCGCGCCCGATAAATGGGGTTAGCATAAGACGCGAAAAAACCCGAAACGGCTATATCCTGCACATCACTGGGCGTCGGGCAAACGGCATGTTGGTCACCACCGTGCTGGAAGAAATCGAACGAATGATGGGCCCCGCCTGAAAATCAAAAGCCACAAAGCACCACCCCCGACCCTGGGAGGGCGCGCCACAACACCCCTAGCCCGCACTTTATCCCCCCACCAACTTTACCCTCACTTTATAACGCACCATCGCAATGCGCCCTCCCGCCCCAAGGGTCGGGCGCGGCCCGTGTTAGTCACACGGGCTGAGAGTTACTTTATGAATGTGAGTGGTTTTTGGGTGAAGGCCAAAATGCTTGCTTATGGAACAAAGTCAAAATTCACGGAGCCAGCAGTAAAGGCACCGTTGAGCCCAACCCGGACGGGCAGCCGTATCGGCAAACTGTCAAGCAGCTACAGTAGAGGCACGCAGTGCCGCTACTGGATATGTATCCATCGCGCGACTTAGGTTTACTAGGAATTGGAAGCTTCTTCCTCCACTAGTCGAAATGCTTCTGCCCACACTTCGGCGGCTCCCGAGACATGCGATTGTATTCTACCTCCAACGTGCAAAGCAAAATCTTCTACAACATCTATTGGTTTTGTACTCGCTATCTCTGAAATATGCCTTGCATCCTCATCTCGCATAGCACGAAATAAGGAACAGTTAAGCAGCACATCAGCATCTTCGGTCGTAAGATCTGCATGCAGCGAATGGGCAAGGCGATTGCGAATCTGATTCAATCGCCGAATACCTGGCAAAAGATCTTCGACTTCTGGTGACTCAGGCCCAACCAGAGAAACCTTTTGAGCGAACGTCAGCCTTGCCTTATCTAGTGGCCCCAAACCAGGGTTCTTAGCACGGAGCAGTTCGTTCAAGAAATGCTCTACAAATACGTGCGCGCGCAAAATCCGACCTATGGTAAGAGAATCTTGTTTCCAAACGGCGTTTAGTCGATTTAGCTCAGCATGAGATTTTTCGAAGAAAGCGTCGTGGCCGCCCGAAAGCTCGATCACATGCTTTACAACGGAAGTGGGATCATATTTCAATTTCATTCTAATGAATTACCATAGGTCTGTAGCCTAGTCACCACCGATTGCTTATTGGGTCTACGTTTGCTTTACGACACTAATAGCTGCATGTCCGCTTTTCGCTGGGTGATCATTCGTACCGTAGGCAGCTAAGATCATCTCATCTCCTAAACAAACAGAACAAACGCCCTCCATTCATAAACAATGCATACATGCAAAATTTTAATATACCATTAAAATTCAACCACTTAACACCCTGTCCCAACTGGGACATTTCATGCTATACAGCCCCCATGTCTGCTTTTTGCCGTGATTGTCTGGAAAGTTTTGAAACCGCACGGCGATGTCCCGCCTGCGGCTCTCCTCGTGTGCTGTCACACCCTGAACTGACCACGCTTTCCATCGCCCATATGGATTGCGATGCCTTTTATGCCAGCGTCGAAAAACGCGACAATCCAGCCATCCGCGACAAGCCCGTCATCATCGGCGGCGGCCATCGCGGCGTCGTTTCCACCGCCTGTTATATCGCCCGCATCAAGGGCGTGCATTCCGCCATGCCGATGTTCAAAGCCTTGAAATTATGCCCCGAAGCCGTCGTCATAAAACCCCGCATGTCCGCCTATGTTGAAGTCTCCACCCAAATCCGCGCTTTCATGCAGGAACTGACCCCTGCCATCGAACCGCTATCGCTAGATGAAGCCTTCCTTGACCTTACAGGCACCGAAAAACTGCACGGCGCCCCGCCTGCGGTGATGATGGCCCGCTTTGTAAAACGAATGCAGGATGAGCTGGGCATATCAGGGTCGGTTGGCCTGTCGCACAATAAATTTCTTGCCAAACTCGCGTCTGATCTGGACAAACCAAAAGGGTTTTCGATCATCGGCAAGGCCGAAACCGAAAGTTTTCTATTGCTGTTACCGATCAAGAAAATCTGGGGGGCGGGCAAGGTCATGCAAGCATCGCTGCAAAAAGACGGCATCCGCACTTTCGCCGATCTACGCCGCCGTGACCGCAAAACCTTGATCGATCGTTACGGCACTATGGGCGATCAATTATGGCACCTGTGCCGAGGCCAAGATTACCGTAATGTCAACGCATCAACGCCGGTTAAAAGCATCTCGAAAGAGACCACATTCAACGACGATATATCTGACCCCGATATTCTGGACGGCTATATTTGGCGCTTGTCAGAACAGGTATCAGACCGCGCCAAAACCAAAGGGCAGATGGGCAAAGTGGTAACGTTAAAGGTCAAGCAAAGTAACTTCAAATCCCTAACACGGCGCATCACGGTATCTGACCCCACCCAAGTCGCCGATATTATATACACCAATGCAGTTTCGTTATTCCAATCTGTCCAAGATAAGGCACCCTTTCGCTTAATCGGGGTTGGGATAAGCAATCTTACAAACAGTGCGCAAAACCGCTCTTTTGGTAATCTTTTAGACCCTGATGCTGATAAACGTGAACAAGTTGAACGCGCTGCAGATAAGATCAAAGAAAAATTCGGCTCTAACGCTATCAAAAAGGGCCGTTCTTTACGCTAAACCCAGCTACTCCGCCACCGAACGCATCATAGGCGCTATATTTTGGCATATTTCTTGGCAAGTATTGCTGACGCGGGCCTGAACATCTTTAAAATGTATGCTTTTTAGCACTTGCGCTTCATTCATATAAAGTCCGCGATCAATTTCCACCTGAATAACATGTTGGTTTCTAGACGGTGTTCCATGTTTTTGCGTAATATACCCCCCCGCAAATGGGGTATTTCTGCCAACAACAAAACCCTGCGCCTTAAACGCTGTTTCCACCAGTTCAAAAACACCCGCAGAGGATGAGGCACCATATCGGTTACCCAAAATAACATCAGGGCGCCCACCACCCGGTGCCATAGCGTTTTGCAAAGCATTACTTGGCATCGAATGGCAATCAATCAACAACGCAATACCGAATTTCAATTTCGCCTGCGCAAGTAATTCAACCAACATGCTATGATAGGGACGATAAAACTGTTTCACCCGTTCTGTTGCCTCTTCCATTGAAATCTTGCCGCTTTGTATCTGCCGCCCCTGCGATACAACACGTGGGATCACCCCCAAGCCCGATGCAATGCGCGGGTTGTTGAACGGATCTTTTGCGTCTTTCACAATTTTTGGGTCAAACTCATCTGGCCCGCGATTTAAATCCACATAAGCACGTGGTGCGGTTGCACTCAGCAAGGGTGATCCAAATGTAACAACCCGTCCGAACAGATCATCTACAAATGCATCTTCGGAACTGCGCAATTGATTCTGCGCTAAAATAGAGCGCTCCACAAAATCCTTCGGGTAATCACTTCCACTGTGCGGAGAGCTGAAAACCACAGGGTTTGTCACCTTTTCAGGCAATCTTAGATCAAAGTTTTTAAGACTCACATGCGTTCCTTCCGTGCAACACACTATAACCTTTCATATACGTGTGTAAAACCTCTTGAACCTCATCCCGACTCCCCCTATAGAAGCCCAACGACTGGGGTCGCTAACGCTGCCCTTCGCTTTTCGGGCGTATAGCTCAGCGGGAGAGCACTTCGTTGACATCGAAGGGGTCA
>CAJXSR010000040.1 GCA_913061275.1 uncultured Paracoccaceae bacterium | reverse complement strand
TTGGAGCGGGCGAAGAGATTCGAACTCTCGACCCTAACCTTGGCAAGGTTATGCTCTACCCCTGAGCTACGCCCGCGTCCATAAGGGCGGTTTATACACCGAACCAAGGTCACCGCAAGAGTAAAAACAGTGGTTCCTCCCATTTTCTTTTTACAAGAACATTTTGTGAACAACGCTTTTATTTTTCACATAAAGCGTCTAATGTGCGCCTATGACTGAATGGGATGGAATAGACGCCTTTGAGAGGCCTGAAAGCCGCAGCCTGTCGCAAATGGCGACGGGTGCGCGGCCTGCGCCCTATTTGGATGGGCTGAACGCTGAGCAACGCCAAGCGGTTGAAACGTTGGAAGGGCCCGTGCTGATGCTGGCAGGGGCAGGAACTGGTAAAACCAAGGCTCTAACCACGCGCATTGTGCATTTGTTGAACACAGGCCACGTGCGCCCCAACGAAATTCTGGCAGTGACATTCACCAACAAAGCCGCACGCGAGATGAAGAACCGTGTGGGTGGTATGCTTGGTGAAATGGCGCAAGGCATGCCGTGGATGGGGACATTCCATTCGCTATGCGTTAAAATCCTGCGCCGCCATCCGGAACTGGTTGGATTGAAGTCTAACTTCACTATTTTGGATACCGACGATCAACTACGCCTTATGAAACAGTTGATCCGCGCGGATAATATCGACGATAAACGCTTTCCTGCACGATTACTGGCAGGCCACATCGACAACTGGAAAAATCGCGCTTGGACACCTGATAAAGTGCCAGCAAGTGAAGCGGATGCCTATAACAACAAAGGCGTTGATCTATACAAGCTTTACCAACAGCGCCTGAAAACCTTGAATGCTGCCGATTTTGGTGACTTGTTGCTGCATGTGGTCACGATATTTCAGGCTCACCCCGACATATTGCGCAAATACCAAAGCTGGTTTCGCTATATTCTGGTGGATGAGTATCAAGATACCAACGTCGCCCAATACCTGTGGCTGCGCCTTCTGGCGTCAGAACATAAAAACATCTGTTGTGTCGGCGATGATGACCAGTCGATTTACGGCTGGCGTGGTGCCGAAGTGGGTAATATCCTACGGTTTGAAAAAGATTTTCCAGGGGCGCATGTGGTGCGATTGGAACAAAACTACCGTTCTACCCATCATATTCTAGGGGCCGCATCAGGTGTTATCAGCGGTAATAAAAACCGTCTGGGTAAAGAGTTGTGGACGGATAAGAAAGACGGTGACCAAGTGCGCTTGATTGGCCATTGGGATGGTGAAGAAGAGGCGCGTTGGATCGGTGAAGAGGTTGAAAACTTTCAACGTGGTACGCGCGGGCATGATCCTATGTCACTGGATGATATGGCGATATTGGTGCGTGCCAGCCACCAGATGCGGGCCTTTGAAGATAGGTTCCTAACCATTGGCCTGCCATACCGTGTGATCGGTGGCCCTCGATTTTATGAACGCATGGAAATCCGTGATGCTATGGCTTATTTTCGTGTGGCTGTTTCCAATGAAGACGGGTTGGCATTTGAGCGGATTGTAAACACGCCCAAGCGCGGGCTTGGCGATAAAGCCCAGCAGATGATAAATCTGATCGCACGGGAAAATAATGTGTCCTTGTTAGAAGGTGCGCGTATTTTGGTAGAAGCGGGTGGTTTGTCTACCAAGGCCCGTAATGCATTGAAACAGCTGATCGAAGGCTTTGATCGTTGGTCTGCGGCAATACAAAATGGCACTCAAAGTCATATTGAAATCGCCGAAACTATATTAGAAGAAAGCGGTTACACCGATCATTGGCGTAACGATAAAACCCCCGAAGGGCCTGGACGGCTAGAAAACCTGAAAGAGCTGGTGAAAGCCTTGGAAGAGTTTGAGAATCTGCAAGGGTTTTTGGAACATATCAGCCTGATTATGGAAAACGAGCAGGAAGAAAATACCCCCAAAGTCACCATCATGACCTTGCATGCAGCCAAAGGGCTGGAGTTTCCCGCTGTGTTCTTACCCGGTTGGGAAGACGGGTTATTTCCATCACAACGCTCTATGGATGAAAGCGGACAACAGGGTGTCGAAGAAGAACGTCGTTTGGCTTATGTGGGCATCACACGGGCCGAAGAGCTATGCACCATCAGCTTTGCCACCAACCGCCGCGTTTACGGCCAATGGCAATCGTCAATTTCATCGCGGTTCATTGATGAGTTGCCCCCCAAACATGTAGAAGTATTAACCCCGTCTGGCCTACATGCGGGCCCTGCGGCAATGGCATCCGATATGGCGGATAAAGCCGCGCGGGCAGATGCATACAGCTCACCCGGGTGGAAGCGGATGCAGGCGCGAAATGCGCGGTATACACCGTCAATCGCGCCTAAGCCCAAGCGTGTGATTATTGACGCGGAAGAGCTGCCAGATTTTGCCATAGGGGATCGTGTGTTTCACCAAAAATACCAACAAGGCACTGTTATCGGGGTGGAAGCGGATAAGTTGTCGATTGTGTTTGATGGGGGGGGCGCCAAGAAAATTCTGGCAAGCTTTGTGACAATGCAAGACGAAGTGCCATTCTAGGGAGTGCTGTGTGAAAATAGAAACAGTCATTTTTGACTGGGATGGCACCATGGCTATGACGCTGCATTTGTGGCTTGCAGGTTGGAAACATGAATTGAAAAACCACGATACCGAATTGCCAGATGAACATATCGTGCAAGATTTCTTTTACGAACATCATAAAACGCAACTGAAATACCCCTACATTGATATGGATAAATCCGCGATCTCTGTGCGTGACCATGTCGAAAGTGGTTTGGAAAACTTGATGCTTTACGATCATGCCGAACAAGCGGTTTTAGCGGTGAAAAGCCGCGACATTCAAACGGCTTTGGTTACGTCAAGTTCACGCCCATTGGTGGAAAAAGGTCTGAATATTCATGCGCTTACAGATCAATTTGCATCTATTTTAGCGGGGGATGATGGGTTTGGGCATAAACCTTCACCTATACCGTTTAATGAAACTATAAAACGTCTTGATGCAAACCCTGAAACCACGCTTGTTATAGGTGATTCTTCGGCGGATATTAATGCCGCGCGCAACGCAAACTGCCAAAGTTGTTTGTTTATGGCACCTGAAAACGCGGTCTTTCAAAATGCGGCATATCTTTCGTCACTTAAGCCTGATTTTACAATTCAATCGCTTAATCAACTTATTGATTTGACATAAAAAAACGACGTCGCAGGGAGGGGGCGACGTCGTTTAAACAACACGATCTAAAGGGAGGATAGATCGGTATTCTTAGTAACCATATACTGCTTTAGTTGCAGCAGTGTTAATGGTTGCGCGGCTTAGGCCTAAATCGTCTAGTTCACGGCTAGATAGTTTTTGCAATTCAGCGACTGTTTTGCTGTACTGACGGTAGTTTTTTACGTCAGTTACTAAAGTTGTCAGCGCGATTGAAAAGCGAACTGAGATGGGTGTTTCTAGTGTTTCTGTTAAGAATGCCATTGGTTTGCTCCTTTTGCATATTGTTTCATTTCTTGATCCTTATTTATCGTACCTGCGAAAAATAAAAACAGACAATACCGCATTCCCGTTATGCATTTGCTGCATGAGTGCTGGTTGGTAGATATTTGATAAGGCATAAAAAAACGGCGTCACGGGGGGAGGTGTGACGCCGTTTATATACTTGGGCCGAACTCTAAGGGAGGGAAGAGATTTGGCCCAGTAGCCTAAGGGTAGTAATTGGGAGGAATTACCCTTTGCTTATGAACTTTATATAGATTGGTGCGGTGCAATAAAACTGATAATATTGCATTTCCGCTATGCGTTTAATGCATGGGTAATCAACTAGGTTATTTTTGCATTGGAACTGATGTTGGGCAAACCCCGTCGCTAGCTTTTGGTGATTTTGCATTGGGGCAAAATAACTGCATGTTTTGAATGGTAAAGGCACCAATGATTTTTTGGGCTTCATCCGAGACGATCCAATCCGAAAACGTTCTGGCCAGATCAATTTTTACATGTGGGTGTTTTTGCGGGTTTACTAATATTATCCCATAGGGATTAAACAAAGCGGCGTCCCCTGCCAGTAACATTTCCAATGTGCCTTTGTTATTAAAAGACAGCCATGTTCCGCGATCGGATATTGTGTAGGCGTCTACAGATGAGGCCATATTTAATGCAGCCCCCATACCAGCGCCTATTTCACGGTACCAATCCCCATTTGGGGAAATACCTGCCAAGGCCCACATTTCGCTTTCACGTTTGTGCGTGCCACTTTCATCGCCGCGCGAAATAAACAAGCTCGCATGCTGCGCTATAGCTTCCAACCCATTAATTGCGTTTTCCTGATTTGAAACCCCTGCCGGATCAGCCTTTGGCCCGACTATGATAAAATCATTATACATCACATCGCGCCGCTCAATACCGTACCCCATTGCCAGAAATGCATCCTCTGACGGACGATGATGCACCAGTAGAGCATCTGCGTCACCGTTTTGCGCAATTTTAAGGGCCTGCCCAGTGCCAACGGCCACAACCCGCACCTCAATGCCAGTTGTTGCCGTGAATATGGGCAGCAGATAGTCATATAGGCCAGAGTTTTGGGTAGAGGTGGTAGATGCTATGGTAATAAACCGCTCGCTTGCATTGGAAAAAGTGCCATAAACCACCAAAATCAATGCTAATACCAACCGCATTATAATTCGCCTTTTAGATAGGCGCGGGCTTCTTGTGTGGTGGGGGCATCAAAAAACTCTTTGGCGGGCCTATGTTCCAACAAGTTCCCTTGTTCAATAAACAACACCACATCTGCCAGACGCTTGGCTTGCGCTAGATCGTGGGTAGAGATGAAAACGCTGCCACCTTGTTTTACAAAGTTATTAATCATCGCCTCGATCAGTTTGGTAGAGGCAGGGTCAAGGTTGGAACAGGGTTCATCCAGCAACAATACTTTAGGATTTGTTATCAAAGCCCGTGCAATGGCCATACGTTGGGCTTCACCACCTGAAAGACTGGCGGCGGGTTGATCGGCAAGGGGTGCCAAATGCGACAGTTCCAGCATTGTATCAATGGCCGTAGAGGTACCATTTTTACTAAGCTTAAGCGGATAGGCCAAGTTGGCCCGCACCGAGCGGCGTAATACAATCGGTGTTTGAAACACAAAACCGCGCGTCAGTTTGGTTTTTTGTGCACTAATACCATCCCAAGTGACCAAACCCATACTGGGCTTAATCACCCCATGGATCAGCGATAAAAGTAGGCTTTTACCCGCCCCATTTGGGCCTAGGATTGCATTTATGCCAGTTGTTTCTTGGGAAAAATTGATGTCATGCAAAAGCAGCGTTTCATCAACACTGTAAGATACGTTTGTAAGTTTAAGTCCACTCATCAGCGCGATACCTGATATTTTTGACCAAAACTGCTGATCCAGTGAATGAGGGCATTGATTAAAATGGCAATGCTTAACAATACTATACCAAGTGCTAAGGCCAGTTCCAGATTGCCCTTGGATGTCTCCAGCGCAATCGTTGTGGTCATAACGCGTGTAAAGCCTGCGATATTACCGCCTACGATGATAACTGCACCTACTTCGGCCAATGCGCGCCCAAACCCCGCTAACAATCCTGTGACAACGGCGAAACGCGCATCCCATATTAGGGTCTTTAACCTTTGAACGGGCGATACATCCCATGCATCCAATAGATTCTTATAGTCACGGTTTACTGGCAAGATCGCTTCGCGGGTTAAGGCCAGCACAATCGGGAATATCAACACAGATTGCGCGATTATCATCGCGGTTGGTGTGAATAATATACCGTAATGCCCTAATGGGCCTGCGCGCGACAACAATAAATAAATGATAAGGCCGACCACAACAGGGGGCAGGGCCATCAGGGATGTGGATATGACTATCAGAACTTGGCGAAACGGAAACTGCCAAATTGCAAGGGCTGCACCAAGCGGAATTGCGAACAGGGATGCAATCAGCGTCGCCGTCAGGCTGACACGCAAAGACAGCCCGACGATGCCAACTAATTCTGCATCGGCAGACACCACCAACTCTGCGGCTTGTCCAAGTATTGTCATGACAGTTGGGTCTTTCCTGTTTGTGCTTGCTCTTTGCCAGATAATCCTAAATTTAGAGGCGAATAAGTATGATGCGCAAGCTGAAAGAGAAAGTTACGGCAAATGATCCTGAAACGTGATGATATATTGAACTGTCTTCGGACTGTGAAACTGCCTAACGGGCAAGATATTGTGTCTGCCGATATAATACGTGCCTTGGTGGTTGGGGACGGCACGGTTCAGTTCGTGCTGGAAGTTGCCCCCGAAGATGGGCCTAAGCTTGGCCCGGTGCGCGATGCGGCAGAAGCAACCGTTTTGGCGATGGACGGTGTCACTGCGGCGAGTGTAATGTTGACGGCACATAATGCTGCCCCCAAAGCCCCGCCGCCCAACCTAAAACTGGGCGGGCATCCAAAACCTTCTGCTGACAAAGCCCCGGTTCAGGGTGTTGACCGCATCCTGGCGATTGCTTCGGGCAAGGGCGGGGTTGGTAAATCAACCGTTTCCAGTAACTTGGCTGTTGCCCTTGCCAAACAAGGCCGTCGTGTGGGTTTGTTGGATGCTGACATATATGGGCCCAGCCAGCCGCGCATGATGGGTCTTTCAAAACGGCCAGCGTCCCCTGACGGTAAAACCATCATCCCCCTTCATGCCCACGGTGTAACTTTCATGTCTATCGGTCTGATGCTGAAAGAGGATGAAGCCGTGGTTTGGCGTGGCCCAATGTTGATGGGGGCTTTGCAGCAAATGTTGGGGCAGGTGCAATGGGGCGAATTGGACGTGCTGATCGTGGATTTACCACCTGGCACGGGTGATGTGCAACTGACATTGGCGCAAAAATCACACGTGACGGGCGCTGTTATTGTGTCAACTCCGCAAGATGTGGCACTTCTGGATGCGCGTAAAGCCATTAACATGTTTGAAAAAACCAAAACCCCTGTGCTGGGCATGATTGAAAACATGTCGAGCTACCTTTGCCCCCAATGCGGCCATGAGGCGCATATTTTCGGGCATGGTGGGGCCAAAGCTGATGCTGAACGCCTTGGTCTGCCTTTCTTGGGTGAAATCCCACTTGATCTTGATGTGCGACTGGCTGGTGACGGCGGTACACCGATTGCCGCAACCGATCATCCGATTGCAGATGTGTACAAGCAAATAGCGGCCCGTCTTGTTGAGGGGGGGATGGCATGACACCTACATTAGATAAAGATCAGCTTACGGAAATGGGCATAGCGGGTGGTTGGGTTCTAGGCTTACCTGATTTTGTGCGTTACGGTGATTTGGATACGTACAATCACGTGAACAACAAGGTCTATATGGCGTGGTTTGAAAACCTGCGTATGATTTATATGCAGGGCCTTGGCATCGACTTTGATAGTGCTAAAGATATTAAACCTGTGGTTCGGTCGGCCTATGTTGAATTTAACGCCGCGATGTTTTTGGGTGAAGAATATACCACCTTATGCAAAACTTCAAAGCTGGGGAGCACAAGTTTTACACTTGAATATGCGGTTTGGTGTGATGGGGCAATTCGCGTGACAGGAAACACTGTGATCGTAATGGTAAATGCGGATGTTACCGCGACAAAACCAGTGCCAGATGCGATGCGTGATATTTTGATTAACCGTGATGGGGCAAAAACAGCATCGTCGTAATTGCGCGTTTATGTCGTGGGTGCGATAGATTCTATGTGTAATGAGTTTCAAAATTCCTAGATGATATAGTTTGAAACGGAGTTCACCCATGGCTGCGCAATCTCATCTGATTGATCTGGATAAATACCCAATTCATCACAGTACTTCAAAAGCTTATAAAGCATTGCTTAAACATGTGCGTAATGATTTGGCCGCAGATGGTTGCTCGGTTCTAAAGGGGTTTTTGACCCAAGCTGGTATAAATGCTTTGCGGGCTGAGGCAGATGCGGTCAGTGAACAGGGCCATAAATCTTTCAACCGCACGAACCCCTATTTTAGTAAAGACGACCCAAGTCTTGCAGTGGATCATCCAGTGCGCCAATTCTATGAACGTTCAAATGCGTTTATTTCGGCAGATAACTTTCGCACCAATGGCCCATTACGGCTGATCCATGACACCAAAGGGTTTGACGGGTTTATTCAGAACTGCCTGCAGGAAAAACAGTTTTACCGATATGCCGATCCTTTGGCCGATGTGATTGTGAATATGGCACAAGAGGGCAACGGATTTCCGTGGCATTTTGACACCAATAATTTCACCGTGACACTTGCGATCCAAAATGCTGCAAGCGGCGGGGCATTTGAATATGCGCCAAACATTCGTGCAGATGGTGAGAACTTTGATGAAGTGGCGCGGGTTTTGGCGGGTACGTCAGATAAAGTGATCAGCCTGAATTTAGAACCGGGCGATTTGCAACTGTTTCGAGGTCGCTATTCTTTGCATCGTGTGGCCCCTTTGCAAGGCGCCCGCCCGCGATATGTGGCGATTTTTTCCTATGTGGATCAGCCCGATATGGTAGGCGCACCTGAACGCACAAAACAACTATATGGAAAGGTGCTGCAGATCCATATAGAGCGGGCAGGATTGCGTGGGGATGCTTATTTGGATTAGGTCTGGAAGCATTGCAATTTGAGACACCTGCTGAGAGATTTAACCAGTGTGTTGCGTTGATCGGTTGAGGTGACAGGACAGAGCAGACGAGTGCTTGCTTTGTTTCTAAATCAAGGGATGCTTTCGAAATACCACGTTCTGAGGAGGTTGCGACAATCGAACAGAAATTTCAAAATGAATACTTCGGTGATCCAGAGAGGATTTTGCTCGCAAAAAGATCCACCAACTTATGGATGTTGTTAAAGAAAGATCGACGCTTTGCCTTTCAAGGCCGCATTGTTTTGCTTAGCGATCCGGGCGAAGATATGGTTGAGATCATGGTTGCATTGGCGAAATTGCAAGGTGGCTCTGTCTGCAACTATTTTCCCAAAATCAATGCCCAGCAAGCAATTTCTGACCTCGAAGGCCAGGGACTTAGTGTTGTTGAGCACGACCATCTTCGCGGCACCAAAGCGTGCTTAGACGCTAGTCTCAAAACGTTGGAAACATTTGCGTTGCCGGAAGACATCAGCATTACTGTAATTGATGAGACAACGTCCCCGCAGTTTGTGAGTGAAGTGGTCGAAATGTCCGAAAAGTGCGGGGTAATGTCTGTGCCGGGCTGGGTTATGCGCGGAACAGGGCCGAAGGGTGTTTTTTTTGTAGCGCAAAACTCCGCTGGGGAGCCCGTTGCCTGTGCAGGCTCGTTCATGTGTCATCCCAAAAACAGTTCACATGCACAAGATGCGTTTTGGGGCATGTTGGCAACGCGATCCGACAGAAGAGGGCAAGGACTTGCATGTCTACTAGGTGCAAAAGCCATAATTCATATGTGGGAAGTACATAACGCCCGAGGATTTATAACAGGCGTGAGCGCCGATAACCTATCTTCAAAGGCGCTGTGCAAAAAAATGGGATTGTCAAATTCCGATTGGCAATACTTATCCTGCATAGATCATACTATTTTTGGCGGCGATGCAATTACCAAATAGACCCCTAGACGGTTTGTGAAGGTTGAAAATTAAACGTCAATATGGGCTCAAAGCTGCCTTTGAAGATATGAAAAAAGCAAAGCTATCTGGCATAAACGGAAAATGTTATGATACATTCGTTTTTCAAACCTTATGCTCTTAACAACCATGTATAATCAAAAGAATAAAAGCTTTCGACATTCCATAGTAAAGCTTGCATATTTTTACCTGTGGTACTTGACTCGCGGCACAGACCAAGTAGAAGGCCAACTCATAGATTTTCACAGGGTGACCTGTAGTACGGAGAATAACCATGGCGAAGCCAACAACAATTAAAATCCGCCTGAACTCAACTGCGGATACTGGCCACTTTTATGTGACCAAGAAAAATGCGCGTACAATGACTGAAAAAATGGTTGTTAATAAATATGACCCAGTTGTTCGTAAGCATGTTCCTTACAAAGAAGGTAAAATCAAATAGTTTGATTTTACCAATCTTTAAGTTTTAAGGGCGACCCAAGGGTCGCCTTTTTTGTTTAGAATGCCAAGGCACGTAGCATTGCAAGTAATGCAAATAAATTTGCAATATAGGTAAACAACATACCATAAAACCGAAACCGCCAGTTGGTGCCATCAAAGCTGAAATAGGTTGCGTGCATCAGGCGGCCAGCGATGAGTATGGCAGCAATGATTAATGCGTATGTGCTGCCTTGCAGATACTCGACAAAGCCCAACAAGATCAGGGCCATCGGAATTTGTTCAGTGGCATTACAGTGGCCACGGATTTTCTTCAGGATGATTTTGTCACCATCATCCCCCAGTAAAATACTTTTGTTGCGGCGATCAGATGAAACCCGAAATGCCATAACCAGCAATAGGGTGCCCAAGATCAGGCTGCTCCATGCGGTGATCTGTAGTGGAAAGTCAGTCATATCGTAGTGTCCTTATAAAAAAGCCGAGGCGTTTGGGCCTCGGCTGATGTTTTGATATGTTTTCGCTCTTAGTTGCGATTGCCCAATAGTTGCAGCAAGAACATGAACATGTTGATGAAATCCAAGTACAGGTTCAACGCGCCCATAATCGCAGCTTTGCCCAACCATTCGGTTTGGCCCGCTGTGGCCATCTCAATGTATGTGGTTTTGATTTTCTGTGTGTCATAGGCTGTTAGGCCTGCGAAGATCAAAACACCGATACCAGATACAGCAAATTGGATTGCAGCAGATTGTAGCCAGATATTAACCAGCATGGCGACGAACAAGCCAATCACACCCATGATTAAAAAGCTGCCCCAACCAGAAATATCTTTCTTAGTTGTGTAACCCCATAGGGACAGGCCAGCAAAAGCGATGGCTGTTACAAAGAATGTAGTGGCAATAGACATGCTTGTGAACACGGCAAAGATCCACGAAATTGACAGACCCATAAGACCTGCAAATGCGTAAAACACCAGTCGTGCGGTATTTTCAGACATGCGGTTAATACCTGCGCCAAATGCGAAAACAACGGCAAGGGGGGCAAACATGATGATATAACGCACGGGGCTAGTAAACATTGTTTGCAAAAGCCCTGTAGAAAGTAACATCGTATCTTGGCCTGCGCGCGCAGATGCAAGATCTGTACCAACGATATAGGCGACGATACCCGTCAAAAGCATAGCTATAGACATCAGCCCATAGACTTTGTTCATGTGGGTGCGAAGCCCTTCATCAATTTCTGCCATGTAGGCATTTGTGCCTGTTCGGCGGACTGTATCATATTCAGCCATTTGTTATCTCCTCAATAAAATACCTTCGTGCCTGCAATCTTGCGGCACTTTCAATACTGAATATGGTTAGTTTGCAGAGATTTTCAAGGTAAATACACATATAATTGCGCATAATTTCGCGCATTTACGTGTAAAAAGGCGCGCCACAGGGGAAGAGGACGGCGCGCCTGATGGGATAAACGCAATTACGCGATATCAGCCCAGAAAGATTTAGCGTATTCTGTGTCGGCTTGTTTGCGTGTTAACCCGATGTCGTCAAGTTGCGCATCTGTCAAAGAATACAAAGCTTTGCGTTGCTTGCGCACTTTAAGTGCAGCTTGAATACGTGCGATGATAGCTGGGCGCTGGATCGCTAGGCTGAAGCCTGTGTCTGTGTAATATGTCATGATATGATCCTTTCCATTTCGTTATGTGATGATGATGTTTCATCAACTCTCTTGATGTATATGCCAAATTACATTACATTTGTGAAACGAATGATTGTGAATAGATACATCAAGGATTGTGATATGATACGAAATCTGGATTTAACCGCCTTGCGCTCTTTTATGATGGTTGCTGAAACCGGCGGCGTTACACGCGCGGCAGGGCAGTTGCACCTGACGCAATCGGCAGTGTCGATGCAATTAAAACGGTTGGAAGAATCAATGGGGCTGGCCCTGATGGATCGAACGGGGCGCGGTATTGCCCTGACCCAACAAGGTGAATTGCTACTGAGTTACGCCAAACGCTTGCTGGCTTTGAACGATGAGGCATGGGGGCGGCTAACGTCAGGTGATTTTGAAGATGAGATCGTGTTGGGTGTGCC
The DNA here is from genome assembly GCA_913061275.1 of uncultured Paracoccaceae bacterium. Lineage (GTDB taxonomy): Bacteria > Pseudomonadota > Alphaproteobacteria > Rhodobacterales > Rhodobacteraceae > Amylibacter. The sequence goes on along the minus strand of CAJXSR010000040.1, from coordinate 4,063 downwards.
ACATGATATTGTCTATCCGCATATCCCAGGCGTACTAAAACGGTTTGCAGCAGAGTTTCCACGGGTAAAAGTGCAACTGCTATCGTCTTATACACGGGATTTGAAGGTTAAATTAAACGAAGGCAATGCCGATATAATTCTGGGTACAGAAGTTGAATGCCCCGCAGGTGCGGTCAGTATTGGTTCTGCTCATTTAAGCTGGTTTTGCGCACAAGACGGGCGAATTTGGAAAAAGCAACCGCTTGCATTGGCATATGAAACCCGCTGCTTGTTTCGCCATATTGCAGTTGGCGCTTTGGATAATGCAGGCATTTTATGGGAACAAGTGGTGGATACCCAGCATACTAAAGCAGTTGAGGCCAGTGTCAGCGCAGATTTTGCGGTTCACGCCTGCCTAAGTGGTGCGCAAGCTGCGGATTGGGTCGAAGTACCAGAGGAAGCGGGCCTGCCTAAATTACCCAAATTTAATATCACGTTGCAAAAAGGCGGATCTGCAAATCCAATTTTAATTGACCGTCTGGCTGAATTGATTTCAGATGCATATACAAATCAGGCAACGCCCTCGCGCTTACAACATTTACAGGTGGTTTAACCGATGATTACAGACACGCAAATTCAGGAATTCCAGCGCGACGGGGTTGTGTTGATAAAAGGTGCATTAACCGATTGGGTTGATGTGATGCGCGCAGGCGTGGAATGTAATATGGCAAACCCGTCTGAATATGCCTCTGAAAATTCTGTGGGCACAGGGCAGGGGCGCTTTTTTGATGATTATTGCAACTGGCAACGTATCCCCGAATTTGAACGCATCGTGCGTGATAGCCCTGCGGCCGAAATTGCCGCTAAGGCGATGCAGTCACTTACTGCACAATTTTTTCACGACCATGTACTGGTCAAGGAAAGTGGTACCCCAAAGCCTACGCCTTGGCATCAAGATGGGCCTTACTACTTTGTTGAAGGGCAGCAAACTGTCAGCATGTGGATGCCGCTTGATCCTGTTCGGGATGCCAGCCTTCGTTTGTTGGCGGGTTCACATAAATGGGAAAAAATGGTGCGGCCAGTAAGCTGGGCTGACAACAGTGATTTTTATGACAGTGATGAAGAATGGTCGCCCGTACCTGATCCTGACGCTGACCCTGCGAATAACCGCATTGTGGAGTGGGAAATGGAACCTGGGGATGCGGTGCTGTTTGACTACCGCACAGTACACGGCGCACGTGGCAACCCCAAAGGCGATCGTCGCCGCGCATTGTCATTGCGCTGGGTCGGTGATGATGCACGATATGTGGAACGCGCAGGCCGTACATCACCGCCCTTTCCAGGGCATGATATGATTGCTGGGCAACGGTTACGTGAGGACTGGTTTCCGGTGATTTGGAATAAATAGCTTGTACTGAACGTCTTGACCTAAACCATACTTCAGCACGTATCGTTATTAGAACCATTTAGGTTAGATCAAAGAGGATGTCTTCTAATGGATTTAAATCAGGTCACAATTGAAGTCTTGGATTTCAAAGCTTCGGTTGCATTCTATCAAAAAATTGGATTGCGCTTGATTGTTTCTGCACGCGGTGAATATGCGCGGTTTGAGTTGCCATCGGGGGCATCAACACTGTCACTTCATCAATCTAATTATCCTTCAATCTGTGGCCCTTTGCTTTACTTTGAAGTGGATGATGTGGATGCTAGGTTTTTGGAACTAACCGATTTGGGTGTGCGTTTTGATACCAAGCCGAAAGATCAAAGCTGGCGGTGGCGAGAAGCGCGTTTTTGTGACCCATCAGGGAACAGGCTTTGCTTGTATCACGCTGGTATTGATCGGCGTTTTCCGCCTTGGCGGATTGAAAAGGAATGATTATCACTAGATAGTAAAATGCTGCTATAGTTATGTAGCACTAGCCTAGCTATTAGCCTCTATAATAAACTCCTGCCCCCTACCACTGATCGCCGCCAACATAGGTTGCAACGCAACGGTTGCAGACAGGTTGGTTTCCAGTGAGTGAATAGATATAGCTGGGTGTGTAGTTTGCTTGTGTGCAATATTTTACTGTGTTTATTTAAAGAGACGTTTGAAAGGTTAGCATTATGCGATTATTATTGAGCTTCATGGTTAGTGCCATGTTTTTGGGAACTTCTGCACAGGCATTTACGTTAGTATGTGAAATAACACCTGTAACTGATAAAGGTGGGGCTGACATTGCCCCCAATATTCCTAAAAGAGTCCTTGAAAGTTGGTTGCCTCCAAAACAGGTATTTCTAATAGATTTAAATGAAAAAACAGTTGTTGATAAACGGTACAAGACAAAGGCAACTATGGATGTGCTGACTGAGAAAAGAATTAGATGGAGATTTATTCGGGAAGCTAAAGATAGTTCGAAAACCAATTTTGAACGGATTACATATAAATATATGTATATTCGAAAGACTAAGATACTTATTGCTAGTGTTGATTTTGGTGGATCATATGTAGGAATTGAAAGCAGCCAGCCAACATGTGTTGAGCAGTAGGAATTTTGATTTATACTCAACCTCTTAGTATTGTAAAACGTAAAACCCTTCGTAGCATCGTGGAAATCGACCAACAACACAAAACACTGTTTGCCGCTTCGGAAAGTTTCAGGGAAGTTTTAGAACCTGCATAAAAATACTTGATAAACACAATAGTTGATAGTAACAATTATTGTATGAACCAAATAATCGCAGAACGAACAACCCAATCTATCCATCATAGCCTTGGCTACTGGACATCCCTGATGGCCCGAACGATGGAGGCAGATTTAAATAAACGTCTGTCTGGGCATGGAATTACCCGTGTTGCTTGGGCAGTTCTTGGGGCTATTTATTTTGATGAGAAAAAGACACCATCAGAACTGGCAGCATTCCTGAGCATCGATAGAGCCGCCATTACAAGGTTGTTGGACAAACTGGAAGTCCAAGAGCTAATTGCAAGAAATCGGGCGGGAAGTGACCGACGCTCTGTATCCTTGTTGGTGACGCCAAAAGGAAAGACACTGTCGGATACAATCGCGCAAGAATCCAGTGCCGTTAACGCACAATTCACAACAGGGTTAAGCCCTGAAAACATCGAACACTACATAGAAACGATAAAGAAAATGCTGGAAAACGGTAAAGAGGCCATCAGCACGCTTTGACCCCACGCATAGGAAATACACATGAAACATATCATACGCACGCTTGCATTCATTCTTTCGCTTGGCTTTGCCTTGCCGGTGCTGGCCGCGAACGATTACCCGACCACTGAACCCGTGGGCGGTGAGACTTTCGGCCACAGTACAACACACATCGGCAACAACATTTATGTTTTTCGCTGGTGGGTATACCGCAACTTTTTCATCGTTACAGATGAGGGCGTGATCGCAACCGACCCGATGAATCCTAAAGCTGCAAAACTGCTGAAAAAAGAGATTGAAAAAGTTACCGACAAGCCAATCCGATATGTCATCTATAGCCACAATCATCACGACCACATCAGTGGTGGTACTGTGCTGGACGGTGAGGGTGTCCAGTTCATTGGGCATGAAAATATCGCGAAGGAACTGATCGACCACCCCAATCCGACCCTACCTGCCCCAGATGTTACCTTTGCCGAAAACTATGTGGTCGAACTTGGTGGCCGCAGGGTTGAGTTGGAGTATTTTGGCTCCAATCATGGCAAAAGCCTTGTCGTGATGCGCCTGCCTAAGGAAAAAATCATCTTCACGGTCGATATAGTCACGCCGCGTCGGGTGGCATTCAGGGGTATGCCGGATTTTTGGCCAGACGAATGGGTTCGCACCTTGAAAGAAATTGAAGCGACCGATTTTGACTATGTGATTTCTGCGCACGGGCCAGAAACAGAGCCCGCCATTGACCCTGCTAGCGTTGTGGCTGAACAACGCGAATACCTTGAAGATCTAATGCTTGCCGTAAAAACCGCGATGGATGCAGGAACGCACAGCCCAGATAAACTTCGGCAGGTGGTTAAACTGCCGAAATATGAAAATTGGCAATACTACGATGCTTGGCTGCCAATGAACATCGAGCGTGTTTGGGCTTTTTACCA
>CAJXSR010000039.1 GCA_913061275.1 uncultured Paracoccaceae bacterium | reverse complement strand
AACGAATAGCCGCTTAAATGAGAACATGGAGCGGCACTAAACCGCGACAGGTCCACTTTCGTTTCGTCATTTTGAATCGTCTTTCTCATAAGTCGATCCACCTTAACTACTGGTACGAAATCCTGCGGCCACCTCTCAACACCGTACTGTCAAAAGTTGAAAGAGGCATTGTTGGAATAAGGCGCGACCAAGCTCCTGTAATTGGATATAGAGCGCGTTTGGGGTGTCAGCTAGCCTTTGTCAACAAGCTTTGCCTTAAGCAAAGCGGGGGCTTTGCGCATCCCTATTTCTGGTCTGCTTTCATTTTGATGGGCAATTGGTTATAGGGTTTACCCCCCTGGCACTGTATCAAGTTCAAACTGGATAATTGCGGCCGTCGGGCCGCTGTCATCATCATCCAAGGGAACTGCCCCACGCGTTGTTGCGCCAAACCCAGCGGCACTTAGGACAGATGAAAGACTGCTAGCCGCTGAAGTATTTGTGCCGCGTGATATTTGAAGCGCGTCTTGTTCCAAAAAACTTAGGTTTTCTGTGATTGATTGCGGCTCTGCAGGGGATGCCACCATAATCACCCTGTCACGCCCAAAAGCGGTATCCGAAATTGCAAAAAGCCCTTTCTTTAACGTATCCCCCGGTTGCAGCCTGCCTGAAAAGAAATGCGTAATAGCGTAATCACTGCCAATATGTAGCACGTTAATATCAATAGGGAACTCTTCTGTGTTCTTAGCCAATACATGCACCTGATCGTCTGGGATCAGGACGGGCACGTTTGATGTATCTAAGGCACGCAATTTTTTATTTTTCTTAGATTTTGTACGCAATGTGATATCAACACCCAAATCAAGATCATCATAACTGCCCCCAATTTTCAGTAAATTAATAGCCTTGGACATCCGCGATAGATTATCATGCAGGACTGTTGCCAGTTCTTTTGCCGTTTTATCTTGCGTACCTACGGAAGGTATTTGTGTTGCATTTTCTTTCTCAAAAAACCCGCTGGACGGCAACATCCAAAGCGCGTCTGGTCTGGTGCTTTCCGGCACGATTGCCAACCTTATATCAGCAGGCTGACCAGCCGCTACAAATTCAATACGCTGGCCCAGTTCATCATCCGATTTTAAATAATCCAATGCGCCCGTGATTTGAGTTAAATCTTCTGGCAGCCTTGCAAGATCGGGCAAAGCTACTGTTAATGAAAAATCGACCTCATCCTGAAACCGTCGCAAATACGTGCCTTTTGGCACATCATCCAAAGCCATTGCAGCTATATCGTTGAAAGCAACTGGCACAAGATCAGCACTAAAAGTATCTGCATTGCTAACTTGAAAATACCCGATCACTTGATCTGTACTACTAGCAGCTGTTGGCAATAAGGCCAAAATATCATCTTGGTTTACGTTTTGTAGATTTCCCGCAGGAATATGCAAATCTTCATCTTGGCGCTTAGCAGGCCATTGCTGTATTTTTCCAGCAGCCTGCCCCGAGAACACAATAGCATCAAGATCACCTTCAAACATGGGTGTCGATAAGGCTAGGTTCTTAACAGAATACTTGCGCAAAACCTCTTGGCCTAGCTGCCGATATGTTAAGCCCGCATTTGCCGCAAGAGTTTCAAAGATTGTATATGTAAACACACCTTGCAATTTACGTCCCGGCTGACCTTTTGGCATGTTTTTTTCAGGTGTGGTTTCGTTGGTTTGTGCTGCATAAAAGGCAATGAATTTACCTGCGTCAGCACTTTGGTTCATCGCGTCCCCTGCTGGGCTTTGCGGGCGTGTTCTGGGGTTGGGCAAAGCCCGTGATTTGGTTTCAGCTGCATCCATCATATCTTGGGGAATGCCCAACGCATCGGATGTAAGTTTGCGCATACGCACCTCATCATCACCTGTGGGTGCGGCACGCGTAACGGTGCCAGAATGACAACTGTCAAACACAGCCCAGACAGAGGCGCCTTTTGCCCGCATAGCACCAATAAGTTGACCGATTTCATCGTCTACCAAAGCGTTTTCAACAAAGCCAGTTTTATCGCTCCATGGGCCAATATCAACTGGCAAAAACAACTCGTCCAACCCATCCAGTTCTGTATCAGGATTAAGGGCGGGTGCCTGTGTGCCATGACCTGAAAAATGTAAATAAACAAAATCATCAGGCTGAAGTTTTGCTGTTAGTTGCGCAAACCCTTTGCGAATGGCATCAAGTGTTGGTTTTTGCCCACCTTCCACGCCATCCGCAAGCAACGTCACATTATCAGGGTCGAACGGTATTGGTGCTGTTGTGGTTAGGTATTGCGCAACTAATGTTACATCATTGGCAGGGCCTTTTAACCAGTATTTTTCCTTAAGGTTTTCATAGGTTGAAGCCCCTATCAGGATCGCATAATTTTCTTTTGCCACTGCTGGCAAAGCGGATACAGTTATTAGGCCAGAGATAATAATAGAGATCAGATTACGCATGGAAAACCCCTTTGTTCTATTAGTTTGTCATTAAAGAATAGCGTGTCGCTACATTACCTTTATTCGTAACTTTAATGGAAAACCCATCAGATACATTTGGGCGCCATCCACAATATGCAATGTCGCTGGCATCACTATCGGAACAAACTAAACGGTTTTTACTATCGTAAACAAACAGATTCAAATCGGCACTGCCTTGCCCTTCCACATAAATTTCCGCATATTTTGCAGCTTCAAATGGAATTGCGTTATAAGTATCAGATTTTTTTGCGGCTATATTTGCAATGTTATAGACAGGGCCGTTCACAACACCTTTGGTGTTTTCGGCTACAATATCATCAATCAAGCCCAACATTAAATCATCGCCAACGGATAGATCACGTGCAACATCCAACATAGAGTGCCATGTTAACGCTGCACTTTCGTCAGGCGCGGTTGCAGCGTCATTCCCGTCTTGTGGATTGCGGTCTGTTTGTTCTAAGCCCACAGTTTTACGCAGCTTGGCGGCAGCTATGATCAATAGCGGATCACGGTCAGTTTGACCTGCTTTAAACATTTGGTGTGAGGTTTGCACCCGCTGCAACATACCGATTTCACCTGCGCCCACCACAGAGGCGATTGTTAGAAAACCAGTTAAAACTAAAACTGACATAGTAAATAAATTGAGTTTTAACATTCAATACTCCTATTAATAATAATCTTGTATTTATATAAGTGTGTTACGCTGAGTATATCAACGAGTTTCAAAAAAATAACGAATTCTAACAGCTTTATTCACGTGCTTTAATGCGATGTGTTGAATAGCCTTATTATCAGAAAAATTAATTTTGATTACGAGGTTACAGATGCGTTTTATAGTTTGGTGCACATGGATAATTTGCATGATTTCACCTTTTGAAAGCACAGCAAGTGAATTTGATGAAGGTATAAATACAGCCCGCATGGCGACATTAGTGGTGCGCAGTGATGATACAGATGATCGATTTTTAGGGTCGGCTTTCGTTTTCCAAAATGGGACGACCGTTATTACCAACGCCCACGTTATCGGCACATCACAAACAGTGATGTTAAAAGACATTCACGGTGGCCAGAAACGCGCACAGGTGGTTTTAAAGGACGTTTTACGCGATATTGCCATTCTAAAAATCGATACGCCCTACAACACATGGTTAATGCCGTTTACAGGAACTCTACGCGTGGCCCAACCAGTGATGGCAATCGGTGCGCCACTGCAAGAGACTTATACAATTACAAAGGGCGTAATATCAGGACTGCAACGCCAAAAAGAACCAACTTCGCCCGTTCATTTTTTACAGCATGATGCCGCAATTAATCCGGGCAGTTCTGGCGGGCCATTAATCAATACGAATGGATTGCTGGTGGGTATGAACACACAAATCGCTGATGGGTCACGTTATTTTGCTGGTTTGGCATATGCAATACCTGTGGGTGATATACTGAACCGCATCACTGCACATCACTTAGGTACAGATAAGCCAACTTTGGAACTAGGCTTAAGGGTGCGCAATATAACGGAAAAAATCCGCCAAGCACTGCTGATCAAAACCACCAATGGTGTGTTGGTTGATTATGTAGACACGCATAAAATTGCGGCTTTAAGCGGGATTATTGCAGGCGATATTTTAATTAGGGTTGGCCAATACGACATTAAAAAAACAGGCGATATTGCTTTTGCGGTTGCTGATTTAAGCATGAATAATGGCAACAATTATATAACCGTCCTGCGCGTGGGCGCATCCCTTAAGTTACCCATCATTTTGCCAAAACCCAAAGACATAAAATTAGGGCTTATGGGTGCAGCACCCCACAAAAAAACATCCTATAGCCTAAAGGAACTTGGCATAGAAGTTCTATTTGATGGCGAAATAAAAAACAGTGAACCCTCTGGTATCGGTCACTCCGTTGGCTTGCGTGCAGGTGATGAAATCATTGCGATTAACGGGCGAGGTACGGCAGATCAAACAGCTGGTTGGGGGCGCACAATGCGGTTTTCAAGGCCAGTTTTGGTGTTGTTAAAGTTATCAGACGGATCAACACGGCACTTTATTCTGGATCCATGGACAAAATATCATCGCCTTGTGCCTATGGGGAATGCGAATATCTTAGACCAAGATATTGTAGTTTTTTAAGAATTATGAGCAGATAGATAAATGAATAAGAAAAAACGTATTTTAATCATCGAAGACGATGCCGATATGCGCAATGTCTTTGCAAAAACCAGTCAAAACCTTGGCTATGAACCTATTGCGATGGCAACATATAAGGATGGGTTGGCGGCGGCTAAATTATCCGAATATGCATTGATTATCATTGATCGCATGCTTCCCGACGGGGACGGTATTGATGCTATTGCCGAGCTGCGCCATATGGGGGCCGCCCCCCATATTCTAGTCGTAAGCGCTTTGGCACATGCCAATAACCGTGTTGACGGGCTGGAAAAAGGGGCAGACGATTATCTGTCAAAACCCTTTTTGCCAGAAGAATTAACAGCACGGATGAAAGCATTGTTGCGCCGCAGCAGATCCCAAACCATGGACAATGACTTTATGGTTTTCGGCGATCTGGAAATTCGGGTAAAAGCACGCACAGTTCATATGGGGCAGGTCTTTATTGCCCTGTCACCCAAAGAATTTGAGCTGCTACTTTACTTTGCACGCAACGCTGATGAACCCGTTACACGGCTGCAATTACTGGAAAACGTTTGGAACTTACATTTTGATCCGCAAACTAATGTGGTGGATGTACATGTAGGTCGTTTGCGCCGCAAACTGGAAGAACATTCCAAACATCCGTTTATTCAAACCGAACGGGGTGCGGGCTATATGTTTTCTGGCACACTAAACGCAGGTGGGTAAGATATGAATCTGCGCAAAAGTGCCAGTCTGCGGCTTAGCTTATTAGTGGCCCTTGCAATCAGTACAATTTCGTTACTTGGGTTAGGGTTATATTATACCCAACTTGAACGCGCATTATACCAACGCACAACCGAACGGTTACATACAGAACTTGACAATTACGCAGCCCTATATGAACAACGCCGTATCATTGCAGTGCGCCAAGCTATGGAGTTTCGCGCATCTTTAAACCCAAATTTTGATACGATCTATTTATTACAAGACAAACAGCATCAATTTCTGGGCGGCAATATTACCCAATGGCCATCAGATGTGACACCCAGTGAAACTGGGTTTACAACTGGCTCCTTCACCCAAGCCGAAATCATATTGCCAGACGGAAGTCTGCAAACGTATCAGATTGCCGCGCAAAATTTACCGGGTGGGTTTCCTATTATCATCGGTATTTCTTTAGAACAAAGCCATATAACGCTTACCGAAATGCTACACACCATCCTTATTTTAGGGGGTATTATGGTTGTGGTGGGAATTGGTGCAGGGGCATTAGTTGCCCATTATGTGTTTCGGCGGGTATTAAAAATAATAGGTTTTCTAGATAACGTTGACCAAGGCAGTATTGATAAACGGCTGCCTACAGATATCCGAGAAGATGAATTTGCGTTATTAGGCCTGCATATAAACCAAATGTTGGATCGCATTGATAAGTTAAACGCGGCCCATCAAAAACTGGGTGATGTGATCGCCCATGAAATGCGCACACCTTTAGGGCGTATCCAAAACCTAATCGCAGAGCTGGATGCGGCTGACGACCAGAAAGAACGCATATCGGACGAGATACACAATACAATTCGTCTGTTTGATAGCTTACTTAATATTGCAACGGTTGACGCACAAACAGGATCTAGAACGGGTTTGCAACCGATAAACCTTTCACAGATATGCGCACAGCTATATGAATTATACCAACCTGTATCCGAAGATAATGGGCGGTTGCTTACGGCAGATATCACACCTTCTTTATGGGTGTTGGGTGATGCCAATTTGATCGCACAGCTGATTTCCAATCTTGTGGAAAACGGAAATAAATTCACACAACCGAATGATAAAATCACACTAGAATTAAGTGCTAATGGCGCAACCCATGATTTGACAATTCACGATACAGGCCCCGGTTTGACCGCAGGTTTGGAAGTTTCTATTTTTGACCAATTTGTGCGCGCGCAGAATACGGATGCACAGGGGCATGGTTTGGGTCTTGCATTGGTAAAGGCCATTGCATTGCGGCATGGGGCCAAAGTGACATTACCAAAGGTAAAAAAAGGCTTTGCGATACGCATTTCATGGCCTAGGTTCAGTCCGAATTTACAGATAGATTAGAAAGAGCGTATTATGTTTTCGTGGCGGCAGGTTTTTGGCATTGGAATTTTGGCATTTGCATCCTGCTCAATTACAAATGCCCCAGTCAATAAACTATTAACCAGTGACAATGACACCGCGCAATATGACAGTGACGCACAATATGTTGGCGATGATGAACTATATATCGGACTGGCATTTTCAGGCGGTGGCACACGGGCATCTGCATTTTCTTATGGGGTGCTAAAAGCATTACAAGCGGCCACAAAAGACGATAAAAATCCTGACGGTTTATTGCCAAGCGTGCGCTTGGTATCAGGGGTTTCGGGCGGGTCTGTAACAGCTGCCTATTTTGGATTACGGGGTGCCAAAGGCCTTGCAACTTACCGCGAAGATTTCCTGATCCAAAATGCAGAGAAATATATGGCAAACTCTATTCTTAACCCGCTAACATTGGTGCGCGGTTTAACGGGTGGTGCCAATGGCCGCAAAACTTTTGCGCGTTTTCTGGATGAAAGCCTGTTTCATAAAGCCACATTTGCAGACCTTGCAAAACACGGCTATGCAACCACGTGGCTAAATGCCAGCGATGTGGCAAATAACACGCCGTTCTTATTTTCACCTGAAACTTTTGATGCTTTATGCAGTGATCTTGCATCACTTCCTATTTCAGAGGCAGTATCCGCATCGGCAGCATTTCCGTTGGTGTTTAGCCCTATTGTTTTGAAAGCACATGGGACTTCCTGTGACTATACCGAACCTGATTGGTTAACCGCTGCAAGGTTTAACCCAGAGGCCACATCTGCCATGCGCGCATACGGCGAAACTTTAGAGTCATATCGTGATCCCGAAAAGGTTAAGTATGTGAAGCTTCTGGACGGCGGGATTACCGATAATTTTGGCACAACAAGCCTGTCTGTTGCGCGCGCAAAAGCACAAAATGAATATGGCCCATTATCGGCAAAAGATGCCGTAAAATTAAAGCGCATGTTGTTTTTAGTTTCAAACGCGGGTGTGCAAACCGATTTTAAATGGACCCAGAAAATACGCGGCCCAGGGGGGATGCAATTGGCAATGTCTATTGCAAACAGCGCGATGGGGTCAGCCACAAGGGTGGGCTATGACGTTTTACGTTTATCGCTGGATCGGTGGGTTGATGACTTAGTCGCGTTTCGATGCGGCTTGTCGCGCAGTAAAGTGCAACAGTTACGCGGGACATTGAAGGGCTGGGATTGTAAAGATTTAAAAATGTTTATCGGCGAAATTTCATTTGCCGCTTTGGATAAAGACACCCGCAAACAGCTTAACCAAATACCAACTCGTTTACGTTTAAAAACCGATGAAGTTGATTTGGTCATTCAGGCAGGTATTAACGCCGCAAACTCAAACCCTGAACTGAACGGATTTTTACGTTCATTAGAAGGCTATAAGCCCGAAAAACCTACAGGCCGTATAAAACCACGCCGCATCAGCTCAAGCAATTAATGACAAATATCGTTAGAAATAAAGCCTTTCTTGAACATGTTAATCCAATCGGTAAACTACACGTATGACAGGACAACCTCCCATCCCTAGACTGTTGTCCCTTGTTGTGGCGGGCCTAACAATTTTAGTGTTAACCGCCACAACATTGGAGGCAAAAAACCGTGCGGTATTGGTTGGTGTCAGCGATTATCAGTATTTGGATGCCGATTTAGATGGCCCCAAAAATGATGTGCGTATTATGTCAGATGCTCTTATCGGGCGCGGTGTTTTACCCGAAGATATTATTGTATTAACCGATCCGTCCCAAGGATTAGATCCTAGGTTGACCCGTAAATCACCTGAACGCCAAAATATTTTAGACGCACTGCAAATGTCAGTAGAACAAAGTGTAAAAGATGACACATTGATTTTCTATTTTTCAGGTCATGGATCACAAGCCCCTGACATCAATGGTGATGAACAAGGTGGGTATGACGAAATATTTTTACCCAGTGATGCAAAATCATGGAATGGCCCGATCGGAGCTGTTGAAAACGCTATTCTTGATGATGAGCTTAATCTCTTTGCGCGCAATTTGTTGGCCCGTGGTGGTAAGTTGGTGGCGATTATTGATGCCTGCCATTCAGGTACAGGTTTTCGCGCCATTGGGGGTGCTGGTAAAGCGCGTTATATTGATCCGTCTGAACTGGGTATACCTGAACAGGAAATTACTGAATCCACACCACCGTCAAACCCTTTAGAGGGTGATTTTGTATTTCTATATTCTTCCCAATCAAACCAGCGTTCATTTGAATACCCGCTGGGGGAAGCGGCGGATAAATCCCATTGGTATGGCGATTTTACCCGCAATCTAGTGAACGTTTTAAACGGACAAACTGCCCTTTCATATCAGCAATTATTGCAAGCAACTTCTCAATCCTTACGTGCCTCAAACGGGCAAGTTGCCCAAACCCCTGATGGCGAAGGTACATTGTTAAATGCACCTGTTTTTGGATCTGATACCGCAGTTTCAAAGCGCATCTCGATCAAGAAGGGAAAACTATCCGCAGGCAAGCTGAATGACATGCGCACTGGCAGCCGTATTTCACTTTATGAGGCCGCAGTTGGGGCGGACATATTAGGGTATGCAACCGTTACACAAGTGACACCAACTGACGCTAACCTTGAATTTGAAAACCCAGATCATGCTGTAAAAGCGAAATTTGCCGAAATTGTATCCCTAGGGATAGCAGCTACATTAGATATAAATCTTAAACCTGATGTGATGGAACAAATTTTACGTTTGGGAACCCAAGAAGACTTCGCAAGCCGCCTATCGGATGTCTCTGTACGTTTATTAAATGGAGAGGCTGATAATACTATTATCAAAGCTGACACCAAGTTGGCATTGGTAGGGCGTGACGGCGTTTTAGATGCAATTGGGCCAGGCAGCAGCCCTCGTTTGGCTGATCTAAGCAGCAAGGATGTAGCATCCGATTTGGTTGATGCGTTAGATAGAGTTGCTCGCAAACGCCGATTAGAGGCCGCATTACAAACAATCGAAAGTCCAAGCGGTGGCATGAGCCTATTTAAAACAGGCATAACAGTAGAAGTTGAACAACGCTTTGGTAAGCAAACCGCAAAAGGGTGTAAATTGAATAAAAACACCCCAGCGCGGCAACCTTTGCCCAACCAATCCAATGCTTCACATTGCGATCAAATATGGGTGCATTTAACCAATTCAACATCCAAAATGTGGGATGTGACTGTGTTATATATTGATAAAGACAGCACGATCACCGCGTTATGGCCACAAAACAATCTATCCAACCGCCTACCAAGTGCCGCCAGTAAATCATTTGGTTTCAGGTTGGAAAACCCGTCAGCTGATACAGGCGGTTCCATTGCTGCGGAAAGCCTGATTGTTTTAAGTGTTGCCGCAAAGCCAGGCGATACACGTACTGTTTTAACAGGATTGGCAGGATCAGGAAACAACCGTGCAATCGGGCAAGGCGCTTGGTTTGATACACTTTCTTCGGCTATGAACCCGCAAGAAACCAGCCGTAACTTTTCACTATCAGGATCAAAATCAAGCTTGTATGTAGATCGATTTGACCTGATTGTGTCACCAGAAATATAAGAATTCAAAAAAGGGAATAAATTATGCTTAACTCGTTAAAAACAATTATAGGGTCTATAGGACTGTCCTGTATCATTTCCACCCAAGGGATTGCACAAGACATTCCCATGCCAACAGCCGAGCCAGATGTCGCATCACCTTTTGCTTTTGCGCAAAGCAAACAAAAAAGCGCGCGCGCAGCTAAAGCCGATGCATCTGAAAGCGGGTCACGCGTTTTAGGTGGCAAACTAGCGGAAGACGGTGCTTGGCCATGGCAGGTTGCCCTAATGATAAACGGCGCCCCTATCGGGCCTGATGCACAATTTTGTGGTGGATCTTTGATACTGGATACTTGGGTTTTAACAGCCGCCCATTGTGTTCACATGAAAGACCCAAACGGTAGCTGGGGTGATCTAACACCTCAATCTTTGTCCATTCTTGTTGGCAGTAATAAAGTCGCCACAGGTGAAGGTGATGTTATTTCTGTAGCGGGTGTGTACCGTCACCCTGCCTATGTTGGTACAGAGTTTGATAATGATATTGCCCTGATTAAGCTAACACGCAAACCCACGGTCGCCTATAAAACCATTCGTGTCCCGGACGCCGAATTTGGGGATGCACTAGACCAACCCGGTGTCACAACTTTTGTAACCGGTTGGGGGTTAACCGAAGGTGGCAAACATTCTGACATGTTACGCGAAGCCCAAATTCAGATGATGTCACGCGATATGTGTAACCAGATTATGCTGGAAGCCCGCGCAGAAACCGCAGCCAAAGGTATTGGCATAGCAGCACAAGTGTTTGGTTTGAAAACCGATGAAACCCAACTGGTTTGGAAAGAACTGGTAAAGCACGTGCGTGCACCTATGACAGAAAATATGCTATGTTCAGGTACATTTGAGGGCGGCAAAACGTCATGTAATGGCGACAGCGGCGGCCCGTTGGTTGTGCCATTGAATGACGGCGGCTTTATTCAAGCAGGTGTTGTTAGTTGGGGTATGTCCAGTGCCTCAACCAATTCATGTTTGGAAAATGCGATGTTCTCTGCCTATACACGTGTTTCAAACTATGTGGGTTGGCTGAACCAAACCATTAGCGCAAATTAATCAATACATCAAAATGCGGCGCAATAAATTTTGGCAAACCAAGCGATTATTTCTGGTAATCACTTGGCTTTGTTCCAATTTTGCTGCGCCCTTATTCGCATTAGATCTTACACCCGACCAATTTGCCGTCGAAGTAATTCATGAATTAAACCGTGGCCAGCAACTGATAAAAAACGGTGAAAAAGATCAAGGCCGTAGAGTAATAGATGAAATAAATCAAAAAGTTTACGAGCACGGGCATATTCTTGGGGATCGAAAAGAACATTTTTTACCCAACCTTGTGCTTGCCAGAATATACCGTAAAGAAAGCAATTTCGAAGACGCACAAGAGTTTTCTTTAAGTGTTGTTCGTGGTTTGGATTCTGATGAGTTTCGAAAAAGCTTGGAACGGTTGGAAGCGTTGGGCATTCTAGGGGAATCTTTACGTAAGCTAAAAAGAAACCAAGAAGCTGAACCCATATTGCGCGAAATGCTGACATTAGCCCAACAACATGGTGATCTGGGTAAAATGTTACTGCGCGCGCAATACCATTTGGCCTTTGTTGTAACGGCGAATAATGCGCCCGATGCAGCCGAAATGCGCAAAAAAATTATTGCCGATGTACAAGCATCTAAATATGCCAATGATGCGAATATCGTTGCGATCAGGCATATGGATCTTAAAACGAGGCGTAATAAAAAAGCTGAAAAAACCGCACTTGTCGCTGACGCAAGAAGCCTATTGGAATTTCTAAAAACCGCTAAAAAAGTAACAGACCATAATGCTTCTATAGCGCGTGTTATCATTGCAAATATTTTAGCGGAATCAAATTATTTAAAGGAAGGCCGCGACCTAATAGTAGAACGCATCGCCTATTTAAAAGAAGCAAAACCTGCCTCTGTTTCATATTATTATGCGATTGAAAATCTTGTCAGCGTGACGACACGTCAAAAAAAATATGACACTGCATTAAAACTGGCCCAGGAAACTTTGGATGAGCTTCAAGACAGTGGCAAAAAATTTGCCCATGTACGCAGCGCACTACAATATAATGCTGGGAATAATGCAAAGTACCTAAAACAACACACGTTGGCCCAAGAGTATTATCGCGCATCTTATGCATCTCGCAGAGAAGTAGTCTCAGCCAATCATCCCAGAGCCCTAAAAATTCGAAAGCGCATTGATGTTGATCTTGTTGACCCCGATACTTATGCTTTTGCCGCAGAGTTAGGTATTACCAAGAGTGCGCCCTTAACCTTGTTACCAACTGGCGAAACTGTGTTGGCAGCTTTTATGCAAGGTAACTACCTGTCCCTGAAAGCTAAACTTGATAGATTAAAAAAAACCAAGGGGGCCGATCAAGTATTACTTGGCCTAAATACGGCTCTATATTACGCGCTTATTGGTGAGCTACACGCATCTGATAAGGAACTATCAAAAGCAAGAAAACTATCTAGGACAAGCACAACTTCTAACGTTCCAATCAATTCACCATATTTCGACATAGTTAGCGCTTTATCTAAAGTATGGGCTACCGAGTGGAATATTGAAGACGCTATAAACCCGCTAAAGCGCTTAGCTGCGCGTCATGATTTAACAGCCCTAGAACGGGGCATTTTATTAGCCCTGCAACTTCAAATGGCATCCAGCAATGAAGACCAGTGGCTAAGCACGCAAAGCTTAGCCAGCTTGCGCACATTGGCACCAGAGATAAATGAGGCTTCTTATTGGCGTGTTCTTATAGACATCGCCCACATAAATGCCGCCTATAAAGAACTACCAAGGGCAGAGGCCGATGAAGTATATAAACAAGCCAACGTCAGGTTAGGAAAACTAATGAACCCGCGCCTTGCTACAATATTAGTGCGTATGGGCAAAGCTAACAGTGCGCATGGTGTGCTTCTTTCTGATGAAAATATGCAAATACTGGCAAGTGATACAAAAGCGTTGGGGAAAATGTTGCCCGAGACATTTATAACAAATGTAAATGCATTGCTGTTGTATTCTGACGGGTTATTTTATCGTGGTGACATTAAAAAATCATTAAAACTAAAACAGCAAGCAACTGACCTGTATCGTCGATCACCCTATCACAGGCCAGAAATTGCAGCATATTTAATTATGTCACAAGGTAAGTTACGCTATCAATTAGGAGATAAAAAACTTGGGCTTTCAATCATACAAGCAACCTATAACGGATTGGATATTAAACATGCATTCCCACGTTTTGTGCAATCCATAGTAACCGATTATACCTATATTTTAATAGACAGCGGGCAAAATGAAAAAGCTGTAGACGCAATCAAACCTTATGCGGCCAACACTAAATGGGTTAGCAGCCTTAAACCTATAGACCGTATGTATTTATTGGCAGCTTATTCCAGAGCTTTGCGCCATTCTGGTGATAAAGAAGGGGCGCGTGTCGCTATACTACGGGCAAAGGATGCGTTGCCATTTGATCTTTACCAATCAGGCCAACCAATGTCTTCTACCTTATGGGAACTCGCCTTTATTAACTACGATTTAAACCTGTCAGCGGATGCATATACCGCCATGCGACAATCTAATATTCTTTATTTCGATTTCATCGAAGCAAGTGAAAGCGAACAGGATACAGATATCATTCGTAATACAAAGGACGACTATACCCGATTATCACATGAAACCCTTTTGGGGTGGGACTATGCACAAAAACTTAAGGGGTTGCCGCAGTAATTGTGTGATCTACGTCACCATTTCATACGAAACCATCCAATACTAACAGAAGTTGTCACAAAAAACCTATTGGAATGCTGCACCATATTTGCAATGTTACATTATCGAAATAAGGCAAAATATTTAGCCTTATATTTAAAGAAGGGGTTTATTATGAAACTGAATATTTTACTGACCTGTGCAACTGTAACATCTGCGATGATGTTCGGCCCGATAACTGGTTTTTCTCAGGACACATCTGGTATAAATGTCATAGAGTCTGCTGAAGGTACACAAGGCGCGGTTGCGCAAGCGGCAATGGCACAAGACCTATTTGCATATAGTGTTACAAACAAGAATGCGATCTCGGCGCTGGCCGCGGCACAAATCATGATGTCTTTGGATATTGAAGACGTCGAACGTGAAATGGAAAACAAGCCAACAGAGGGTGCTGATGTAACCGAAACGGGCGAAGGCGTTGATGCCCCTGCTGATGGTAAAATGATGCTTGCATCTGCACGTGAGTTTGCAGGCGATGATGCAGCATTACTTGGATTGATTGATGACGCTGAAGCGGAAGGTGCACGCGGGCGTATGGGTGGTGCCTCTCGCACACTTAGCCGGTTACGCGCAGGCAGAACAGATATTTTCAAAGTACCATTCTATGGAAAACGTCTAGCAGAACTGGCCATTATTGGTGACGGTGATGCCGATCTGGATTTACTGGTAACAGACGCGAATGGAAACACCATGTGCCTAGATCGCAGCTATTCTGATAAATTGTACTGCTCATGGACACCTGCCTGGGATGGCAATTTTTATATTGCTGTAAAAAATATGGGCCGTATTCGTAACAGCTATTATATTTTAACCAACTAATTCAAGGCAGGTAACATCATGCGGGCCATAATAAACCTGTCAAAGATGTGTACTACCAAAGCCATAAATCTATATATGCTCACAGGTTTGCTGTGGGCATTATCATTGTGGGGGGACGCATTTGCATCCACACAAACACCCCAAAGCATTCGCGACGATTTATTTATTTCCGTCCAACGCGGCATGACCTCTGTTGCGGCAAAAGCATTGGTACAATCAGCCTTACGACAGCAAGCGGGTAATCCGGAACTTTCAAAAATACTGCGGCAAAGACAAGACCTGTTGAAACGTCAAAAAGGCCGTCAGAAGGAACTAACGGTGTCACTTTCAAAACAGGGCATTGAAGCCGAAACCACGGTTGCCCATGTGCAAAGTAAAATTGATGAAAACAAACTGAAAATAGAAAAACTTGACCAAGAGCTTGATCAGAACTTTCCGGAATTCAAAGAACTAACAAACCCGTCCCCCATGTCTGTAAGCGAAGTACAATCGCAATTACGTGACAATGAAGCCATGATAATGACCCTGACAGAGCAATCTAATGTCTACGTTTGGGCAATAAGCAAAACATCCGCAGATTGGTCACGCGCAGACATTTCCCGTGATGATCTGGATGCACAGGTTCGGTTGCTACGTAAATTACTGGATGTAACATCACAAAACAGATCGGCTGTTGCCCTTGATGACGGGTTTGTAGCCTCGGCAGAACCTTTTGATAGGGCGCTGGCATATCAGTTGTACCAAAAGCTTTTGCAACCGTTAGCCCATGTATTTGGCCCTGCCGATCATCTGATAACTATCGTTGATGGCCCATTAACAAGCCTGCCATTGGCAATCCTAATCGCAAGCGAGCCTGAAACAACAAACGATGGGAACGCTGACTTACGAGATACGGATTGGCTGATTAAAAAATACGCTTTAACGACATTACCAAACGTTTCAAGTTTGCGGGCCATAAGACGTTCGGCAAGCAGCAAGTCTGGGAAAACTCATAAACGGGCATTCGTTGGATTTGGTGACCCTATATTGGGGTATCAAGCAAATGAAAGTGACGACACTCATCAAGCCAGTCCCACTAAAGACGATGCCATACATACACGGGGTGTTTACCAACAAGTTGCAAAAGTTGCCAACTTGGCCCCCTTGCCAAACACCGCCAAAGAATTGCGCGCTTTGGCCAAGGTCACAGGGGCTAGGGATCAAGATATTTACCTGCGCGAGCAAGCAACAGAAAAAGCGGTAAAACAAGCCAACCTAACGGATGTAAGAGTTTTGGCATTTGCAACACACGGGCTATTAGCAGGGGGGTTAAAGGGTTTAACCGAACCTGCTTTAGTATTCACCCCGCCAAATGAGCCAAATCAGTTAGATGACGCTTTGCTTACTGCATCAGAGGCTGCGTCTTTAAAACTGTCAGCAGATCTTATCATTTTATCCGCATGTAACACCGCTGCCAGCGACGGCACACCAGGTGCTGAAGGCCTATCGGGTTTGGCGCGTTCATTTTTATATGCAGGGGCCAGATCAATTTTGGTGTCACATTGGCCTGTAGACGATTACGCCACATCGGTTTTAACAACTGGCATGTTATCACATATGACAGGCGCAGAAGCGATCAGCAGGTCACAAGCTTTGCGGCACTCAATTTTGGAACTTATGCAAGATCAAAAAGATGCCCGCCACGCACATCCACGCTACTGGGCACCCTTTATTCTGGTTGGTGAAGGGCAGCTATAATCGCGACCTTATCCTGTCATTAAAATGCGAATTTTTTCAATCAATG
>CAJXSR010000038.1 GCA_913061275.1 uncultured Paracoccaceae bacterium | reverse complement strand
ATTGAATCAGTGACCAAAACATAAATCAACAAGAGTTTTTCAACAGAATACGCCCAAACCTGCCGCCCGTAGGGCCTCTCATAATTGTGGCGCGGTTTTCTCAAACCCGCCATTCACTTAGACAGTGACTGATTTGTTGTGATTATCCCGTACGGGTCGCGTTAAGACAGGTTTGGACGCGGATTTGGTGGTCTTAGGTGATCTAGGTGGTGTGTAAGCGTTATGGTCCTTGGCCGCTGGCATGTTCGAGATGGGCAAGTTAAGGTGCATGGAACCTACAAAAACGGATAGTCGGATATCGCCCACTAGATATCCGTATATACTAAGAAAGTTGATAATAAAGATGTGCCCAGCACCAGTAAACGATGCAAGCCCTAGGGGATTTATCATTCCCATAGGCGGCGGCGAAGATCGCGAAAAAGAAATGCAAATTCACCGCAAGTTTGTTGAGCTTTCTGGCGGATCGGATGCAGATATTGTAGTAATCCCAACCGCTTCTCAGTTAGAAAGCACAGGCCCAGATTATAATGATATTTTTCGCGAGTTAGGCGCAGGTAAGGTGGAATTTCTACCGATTACCAACCGTGCTGACTGCGACAATCCTGATTTTGCCAAAATGCTGGACCGAGCAACAGGAATATTTATGACAGGTGGCAATCAATTACGTCTTTCCACGATTCTTGGGGGTACGCTTGTAGCCCAAAAAATTCGCCGCCAGAATGCGGCAGGGGTTCCTGTTGCAGGCACATCGGCTGGTGCGTCAATTATGTCGGAACATATGATAGCTGGCGGGGCTAGTAATGCGACACCTGCCGAGGATAGCGTTAATTTGGCACCTGGTATGGGCCTGACAAACGCGGTGATTATTGATCAGCATTTCACGCAGCGCAATCGTTTGGGCCGGTTGCTGGCCGCGTCATCCTATAATCCATTTCTGATCGGTCTGGGGATTGATGAAGACACAGCTGCGTTTATCAGTGCCGATAATGTATTAGAGGTCGTTGGTAGTGGCACAGTTACTGTTGTTGATGCTAGTGCATTGACTTATTCTTCGATGTGGCAAGCCGGCCGAGGCGAGGCCTTAAGTTTGTTGGGTTTGAAAATCCACGTGATGGGTGAGGGTTGTCGCTATGATCTTGTCAGCCATTTTGCCTATCCACCAGTAGAACACACTGCTTCTTGTAGCATTCCGTCTGTAACTGATGAAACATACGCCAAGGGCAATACTGCCAAAGAGAACTCATAGGGAATAATTCCAGAAGGTATCTAAATGAAAATAGTTTCAACCAATGTCTACGTCGGCCCAAATGTCTGGGCCGGATTTCCGGTAATTCGTCATGTTGTCGATCTTGGGGTGTTAGAAGATTGGCCATCAGCCAAACTTGGAACTGGATTTATTGATGCGTTGGTGGAGGCTTTGCCGGGGTTGGCAGAACATGGGTGTTCCTACCGTGAACCGGGCGGGTTCATTCGGCGCCTACATGAGGATGAAGGGACATGGCTTGGGCATATATTGGAGCATTGCGCCCTTGAAATTCAAGGCGTTGCAGGCACAGATGTAACTTTTGGCCGTACGCGTGGCACCGGCGAAGTTGGGCATTACAATATGGTGTTTGCATACCGTCAGCGTGATGTTGGATTGGATGCTTGCAAACTGGCGTTACGACTACTCATGCATCTCTTGCCAGAAAATGTGCGCGAACTTACAGATTACCGCTACGACCCTGAATTTGAGTGGGAAGAAGAGCTTAAAGACTTCGTTCTGAGTGCGCAAAGACGTGAGTTTGGCCCATCTACTGGTTCGCTTGTAAATGCAGCAGAACAGCGCGATATTCCTTGGTTGCGCCTTAATCAGTATTCACTGGTTCAGTTTGGTCACGGAAAATACCAGCAACGTATTCAAGCAACAATTACTTCTGAAACCCGTCATATCGCCGTGGAGATTTCCTGCGATAAAGAAGATACGCATAACTTACTAAATGATCTGGGATTACCCGTGCCTTTGCAACGTATGATTTATAATCCCAAGGCTGCGGTTCGTGCAGCACGTCACATCGGGTTTCCTGTTGTGCTAAAACCGCTTAACGCCAATCACGGGCGCGGTGTATCCATCAATTTAACAGAAGACAATCAGGTTGAAACCGCTTTTGCAGAAGCGAAACAACACAGCAGTGGCAACGCTATTCTGGTCGAAAGCTTCGTGACAGGGTTTGATCATCGCATGTTGGTAGTCAACAACGAGTTGGTGGCAGTTGCAAAACGCGTTCCCGGCCATGTTGTTGGTGACGGCAAAAACACGATTGCCGAGTTGATTGAAATAGTAAACAGCGATCCACGCCGAGGCATTGGTCACGAAAAAGTACTGACCAATTTGGAATTGGACAATCAAGCCAACCGTCTGATGGATGAGGCGGGCGTGTCAGAGGATACTGTGCTGCCTGAAGGCGAATATTTGTATTTGCGCTCAACGGCTAATTTATCCACGGGCGGCACTGCAATAGATATGACAGATGTAGTTCACCCCGATAACCGCGATATGGCGGAGCGCGCGATAAAAGCTGTTGGGCTGGATGTTGGCGGTGTTGATTTTCTGATTGACGACATTACCAAATCTTACAAAGAAATTGGTGGTGCAATCGTGGAAGTCAACGCAGCACCCGGGTTTCGGATGCACGTAGCCCCCAGTGAAGGCATTGGGCGTGATGTGTCGGGTAAGGTGATTGATATGCTTTTCCCTGTTGGATCGAGCACGCGCATACCAATCGGCGCTATTACAGGAACCAATGGTAAGACAACCACGTCGCGCATGTTGGGTCATATCATGAAAACTAGTGGAAAAACTGTTGGGATGACGTCAACTGACGGGGTCTATGTGGACGGTAAACTGAGCGTGAAGGGTGATATGACTGGCCCCACCTCTGCCCAGATTGTGTTACGTGATCCTTCGGTGGATTTTGCCGTTATGGAAACCGCACGCGGTGGCCTGCTACGTTCGGGGTTGGGTTATCAACGCTCTGATGTGGCAGCTTGTTTGAATGTAACCGCTGACCATCTTGGATTGGGCGGGATCAATACTGTTGAAGAACTAGCAGTGGTAAAACGAGTTGTCGTCGAGTCTGCGACCGATACAGTCGTGCTAAATGCTGATGATTTACACTGTTTGCGGATGGCTGATTTTTCCAATGCCGACAACATTTGTTATGTGACGATGAATTCCGAAAACGCGCTGGTAAAACAACACATTCGTGCCGGTGGCCGGGCTGTTGTCCTTGAAAAAGGGATGAACGGCGACATGATCACAATCTATGACAACGGTACTCACATGCCCGTTCTATGGTCACATTTGATCCCTGCCACATTGGAAGGTAAGGCAATGTTCAACGTGCAAAATGCCATGTTTGCAGCAGGGATGGCATTCAGTTTTGGCGTTGATCTTGACAATATACGACACGGGCTACGCACGTTTGACACGAGCTTTTTCCAAGCCCCGGGACGCACGAACGTCTTCGACGAACACACATTCAAAGTGATCCTTGATTATGCCCATAATCCTGCGGCTTTCAGTGCGATGGTTGATTTGGTTGACCGGTTAGATGTTTCGGGCAAACGCATCGTGGTTGCATCTGTGCCCGGTGATCGGCGCGATGAAGATGTGTTTGAAGCTTCCGGAATACTAGCAGGGCATTTTGATCACTATATTCTTAAGGCTGACGATAACCGGCGAAAGCGCGGGCATGATGAGATACCGAAAATGCTGGAGCAAGGTCTTTTACAGCACAACATTCCTGCGGATGCTATCTCAATAATTCCGTCCGAAATAGATGCGTTGGAACACGGATTGAATATGGCTTCCGAAGGTGATTTGCTGATGGTGTTTGGCGATGATAGTGCGCGGTGCTGGAAGCAGATTATCTACTTTCACGATGAAGACCGACCTGAGCCAAAAGCCACCATTGCCAGTGATGAAGTCGAGGTTCTTGGATTGAAGGACATTGTTGGCGAAGGCGATACGCTGATCCGGGATGAACGGGGCGTTCGGTTGGCGAAAAATATCAGCGAAGACGCTGACTAGGAGCTTGCGTATGGGCGATACAATAGAAGACATTGAAGACGCGCTGTCGATCCCGACCCCGTCTTCAGAACATCTGGTGCTGGATGATACACGACGCTTAACAGGGCCAGGTTTGCTATGGGAGCGTCCAGGGGCCGTGCTAGACGTGTTTTTCGACGGTATTGCGCCAGATGCGCTTATTCTGGTGTGGCAAAAAAATGTTAAGCGGGTATTGGATGCCGTGGGATGGTCGGACCAAACACACATAGAACGGCAATTCGACGGGGGTACCAATTTGGCCATATCGGCACCGATGGACCAACTGTATTCTGCGATTTTTGTTGCCCAAACCGCATGGCATTTCAGTGCGGCTGAATTGCTTGATGAAAAGCCAAACGATTTCGCGTTGATGATTAATGATTTGAATTCGGTGATGCTACGTGAAGCAAACCCTCGTTTGATAGCTTTGATTGATGAAGCCAATAGACGCCAGATTGATATTCTAAGCGACGACGATGATGTTTCTTTAGGCCACGGTATAGGTTCCCAAACTTGGCCTGTTACCGAATTGCCTGATCCCAAAGATGTAGAGTGGGATAAGCTATATAATATTCCGGTCGCCCTTATAACCGGTACCAATGGTAAAACTACTACCACTCGTTTGTGTTCAGCTATTGCCAAGGCTTCGGGAAAGACGGCAGGTTTAACATCAACCGATTTTGTGCAAGTCGGTGACGATATCTTGGACCACGGCGATTACTCTGGGCCAGGGGGTGCCCGTATGTTGTTGCGCGATCCACGTCTGGAGATCGCATGCCTTGAAGTGGCGCGCGGAGGTATTTTACGGCGCGGCTTACCTGTGCGTCACGCCCGCGTTGCCGTTGTCACGAATGTCGCAGCAGATCATCTGGGCCAATATGGGGTAAACACTGTCCCCGAACTTACAAAGACAAAGTTTGCTGTTCATCGAACATTGAAAGATGATGGTATTTTGGTTCTGAACGCCGACGATCCATTTGTTGTTTCAGAAGCTTCTGAAACACCTTCAACGATTTGGTGGTTTTCCTTGCATTCATGTGCTCCGCAAATCGCGGCATCATGCAGTGCGGGTCTACCTTGTGCATGGCTTGAGGGTGATGTTTTGGTATTCTTTGACGGAACAAAGAAAGTTCTTTTAAATACCGTGGCCGAAATCCCTATCAGTATGGGTGGTGCGGCACACTATAATATTCTGAACGCGCTTGCTGCAATCTGTGCTTCACGAGCGATGGAGATTAGGTACAGCGCCATTCGATCGGGCCTATCGGGCTTCCAAAGTAACCCTAGTGATAATCCCGGAAGATGTAATGAGTTTGAAGTAAACCGTGCGCGTGTATTTGTGGATTTTGCCCATAACCCACATTCCATATCTGCAGTAACCCAAACTATGGCGGCTATTCCAGCAAAGCGCCGATTTGTAATGCTAAGCCATGCAGGTGATCGCTCTGATAAGGATGTTTGCGATGTAACGAATATGGCACTGTCGTTTAACCCTGACTATGTAGTTGCGACAGAGCTGCCTGACTACTTGCGCGGCCGTGAGCTTGGTGAAATTCCATCGTTGATCCAACAAACCTGCCAAGAGCATGGTATGTATGCAGATCATATCTTAATGGCAACCTCGCCTTCGAATGCCGTCGCACAGATACTTGAGCAGCTGCAACCAGGTGATTTAGCGCTGCTTTTGGTATTATCAGAGCGGGATAAAATATTTGAAATGTTAAAACAATAATGTGCTTAGGCGATGTAAAAGATACCTATAGCGGGAATTGGCGATTATCCCTGAAATACCACACATCAAAAAATTGATAAAAATCCCCTTCATTTGATCGCTTCGTTCCGCGCATAGGGTGTTCAATCTTTATGCGTGGCGTGTTTCTATTTCAATATCCGCTTTTATCTGTGGTAAGTAGATGCGTTTGAATTAGGCAAATGGTTGCTCACTCCATCTTTCCTAAAAGATTAAAGTGTTGCGCTCACCAGTTGAAACCACCGCCCAAACCAGTCATTCGCCGGGCTTAACAAACCTACGGTGTGGTATCCCCAAAGCGGCCGTTCGTATATCACACAGAATATTTATTGCATAGCGGCCAACGCTGAAGATTAAATGACTTTGTTCTACACCTAAACCTTCTATAGAGTGGCACGCAGCCTTATAGAATAGTATTATTTTAATATGCCAACGATTGCGAAAGCCCAGCCATTTCGGTGTTACCTAATTGAGCAAGCGTCAAGCTAATCTCTTCGGCAACTAGATCACAATATTGTTTAAGGCCAGCCTCCCCTGCGGCCGCAATAGAAAATTGCATAGCACGCCCAAAGAATACGAAATCTGCCCCCATGGCGTAGGCTTTTACAACGTCCTCGCCAGATCTAATCCCCGTGTCGTAGAGTAGCGGAAAGCTGTCACCAAGGGCTTGGCGGATATCACGTAAGGCCAGAATGGGTGGCGGCGCGCTATCAAGTTGACGTCCACCATGGGTAGACACTTGAATGGCATCTACTCCTACTGTTTTCAACCTTTGGGCATCCTCAACTGAAGTAACACCTTTGGCGACTAAATTGCCGTCCCATTGGTCGCGTAGGCGCTCTAGAAATGCCCAATCAGCCGCCGCACGGCTTTCAGTGCGATCAAACTCAAACCCTGGCTGTGTGAAGTTCGCCAAATCTGGTTTGCCATATAAAAGGCTGGACAGTGACCATTTGGGATGTAAGGCAAAATCGACAAACTGTTTGGGTCCGATACGGAAGGGCATTTTAAATCCTCGACGCAATTCACGTGGGCGGCGACCCACTTCGGGCACATCAAGTGTCAGGATCAGTGTACGATATCCAGCGGCCTTAGCGCGTTCAACCAAACGGGTCGTCCCTGACCCACTACCACTGAAATAAAGCTGGAACCAAGCGTGCCCCTCAGCCACTTCGATCATCTTTTCTAGCGATGTTGAAGCCACAGTAGAAACCCCCACCGGCACCTTGTTTTTAGCAGCCATCCGCGCCAACATCAGATCTGCACCAGGACGAGATAAATTGCACATACCCATCGGGCTGATCCCAAATGGAATTTTCGCTTGGTGATCAAAGACAGTTACGCCCAAATCTCGTTTTGTGACATTCACCAACACACGCGGTTGCAGGCGAATGTCGCACAGGGCGGACAGGTTCATAGCTTCGCCATGACCTTCGCCTGCGGCCCCATCGATATAATCAAAAACCATCCATGGCAGATACTTACGGGCCATAGCCCTAGCATCTGCGTAGGAATGTATCTGTGGTGCGCCAAACATCAACGTTCGTCTTTAGCTTTGGACTGCGGTCATAAACCGATCACGAATTACGACGGGGTCTTTTGTAATCACTGGTACTTTGATGTTCCCGCTGTCACATTTGCTGACAATGATCGTCATTTTCTTGGAGTTGATCGCATTTTGCAGCACTTCGCCAGTGTCTTTGGCCTGACATTCAACAACATTTTCACAGCCACAGGCATTTGCCACTGCTGCAAGGGATGTTTTCTTGCCCGCGTAGGTTGGCTGGTCACCCGTTGAGCCGTAGCTGCCGTTATCAATAATCAACAAGATAAAGTTGTCAGCGACATTGTTGGCGATCGTTGGCAAGGTCCCAAAATTGGTCAAGACCGACCCATCCCCATCAATGGATATAACGGTTTTATCTTGAGCCAAGGCAACGCCCAAACCAATAGAAGAGGATAACCCCATAGTGCCAAGCATATAAAAGTTTGTAGATTGATCATCGATCATATGTAATTCTTGGCTAGGTAAACCAATATTACAGATTACAAGATGATCCCGCAGGATTGGCGCTATATCGCGTAAGATTTCTGAACGTATCATTGGTCTCCGTAGCCTCCCCAGAAAGATGCATCCGTTAGGATTGCGACAGGTTTATTGCACATGAATGTGTATTTTAGGATCGCGTCCAACTCGTCAGCATCCGATTCCTTGTGGAAGTGGTAAGTTGGGATGTGCAGCTGGTTCAGCAGTGCCATGGTATGTACCGCCATTTCAACCTGACAGGCTACTGGTTCGCGTAGCTCGCCGCGATAGCTGATCAGCATCGGCAAGGGCATACGATAGAACTGCGTCAACGTCACCAAAGTGTTAACGGTCACACCAATAGCCGTGTTTTGCATGATGATCGCGGGCCGCTTACCGCCCATGAACGCACCAGCGCATAGGCCTATGCCTTCGTCTTCTTTATTCGAAGGGATGTGATAAATCTCGTCGCGAGCCTCGACCTCATCAATAACCCCGGCAAGCTGTTTGCAAGGTACTGTGGTGATGAAATCGACACCATTGGCGACAAAATCATCCACGATTTTAGTACTTATGGACACGTTATTTAGCTCCTATTTTTTCAAATTTTTAACATTAATTAAGCACATCTTGAAGAACACCAATTATTCCTAACGGGTATTCTAAGTGGCTTTGCCTTTACCGTAGAACATGAACCGAACACGGCGCGTGACGAACAATACGGGCCGCAGTTGAGCCTAAGAAATAGTCCCGTAAGCCGGGTTTATGGGAGCCTACGATTATGCAATCTGCGCCGATTTTATCAGCGTAGTCGGTGATCGCCCGCCCTGAATGGCCCTTGAGTAGAACCGCCTCTAGATCGTCGGCATCACCAACGCGCTTGGCAAGCAAGTCTTTGGTGTTTTGTTGGGCTTTGGCCACCGCTTCTTCGGATACATAGGCATTGACCGAGCCCTGAAGCGGTTCATAAACATGAACTGCAATAACCTGACCCCCTTCTGCAAGTAAGGCTCGCGCCGTTTGGATCGCCTTTTGACTAATGCCGTGGTCCAATGCCAAGGATAAAATTATTTTCTGATACATGATAGTTCCTTCAGTTTGCAGTCACAGTACGTAGGGGTAATGAGCTTACTTTTACGAGCTTGTTCCTAGGTTGTTATGTTCCGGTATTAAGATAATTTTGGGGGCTTTTATCTTGCCAGAACGAATGTCTTTGAATGCATTTGATCCATCGGAAAGTGGCCATTTCTCAATCCAATTTATTTCCCCAAACTGGTTATTGAAAATAGCCTGTGCTGTTTGACAGAAATCTTCAGCAGTATATGTATAGGTTCCGATGAATGTAATTTCTTGTAACGTCATTCTTCGAATATCTAGACCACCTGTATTTTCGCCCAGCCCAATGTGTATAATGACCCCACCTGGCCGTGTAAGGGCAGATGCTGTGGCTCTTGTGCCTGCAAACCCAACGCCATCTATGATCAAATCAAATGGCGTTTCCGCTGCAATCTCTTCAGGTGATATAACGTTTAAGCTGGTTATATCTTTAAGAAATGCGCGCCGACTTGGGTTGGCCTCAACTATAGTTACATTCTTAACGCCTTGCGCAATAAGAGAAAATGCTGCACCTAAACCGATGGCACCCCCACCTATTGCAAGACTTCGAATATCTGATGCGGGCAACCCCAAAGCTCCAACCCCAAGACGTACACCATGCCAACCACAGGCCAACGGTTCTGCAAGTGCGGCGTGTTCTAGGGGGATATTATCTGGAACAGTAATTAGGTTGCTGCGGGGCATTGCAACATATTCGGCAAAAGCACCTTCGCGAGGTGGCATCGAAATTATTTGACGTTTTTCACATAGATTGGTTCTGCCAGTGATGCAATAACTGCACGTTCCACAGGTTACCAACGGGTTAATTGTAACGCGGCGGCCAGCATTTGGCCCTTCAACAACGATACCTGCGGCTTCATGCCCAAGAATTAGCGGGGCTGGGCGACGCTCATCATGCCCTAAGTAGGCATGCATGTCCGAACCACAAACACCCGATGCCATAATGCGCACCAACTCTTGATCACTGGTTGCCGTAGGCAATGGAACTTCCTGATATTCCAACGTTTCCACGCCTGTATAAACAAGTGCTTTCATTTTGCCGTAAATCCTCCATCCACGGCCAAAACTTGTCCGGTTACATAAGAAGATGCATTTGAGCACAAAAACTGAATTGGCCCGTCAAGATCGCTAAGTTCGCCGTTACGTCCAATACAAGTTTGTTTCGCATGGCGTGCGGCAAGTTCTGTATCAGCAAAAACGGCTTGCGTAAGTTCAGTATTAAAAAAACCAGGCGCAATAGCATTGGAAGTGATGCCATGTCGCGACCAATCTTCGGCCATTGCACGTGTGACCTGCGCAATCCCTGCTTTTGTGGCACCATATGCAATGCCGCCTGGAAACGCGCGATAAGTTTGTAATGAGGCAAAATTAACAATTCGCCCCCATTTATTTTTCTTCATTCCCGGAACAAAACTTTGCGCAAGAAAGAAAGGTGCCGTTAAATTAAGGTCAAGAGTAGTGGCCCACCCTCCGGGGGTGACATCATCGCCGGCTTGCCGTGTGTTTATTCCTGCAGCATTAATTAGGATGTCAGGATTACCAGCTGTATCGATAACATGCGAAGCAATATCTGCAAGTATAGCTTTATCCGAAAGGTCCGCGCTTATTGCATAAGTCTTGTTTGGAACAGAGGCTTGCCATTCTACCAACTGCTCTTCACGTCTGGCGATGCCAACGACTGTCACACCATTTTGCGCAAGATAACTGGCCACATGGCGACCAAGGCCAGAACTGGCCCCGGTCACACATGCGGTTTTGCCAGAAAGGCTGAATAACCTTTCTGAAGGGGAGGACTTAGGCTTATCCATTTGCTGTCAGGTCAAACTCTTGATCAGGGAAGAACTTGTGCAAACGTGCGTCCGCTGTGCGCGCGTGCCCTTCCATACCCTCAAGCCGCGCAATACGTGCAGTTGCCTCGGCTATTTGTTTAGAACCTGCTCGGGTTGACTGTTGCCACGTGACGATCTTCATATACTTGTGAACCGATAAGCCACCTGTATATCTGGCTGACTGAGATGTGGGCAAAACGTGGTTTGTTCCAGAGGCTTTGTCACCGAATGCAACTGTCGTTTCTTCGCCTAAAAATAACGAACCGTAACAGGTTAAACGATCCTTCCACCAAGGTAGATCTTGGGCTTGGACAGTTAAGTGCTCTGGTGCGTATTTATCCGAAGTCGCGGCCATTTCTTCGCGGTCAGAGCAAAGAATGACCTCGGCATAGTCACGCCATGCGGCTGTTGCATTTTCACAGTTCACATCGGGTAGATCGTTGATCAGGCCCGGAACCAGCTCCATCACTTTTTCGGCGAGCGTGCGATCATCTGTGACCAGCCATACGGGCGAGTTATATCCATGTTCTGCCTGTCCAACCAAATCGGTTGCTACTAGAAATGGATCAGCAGTGGCATCGGCTAAAATCAAGCTATCCGTTGGGCCTGCTATCATATCAATGCCTACACGGCCAAACAGGATGCGCTTGGCCTCGGCCACAAACTGGTTGCCCGGGCCAACAAGGATATCCGCTTTTGGCAACCCAAACAAACCAAAGGTCATCGCAGCTACTCCCTGAACGCCACCCATAGAGAGGATTTTATCCGCACCACACAAGTTCGACGCATAAATAATCGCAGGATTCATTCCAATGCCTGGACGCGGAGGTGAACACGCCGTGATGTGTTTGCAACCGGCTACCTTGGCAGTCGTCACCGTCATAATCGCGCTGGCTATGTGGCTGTAACGTCCGCCAGGCACATAACATCCTGCCGCTTGCACGGGGATTACCTTTTGGCCAGCGATCATGCCCGGAACGATTTCCAGTTCGACGTCTTTCAGCGTGCTTTTCTGAACTTCTGCAAAGCGGCGCACGTTGTCATGAGCGAATGCAATATCGTCTTTCAGCTTTTGCGAAACCATCTCCGAAGCTTCGGAGATTTCTTCTTCACTTAACAGAATGCTACCTTCATATTTGTCAAATTTGCTTGCATAGTTCAGTGCGGCTGCATCACCACCAGCTTCGATGGTATTTAGAATTTCCTGAACCGTGGCATGTACATCTGAAGCATCTGATTTTGCTGTTAAAGTTGCCTTCTTTAGATACATTATTGGCATCTATTATTCTCCTATTTTAATATCTTAAATTGTCAGGCAGCATCGTCAGAGAAATCGCTGGAATGTAAGCGATCATTAAAGTGACGACGAGCATAAAGAAAACGAATGGCCCAACACGTGAGGCAATCCTGAGAACTGACTCACCTGTAATGCCAGACACAACAAACAAATTGAGCCCAAGTGGTGGGGTAATGAAACCAACACCCAAAGCGGTAATCATCATGATGCAGAACTGAATTTCATGCATGCCTATTGAATCGGCCAAAGGTTTTAGGATCGGTGCAAGAATAACGATGTTAGGTGTAGTCTCCATCACACAACCAGCAAGGATCAGAATGCCGATCATCAATAAAGTCAGCACATAAGGGTTTTCAGTCATGGATGACACCGAAGCTACGAAACCTTGAGGTACACCCATGATGGCCAAAGTTTGCGCTAGTGGCAGAGAGAAGGCGATGATAGGTAGGATTACCCCATTAACCTTGGCCGAGCCAACAAGCATTTTAGGGAAATCCGAAAACTTAAGCGTACCAAGGATAAACCCTAGAATAATGCACACGATCACTGCAGTTGCACCGGCCTCTGTTGGGGTCAGGCGGCCTGAAAAAATACCGTAGAAAATGATGCCTGGCACTAGGAATGCATACCAACCATTTGCAACTGTTTTCCAAAGATTGCGGGCCCACTCGCCGATGCTCATTTTGCCTCCACCTTCATAGGAGTAAATGCGGTTCATCACCAAATTGGTTACCAAAATAGCAACCAAAATGGCAACACCAGGGATCAGAGCCGCAATAAACAACGTTGAGGCAGATATACCCAGAACCAAACCGATGATGATGTAAGCAATAGAGGGCGGGATTAAAACGCCAGTACAAGCACCCGCCGCAACCAGCGCACAGGCATATGGACGCGGGTAACCAGAGTCAACCAGACGGTCTATGGTCATCCGGCCAACGGCCGCGGCACCAGCTGCATCAGAGCCGGAAATCGCAGAAAACATACCGCACACCAGAACAGTCGCGGACCCGAATCCACCTTTAGTCCAGCAAGTCAGAGCCTCGGCCACATCAAGAAACTTTCGACTGAGACCTGTTCGGACCAGTACATCGCCAGTAAGAATGAATAGCGGAACCGCCGTCAAAGCGAAAGCATCAATGCCGTCGAATAGAGATTCACCAACCAGTGAGAGCGGCAAAGCTCCGGACAGTAGAAGCATTGAAATCGCTGCAGAACCGATAGCGGCCCAAATTGGCACCGCAAGGGCGCATAGGATGACGAAGATTAGAACGGGTAGATAGAAATCCCAACCGAGTTCGACAGTTTGTTCTGAAAGTGCGTTAAATAGCATGATTCACCTCAATCAAAAAGTTTGTCGCCTTCGTAAACGGGCGTACCGTTGCGAAGATCGTTAATGTCGCGCAACAAAGATTGCGAAAGTCGAAAGACAATAAGGGCAAAGCCGATTGGAACCGCAGATAAGAACCATACCATTGATACTCGTAGACCATGGCTGACCGATCCAAATTCCCAGGAAACCATAACTGTTTCAAACGACCAATAAAGTGCAACCAGCGCCACTGCGAACATGACCAGATCACCAAAGATATAGAGCAGCGCCTTGGTTCGACTTGAAACATAATGCATCAGAACGTCGATACGGATGTGGGCACGTTCACGCACAGCAGACGCCGCACCGATCCAGGCAAGATAGATAAATGAATATCTAACAATCTCCTCACCCCAGATAGATGAATACGAAAAAACCTCTCGTCGTATGACCTCAATAAACATCGTAGCTACCAAGAACACGTAGAAAAACAAGAGCGCCCAGCGTTCAGCATTCTTGTTCAGATTAGATAAAAAATGTCCCATCAATGACTCACTTTCATACTCAGCTTTACTGGTGCGGAATGTATCCAGTGCAAATAAAGCTAGAGAAAAGGGGAAATGGAGCCGCCAAAATTAAATCCCGGCGGCTGCTTATTTTATGATTAGGCGTCGTGGACGTAGAAACGGCCTTGAGTGCTTGCAGCTTCTTCTAGTTTGGCAAATGCGTCCATAGAGCCCGCCAATTCTACTTTGTAGCTATCCCATTCTGGTCGTTGGTAGCCGCCTGCAGCTTTCCATTCGCCCAGCTGATCTTCTGTCAATGAATGAAATTCAACACCTGATTTACGCAATTCTGCCATTGCGTAGTTACGCGCTGACGGAACTTTGGCCAAATTCTGGTGGCCCGTAATCTCAGAAGCAATTTCTATACCTTCTTGAACATCCGCAGGCAAAGAGTTGAACCATTTTAGGTTACAAGAGAACACCTGACTATCAGGTACCGCCTGTGTAAAGGTCACATGACTTAGGATATCTTTGAAGCCAAAGACAAATAACGCGCCAACAGATGGGTCAAGCGCATCCGCAACGCCCTGTTTGATAGCAGAAGGTGTTTCACCCCAAGCAACAGGTGTCGGGTTGGCGCCAACCATTTTATAATACTGCTGAAGCATTTTTGACCCAGGGACGCGGAACTTAACACCTTCAAGATCAGATGGTGTGATCACAGCACCTGCGCCACCTTTGCGAACAGCAACAACACGAGGGTCAATCACGATGTAGAAAAGCGCTTTAAACCCTTTTTCCGCAACCTTGGCTTCAACATCTTGTTTCCAAGCATTGGAATGTACCAAGTTAGTGAACCGCTGATTGGATCCACAAAAGTATGGCATATTGATTAAGTCAGCCGCAGGTGCGAAAGCTGCAAAGTTAGACAGTGAGTGTTGCGCCGCCTGAATTGTACCACCCTGAACTTTCTGTACCAGCGCGCCGCCAGCACCAAGTTGACCGCCCGGCGCAAGTTTCACATAGACTTTGCCGTTTGTGGCGTTCTGGATGTTCTCTTTCAGATCGAGCTGCATGATTGGATAGCTACGCGATGCGCCTAGCACATAAGCAGTCGCAATCGTCATGATGTGATCTGCTGCGGCCTGACGGCCTTTTTCTTCTTTTGCCGTTTGTGCGACAGCTTGGGTTGACCAAAGCGTGCCTGCTGCACCAGCAACCATCGCGGCAGTAAACGCACCGCTTCCTGTAAGTTTCAAAAAATTCCGACGCTCTTCGGATTTAAGTGTGTTTTTCATATTTCTTCTCCCAGTTTAACTTTTTGATTTATCTGTGGAGTCTTTTGCTGTGGCTTCCCTCTTGAGGATCGTCACTACGAAAAAGAGTCCCGAAACTGCCAGCAACAGCATTTCTGAAACATCGCCAAGAAAAGCAGCGGTTCCAAAAGCACCCAACGAAACATTCAAAAAATACAGTACAAACAATACAACCGCTATTCCCATAGACATGGCTAGCTCCCTTTTATCAGCCGACTCATTAGGTGTTCCACTTAAAATGTAAGAGCTTACACTATAAAATGCAAGCGCTTACATTTTTGGAAAGCTGAGATGGTAATACAAACGGATGCTGGCTTATTCGCCAGCATCATATATTGTGAGTATTGAATGCCCACGAAGGACATTCTTGGAGAATGCTGTGAGAAAAAAATCTGTTCCGACATTGGAAGATGTGGCGCTAGAGGCAAATGTTTCAACGGCCACAGTGTCACGATGCCTCAATACACCCGATCGAGTTGTCGAGGGTACAAGGCTGCGTGTATTAGATGTGGTACAAAAAATCGGGTATTCACCAAATTTTGGCGCACGTGCGTTGGCTGCAAAACGCACAAATACAATAGGCGCAATTATTCCTACAATGGAAAATGCAATCTTCGCCCGTGGCATTCAAGCCTTTCAAGAAGAACTTCGAGAACTCGGGGTGACACTTTTAGTGGCAAGTTCATCTTATCAAGAAGACATAGAAGCTGAACAAATCCGTACACTAACCGCACGAGGTGCTGATGGGCTTTTGTTGATCGGCCATCACCGAAACAAAGAAATCTACAGTTTCCTTGAAAGGCAGGGTGTCCCAGTTTTGATCGCTTGGGTTTATGACCCTAACGAGCCGACGATTTCAATAGGTTTTGATAACAGGCAAGCCATGAAAGATCTGGCATTGGAAGTTATAGCCCTTGGACATAAAGAAATTGGCTTAATATCCGCGGAACAAAAGGGCAATGATCGTGCACGCTATCGGATCACCGGCGTTCACGACGCAATGCAGGAAAACGGCATTGCACCAAGCTCTTTGCGCCTAATCGAAACCCGCTACAATATCGAATCCGGGGCAACTGCATTTGCTGAGATAATGAACAGCCATGATCGACCTACTGTTGTTATGTGTGGCAATGATGTTTTGGCCGTTGGGGCCTTAAGACAGGCAAAAAAGATGGGCTTTCGTGTTCCTCAAGACATATCAATCACTGGTTTTGACGACATCGAATTGGCGTCAGTGGCAGATCCAGCACTAACAACCGTACACGTTCCGCACAGGGAAATGGGGCGAACCGCCGCTCGGATGCTTGTAGCCATGGTCAATGAAAGTAAGCAATTTAAAAGCACCCAACTTATGACCCACATTTGCATCCGCGAGTCATTGAGCGAACCGCCGCTACATCCAAACGCATCAACTTGATCGCTATCATTGAGCCCAAAACGCGATCTTGAATATTTGTACACACTGCCGCGAATGTGCGGCTCCCCCATAGCAGCTAAGTCGGTTTTATTCCTTTAACGATAAAACTGGACCTGTCGCGGTTTAGTGCCGCTCCATGTTCTCATTTAAGCGGCTATTCG
>CAJXSR010000037.1 GCA_913061275.1 uncultured Paracoccaceae bacterium | reverse complement strand
AGTTGGAAACCATCGGTTGGCCGCTTGATACCGCTATCCATGTTGTGTCGCTCCGCTGCTGCAAGCCAAATACCATGGCACTGGTATATATGCATATTACAGAATCAATTGATCTGAAACTTTTATTTGGCAAAAGTCTGCTTCCGGCGGCGGATTCAGCTGATCAATGCAACACAGCTTATCAGGAGCTTGACCTCAGAACAGAGGTAGCCCAATTATGCATGCTTCCCGCCCAAACTCGCCTTTCAGTTAACAAGGCACATAATCAGTCCAGTCCCATTTGAATATTAATAACGCATTGCGATGTGCGGCGACACCTTGCACACTGACATTTTAGGCGCATCCGCCCGTGGATGGCGCACAGTTCTTGTCACCCAAGACGGCCTTTTAACGTCGGGCTATCGATTTGGGAGGGCATGTAAGATCGGAAGGCCAATCATGCAAACACCAAACTTACCTGCCATTCGCGCGCTCCAGCCCAAGTACGTTTGGGCAATGGATGAGGTTAGTCTGACAGCTCAGAGGCCGCCGCCATCCACTGATCAAGCGCCTCGATCTCTTCGGCAGACATCCTGAGGCCAAGCCGTGAGCGTCGCCAGACCACGTCTTCGGCCCGAAGTGCAAATTCATGGTCCATTAGCCAGATGATTTCGCGTTCTGTCAGCGTACATCCGAAGTCGCGACCAAGATCCGACTCTGTAGTCGCATCCCCCAGTAAAACCCTTGCTTCACTGCCATAAGCCTTCACCAAACGGCTCGCCCAAAAGTCATCGAGAAAAGAGAACTCGACCTTGAGATCATCAATCAGTCGCATCACGCCGTCCACCGGAAAATCCCCCCCCGGCAGAGCCGAACCGGCGGTCCAGCCTCCCGTCGTTTGAGGGAAGAAGGGCGCGACTTTTGCCAGCGCGTCTTCCGCCAGTTTTCTGTAAGTCGTGATTTTTCCACCGAATACGTTCAGCACCGGGGCTGCGTCATCGCTTTGATCGAGCGACAGAACATAATCGCGGGTGGCCGCCGTAGCGGAACTTGCCCCGTCATTGTAAAGCGGGCGCACGCCAGAATAGCTCCAGACTATGTCATCTTGGGTAATCCGTTTTTTGAAATATCCAGACACGAAACTACAAAGGTACTCGGCCTCAACCTTGGTGCATTCCGGCCTGACTGTGGCGTCGATGTGATCAGCATCAGTTGTGCCAATCAACGTGAAGTCATTTTCGTAAGGAATGACGAAGATGATCCGCCCATCTTTACCCTGCAAGAAATAGGCCTTGTCGTGATCATAGAGCTTGGGAATCACGATATGACTGCCGCGCACAAGGCGCACACCTTCTTTCGAGTTTATCTTTAATGTGTCCTTGATCACGCTCCCGATCCAAGGTCCACTTGCATTGATCAATACACGGGCATTAATTTGGGTTTCTGTGCCAGTGCGCTGATCTTTGAGCGTGATTTTCCAAAGTCGGTCAACGCGTTCGGCTAAAGTCACTTGGGTTCGGGTCAGGATTTTGGCTCCCCTTATTTTGGCGTCGCGGGCATTCAACACGACCAGACGGGAATCTTCGATCCAACAGTCCGAATATTCATAGCCCCTAGAAAACTTGTCCTGCAACGGCACGCCAGTCGGATCGGACTTCAGGTCGACGGTGCTGGTGCGACGTAGAATTTGTCGTCCTCCCAGATGATCATACAGAAAAAGGCCAAAGCGGATCAGCCAAGCCGGGCGGCGACCCTTCATCCACGGCATCATTGTTTGGAGCAGGCGCGACGTCGGAGTTCCCCCTTCAAACCGCATGTCCTTGTGATATGGCAGCACAAATCGCATCGGCCAACTTATATGTGGCATCGCACGCAGTAACGTCTCGCGTTCTTTCAGCGCCTTTGCGACCAGCCCGAATTCAAAATACTCTAGGTATCGTAGCCCACCATGAAACATCTTGGTTGAGGCCGACGACGTTGCCGATGCTAGATCGCCCATCTCGACGAGCGTCACTCTCAAACCGCGCCCTGCGGCGTCACGTGCAATGCCGCAGCCATTTACGCCTCCGCCGATAACAAAAATGTCTACGATCTCTTTACCGTTTTGCGTATGTAAAATAATGACCTCCTTAGGTTCGGTGCTTATTGGCAGATCGACGTAACCAAAGGCGCAATTGCACAAAGAACGCACGTTCCACGCCGGTTCGTACCAACCGAACAGACCATATCAACAGCGCCGCTGCGCCAGCAATATGAAGAAAGAATAGGATTATGTTTGTTTCACCCATCGATTAGGACCTCACAGCTAATTTTGGTGACTAGCATTTGCTCGGATAGAACAAATGAGGGCCGTCAAATTGACCGACAGGAATGACATGCGTTAAAATCCCGCCACGCATTTCATGCAACAAGAACGCGCCGGGTTCTTTTGTCAGGCAGTTTGGGGCACCTACGCGCAGATCCATTGAAACGGCATGAGACGTTCCCGGAGCTATTTGACAGATCACACTGCCAAACATTGCAGTGATGTTGCGATGTACATGGCCACAGACCAGTTTCAATTCGCCTTGGTATTCTGACAAGATGGTTTGCAATTTTCTGCTGTCGCGCAGATTTTGAATATCCATTTTTTCAATGCCGATCAGAATGGGCGGATGGTGGATCGCCACGATGACTGGTTTCTTGTGTAAAGCCGCCAACATGTCTTGCAAATAGTCAAGCGTCGTGTCGGTCAGGTGCCCGTGCGCCGCGCCCGCGACATTCGTATCCAACCCAATCAGAGCCATATCTGCAAATTCAGCAGACAAGTTAATGGGGCCGGATCTTGGCATCCAGTCCTGATCGGCAAAGCCCGCATGCATTTTGGTCACATCGTCATGGTTTCCAGGGATGGCACGGTACGGGATCGCAAGCGGTTCCATGATGTTACGGAAACGTTGATACTCCTGTGCAGTACCAAAATCAGTCAGGTCTCCGGTAACAATCGCCATATCGACAGGTCCGATATCGGGGAGAATTCGGTTGATGGTTTCGACGCAAGACTTGAGCGACGCTCCGGTATCAACTCGGCCATAGGCAAGTTCGCCTTTTAGCACGATATGTGGGTCGGAGATCTGAATGATTTTGGTCACGCTTAGACTGCTCCTTCGGGCAAGAGCATCAAAGCCTCGGGTCCGATCGCGACCTTGACACGCTGACCAACCTTCGGAGCGCTTTGGCCGGCGAAAACCGACGTCAGCAAATTGGGCGTAATGCCCTTGATCCCAATCCGGTAATGTGTGCCAAGAAAGGTTATAGTTTCGACCTGACCACATAGCGGGCCATTGTCGTCAATTTTGACGTCCTCGGCCCGGACAAAAACATTTTGGCCTGTACCTTCGCTCGGTAGTTTCAGCTCACCACCTTCAAGTATCAGCACATTGCCTGTGTTTTTCCCATCGAGAAGCATAGCATTGCCAACAAAGCCCGCGACAAAAGCAGAGTTTGGATTGCGGTACAGTTCTTCCGGCGTCCCACTTTGGACAACACGGCCATTCGACATGACCGCAACGCGGTCTGCTATTGCCATGGCCTCGTCTTGGTCGTGCGTGACGAAAATCGCTGTAATATTAAACTCACGTAAGAGTACCGCTAACTCGTCACGTAAAACTTCGCGCAGGGATGCATCGAGGGCTGAAAGAGGTTCATCCAACAACAGCAACCTAGGGCGCGGCGCAATTGCGCGCGCCAGAGCCACACGTTGACGCTGACCACCCGAAAGCGCGCTAATAGCACGCGCCGAAAATTTCTGAAGCTGGCACATTTCCAGAACTTCTGTCACGCGCGCATCAATCTCTTGCTTGGGTAGTTTTTGCATTTTCAGCCCGTAGCCGATATTTGCGCGTACCGACATGTTGGGAAACAGTGCGTAAGACTGAAAGACCATGCCTACCTTACGTCGCTCGACTGGCAGAGACGTAACGTTGTCTTCGTCAAACCAGATATCGCTACCCGCATCAGGTGTCTCTAGGCCTGCGATAATTCTGAGCAAAGTGGTCTTTCCGCATCCCGATGGCCCAAGTAGCGAGACAATTTCGCCGTTATTGACAGTCAGTTCAGTGGACAGAAGCGCTCGGGTTCCATCTGGATAAGTTTTGGCGGTGTTGGTAAGTCTAAAAGTCATTGGGATATCCTTTGTGCGCGTGCTGAGGCCCATTGCATGGCCATCAAAAGCGGAACGATGAGTACGAAGAAGACGAGGGTGTAAGCAGACGCTACCTCAAGCCGCATGGATGCGTAGCTGT
This sequence comes from uncultured Paracoccaceae bacterium, assembly GCA_913061275.1. Taxonomy (GTDB): domain Bacteria; phylum Pseudomonadota; class Alphaproteobacteria; order Rhodobacterales; family Rhodobacteraceae; genus Amylibacter. The sequence goes on along the minus strand of CAJXSR010000037.1, from coordinate 13,336 downwards.
CGGCCAAACCGACTGGCAGTGTCTTGAGATACGGCGTGTGCAACATCCAGGTCAGGTTGAATTCGCCGATAGAGAGTGTCACCACTGTCAGCGCGCCGGCCAGAATGCCGGGCATGGCGTTCGGTACGACGATGTCGCGAAACCTTTGCCATGGTGAAGCACCAAGCGAGGCGGCACCTTCTTCCAGCGTTTTAAGATCCATAGAGGCAAGAACCGCAAGAATGGAGCGGACCATGAATGGCAGTGTGTAGAGCACATGGCCAACAAGGATAAACGTCCAAGAGGCGCGAAATCCCTTCATTGAGCCGTAAAGTTGCAAGAGCGCTAATGCCAACGCCAGACCTGGCACGGCGAGTGGTAGCGATATGAACTCTTCCAGCAGACGTGACAGCCAACCGGGATGCCGCGCTAAACCGTAGGCGGCTGGTAAGCCGATTATCAGTGTCGCAATCAGGCATGTAATAGCCAGCCACATCGACAGGAAAATACTGTCTGCATAAAGCTCCCAGACGCGAAACACCCACTTCAGGGTTAACCCCGAAGAGATGCCCTGAAAATAATTCGCAGTGACGCCCGCCATAACCGAGAGGATCATGGGCACCAGCAGGAAAGTACAAGCCGTTAAGGTGACAGTCAGTTGCAGTATTTTGGTTTTTGTTTTGAACATATCAGCCTCCTGCTGCGACGGTTGTGCCCGAAAGGCTACGAGCGATTAGCAATAGAGCCCAGGTGACAATGCCCAGTACAATCGATAGGGCTGCCGCCATGGCTATGTTGGCGGATAGAGTGAATTCTGTGTAGATCACCATCGGAATTACATCGATGTTGGTTGCCAGCGTGAAAGCCGTTCCAAAGGCACCCATTGCAGTTGCAAAGGCGATCGCCCCTGCCGCGACCAACGAGGGCATCAGACCAGGCAGGATCACATTCACCACCACACGGTAGGGCGAGGCTCCCAACGTGCGTGCAGCTTCCTCCAGCTCGGGGTCCAGCTTTTCGGCTGCCGCCATCACCGTCAGCAAAACACGCGGGATTGAAAAATAGAGATATCCTAAAAACAACCCGACGACTGAATAAGCAAAGACGACATGCCCCGGGGTAATCTGGTTGACCAGCCCCTGACGGCCACCCAGCAGGATGATCAAGAAACCGATGACCACGCCTGGAAAGGCCAGTGGAAGCGTCATTATCGACAGCAATATACCACGTCCTTTGAAGCGGTTGCGCGATAGGAACATGCCAGCGGTTGTTGAGATGGCGAGCGCGGCAACAGTGGTTGCAAGTGAAACCAGTACCGTCAAGACCAGAGTATTAAGATAGCGCGGTTTGCGCAGGATATCGAGATATATCGCCCATCCGGCCTCACTTTCACCGGATACCATAAATAGGCGCACAAGGGGCAAGGCAAGAAAGGTCAGCGAAAAGATAAAGAGGGGCGTGAGGCACGCCAGAACGAAGGTTCGATTTGTCATGATATGTTGCAAGAGCCGGACAGATGTCCGGCTCTTCCTTTCAAAAAGGGTTACTTGATGTCGGAAAGGTAGCGTTCGCCAAATGCGGCTTGAGCTTTTTCCATTTTGGCGTAGTCCACGGCAACAGCACGCTCATAGTCGCTTGCTGGCAGGAACTTGGCCGCTACATCCGCTGGCAATTCAACTGGGCGCGCAGGTTGTAGGTATGCGTTCGTCCAGATCGCTTGACCCTTGTCAGACAGGATGAAGTCCAAGACGCGTTTGCCAAGTTCTGGGTTTGGCCCGTTGTTCACAAGGCTCATCACGTAAGGCACCCGTACCGAACCTTCGCATGGCAGGACGAATTCAAAATTTCCGTCCTCTTCGTATTTGCCGCGATAGGCGTTGAAATCATAGTCAAACAAGATCGGAATTTCGCCCGAAACAACCCGCGCATAAGAAGTTTGCTTGGGCACGATTGGAGAGTTTTCCGCCAATTCGTTGAAGAACTTGATCGCTGGGTCGAAGTTGTCCAGATCACCGCCAAAGGCAATATTTGCGGCAACTGCACCTGCGTAACCAACAAAGGCTGATGATGGGTCAAGATAACCGACCATCCCTTTATATTCCGGTTTGGTCAGGTCGGCGAAGCACTGGGGAACTTCTGCACCAGCCAGCGCATCTACGTTTACGAAAAACCCCAGCGTGCCATAGTGGATAGCAAACCACTTGCCGTCAGGATCTTTCAACCCGTCTGGGATCTCGTCGAACTTGGCGGGTTTGTAAGCCGTGGCAACTCCTTTATTACCAGCCTTGATACCCGTGGTGACGCCATAGTAAGCGACATCGGCAATCGGATTGTCCTTCTCGGCCAACAACTGACTGAGCGTCTGACCAGAGTTTTTATTATCATGCGGCATCTGAATATCGATTTCTTTGTCGATGGCTTCTAACATCGACGCCCAATCAGCCCATTGCGGCGGGCAGTTGTAACACACGGCATCTTCGGCAAGTACCGGTGACGCTAAAGTCATTGCCATGAATGTGGCTGCTAGTTTATATCTCATTTTAATCTCTCCCGTTGGATTTATGGTTCTTCTTGGTTGGATTGTTTGACGGCGAAAGGGTTGCAGCCTTTTCGCCGTCTGCTCTTTCTGCAACCGGAGATGCAAGACTGCCTCCGGTGCGGAAACTGAATGTTAGTTCGGGGTCTGGTAGGATAGGTGCTGGCGTGCCATTGATGACCGACAATACAGTACTGGCGGCTCCGCTGCCCATCATTTTTGGATCAGTCACAATTGTCGCCAAACTTGGCTCTACCATAGTGCCCACTTCGATGCCGTCAAAGCCGACAATCGACAGATCCCCCGGCACGGTTAACCCTAGTGATCGAGCACTGCGGATTGTCGCAAGCGCCAGAAAATCATTGGACGCAAAGATCCCAGTGAGGGTCGGGTTTTCCATTAAAAACTCTCGGAGCAGGTTGGTCAATTCTTGGCTATCTTCATCAATTTCCAGTAAAGCGGGTTTTTTCATGCCGTTGCGGGAACATCCTTGTACAAACCCCTGGTGCCGTTGTCGCGCACGATCGGAGCTCTTAAACTTGAGCGCCAGAAATCCAACATCACTGTGGCCCCCTTCGGCAAACGCATCCGAAACCCTTGATGCCGCCGAGCGATCATCAACCGACCAGCTTAGCTCATCATCAGGGGCCATACTGAACAACAAACAATGCGGTATTCCGCGGCTCTTAATAGATTTCAATCCCTCACTGGAAAGCGCGTCACTAACCGTCAGCACAAATCCGTCTACCTGTTTGGCCGTCAATGTCCGAATGGCCTGCGTTTCAATTTCAGGGTCATAGTTCGTGCACACAAGCAGGGTTTGATATCCGGCTGCATGAAAAGATTCCTGTGCCCCCTGAACCGCGTCCGCATAGACTGGGTTTGCCAATGACGGCACGACGCAACCGATTGTCCGAGTGGTACTGCTCTGCAGGGAACGCCCGACTTCGCTGAATTCAAACCCAAGTGTGTCAGCGGCTGCCTGGACACGTTGGCGCATTTCAGCACTGGCCGAGCCAGTATTGTTTAAAACACGGCTAACAGTCGCCACACCACAACCCGCGCGCAGTGCAACATCTTTGATGGTGGCCGGTTGTCGCAATTTTCCCCCTCCCAGTGGAAACGTTTCCAAATGTTTAGCAGATCACTCGATTTCGTGCAAGAAAATTTGCAGAAATATAGTGATTCACATTAAAATCAATATCTTAAGATTGCTTGCTTGACTGATACCAAGAAATTTTTGGTAAAATCCAACCAATTGATCACAGGCTGACCCATCTGATTCTGGAATGATGAAAAATGCCCGAAAATGCGCCCATCAACCTGCCGACAACAATAATTTGACTCCAACAAAAGAACCGAACTTCATGACAGAAATTCAGCCTTTGGCCGCTCAGAACTATTTGATGCAGAGCCTTCGAGATATTTATTCCCGTTCAACATGAATGAGGGCCCAACGCTACGAGACCCTTCGATGACGTCACAATAATGGTCGAGAGCTACTCACTACGCCGCAGACTATACGAGGTTCCAGCCCGTTGTTAGACTGAATAATGACTTCACGATTAACACCTTATATTTAATTGAGGACTATAGTATTTTAGCATCCGCTTTTAGTGAGCACTTCACAGTGATGCATCCATTAATGCCCTTGCTTTTCAATTTGATCTAATTAGCAACAGATTGACCTACTGAGCCCAGTTGCTGGAATGCGATATTCAATCTATCAACCATGCTTTTTTCACCCTCGCGGAGCCACTTCCTAGGATCGTAAAATCCTTTGGCTGGCGCACCGGTTTCCGGATTCAGCTGGTATTTAAAGGCCGATGTATGTTCTTCCACATAAGCCCCGACACCCTTGGCGAAGGCGAATTGCGTGTCTGTATCAACATTCATCTTGAACACACCGTAATCAATGGCCGCGCGAATATCAGTCGGATCAGATCCTGAACCACCATGAAATACAAAATCCAATGGATTGTTCACCAAGCCATGTGTCTTTTGCACCAAAGCCTGTGAATCTTTCAAAATTTCAGGGCGCAACATCACATTACCTGGGGCATAAACCCCGTGGACGTTTCCAAAAGCAGCAGCAATCGCAATTGTCCCCAAACCTGACAAGCGATCATAAGCGGCAAGTACTTCTTCGGGTTGCGTGTAAAGTTTGGCATTATCAACCTCGTCAATATCCTGGCCAATACCATCTTCTTCACCGCCCGTTACCCCCAACTCCATTTCCAACGCAATTCCAGAATTGAACATCCGTGGCAACATATCTTCGCAAACACTTAGATTGTCTTCAATAGGCTCGTCAGACAGATCCAGCATATGTGATGAATATAGTGGCGCCCCAGTTTGTTTGACCGACCGTTCACTCATTTCGACAAGATCACGGACCCATGGGATCAATTTGCGGTTTGCATGGTCGGTATTGAGCACAACACAAACGCCGTATTCTTCTGCCATAAGTGCCGTATGCCGTGCCGCAGAAACGGCTCCCAAAACCATTGCTTTATGTTTATCTGCCAAAGAGAGCCCAGCAAAAAATTGCGCCCCGCCATTGGACAGTTGTACAATGACATCTGATTTGTTTCGTGCGGCAGCCTCTAACACAGCGTTCAAAGAATTAGTCCCAACAACATTTACTGCAGGCAGGGCAAAACGGTTCTCTTTACAATTTTGGACCAACGCTTTGTAAGCGTCACCCCAAACCACACCGGGTTTTAATTTTAAACTCATTTGTGAATACTTTCTGTTTTGCGATTATGTATATTACGACTCATGCCAGCTAAGGATGCATTATGGAAACGGTCGGTCTTATCAGGATCCTATCATCCTACGCTTGTAATGCTGTCATTCGTTTCAGCAAATGCTGTGTGGACGGATGCAGACCCGAAATTGGGGCATCTCCTGACACAACGGTCGCAATCTTGACCGCTGCTGTTTTACCCAACTCTACGCCCCATTGATCAAACGAGTTGATGTCCCAAATCGCGCCCTGCACAAAAACTTTATGCTCATAAAGCGCAACTAAACGACCCAGTGCGAATGGCGTCATCTCTTTGTAAACGATTGATGTGCTGGGGCTGTTGCCGTGGAAACTACGATGAGGCGCGAGCGCCTGCGCGACATCTTTACCCACACCATCTGCCAACATTTCGGCCAGAACTTCGTCTGTCTCTTTGCCCAAGGCCAATGCTTCGGATTGCGCCAGAAAATTTGCCATCAACAATTCATGATGCGCGCCCAAACCATGCCCTGGCTGTGCGGCCATCAGGAAATCAACAGGCACGATATCCGTGCCTTGGTGCAAAAGCTGGAAAAACGAGTGTTGTGCATTTGTGCCCACTTCGCCCCAAATGACAGGTGCGGTTTGATGGCCTACAGGGTCGCCAGCGCGGTTTATAGATTTACCATTACTCTCCATATCCATCTGCTGAACATAAGCCGGAAAGCGTTCCATGCGCTGATCATATGGCATGATCGCCAAGGTGGGTGCACCCATGATATTTCGGCGCCAAATCCCAATCAGCGCCAACAAGACTGGCAGGTTTTCCGCCAAAGGCGCAGTCTTAAAATGCAGATCCATGTCGCGAAATCCGTCCAGCATTTCGCGAAAATTTGCAGAGCCAACAGCCAGCGCCAAAGGCAACCCAATGGATGCGCACAACGAATAACGTCCCCCCACCCAATCCCAAAACCCAAAGACACGATCGTCAGCAACACCAAACTCTTGTGTCGCATTCAGGTTAGTCGATAGGGCCACCAAATTTTGGCCAACTTCACTATGAGATAATTCGGTCAGCAACCACTGTTTGGCGGTGTGTGCGTTGGTCATTGTTTCTGACGTGGTGAATGTTTTAGACGCGATCAGTAATAACGTGGTTGCCGGGTTAAGTTTCGACATTTTGTCATGGAAATCAGTGCCATCTACATTTGCAAAGAAATGCATTTGCGGCCCCTCTTCTCCATAAGCCGCCAATGCTTTGACCGCCATCACGGGCCCCAAATCAGACCCGCCAATGCCGATGTTTACAACATCCGTAAACCGCTTACCGCGTGTGCCGGTAATCTGACCATCGCGCACCGCGTCTGCAAATGCTAGAAATGCATCCAGCGTCGCATTCACCAATGGCGCAGTTAGTTCCTCGTCAACGCAGTAGCTATCAATAGCCTTGGCGCGTAGGGCTACGTGCATCACGGCCCTATCCTCGGTTGTGTTGATGTGCTCACCCGCAAACATCGCATCGCGCTTGGCTTCGACATCGCAAGCCTCAGCCAGTGCCAACAAGTTCGTCCACGCACGGTAATCCACACGCTCCTTAGAAAAGTCGATTGTAAGATCATCTTTGGTGGCAGAAAAATCAAGGAACCTATCTGGGTTTTGTGCAAACAAATCGCGCAAATGAATGGATCGTAAGCGCGCCCAATCGTCTTGCAGGGTTTGCCAGAAAATGCGGGCATCTTGGGTCATGACAATACCATCACGGAATTACTGGCCAATCGTTCAATTTTTTCCCAGTCGCAATTTTTAATGGCATTTTTTGGGGCTACCCAAGACCCGCCAACACATTTTACATTTGGAGACGCCAAGTATTCAGATGCATTGTTTAATGATATACCACCCGTCGGGCAAAAAGTAATTTGGGGCAGCGGCGACGCTAATGATCTCAAAAACGGTGCTCCGCCTGCGGCCTCTGCTGGAAAGAACTTTTGCACAGTGTAGCCGCGTTCCAAAAGTGTCATTGCCTCGCTTGCAGATGTTGCCCCTGCCAACAGCGGCAAACCTGCTTGTTCGCAAGCCTCAATCAAGATATCCGTTGCGCCAGGAGACACACCAAACGTTGCGCCAGCAGCCACCGCATTTTCCACGTCTTGGGGCGTGATTAACGTCCCAGCTCCAACAATACCACCTTCGATATTGGCCATGACCGCGATTGCATCCAATGCACATTCTGTGCGCAAAGTAACCTCTAGCACAGGCAAGCCACCCCGAACCAACGCCATTCCCAAATCACGAGCCGTTGACAGATCATCGACTACCAGCACAGGAATAACAGGGGCCAATTCACAAATTTCCAAAGTTCTTTTACTGGCTTCAATTGGTGTGATTTTGCTCATCTTATTTTCCTTACAAATTAAAAACGGAGGCACCCGTTTCTGCTGGCCCCGCATTTTTGCGGAACATATCAAATAATTCGCGACCCAAACCGATGTTATTACTGCTTAGATCAGGGTGTTCGATCTTGCGCTCAAAAATAGTATCATCTTCAACCGCCAAGATACCTAGAACAGCATCAACTGTTACGATATCACCATCACGCAAGTAGGCAATTGGCCCATTATCCAAAGCCTCTGGCACCACGTGAATGGCGGCGGGCACTTTACCCGATGCGCCAGACATACGGCCATCGGTGACCAAGGCCACCTTAATGCCTCGCCTTTGCAGCACCGCCAAACAAGGCGTCAGATTGTGCAGTTCAGGCATCCCGTTTGATCGTGGGCCTTGGTAACGCACAACAACGATCACATCGGATTTAAATTCTTCGGCTCGAAATGCATCTAGTACAGATTTCTGATCGTGAAATACACGGATAGGCGCTTTGATGATGCGACGATCTTCTGCCACGGCAGACACTTTCATCACGGCGCTGCCAAGATTACCTTTAAGATTGGAGAGCCCACCAGACGCTTGAAATGGGGTGGTTGTAGTTGCTATGATCTTGCTGTTCAAAGATTCACTGACACCAGTCACCCAACCCAGTTCACCATCTACCAACTTTGGGTCCTTGGTGTATTCATTCAATCCTTTGCCCACGATGGTTTGGGTGTCATCATGCAACAATTTGGCATTCAACAATTCGGAAATAACCAAACCCAGTCCACCCGCGGCATGGAAATGATTTACATCGGCCAACCCGTTTGGATAAACACGCGCAAGTAACGGCACCACTTGGGATATCTCAGCGAAATCAGACCAATCTAAGACGATGCCACTGGCACGCGCCATTGCTAGCAGGTGGATCAACAAATTTGTTGATCCACCTGTTGCCATCAACCCAACAATGCCATTGATGTAGGCACGCGCATCTAGGATCTGTGCAACGGGAGAATATTGCGACCCCAGATCTGAAATCGCCAAGGCTTGACGAGCACCAAACTGCGTAAGTGCATCACGAAGTGGCGTGCTTGGGTTAACGAAACTGGAACCGGGTAAATGCAACCCCATGAATTCCATCAACATCTGATTGGTATTGGCAGTGCCATAAAACGTACAAGTTCCCGGCCCGTGATAGCTAGCCATTTCAGACGCCATCAAAGCTGAACGATCCACTTTGCCTTCTGCAAAATCTTGGCGCACTTTGGCTTTTTCGTCATTGGCCAATCCTGTACTCATCGGCCCTGCCGGCAAGAACACAGCTGGTAAGTGACCAAATGTGGCTGCCGCAATTACAAGTCCTGGAACAATCTTGTCGCAAACACCCAGATAGACGGTGCTGTCAAAAACATTATGTGCAAGGCCAATGGCTGCGGACATTGCAATTGCATCGCGGCTGAACAAGGACAGCTCCATACCCACCTGGCCTTGCGTAATTCCATCACACATAGCAGGCACGCCAGCTGCCACTTGCGCTGTACCACCAACCGCACGCGCTGCATCTTTGATCAGTTCGGGGTATTCCTTAAACGGCTGGTGGGCAGACAACATGTCATTATAGGCAGTAATAATTCCGATATTACCCGTCTGACCCTCGATCAAACGATCCTGATCATCCCCCATCGGGGCATAGGCGTGAGCTTGGTTTCCACAGGTCAAATGTGCGCGCTTTGGGCCGTCCTTGCGCGCACGTTCCATACGATCCAGATAGCCTGTACGCAATAGCTCTGACCGCTTTTGAACTTTACTGGTAACGCTTTGAAGTATTGGATGAATAGACATGGTTTATCCTAATATGAAAAGTGAACTTGAATGGGGTTATGGGCTGTCATCAACGCTTTGATCGGGGCCAGTGCCACATTTTGTGTATGTAGAGCACGATTTAACGCTATACGTTTTTCAGCACCTGTGATCAATAAATGTAGATGACGTGACGCGCGTAGCATAGGGGCCGTCATTGTTAAGCGAACCTCATCTTGACTGCTAGGATGCACCGCCAAAATTTTGCGGCCCTCAGGATCCATCAACGCCTCGTTCAAACCGTCCATTGACGGAAACAGACTAGCAGTGTGCATATCGGCACCCATACCTAAAACACAAACATCAAATGGACCCATATTGGCAATGTCTTCACCCAACTTTTGCGCTAACTCGTTGGGTGTCAAATCATCATGCCAAAATGGAAAAAATTGACAGTTTACGGCCTTATTTTGGATCAACGCATCGCGAACCAGCCGAGTATTTGATCGATCTGATGTAGTAGGCACAAACCGTTCATCCGTCAAAAATACGCAGATTTTTTCCCATGCCAAGTTCTTCTTCGACAGCTCTTGCAAAAAAGGTAATGGCGTACTGCCTCCTGGCACCACCAGACTAGCTGAGCCCTTAGCTATCAAAGCATCGCGCAACTGTTCCGAAACGCGGTTTGCCAAGCCGCGCATTTGCGTCTCTATTTGTTCGTATTCGATCATATCAATCATAATGCACCCAAACTTTGCCAACGACGATGATCGCGCGCCATCATTGCAATCGCTTCTTCTGGGCCAGAACTACCAACCCTATACTCCAACGGTGCAGCTTTGCTGGCATCCCAACCTGCCATTATTTCATCCACCCAAGCCCACGCCGATTCCAGCTCGTCGCCGCGCATGAACAGGGTTTGGTCACCACGAAAAGTATCCATGATCAGGCGCTCGTAAGCATCAATAACTTCCATTTCACCCGCGATTTGCGCGAATGACATATCAAGGGGCGCGTTCATCAACCGCATACCACCAGGCCCCGGCTCTTTTACACCGATGTGCATTGTAATGCCTTCTGATGGTTGCAAGCGGATGACCATTTTGTTTTGATAATCTTCACCCAGATCCGGAAAGATAGAATGCGGTAGATGTTTGAAAACCACCACGATTTCAGACACCTTATGAGAGAGAGCTTTGCCCGTGCGTAGATAAAACGGAACCCCCGCCCAACGCCAATTTGATATCTCTGTTTTGATGGCCACAAAACTATCGGTGCGCGAGCTTAAACTGTTCACATGTTCTTTAAACGACCCATTCGCACTACAATACTGACCGCGAACCGTATCGGATACTTTAACGGGCGCCAGAGATCGTATCACTTTTAGTTTTTCGTTTCGAATATCATCCGCATCAAAACGTGCTGGCGGTTCCATTGCGATCAGGCACAGCAGTTGCATCAAGTGGTTCTGCATCATGTCACGCATCGCACCCACAGCATCATAATATTCACCTCTCCCGTTCACATCACCCGTTTCAGCCACGGTAATTTGAACATGATCGACGTAATTATTGTTCCACAAAGGCTCTAGCCAAACATTGGAAAAGCGCAACGCCATCAGGTTTTGAACGGTCTCTTTACCCAAATAATGATCGATACGATAAATTTGATTTTCATTGAACACAGCGCGTAACGTTCGATTCAACATCTGCGCTGATGTCAAATCCGTTCCCAACGGCTTTTCCACAACCACGCGTGTGTCAGGCGTAATCAATTCAAAACTACTTAATTTTTGGGTGCACGATTCAATTAGTGACGGACTAACTGACAAATAATACGTGCGAATATCATTAGGGCCTTGTGCTATAATAGTGGATAATTCTGACCACCCCTTATCGGCTCGTAAATCCACACTTTGATACGAAAGCATCTGACAGAATTTATCTAATTGATCTTCACAATAAACCGAACTGGGTACGAACTCTGTTAAGGCTGCGCGAATACGTTCTTGAAACGCATCTATGCTCAAATCTTCGCGCGATGCGCCAATAATGCGTGAACTATCCACAACCTGCCCTGCTACAAATCGTCGAAACAGGGCCGGCAAAATTTTACGTCGCGCCAAATCCCCCGTTGCGCCGAATAGGATAAGGTCAAATGTACCAACGGGGATTGTTTGAGAAACCATCAATCCATCCTAATGCAAATTGCCCAAGACACGTGCCGTGTCTATCATTCGATTTGAAAATCCCCATTCGTTATCATACCAAGATACAACACGCACCAACCCATCCTTGGTCACACATGTTTCTGGATCCGCTAAATCGTTAATAGCAACTACTTCGATATCCGAATGATCATATTCAATGATAGAACGTAGAACTAATCTGCCGATGCGACCAAAGCCGTTGATTGCGATATTGAGGGTCATTCAATAAATCCTAGGTTGGTGTTGTTAATATTACCGTTAGCGTTACCGTTACCGTTACCGTTACCGTTACCGTTAGCGCTAACGTATAGAATGAGATTCGTCAACACGATTGGGTGATAACTTCTAACGTGACTTCCTTGGCACATCCGTTATTGATATATAAATGAGCGAAAACCTTACCCTCAAAGATGTTGCCCTAGCGGCGGGTGTCAGTGAAATGACCGCCTCACGCGCTATGAGAAATGCAACAGACGTATCTGAAAAAACCCGCGAAAAAGTAATACAAGCCGCCGCTGCTTTGGGTTATGTGCCAAATTACATTGCGGGGGCACTGGCATCAAGTAAGGTGAACTTAGTAGGCGTGGTTATCCCATCTGTGAAGAGTTACGTTTTTTCAGAGGTTTTGGATGGCATATCATCGGCACTTAAACAGTCCATGTTGCGTCCTGTATTTGGGCTAACAGATTATAATCTAGATACAGAAGAAGAAGTCATTCGTGATATATTGGCATGGCGCCCTGCAGGTTTGATTGTTGCAGGTCTGGAACACTCTGAAAATGCGCGAAAAATCTTGCGGAATACCGATACGCCTTTGGTTGAAATTATGGATGTTGATGGCGATCCAATCGATTCTTGTGTAGGTATTTCACACTATCGCGCAGGTTTTGATATGGCACTTGCGATTGTCGCCAAAGGGCATACAAAAATTGGATTTCTGGGCACAAAAATGCCCTTGGATTTTCGTGCCACCAAACGGTTCAACGGATTTGTGGATGGGCTTAAATCAAAGAATATAACTTTGTTAGAGAAAGAGTTGTACGCGTCGGGATCCACGATTCAAAAAGGCAAAGAGTCGACGGCAGCCATGTTGCAACGCAACCAAGACTTACAATGTATTTATTGCTCGACCGATGTGATCGCGATCGGCGCGGTTATGCATTGTATGGCTGCAGGCATTTCCATTCCAGATAAACTGGCTATTGCTGGATTTAATGATCTATCCATGACATCTGGCCTGCCAATTAATTTGGCGACAACAAATTCCATGCGCTTTGAAATAGGAAAGACCGCTGCTGAACTGATATTGAAAAGCAATGGTCGAAATGCGGACACTTCCCCGAAACGGATCGAGTTTACACCTTCTGTGAAATTGGGTAACAGTATATAGATTAACATATCCGCACTTATGTGCTTTAGTTGGGTTTATAAATTTATCACTCCCTGATACGCGCAATAATTACCCTGTTCGCGAAATTAAATTCCCTGTTAATTTCCTTAGGGAAATCGCCTATAACACACTGTAATCAGGTGTCTATTACAGGTCAAATTCTTCAAATCTGGTAAAAAACGCATATTTTCCCTGTTCTTTCCCTGTTAGCAGGGAAAATTGGTCGAGACTGGATAGCTCCAGACTGCGCACAGCACCATCAAATTTCATGTCTAACGTCAGCACTTGTGGGACAGAATTGAGTGTTTGAATAAGGGAGGGTTT
>CAJXSR010000036.1 GCA_913061275.1 uncultured Paracoccaceae bacterium | reverse complement strand
GATTTTGAAGCACGCTTGAAAATGGTGAATAATATGGCGCTCTACGAGCACACATTTATCGCGCGTCAGGATCTTTCCAACGCGCAAGCCGAAGGTTTAATTGAACACTTCGGCGCTATTCTGATAGACAATGGTGGTTCTGTTGTAGACTCAGAATACTGGGGCCTTAAAACTTTGGCCTATAAAATTAACAAAAACCGCAAAGCTCACTACGCATTTCTGAAATCAGATGCGCCGTCCGCTGCGGTTCAAGAAATGGAACGCCTAATGCGCTTGCACGATGATGTGATGCGTATCTTGACCATCAAAGTTGATGCTCATGAAGAAGGCCCATCCGTCGTCATTCAGGCCAAATCGGCCAAAGACGAACGTCGTAGAAACCGCTAGAAAGGACTTAACCCATGGCAAACAAACCATTTTTCCGTCGTCGTAAGTCCTGCCCGTTCCTTGGTGATAATGCACCAAAGATCGACTATAAGGACACGAAACTATTGCAACGCTATGTATCAGAGCGCGGCAAAATCGTTCCATCCCGTATCACCGCAGTTTCAGCCAAGAAACAACGCGAGCTTGCAAAAGCTATCAAACGCGCACGTTTTCTGGCATTGCTGCCATACGCTGTGAAGTAAGGAGAGAAACATGCAAGTTATCCTACTTGAACGTATCGCTAAGCTGGGCCAGATGGGCGATGTTGTGACTGTAAAGCAAGGCTTTGGTCGCAATTTCCTATTGCCACTAGGCAAAGCATTACGTGCAACAGACGCCAACAAAGCGGTGTTCGATGCGCAAAAAGCTCAACTAGAAGCAAACAATCTGGAAACCAAAAAAGAGGCAGACGCTGTCTCTGCTAAATTGGATGGCCAGCATTTCATCGTGATTCGCTCTGCATCTGATGCAGGTTCACTTTACGGCTCTGTTACAACACGTGACGCGGCAGAAGCTGCAACAGAAGCTGGCTTTACAGTAAACAAAAAGCAAGTTGCACTTGATGTACCTATCAAAGAATTGGGTGTCCATGAAATGACTGTGGTTTTACACCCAGAAGTTTCTTGTACAATCAATATCAACGTAGCGCGCTCACAAGAAGAAGCTGAACTTCAAGCATCTGGTAAATCCATTCAAGATCTGGCTGCTGAAGCTGAAGCAGAAGCAGAGTTTGAAATTGCTGAATTGTTTGACGATATGGGTGCCGCCGCCGATGAATTCGGTGACGATGACGCTGCCCCTGCTACAGAAGAATCAGCAGACGAAGAAACTAAAGCATAAGCTTTTTCCATCTGCATTAATTAAGAAGGCCTGCCATTTTGGCGGGCCTTTTTCTTTGGGGCACTTAGGCAGTACCATCCAGCAAACCTGCATACCGTTTGATACGTTTTTTCAGGAAATCGCAAAACAAACGCACACGCTTGGTTTTGCGGGTTTCGCCATGGGTCAAAAGCCAGAGCTTGCCGTAATGGCTTATACCCACATCAGGCACACGGACCAGTGATGTATCCCGATCACCCACAAAACATGGCATAATCGTTATCCCAACCCCCGCACGCACAGCGGCTAGTTGCGTTGCCAAATCAGACACCACAAAAGGCACGGCATCCATCGCCACCGCCCCCTTGTCGGCCCATTCATGTGGTGCGCCATCTTCTTCTTTCAGTATCCACTTTGCCTTGGCAGATGGATCTTGGTGCAATACAACCAAAGCATCCCGCGCAATATATACCCCACGGCAAACATCCTGAAGCCCAACACCATATAAGTGTTGCGGCAATGTATTACGGTCATAAACCAACCGCAGAGCTACATCGGCCTGACGCGTTGTCAGATTAACAAGGTCATATGATGTTATGGTTTGCAGCTCTATTTCGGGATGTGTGCGCGAAAACTCTGCAAGATCGGGCATAAACAGATCTGTCGCAAACGCGTTGGGCATCGCCACGCGCAAGGTTCCTGTCAATTTTTGATCCCGCGCAAAAACCCGTGTCTGCAAATCGGTTGAAGTCTGGGCCATGCGTTCCGCATATTCCAATATCTCCTCACCCGCGTTGGTTAATTCATATCCTGTCGGCAGCTTATCAAAAAGACGCGCTTCCAAATGCGCTTCCAAATGCGCCACTCGCCGCAGCACAGTTGCGTGGTTTACATTCAACGCAATCGACGCTGATCGCACCGATCCGTTTTGCACCACCGCCAGAAAAAACCGAATGTTATCCCAATGCTCCATGGTTAATATTTGCAGCACCCTTCTGTAATTTTCAAGAATAGTTAGGCCTAAAACTTTAGATTAATAAGAAATTATACACTTCATGTGCAAATACGCACCATAAAAGGACAGTAAGATGTTAGAACTCTATTCTGAAGCTACCCCAAACGGCCTGAAAGTATCCATCGCATTAGAGGAAATGGGGTTGGACTACACCACCCATCAAATCTATCTTGGCGGCATGCAGGCGACCCCGGAATTCACCAAAATGAACCCCAACCAAAGAATCCCTGTTCTGGTCGACGATGGTTTTGTATTAACTGAGTCTGGTGCGATATTAATCCACCTTGCCGAAAAAACTGGTAAGTTCCTACCCCAAGACCCAACCCTTCGCACGAAGACCATCGAAGCGTTGATGTTTCAAATGGGTTCACTTGGCCCGATGTTTGGCCAATATCTGGTGTTTGCCGCAGCATGGGGAAACAAGTTTCCAGATGTTACCAACCGGTATTTTTCCGAAGTCAGCCGCATCATGGGTGTTTTGAACACACATCTGGAAAATCAGGATTATTTGGCAGGTGATGAATACACAATCGCAGATATGGCGGTCGCACCGTGGATACGCCTATGCACCATCCATCCCGCTTGCACTGAATTACCTTTAGAACAGAACGCCAATTTGAAAGCCTGGTGGAATCGCGTTTCGGCCCGCCCTGCCACGCAACGCGGTTTTGCAAACCCAGCACCTTTTCCGCCTGAAAAACAATTCAAAGGTTTTGTTAAAGCCGTTGTAGGGTTGGGCGACATCCACGCCAAAATATAACATCTAAAAGGCGTGGTTAATCCCACGCCTTTTTCTTTGTCTATAATAAAAAATACAATAAGCTTATACAATAATTTCCGAATAAATCATCCAATGGATTGTTTACCTTACATACGACAATCAAATATAAAGGATATATTATGACTTTTTACACACTCACAGCCGCCACACTGGCGATAAGTATTGCCGCAGGTTCTGCATTTGCTGCGGGCGGGGACACAAGTGAGCCGCCTACGCCCACACAAACCACAAAAGAGTGTAAAAAGAATAAAGTTTGGAGTGACGCTAAAAAGCGGTGTGTTCGCATTAAAAAAAGTGAATTCAATGATGACGGCATCTACAACAACGCCCGTGAGCTGGCTTATGCAGGGCGTTATGACGATGCGCTGGAATTGCTGGGCATGGCTGCAAACCCAAAAGATCCGCGTATTTTGAACTACATTGCCTTTACCAACCGCAAAATGGGTAACACCCAAGTCGCCATGGAATTTTACCGCCAAGCCCTGCACGAAGACCCTGATTACATTCTGGCCCGTTCCTATTTTGGTCAGGCCAAGATGAAAAATGGAGATGTGAAAGGTGCTAAAGAACAACTGGCGCGTATTGATGCAATCGATGGTACGGGATCTTGGGCATATGAAAGTCTGGCCGCTGCGATAAAGGGTAAAAGCAGATACTAGGTTACCTTTGCCAGAAAACTGTCCATAGACACATGGGCGGTTTTTTTACACTTGGGCATCTTTATTGATATGTTTGCATTAAACTTCCTATACGAATGGTCCAATTCCAGATGAAAAAAGATGACAGCATTAACGTTCTGGGCGAACCTCTTCGCTCTTGCTCAAACGACCCTATCACGGGGTTTTACCGTGATGGTTGTTGCAATACTGGGCCAGATGACAAAGGGCTGCATACGGTTTGTGTAGAAGTCACTGCCCAATTCCTTGAATTTTCAAAATCGCGCGGCAATGATCTATCAACACCACGTCTGGAATTTGGTTTTCCTGGTCTAATCCCTGGTGACCGATGGTGTTTATGTGCCGAACGCTGGGCCGAGGCCGATGCGTATGAAGCGGCCCCTCATGTGATCTTGCAAAGCACCCATATTAACACGCTTGAAATAATCCCTTTTGCTATTTTACGCGCCAAGGCATTGGATATAAACTAAAACATAATCTGATCATACACTCCCGCAATATTTAGGGACCGAACTTCTGCTTAGAGCCCAGCGCGGTTGTTCTCACGAGGGCCGTAAACCAGCTATGATGCGGCGCATAAAGTCAATAAGTTGAGCCTGTTCGGCATCATTCAGCGCGCCAAGAGCGGCTTTATTTTGATCTTGAGCAGATTGATAAGCGCCGTCTCGGAGCTGCATCGTTTGTTTGGTCAGCCATATCTGCTGCGCTCTGGCATCTGCAGGGTGCTTAGTCCTTTTGATCAATCCGTCACGTTCCATACGATTTAGTGTGTTGGCTAAAGTTGCCTGCTCAACATCCAGTTTGGCCAGCAGCTCCCTTTGTGAGACCCCATCCTTTTGCCAAAGCTCTAGCAGGATCGGAAATTGACCGATCACAATTCCCAAAGGAGCAATCCTGTCTTGCAACCCTTTGGCAAACAGTCTTGCCATGTGGTTAACTAAATATCCTGCGGAGTTTTCTTTTTCAAATTTCATATTGCGAATTTAGCACTTGCATAGCGTGCTATGCAATAATATATAGCTTGCTATTGAAATCACGCAAAGAAAGGAAAACACCATGTCAGGATTTGTAGAACTTGATGCGATTGTGACACTTGCTGATCAGATGACTGCTGACGAAGGCCCGATTGTTCTGATCAATCTCTTCACCGTTGATGCTGCGGACGAGGAAGCACTGCTCGCGGCATGGTCTCATGATGCAGACTTCATGAAAGTCCAACCGGGATACATTTCTACCCAGCTTCACAAGGGTATCGCGGGCAGTTCTACCTTCGTGAATTATGCTGTGTGGCAAGACGTCAAGAGTTTCCGTGAGGCGTTCGTGCATCCCGAATTCCAACGCCGCATCGCAGTCTATCCACCAAGTGCAGTCGCGCGGCCACACCTGTTCAAGAAAATAGCCGTCGAAAACCATTGCGTTGGATAAGCAGAACAGAAGGAGCCATCAAATGATCAAGAAAATTCATCCTATCGCCGGTGTCATCGGGTTTCTGACGATCCTGATATTTTGGACTTCAACCGCATACAGCGAACTGTTCGGCACCCATGCAACAGTCGCTGCGGTCAAGATGATGATCTTAAATGGTATGTTTATTCTTGTCCCTGCTATGGCGATTGTCGGGGCCTCAGGCATGTCGATGGGAAGTCGCCGCAAAGATGCGCCTGCGCGTGCCAAGAAAAAGCGGATGCCTTTCATTGCCGCCAACGGGCTTTTGATATTGCTGCCGCTTGCGTTCTATCTGGAATCCAAAGCAAGCGCCGGTGCATTCGATAACACGTTCTACATTTTGCAGGCCATTGAGTTGATCGCAGGTGCTACAAATCTGTTTTTGATGGGGCTTAGTATTCGTGACGGCCGCACGATGGGAAATCGCAGACGATTGGTAGCGGCCGAAGCGAAACCTCGCGACTAAGCTGCTTGCACTCAACGGCAGCAAAGTCCCCAAAGCGGAAGTTGGACTTAAAAAAATTGAATACACATAGAAGAGCATTCTAATAGCGAAACATGATTCTGCTCGCTCATATCGATATAGCAAGAAACGGGCTGACATATTACCCGATGACGGGCACTTAGGTTCCAAACCCACAAAGGAACCAACATGCCCCTACAATTTCAAGCGATCCCAACCAAAGATGCGCGTGCCGCCCAAGACGGCAAACCTGACGCCAATGGCCTAATTCCGGAACGGGCTATTTCCGATGGTAATGGCAATCCGTGCCGCCATTGTTGGTCGGAAATACCTAAAGACGCCCCTATGCTGATCCTAGGGTACCGCCCCTTTCCAACCCTTCAACCTTACGCAGAAGTTGGCCCTATCTTTTTATGCGCCACGAAATGTGAACGCCATGCAGAATCCGATAGCTTACCAGAATTGTTCAACAATTACGGGCAGATGCTGGTGCGTGGATATGATGAAGATAACCGGATTGTCTATGGATCAGGTGCGGTTACAAAAATCACTGATATTCCCTCTGCAATAAAAGCAGGCTTTGAAAACCCTAAAATTAAATATTTTCACATGCGGTCTGCCAGTAATAATTGTTACCATGCAAAAGTAACCAAAACACAGAGATAGCAAGTTTCATCTTTCCCGAAAAAGCTTAACAAAACCCCGAAGGTGAAAATTCTGACCTGACAATGCAGCTTTTCCCTGCCATCGTCAGGTCAAGATTCTATTATATCGGAGGTTCCCCATGGATTATCTAGCAACAAACGACATTCAAGACATTGTTGAAGCTGACCGCGAGCATGTCTGGCATCACTTGATACAGCACAAACCTTTTGAGGATAATGAGCCGCGCATCATTGTCGAAGGCAAAGGTATGCGGGTCTGGGACCAAAAGGGTAAAGAACACCTTGATGCAGTTTCTGGCGGAGTCTGGACAGTAAACGTAGGCTATGGCCGTGAAAGCATTGCCAATGCAGTGCGTGACCAATTGATTAAGCTTAACTATTTCGCCCAATCAGCTGGTTCAATTCCGGGGGCTATTTTTGCAGAAATGCTGTTGGATAAAATGCCGGGTATGAAACGGGTTTATTATTCAAACTCTGGTTCTGAAGCCAACGAAAAAGTCTTTAAAATGGTACGCCAGATCAGCCATAATAAACATGGCGGCAAGAAAAATAAAATTTTATATCGCCACCGTGACTACCACGGCACGACGATCACCACTTTGTCTGCAGGCGGCCAAGAACAGCGCAATGCGCAATACGGCCCCTACACACCCGGCTTTGTAGAAATCCCGCATTGCTTAGAGTACCGCAACCAGTTCGACAGTGCTGAAAGCTACGGCGAGGCCTGTGTGAAAGCCACAGAAGAAGTGATTTTACGTGAAGGCCCAGACACAATCGGCCTGATCTGTCTTGAACCTATCACTGCAGGTGGCGGCGTAATTACCCCGCCAAAAGGTTATTGGGAAGGCATTCAAGCGCTTTGTGCAAAATACGAAATCCTGCTGCATATCGACGAAGTTGTTTGCGGTGTTGGGCGTACTGGCACATGGTTTGGGTATCAGCATTACGGTGTAAAACCTGATTTTGTGACAATGGCCAAAGGTGTGGCATCTGGTTATGCCGCAATTTCTTGTACCGTCACCACAGAAGAAGTGTTTGATATGTTCAAAGACAATGCGTCTGACCCGATGAGTTACTTTCGTGATATTTCCACCTTTGGTGGATGCACAGCTGGCCCTGCGGCGGCGATTGAAAACATGAAAATCATCGAACAAGAAAACCTTTTGGAAAACACCACCAAAATGGGTGAATACTGCCTTGGCCTTCTATCTGAATTGATGGACAAACATGCAGTTGTTGGTGATGTGCGCGGCAAAGGTTTGTTCTTAGGTGCTGAACTGGTGACAGATCGTACAACCAAAGAGCCTGTAGATGAAAAGCTGGTACAAGCCGTCGTTGGTGACTGTATGGCAAACGGTGTAATAATTGGCGCCACCAATCGATCTGTGCCTGGCTTTAACAACACACTTTGTTTGTCGCCTGCATTAATCAGCACTAAGGACGATCTAGATCAAATTGTAAGCGCAATAGATGGCGCACTAACCCGCGTATTTGCCTAATCTTACTACATTTGAGGGGCGTTAAATCGTTGTATATATACAACAAAATGCCCCTCAAGCAACGCTAACATAGCTGATTTTGGCCAGAATAAGACCAATTAAGGCGATAAAGTGGCAAATAAATTACCCACAACATATTGCGCTTACAAATAAAGTGTGCACCAAATAACCCGATATATATCTGATTTTACTATAATATTTCACCCTTGAGTATTATTGATATTAGCCTTATTCAGATTTTGCTTCTCAATTTTGCCATATTTGATAAACCTGTTCTCAGAGATGAGTAAAAAGACACATAAATAAAACCAAACTGGCGAAATAGCCACAAGCACACAGGACACCAAATAAGAAGATAACCGGAAACCAATAGTGTTTAATCGCGATTTTAGGCTCCTTTCAACCCCGTACCCTCCAAGTATAAATGGTTGAAAGTATCCAACGAAACAGCGGCAAAGCCATTTCTGAATTATCCTCATATTCGCCATCGCAGCACTAGCTACAACTAACTGCAGATGCGAACCATTGCACGGCGGCCATATCGGGGGAATGGCCGCCAGTGCATATGCTAAAAATTAACCCTTAGCTTTCGAGATCACTGCCTGTGATACCTGTGGGTCATATGACCCGCTAAGCTCGTTATAAGGCTGCCCGCCTTATAACACCTACCTTTGGCCAGAGATGCAGTTTGCTCTCTGGCTTTTTTTTGTTGTAGCGCATTAGTTTTTAAGCCATCACATAGGCATCCAACAGGGCAAACAAGGTATGTTAAAGAAAAGTGTAAGAACCATTCTAAATGGCCTTTCTGTTGCTGTCTTTGCCATAGATTCTGAACAAATTATTCAGTTTGCGAATAATGCCGCGTGCGAACGTTTTGATTTAAGCAAAGACAACACCAGCTTATTTGATGTAATCCCATCAAATAAATGCACAGATGCAGCTAACCAAATTCTATCAGGTGAAATAACCACCCTGTCATTAGAATTAACCTTACAAGATGTAGTTCCCACCACATTCCGCTTAATACTTACCCGCCTTGACGCCCAAAGGGCTGGTAGCGAAGCCCGTGCTATCGTCAGCTTAGAAGACATCAGCCATATTCGGGAAGCCGAACAAATGCGCATTGATTTCGTCGCCAACGTTAGCCACGAATTGCGCTCTCCTTTAACCTCTTTATCGGGATTTATTGAGACATTACAAGGTGCTGCCAAAGATGACCCAGCTGCCCAAACCCGTTTTTTAAGATTGATGGAATATGATGCAAACCGCATGAGCCGTTTGATAGGTGATTTATTATCCTTATCAAAACTACAAGCCAGCGAACGTGTCGCCCCCAATAAATCTGTTGGTATAGATGCCATATTACGCCGTGTAAAAGCATCACTTGAACCGTTAACCAAGCGTGAACAAACACAAGTTTCGTTAACCATTTCTGATAATTTGCCAATGGTCATAGGCGACGCGGATGAATTGACCCAAGTTTTTCAAAATCTAATCGAAAATGGCATCAAGTACAGCCACCCAAATAGCACTGTTTCAATAACAGCAGAACTTGACCCAAGCCACCAAGACCAGCTGCGCATATCAATACGTGATACGGGCGAAGGTATTGAAGCGACACAAATCCCCCGCCTTACTGAACGGTTTTATCGTGTGGATAAAGGCCGGTCGCGTGATATGGGGGGTACAGGGTTGGGTCTGGCGATTGTCAAACACATCTTAATTCGCCATCGCGCCTATCTGCATATTGACAGTGAATTGGGTCAAGGAAGTACATTTTCGGTTTTCTTACCGATCGCACCAACTAAAACATAAAGGAAAAATGATGATTTCACGTATAGAAACCGGCAAACGTATGAGCAAGATAGTCAAACATGGCTCTGTTGTTTATCTTTGCGGCCAAGTTGGGTCTGGTGACACGATAGGCGATCAAACCCGTGATTGCCTGGCAAATGTTGACGCCCTGTTAAAACAGGCAGGTTCTTCGCGCGAGCATATCCTTCAGGCAATAATCTGGGTTAAAGATATGGCCGATTTTGCGGGCATGAATGAAGTGTGGGATGCTTGGGTACCAGAAGGGCACGCCCCTGCACGTGCTTGTGGCGAATCGCGATTGGCCAATGATACGCTTTTGGTCGAGGTTACTATTACGGCTGCTTTAATCGAGACTTAAACAAACTAGGCGCGCTTTGCCCCAAAGTGATGCGTCGCTAGCAACAGGTTGGTTTCCGACTCTGATATACCATCAATCCTGCGCATATCGCGCAGGGCTATATCAAATGCAGCCAAATCTTGTGTTGCCATCTCAACAATTAAATCCCATTTGCCATTCGTTGAATGGATTACTTGCACGGCTGATACTTGATGCAGGCGCATGATGATTTTTTCGGTTCTATGCCCTGCAATTTTAATCAAAGTTATGCCGCGCACAGGGTGATGCAATTCGTCCTCATGCAGGCGCACAGTAAAACCCGCAATCGTGCCTTTACTTTGCAACTTTTCCAACCGCGCACGCACAGTTGCCCGCGACACACCAAGATGTGTGGCCAAACTTGCAATCGGCTCTCGCCCATTACGCCGCAGTAAGGCTATCAAAGATTGATCGATATTATTCATTATGTCTAAACTATATACCATTATGGTCAATATAGTAACCGTTTTGTTCAAATTTTAGCCTATTATGTGCCATTATAGCTGCGATTATGGGCAAAATACAATTTCAAAGGATAAACCAATGCAACAACATTGCATTCTATTAGGCGCACCAGTGCAAGAAGGCGCAAGCCAACGCGGTTGTGCGATGGGGCCAGAGGCTTTACGCACAGCACAGTTAGCGGAAAACTTACAATCGCTTGGCCATACGGTAGAAGATCGCGGCGATGTTGCCCCCAACATCACACCGCGCCCTATGCACACAAACAACAGCATCCGAAACCTTAATGAGATTGCAGGCTGGATTAGCGCACTTTCCGGGCATTCATATGCAGCCGCTCAATCAGGTACACCTATTTTTCTTGGCGGCGACCACAGCCTATCTGCGGGCACTGTGACAGGGGTTGCGCGTGCGGCCCACGAACAAGGAAAGCCTTTGTTTGTTCTATGGCTTGATGCACATCCAGATTTTCACAATCTAGAAAGCACGGGCAGCGGCAATTTGCATGGCACACCTGTTGCCTATTTTACAGGGCAGCCAGGTTTTGAGGGGCATTTCCCCCCTGTTTCCCACCCAGTGAAACCAGAAAATATTTGCATGATGGGTCTGCGATCAGTTGACCGCGCAGAAGCCGATGCAATGGGCAAAACCGGTATTAGCCTTTATGATATGCGGGCCATTGATGAACACGGCATCGTCGCCCCATTGCGTGAGTTTCTTGCACGTGTAGCCGAGGCCGATGGCTGGCTGCATGTAAGCCTAGACGTAGATTTTTTAGAACCAGGTATTGCCCCTGCTGTTGGCACAACCGTTCCGGGCGGCGCCACATTCCGCGAAGCCCATTTAATCATGGAAATGCTACAGGAAACGGGTCTTGCCCGTTCACTTGATCTGGTGGAATTAAACCCTTTCCTTGATGAACGCGGCCGCACTGCAAAATTATTGGTTGATCTAACTGCAAGCCTGTTTGGGCGACGCATTATCGACCGCCCAACAAAGAGTTACTGATTATGAAAAACAAACTAAACATCGTCCCGTTTGTAAGCGTTGAAAACATGATGCGTTTAATCCTTGATCGCGGCATTGAAAACTGCATGGAACAAATCGCTGCTTATATCGAAGAAGATTTTCGCCGCTGGCCCCTATTTGATAAAACCCCACGCGTGGCGTCGCACTCGCATGATGGTGTTATTGAATTGATGCCAACTTCGGACGGTATTGATTACGGATTTAAATACGTCAACGGCCACCCAAAAAATATGAAGGACGGCTTGCAAACCGTCACCGCATTTGGCTTGCTGGCGTCTGTTGATACAGGCTATCCTGTTTTATTATCTGAAATGACAGTTTTAACAGCACTGCGCACGGCTGCAACTTCTGCGGTGGCTACAAAATATCTGGCCCGCAAAGGTTCAAAAACTCTGGCTTTGATCGGCAATGGCGCACAATCAGAATTTCAGGCACTTGCCTTAAAACGGATTTGCGGCATTGAAACTGTGCGCCTTTATGATGTGGATCCAACGGCCACACAAAAATGTGCGGGTAACCTTAAAAATTCAGGCATGAATGTGATTGCCTGCACCAGCCCAGAACAAGCTATTGAAGGTGCGGATGTGGTCACAACTTGTACGGCTGATAAGCAGTTAGCCACTATTCTAACAGATAACATGGTTGGCGCTGGCCTGCACATAAATGGGATCGGTGGGGATTGCCCAGGTAAGACCGAATTGCACCGCGATATTTTGCTACGCTCTGATATATATGTAGAATACCCGCCGCAGACCCGTATTGAAGGTGATATTCAGCAACTGGATGCAGATCATCCTGTAAAAGAACTTTGGCAAGTTTTAACGGGTGAAATTGAAGGCCGCACAGATGATCGGGCCATTACATTGTTTGATGGGGTTGGCTTTGCGATTGAAGATTTTTCTGCGCTACGCTGGTTGCGTGATGCCTTGCAAACATCCGATAGGTTTCAGGATTTGGATATGATTGCTGATCCAGATGAACCGCGTGATTTATTTGGCATGATCGAGCGTGAAAAAACACGTATGTAAACACTTGCATTTGGCAGCTACACTTAATATTCAAACACTTGGCGCGGGTGTAGCTCAGGGGTAGAGCGTCTGCTTCCCAAGCAGAATGTCGAGAGTTCAAATCTCTTCACCCGCTCCAATAAAATAATGGTCAAGCGGCCCAAAACCTAACTTGTATTGTTGCCCTATTTTCTGATACACGACACTTGGAACACAGACGAAAGTACCGATGATGAAGCCATTTGCGATGTTAGTTTTTCTGGCTGTAAGCGGTTGTCAGTCTGATCCGTGTTCGTTAAATGCAACCCTTCTATCTGTGGAACAAGCTATTAAGGATGGTTTACGATCACCTTCCAGTGCTGTTTTCCAAAAAATTGACCGCAATGCCGTAATTGGCAGTGAAGACGAATGCAAATATACTTTTAGTGGTGAATTTGACGCTGACAATACATATGGCGCATCCATTCGTCATAGTTATGAAGTATCAGTAAGCATGGATGAAACCACACAAAAACACGTAATGGATTTTAAACACATCACAGCGCGTTAAGTGTATTAAGGTGCTACACTGTTAGCGCTTTAAGCCTTCGCCATCCAACAATAAACCCAAATGTTTATCAGCAATTTTCATGCCACCTTCGCCATTTTTCCATGAGATGTTGCCGTCCCCATCTATATCCACGCCAATAAAGGCAGCTTTGGTATGTTCGGCGAATTTTATCGCATGAGGTGCGGCTTCAGCTGCATCTTCTGCCTCTAGTATTGCATCTGCTTCGATCAAAGCCAGACGGGAACGATCAATAGCGTTTTGGGATGTTGCAATAATATGTTTTGCGTGTAATTTCAAATTCCTAGACGCATCGCCACCTTCAACAGCAAGCGTCATACTTTCGATAATGTTTTCTGCGGCTTTTATCAGCCCATATCCCAAACCCGGGCCTGACGGTTCTTGTATTGGATCAATCGCATGAAGTACGTGACCGACATGTAATTGCATATCCCCCAAATCATCAATGGCATCAGCGGTATAGCTTGCATGCGCTGCCGCTACCAAAGACTCGCGTAATGCAGTTGGCATATAGCCCCGTTTTGCGGGTGTATCACTTGCTGATTTAGAGACAAGTCCAAGGTATTTATGTGCATTACTTCCAGCTAAAACCATATTGCTTGTAGCAAAGATCAAAAAAGTCGATGCGAATATCAATTTGATATGTGTTAAGTTTAGTCTCATAAAATCTCTCCTGAAGTACATAATGGCATCTGCATAAATTATAACTATACACATTATTGTTGTAAAATACGTAGCGATATTATGCGCATTAACATTTAAGTGATGAAGTCGTTGAAATTATAATTCTGCAAATGATGCAAAAATAAAATTTGCAATCTGGTAGGCCCGGCAGGACTCGAACCTGCGACCAAAGCGTTATGAGCGCTCTGCTCTAACCAACTGAGCTACAGGCCCACCTTAAGATCATGAACTATCAGAAGTTTTGTTTAGGTCAAGCGGTTCTGATACATTATGGAAAACGTAATGCATGCATATGGT
This sequence comes from uncultured Paracoccaceae bacterium, assembly GCA_913061275.1. Classification (GTDB taxonomy): domain Bacteria; phylum Pseudomonadota; class Alphaproteobacteria; order Rhodobacterales; family Rhodobacteraceae; genus Amylibacter. The sequence continues at coordinate 4,491 of CAJXSR010000036.1, read as the reverse complement.
CGGTTGCCGCCATTTTTTTCAGCAATGCATCGATAAACAGCAAAGCACGGCGATTTAAAGAGTTGCGGTGCGGATGCACTATATAGACTGGTCTTTGGGCCATTTGGTAGCCGGGCATAACGATTTCCAGCCCTCCCTGATCCAATAAGTGTTGTACTGAAACACGCGGCATACGGGCCAATCCGATCCCGCGCAAAAGTGCCTGTTGCATCAGGTTCGGTGCATCTGCCCGAAACCCGATATGCACAGGAATTTGGACATCAACACCATCTTTACTGGCGTAAATAAAGCCATCGGCACCGCCAATACTAAACTCAATAAAATTTAGCTTTTCAATCTGGTCCAACCTATTAGGCCTGCCGTTTGCATCCAAATATGCCGGGCTTGCAACTAAGACGATATCCAATGCGCCGATTTTACGAACAACACCGTCAGACTGGCCTTGCGATCCTATGCGAATCGCAAAATCATAACTTTCGCGCACAACATCCACGACCCTGTTTTCAACCTGCATCAGGACGTCCAGATCTGGGTTGGTCTGGTGTAAGTCTGAAATCACTTCACCCAGTACAAGTTCGGCAATGGCCTGACTAGTAGAGATTTTCAACCTGCCGGCTGTAGATCCGCCAAGCGTATCAAGTTCCGCCAAAAGTCGGTTGTGGGTTTCCTGCATCTGCAATGCGTACCGACACACAATTTTTCCTGCATTGGTTGGCCGCGCACCACTTTTACTGCGCTGCAACAGCTTGCACCCATAATACTGTTCAAGGGCTGTCATTTGTTGGCTTATAGCAGGTTGCGTAATACCTGTACGCCGCGCCCCTGCACTAAGCGACCCCTCATCGATCCCAACTAAAAAATTTGTAAGAAACCCTAGATGATCCATGTCTTATCCATAAGCGTTTCTTTTATCATATATAAGAAGCACCAAGCTTACAGCCCTTAATCCCAGAACATATAAGAAACTTTAATCCATTATTATCCTATATCGGAACTTGTTATGAAACCCACACGACGCACATTCCTGAAACTCTCTGCTACTGGTTTGGCAGCCCCTGCAATTCTAATGCCAGCCTCTGGTTTTGCCACTCCCGCCAAACGCGGTAACCAAATAACCGGTGTGAACCGTATGCAGGTGGGCAGCTTTGAAGTGACCGCCCTGTTGGACGGCGCCCTAATCATTAATCCAAAGCTGATCACTGGGTATGATGAGGATATCGCGACCAATACCCTGTCCCTGCAACATCTGCCGGCCGCCCCCGAAGGCCAAGTGGTCCCGGTCACAGGTTATCTGGTAAACACAGGCGACAAGCTGATTGCCATTGACTGCGGTACAACAGATAGTTTTGTTGATACGTTGGGGAATTATCACACATCTCTGGCCAGTGCTGGCGTAAGCGTTGAACAAATCGATCATGTGATTACCACGCATCTACATGTGGATCACATTGGCGGACTGACCGATGGCAAGGGCAACGCGATGTTCCCGAACGCTGATCTGATCACCAATCAAGTCGAATGGGACTTTTGGCACAATGACACGCTTCGTGCGCAATCTAACGACATAGTAAAATCCTTTTTTGACATCGCGCGCACGCAAACCGCACCCTATAATGACCGGATCACGATTGCGCAGCAAAATACGGAAATCACCCCCGGTGTGGAGCTGGTATCTTTACCCGGCCATACGCCGGGTCACATAGGGGTGCATCTGCGGTCAAATGGGGATGAATTGCTGATTTGGGGCGATATTATTCATGCAACAAAACTGCAATTTGAAAATCCGGACTGGACACTTGCCTTTGACATAGATCAAGATATGGCCCGTACGACCCGTACACGTTTACTGGATCAGATTGCCACGGACGGAATTAAGGTTGCCGGAATGCATCTGGATTTCCCGGGCTTTGGCCATGTCACCCGTTCAGGCAAACAATACCGCTTTGAACAAACGGCCTGGGATTACAACCTATAGAAGGCTATTTATCTTTCCCTTTCTGTCCCCATAGAACGCTTCGCTGTTTCCATTTCAGATAGCTTGGGTTAAATGGGGGCAAACTTGGCTTTGGTCTGATTTAGGACCTGATTTGGGGACAGATATGAGCGACCTTAAGAACTCTTTAACATATGCCGATGCAGGTGTTGATATTGATGCAGGCAACGCGCTTGTGGAACGGATTAAGCCAGCAGCGAAATCCACCAAACGCGCAGGTGTTATGGACGGGCTTGGCGGCTTTGGTGCTATGTTTGACTTGAAAGCGGCGGGCTTTGACGATCCGGTTCTGGTTTCGGCCACCGACGGTGTTGGCACTAAGCTGCGCATTGCTATTGATACCGGCAAACTGGATACGGTTGGTATTGATTTGGTTGCGATGTGCGTAAATGATCTGATCTGTCAGGGCGCCGTACCTTTATTTTTCCTTGATTACTTTGCAACGGGTAAGCTGGATATTGATAAAGCAACAGACGTGATTAACGGAATTGCCGAAGGCTGTCGTCAAGCCAACACAGCTCTTGTGGGTGGTGAAACCGCTGAAATGCCTGGCATGTACGAAGGTGAAGATTTCGATCTGGCTGGCTTTGCAGTAGGGGCGATGGAACGCGGGGGGATGTTGCCTGTAAATGTAGCGGATGGCGATGTTTTGCTAGGCTTGCCTTCCAGTGGCATCCATTCGAACGGGTATTCATTGGTGCGCAAAATCGTTGAAATGGCCGGGCTAGACTGGAATGATCCATCGCCTTTTGGCGACGGTCTTGCGCGTGACGCTTTGCTGGAGCCGACCAAAATATATGTGCGCCCTGCGGTAGCCGCGTTAGAAACGGGCCATCTGAAAGCTTTGGCCCATATCACAGGTGGCGGTTTGACCGAAAACCTACCCCGCGCCCTGCCCGACGGTTTGGGTGCGCAGATTGATCTGGATAGTTGGGAACGCTTGCCGATTTTCAACTGGTTGATTGCACAAGCAGGATTAGCGCAGGCCGAAGCATTGAAAACCTTCAACTGCGGTATTGGCATGATTGCGATTGTTGCGCCTGAAAATGCCGCTGAAATCGAAGCTGCATTCAGTTCTGAAGGTATTGATGCCGTTCGCATCGGTGCAATCGTTGCGGGCGAAGGTGTTGCCTATACAGGCAGCCTATGACCAAACGCGTTGCCATTCTAATTTCTGGTGGTGGCAGCAACATGATGTCGCTGGTGCATGCGATGGAAGGTGACGGTTTTAATGCTAGCCCCGTGTTGGTTTTGGCCAATAATGCGGATGCAGGCGGCATTGCTAAAGCACATGCAAAAGGCATTGCCACCGAAGTTGTTGATCACCGCCCGTTTAATGGGGATCGCGCCGCATTCGAGGCCGTGTTGCAGGGCACTATAGTCAAATATCAACCCGATATTATCTGCCTTGCTGGTTTCATGCGGGTGCTGACCGCTGGTTTTATCGATCAATGGCAAGGTAAAATGCTAAACATCCACCCATCATTACTACCTAAATATACGGGGTTGCATACGCATCAGCGGGCGATTGATGCAGGTGACACCAAGGCAGGTTGTTCTGTGCATGTGGTCACGGCCAAACTGGATGACGGGCCGCTTTTGGATCAAGCAGAGGTTCCCGTTCTGCCCGATGATACTGCCGCAACACTTGCGGCACGGGTTTTGGTTGAAGAACACAAACTTTACCCCGCCGCTTTACGGGCGTTTGTGAAGAATGCCCGATAAGCCTTCCAGCATTCGAAACCTTGGCCCTGCGTCCGATACTTTTTACGGACGTGCAGGCATTAAAACCGCTGAACAGTTACGTGATCTTGGCCCTGATGAAGCTTACTTTCGTTCCTTACAAGCAGGTGGAAAGCCGCATTTCATTGGCTATTACGCGCTCGTCATGGGCCTGCAAGGGCGCCCGTGGAATGATTGTCAGGGTGTTGAGAAGATAGACCTGCAAAAGCGGTTTGATGCGATTAAAGCGCGTTTATCGGGCGACGAGAAAGGCCGCTCCGAAATCGAAGCGGCCCTAAATATGTTAGGTGTGGTTAAAAAACCTTAACCAGTCAGTTGATTAGCCAACCAACTCCAGGCCTGAAAAGAAGAATGCAATCTCTTCGGCAGCTGTTTCTGGTGCGTCTGAACCGTGAACTGAATTTTCGCCCAATGACAAAGCAAACTCTTTGCGGATTGTGCCAGCGTCTGCGTCTGCTGGGTTAGTAGCACCCATAATTTCGCGGTTACGCAGGATCGCGTTTTCGCCTTCAAGAACCTGAACTACAATCGGTTCAGAAATCATGAATTCACACAATTCGCCAAAGAACGGACGTTCTGAGTGAACACCGTAAAATGTTTGGGCTTGTGACAATGTCAACTGGATGCGTTTTTGGGCAACAACGCGTAATCCGCCCTCTTCCAATTTGGCAACGATCGCACCAACAAGGTTGCGTTTAGTTGCGTCTGGTTTCACGATTGAAAATGTACGTTCTAGGGCCATGTCTGATTTCCTT
>CAJXSR010000035.1 GCA_913061275.1 uncultured Paracoccaceae bacterium | reverse complement strand
TGAACGCCTAATCGCCGATACAGCCTATGGTTCAGGCCCGATGTTGGATTGGTTGGTCGAGAAGCGCGGGGTCGCGCCGCATATCCCAGTGATTGACAAATCCGGACGCAAGGATGGGACCTTTGAGCGCGCTGACTTCACGTATGATCCCGAGAGCGACTTGTACATCTGCCCCAATGGTAAAGAACTTAAGCAATATCGCCGTGCGTTCAAAACACCAAGATCGGGTGCAAACAAAGATGAGACTGTACGTTACCGCGCTCGCAAATCAGACTGTGACACCTACATTTTAAAGGAACGCTGCACACCAAAAGAACCGCAGCGCAAAGTTACCAGATCAATCTATGAAAAATCCCGTGATGTTGCCCGTGTTCTGGCACAAACCCACCAATATGCAATCTCGCGCAAGTTGCGTAAAAAAGTCGAGATGTCATTCGCACATCTCAAACGCATTCACGGCTTAGGTCGGCTCCGATTACGCGGCCCATGTGGTGCTCATGACGAATTCCTCCTCGCAGCAACCGCGCAAAACCTCAAAAAACTAGCAAAACTTGCCCCAAGTCAAAACCTTATCAGAAAAGCCGCATAAGAACTGCGCACAACCAAAGTTCAGATCAAACCAAGACCTTAAAATCTTCGCGTTTTTCAACAGAATAGGCGCGATAAGTCCATCATCAGAGAAAGGAAAAAGATCAAACGGAAAACAATCAATCAGCGTCGCTTGCAACACTTCGGGAAAGCGGCATAATCAAAGTAACAAAACGAACCAGAGCCTCCAGTAATTTATAAGCTCACGTGTTCCAATTTATCTGACGACGGACAAAAAGAGATTCTGCTGCTTTTGTTGCATTGATACTTGAGTAGTTTAAGTCGGCCATTTGTTCCTCACAATATATTACGTAACCTTACTAAGATTTGACATCTATCTGCTTGTTTTCATGTTTATGTGCACTCTGATAACAAGTGTGTCCTAAGAAGCTGTTGATTCAGAATCACTAAAACCATCGAAATACCGAGCATTTTAAAAATTAAAAATTTGTGTAAATATTATGATGGGCAATTATGGGATGTTGGTGTGCATTTTTAAAAAAAAGTAATGCTGTACAGGACTTATCTGGATACCAAACTTATCTGGCCAAAGCGCATCTGTTGCAGGGATGTTACTATTCAATCTCCAATTAGGTATATTGGGCAGGGGCGGGTTGTTTGTGAAACAATATTATGTGTTTTTAGACGCCATGAGCATAGTCGCTATAACTATGTTGATAATGAAGACTAAGACTAAACGAAAAAACGATCTGAACTTTAGGTACTTGCAGTAATTGAAATTACCGAAAATCAGAAAACTGAATATGCTAATATACTAGCAACACGATCAAAAAGGATTGGGATAATGAAAAAGACATTACTAACAACAACAGCAGTAGCCTTGACTGGTTTCGCTGGTGCTGCAAGTGCTATCGAAGTTGGCACATCTGGCCCAGTAACTATGAATATTGGTGGTTACTTTACAACTAACGTTGCTATTGCATCTGTAGATGCACAAGCTGGTACAGATTTTGACGGTCTGGACATTCTGACAAACTCAGAAATCCACTTCAAGCCACGTATCACACTAGACAATGGCCTTACATTTGGTGCTGACATTGAGCTAGAAGGTAACACTAACGGCGACCAAATCGATGAGCAATATGTTTTTGTTAAAGGCTCATTTGGTAAAATCATCATTGGTTCAGAAAACTCAGTTGGCTATAAAATGTCATTGGGCGCACCTGACGTTTCTTTGATGGGTGTTAACTCTGGTTCATTGACTGCATTTGTACCGTTCTCATCTGGTACAGCTGGTGCAGATATTTTCCGTGGTACACTTGGTTCAACATACCTAGAAAATGACCGTAACAATGACGCACAGCGCATCAGCTACTTCTCACCAAGCTTTGGTGGTTTTGCTGTAGGCATTTCATATGCACGCGACGCAGGTCAGGGTAATGGCGCAGTAAACAACAACCTTACAACAACTGATTTTGTTGACGTTGCTGCAAGCTATGGCGGCAGCTTAGGCGGTATGGATCTTGGTCTATACGCACACTACGGTACAGCATCAGCGGCCCCTGGTGGCACTGACCCAGAAGTATGGGGCGGCGGTATCAACCTAGGCTTCGGCGGTTTCAAAATCGGTGGTTCATTCGGCGAGCAAGATGGCACAGCATTAAGAGACGGTCATTCTTATGACGTTGGTGTAAGCTTTGCTAACGGCCCTTGGAGCTATTCATTGACTTACTTCCATGGTGAGAACGTTGATAACGAAATCGGTATTGGTGCTAAAGAAGAGCTGAAGCAAATCATGGCTGCTGCAACTTACAAAGTTAACGGCAACTTCAAAGTATCTGGTTTCATCGCAGACGTAGACTTTGACGAAGATAGCTCAGCAACTGACGACATCGAAGGTACAGTTGTTGGTTTAGGTGCTAAATTTAGCTTCTAAGCTTAACGCTTAACTTAAAATTAAGAAAAGGGGGGGCTTTTGCCCTCCCTTTTTGTTATAGATACCCGCGATATAGAATCAAAAGAATTGACTGCAATGAAATCGATTGTCTGGCTTGCCTCATACCCTAAATCTGGAAATACTTGGTTACGTGCCTTTCTGGCTAACTATGTACGCAATAGCGACGAACCCGTTCCTATCAATAAGTTTCATCACTTAGGCATAGGCGACTCGAATGCGAACGCGTATCGCATGGTTTCAAAAGAGCCGTTTGACGGAAATAACCCTGTTCAATGTGCAAAACTACGCAATGCGGTTTTGCGCGGAATTGTAAATAACAAAGCAGATGTAAATTTTGTAAAAACCCACAATGAAAATGGTTTTGCATTTGGGGTTAAACTTATTCCACCAGAGGTTACGCGATCTGCGATTTATATCATGCGAAACCCATTAGATATGATATTGTCATATGCCAGCCATTATGCACTGTCCGTTGATGAGGCGATTTTTGCAGCAGGCAGCAAGGAACATTCTATTCCTGGCGGCGTGGAAAACGCTTACCAGTTTTTGGGAAATTGGTCGAACCATGTTGTGGGGTGGACAAAGGCGCGTAAGTTCAAAGTCTTAACATTACGGTATGAAGATATGTTGGCGGATCCACATGATGCGTTTGCCCGTGTTATACATAATATTGGATTACCAGATGAGCCTGATAGGCTTGAACGCGCGGTTCGGTTTTCTGATTTTAAACTGTTAAGTGCTCAAGAAAATAAAGCCAAGTTTATTGAAAATTCTGAAAACCAAAAACGTTTCTTTAGAAAAGGAACATCGGGTCAGTGGAAAGCTGAACTGACATCAGACCAGATTGACGAGATTACAAAAGCCCATGGCAGTGTCATGAAAAAATACGGGTATTTATGATGAGCTCTTTGCGCAGAATTATTTGGATTGGATCGTTTCCAAAATCCGGCAACACATGGGTTCGCGCGTTTTTGGGCAGTTATTTTGAAAACGCGTCGATTAACAATTTGTCGACTATCACGACCACAGATGTAAGACCTGAATGGTTTAATATGGCGGTAGGCGGGACGTTTATCGGTAAAGATTTTGACGATTCCGTTAAATTACGACCAAAAGTACAAAGGTTAATAGCTGCATCAAAACCCGGCAGCAGGTTTGTTAAAACGCATTCAAAAGTTGGCCGAGTAGGGCCGATAGATTTGATCCTGCCAGAGGTAACAGCCGCTGCCATTTGTATCATTCGTAACCCTTTTGATGTGGCGGTTTCTTTTGCACGTCATTCAAGCATATCGATTGACACATCTATTGATCGGATGAGCGATAATGCAAGTATGACAGCCTCTCCGACTAAGATCATTGATGTTTTAGGACGTTGGGATGACCATGTGCAAAGCTGGCTGAAAGCACCCGGATTGGCGCGACACGTGATGCGCTATGAAGATATGCTGGCCAATCCAAAGAAAGAATTTAAGGGGCTAATGGGGTTTTTACAGGTACCGGTTGAGAATAAAAAATTCCGTTTATCCCTTGAAAATACATCATTTAAAGCTTTGCAACGACAAGAGAAAAATCAAGGCTTCAAAGAAAAACCCGCAGGCGTGGATCAGTTTTTTGTATCGGGTAAAAGTGGTGGTTGGAAAGACAGCTTATCGGTAGAACAAGTGGCGCGTATTCAAAAGGAATTCGGCCCGACTATTGATGAATTTTTTCCAGAAGTCGCAAAAGAGGCCGCAGAATTTATCGCTAAGGCAGGCTGAGGATTATCCCCCGACCATATAGGGCATTAAAACAACTTCACTGTCTTTGTTGATCTTTGTAAACCAAGATTCGCGGTAAATTTTTCCATCAAGCGCAAGAGATACCCCGCGCTTGATCTGTGGCTTAAGTGCTGGATATTCGATCGCAAGTTGATCCAGTAATTGCTTGAAATTACTGGCTTCAACCTCTACTTCGGATTGCCCATCTGTGGCAGTACGTAAAGACCCCCAGATGGCGACCTTAACCATATCTATACCTTTGAACTTAAAGCTTTAAGTATCTTTGGCGGTGACATTGGTAATTCAAACATACGCAGATCCAGTGCACGTGATACCGCATTAGAAATCGCCGCTAATGGCGGTACAATCGGGGTTTCGCCAACACCGCGTACCCCGTAAGGGTGCCCAGGGTTTGGTATTTCCAGAATGACCGTATCGATGTTTGGCAAATCAGATGCTACAGGAATGCGATAATCCAACAGGCTTGGGTTTTGCAAAAGCCCATCTTCGCCATAGATATACTCTTCATTCAAGGCCCAACCGATACCTTGTACAGCACCGCCTTGCATTTGCCCCTCGACATAATCTGGGTGTATAGCTTTGCCAGCATCTTGGAAAACGGTATAACGTAGAACTGTTGTGGCCCCTGTTTCAGGGTCAACTTCAACATCCACCAGATGCACGCCAAAACTAACACCCGCACCGTCTGCATTCACCTCGTGGTGACCTGCAATCGGCCCGCCAGTTTGGGCCGATATTGCCGCAATTTCTTCCAGTGACATCGGGTCGAACGTACCTGCATTGGGGCCTGATGGCTTGGCATAGCCATCTTCCCAATAAACTGCATCGGCATCAATATCCCAGATTTTAGCAACCCGCGTGCACATTTCTTTTATTGCTTCGCGCGCAGCTTTAATCGTGGCTAATCCCACTGCAAAAGTAACACGGCTGCCGTCGGTTACATCATTATGCCCGATTGAATTGGTGTCCGCCACAATGGTACGCACCTTTTCATATGGTATGCCCAGCTCTTCTGCAGCCATCTGACTGATGGACGCACGTGAGCCGCCTATGTCAGGGTTGCCTTCGGTAATCCCAACAGTGCCATCAAAATTTAGGTTCATAGACACACAGGTGTTGCCACCAAAATTAAACCAGAAACCACAAGATAGCCCACGTCCCTGATTGGGGCCAAGAGGGGCCGCGTAATGTGGGTGTGCTTTGGCGGCATCCAGTGTGGCTTTCAATCCGATGTCGTCAAAGGTTGGGCCATAGGATGATTTTGTGCCTTTTTGTGCGGCATTTTTTAGGCGTACATCCAACGGATCAAGGTTTAGTTCCTGACACAGTTCATCAACGACACTTTCAACCGCGTAAATCGCCATTGGTGCCCCGGGGGCGCGGTAAGCCGCTTCTTTCGGTCGGTTGGTCAGCGCACTCCAGCCAATGGTTTGCACGGCTTCCAAATCATATGCTGCAAAAGCACTTTGCGCACCAAATTGAACTGTACCGCAAGGGAAAGCCCCGCCTTGATAGCGTAAAGTCGCATGTGCTGCTGTAATACGCCCATCTTTAGTCATCCCGATTTTAACATCTGTTGATGATGATACTGTCGGGCCTGTGGCGCGAAACACTTCATCGCGGGTCATAACAATTTTAACGGGCCTGCCTGATTTGCGGGATAATGCTAAGGCGACAGGTTCGATAAATACTGTGGTTTTGCCGCCAAATCCGCCACCGATTTCAGAGGCCGTTACCCGTAATTGGCTGGCATCCATTTGCATAATATCTGCGCAAAGCTCGCGCACATAAAACTGGCCTTGAGTACAACACCAAAGCTCACCCTTACCGTCTGAATTCATAGATGCAAGGCAAGCGTGTGGTTCAATATAACCCTGATGTGTTGCAGCGGTTTTGAAGCTGCGTTCAATGATTTTGTCGGCTTTTGCAAAACCTGCATCCATATCCCCGTGGCCGAACTCAAAATGGTAGGTAACATTTTCAGACAATCCGTCGGGTAAATCCTCCATTGCGCGCCCAGTTTGCACAATGGGTGCGTCTGGTTTCATGGCTTCATCTACATCTGTTACATGCGGTAGAATTTCATAATCTACTTTAATTAGTTTCAAAGCTTTTTTGGCGATAGCTGCACTGCTTGCTGCAACCGCTGCCACTGGGTGCCCGTCATAAAGTGCTTTGTCGCGAGCCATGCAGTTATCTTGTACATCCAGAACAGACTCGTCGTCTGGTAAGCCAAAATCTTTGGCGGTAACAACGGCCTTAACGCCGCTTAATGCTTCCGCTTCTGATGTGTCGATTGATTTAATTCGTGCGTGCGCATGTGGGCTGCGTAGAATGTGCCCCTGTAGCATACCTGGTGCGGTAGCATCGGCACCATACATAGCGCGACCTGTTACCTTGTCTATCCCATCAGGGCGGGGTGGTCGTGTGCCAACAACTTTAAAGATGCGTTTACCGTTTTCATCCAGAGCCATATTATGCCCCTCTCATTTCAGCAGCGGCAGATTGAACCGCTTTGATAATTTTATCATAACCCGTGCAACGGCAAAGATTACCAGCCAGCCAATAACGCACTTCAGTATCTGTAGGATTTGGGTTCTTTTCTAGCAAAGCTTTTGCCGCCACCAAAATACCAGGGGTACAGACCCCGCATTGTAATGCGGCGCCGTCAATGAAATGTTGTTGCAATGGATGCAGCTTTTCGCCGTTCGCCATGCCTTCGATGGTTTCCACTTCAGCCGCTTCAGCTTCAACGCCAAGTACTAGGCATGAACATACAAGTCGCCCGTTTACGGTTACGCTGCATGCACCGCAATCGCCTGTGCCGCAGCCTTCTTTTGCACCTGTTAATCCAAGACGGTTGCGCAAAACATCCAGTAATGACTCGTCAGGGTTACAGATAAACTCTGTTGGATCGCCATTTATTGTAGTGGATACATGAATATTTTTCATTTTTGGCCTCCAGCGCGCCCGTAGGCAATCAAAGCTGCACGTTTGGCAAGAACGCCAGCTGTATGAGTGCGAAATTCAATGGTTCCGCGTTTGTCGTCAATCGGGTTGCACACGGCAGAGCAAGCCACCGATAAAGCTTCTAGTGCTGCATCATCAAGCTTTGTGCCAACAATGCAATCTGCTGCAGTTTCAACCAATAAAACCGTTGGGGCGACAGCGCCCAAAGACACGCGTGCTTTAATACAAACACCATCTACGTCTAATTCTAAACTGACAGCAGCCGCTACAACAGCAATGTCCATTTCAGTGCGTGGAATAAAACGTAAATATGCGTCGGATGCACGTTCAGGCCGCTTGGGCAGGTAGATTGATGTAATGAACTCGCCCTTAGCCAGTGATATTTTCCCTGGCGAAACTGGAATGTCAATTATCGCGCAATCGCGTGTGCCGTCTGGCCCTTCAATACGTGCGATTGCGTCTGCGGTGATTAACCCAGGCACGCTATCTGCGGCGGGTGAACCATTGCAAAGGTTGCCTGCCATTGTGGCACGCCCCTGCACCTGTGTTGAGCCGATCAATTCAAATCCTTCAACCACACCTGGCCAAAGGGCTGCAACCCCTTCGTGTTCACCAAGTTGTGCGCCTGATACAGCGGCACCAATACGGTAACCACCATCTTCAAGGGTTATGTCTTTTATACCTTCCAAATGCTTGATATCTACAATCAGGTCGGGTTCAAGCATACCAGCTTTTATTTGAACAAGAACATCAGTTCCGCCTGAAAGAATACGCGAGATACCTTGCTCTTCATTCAGGAGTGAAACGGCTTGCGCCGTGGTCGTTGGTTTTGCGTATCGCATTTGTCTGCATTCCACTTTAGGTCAGGTAGCAAAATTAGTAACGTGTATTGCTATGATGTATGTTTCGAAATATTTTTCGTACAATATCAGCAACCACAAAAGAATTGCTAATACGGAATTGGGTATCAGTCTAGGGGGGTAAGTACAGTTTTGTAAGTTAATTCATCTAATCAGAGCGTGTTATTTTTAACCATTGCCATGAACGTTTTTATCAACTTGCCGCTGCTGCGTTCTTTTAAACTAATAACGGCCTCTTCCATATCGATAGGCGCATCTTCAATCTGTATCGAAACCAAGTTGTTTTTTTCAGAAAACTCTTTGGATGAAACAAACCCGATACCAGAACCTGCGCGGACTATTTCTTCTACGGCTTCACGCCCTTCGGCTTCTATTGTGGGGCGCAATGTAACGCCTTTCTTGGTGGCTGCCGCATTTAGCTTTTGACGGGTTTTTGACCCAGCTTCACGCATAACCAAAGGTAATTCTGATAGTCCTTTATAGGACAGAGTTTTGTTTTTTGCGATCGGGTTGGATTTCGATGTGAATGCAATAATCGGACTTTTGCCCAAACGTATCACATCAATGTTGGGGTTTTTGGGAATGGTGCCGAGAACGCCAATGTCAGCTTCATAAGAAAGTAGATCCCTTATGACATCTTGGGAATTACCTGTGGAAATTTCTATTTTCACTTTAGGAAATTTAACCCGAAACCTGCTAAGTGCGCCTAGAATATGAAGGGTGGAGTCTGCTTTTATCCGTAATGTACCCGTTGTGAAGGCTTTGTTTTCAGAAAGATACTCTAAAGCTTGCCCTTCCACTTCAAATAATCTTTTTGTGATTTGAAATAATTCCGCACCTTGTTTGGTTAATGAAACCTGCTTTTTTTGACGGCTGAACAAAAGAATATCATATTCATCTTCCAGTTTCTTAACTTGATCTGAAACAGCTGGCTGGGTCAGAAATAAAGCCTGCGCCGCACGTGAAAAACCACCATATGTTGCTACATAATGAAAAGCTCGAATTTGCACGTATCGCATAGATGCCAACCTATAAGTTTTATCGATATAATAATATAATTTAACGATTTTACAAATGATATTTCCTACGCCAGAACAGCTTTATCCAATGCCTTTAGGAAAGTGATGCAAACCTATGACTGAAACTGCAAAAATATCAGACCCGCATTTGGGTGAACCCTTTTTACTAACCCCTGGGCCGTTAACCACTTCATATGAAGTGAAACAAGCAATGCTGCGTGACTGGGGCAGTTGGGATGATGATTTTCGCGCGATGACGGTTGATCTGCGCACAAGGTTGCTGGCCTTAACTGGTGATAGCAAAAATGTGCTGGATTGCGTGCCTATACAAGGTAGCGGAACATTCGCGGTTGAGGCGATGATCGGGACGTTTGTACCAAAGGATGGCCATGTGCTGGTACTGGCGAACGGCGCATACGGCAAACGGTCTGCGGAAACGGTTGAACGTATCGGTCTGCGCCTTACACTGATCGACAAAGGTGATTACATGCCGCCGCGCGGCGAAGAGGTTGCAGCGGCGTTAGCGGCTGATCCAAGTATTACGCATGTTATTGTGGCTCATTGTGAAACAAGTTCTGGCATCCTGAACCCCGTGCAAGAGATTGCGGATACAGTTAATGCGGCAGGGCGCAAGTTTCTGATCGATAGTATGAGCGCCTTTGGTGCGGTCGATCTAGATTTTGAAGAATTAAAGTATGAAGCGGTGGTGTCATCTGCCAACAAATGTATCGAAGGCGTGCCCGGTTTTGGCTTTGTGATTGCCCGCAAAGATGCGCTGGAAGCGTCCAAGGGTAATTGCCATTCGTTAAGTTTGGACATGCACGCACAATGGGCGACTATGAACAAAACAGGGCAATGGCGTTTTACGCCGCCGACCCATGTTGTGGCGGCTTTTCTGGTAGCATTGAAAGCCCATGAAGCTGAAGGCGGTGTCATAGGGCGCGGGGCGCGTTATACAAATAACCGCGATGTGATGGTTGCAGGGATGCGTGATCTGGGGTTTGAAACCCTGTTACAAGACCGCTGGTTGTCGCCGATTATCGTGACATTTTTCTGCCCTGCAGATGAGAAATTTATTTTTAGCGATTTCTACAATCTGATGAAACAAAAAGGCTTTATCATTTACCCTGGAAAGCTGACTGTAGTGGATAGTTTCCGTGTTGGCTGCATTGGCCAGATGGACGAACATATCATGCGCCGAGTTGTGGCAGCTGCAAAAGAAACACTTGACGAAATGGGCGTCGCAGATGCGTCGCCTCCCGAAATAGCCCTCATTGAGCGCGCCAAACTGGCCGCCTAAGAATTAAAAGGAACTAACTATGTCTAACTTATCTCCCGTGGTTGTGAATGATCGCACCTATGCTGCCCCAAAGACCTGTGCTATTTCGATTTGCCTTGATGGCTGTGAGCCTGCTTATCTGGACGAGGCAATTGGCGCAGGCTTGATGCCTAACCTGAAGCGGATCAAGCAAACCGGTACCGCACGTTTGGCGCATTCTGTTGTGCCATCGTTTACGAACCCAAACAATCTGTCGATTGCAACAGGTCGTCCACCAGCGGTTCACGGGATTTGTGGCAACTACTTGTATGATCCCGAAACCAAAACCGAAGTGATGATGAACGATGTGCGTTTCTTGCGCGCACCTACAATTTTTCACAAGTTCCAACAGGCAGGTGCGCGTGTTGCGATTGTCACTGCAAAAGATAAGTTGCGTGCTTTGCTTGGGGCTAAGTTGAATTTTGAAAATGACACAGCTATTTGTTTTTCCGCTGAATGTTCTGACACGACTACTGTTGCAGAACACGGCATTGAAAACGGCAGTAAATGGACAGGCATGGATGTACCTGAAGTATATTCCGCTGAACTATCAGAGTTTGTGTTCGCCGCTGGTGTGAAACTGTTGGCGGAATGGAAGCCAGATGTGATGTATCTGACAACTACGGATTTCATCCAGCATAAACACGCACCGGGCGCGCCTGTAGCCAATTCTTTTTATGAGAATTTTGACAAATACTTAGGTCAATTGGACGAAATGGGCGCGGCGATCGTGATCACCGGCGACCACGGTATGAAGCCAAAGCATCACGCGGATGGCTCACCTAATGTTGTGTACATTCAAGACCTTATGGACGAATGGTTGGGCGAGGCAGTTGCACGTGTTATCCTGCCTATTACGGACCCTTATGTGGTTCACCACGGTGCGTTAGGTTCTTTTGCAACCATGTACTTGCCAGCAGACACTGACCGCCAAGACATCATTGATCGCCTTGCTAAAATTGATGGCATCGAGTTTGTTTGTGGCCGCGAAGAGGCATGTGGCCGCTTTGGTCTACCAGCTGATCGCATCGGCGATATTGTTCTGACCTCGGGTGAAAATGTGACCATCGGGACATCTGAAGACCGCCATGATCTGGCCGCGTTGAAAGATCCGTTGCGTAGTCACGGCGGCTTGCATGAACAAACAGTGCCGTTCATTGTTAATCGTGTGCTAGAGTTGGACGCGGCCCCTGATTTGCGCAACTTTGATGCGTTTTTCTATGCGACCAAAGCGGCAGCACTTTAAGGTAAAGGATACTGTAAACATGGTTAACAAAACAGACATCAGAGTTGAGGGTATGCGCATTGGCGGTGAAATTGTTTTCACTGACGATGTGATCGAGGTAAAATACCCCTATACCGATGAGGTGATCGGAACTGTGCCAGCTGGTAAAGCTGAACATGCCCGCAAAGCGTTTGAAATCGCGGCCGCCTATAAATCAAAGCTGTCGCGCTATGAACGCAGCCAAATCCTGCAACGCACAGGTGAGCTGATCGGTGAACGCCGCGACTATTTAGCTAAATGGTTGACGCTGGAACTTGGTATTTGCCATCAGCACGCCATCTATGAAACCAAGCGGGCACAAGATGTGTATCAGTTCGCAGCCCATCAGGCTTTGAACGATGATGGCGAGATTTTCTCGTGTGATCTGACACATAATGGCAAAGAACGTAAAATTTTCACCAAGCGTGAACCAGTGAAGACCATCTCTGCCATTACACCGTTTAATCACCCGTTGAACATGGTTAGCCATAAAATCGCGCCGTCCATTGCTACGAACAATTGTATGGTGCTCAAGCCAACCGAACTGACACCGCTGACTGCGATTGCTTTGGCTGATATTCTCTATGAAGCAGGCCTTCCGCACGAGATGCTTCAGGTTGTCACTGGTATGCCACAAGATATTGGTGATGAAATGATCACCAATAAAAACATCGACATCATTACCTTTACGGGCGGTGTTCCTGTAGGCAAATTAATTGCATCAAAAGCATCTTACAAGCGTCAGGCGTTAGAATTGGGTGGCAATGATCCGTTGATTATTTGTAATGATCTTACGGATGCAGACCTTGAGAAAGCGGCCACAATCGCTGTGGCAGGAGCCACCGGTAACTCTGGTCAACGTTGCACTGCGATTAAGCGGATTCTGGTTCAGGAGTCAGTGGCCGACAAGTTCGTGCCAATGGTTTTGGAAAAAGCCAAGGCGATTAAGTTTGGTGATCCACAAGACCCTGAAACTGAATTGGGTTGTGTGATCCACGCGCAAGCGGCAGAGTTATTTGAAAACCGTGTGTATCAGGCTGAAAAAGAAGGCGCCAAAATCCTCTATCACCCGGGCCGTCAGGGTGCATTGTTGCCACCGATCGTGGTGGATCATGTACCACATGGGTCGGAATTAGTTATGGAAGAAACCTTTGGCCCAATTATCCCAATCGTACGCGTTCCTGACAATGACGAAGAAGTCATGGCGATTTCCAACGGTACGGAATTTGGCCTGTCATCAGGTGTTTGCACTAACGATCTGAACCGTGCGATTGCTTATATCAACGGTCTGGATGTTGGCACGTGTAATATCTGGGAACAACCTGGCTACCGTATCGAAACTTCTCCCTTTGGTGGCATCAAAGACAGTGGTAACGCGGTCAAAGAAGGTGTGACCGAAGCGATGAAGTTTTTCACCAACGTGAAAACATACTCACTGCCGTGGCCAAATTAATTCAAGCGCTCAACAAGAGTGACAAATAATATCGCAAGGCCCATGGGCCTTGCTTTAGTGATTAAAAACATGGGCCTCATTTAGCCCCAAAATCAGATCACTTTGGAAATATAACACAATGTTCTTGTGCAACCAGACGCGGATCTTTTGATTTGACCAATGTTGGTTCACCGTTCAATATCTCAAAACACCGGGCAAGCGTATCTTCTTCAAGGCGTTGCATTGCTTCTTGTGTATAAAACGTCAGATGTGGTGATAGAATAACATTATCCATATCAAATAACGCACGCATCGGGTGATCTACGCGGTTAAGCGGCTCTTGGCTGTAAACATCCAAGCCAGCCCCAGCAATCGCCTTATCCTTTAGGGCTTGCACCAATGCAACCTCATCCACGATAGCACCGCGTGATACATTAATAAGCATTGCAGTGGGTTTCATCGCACGCAACTCATCCGCACCGATTAAATGGTGCGTGTCTTTATTTAAGACGCAATGTACAGAGACAAAATCGCATTCCTTAATCATATCTTGCAAATTATCGTACTTTTGAACACCAGCCTTTGCCATTTCATCTTTGGAAGTGTGTGGGCTGTATCCGATAACCTTGGCGCCAAAGCCAAGGCCCGCCATACGCGCCATGCTTTTACCAATTTTCCCAACCCCGATCAAACCAACGGTTTTACCTGAAATATCGGAACCTATCCAACGTTCTGTGGGCCAGACCCAACCTTCATTTTGCATAGCGGTTTGCAATGGCACCAATTTTTTAGCCAAAGCAATCATCAGGGCAAAGGCACCTTCAGCGACAGTTTCTTCGGCGTATTCGGGAATGTTTACCACAGGAATTTTACGCCTGCGTGCGGCGTCAATATCAATGGCATCAATACCAACACCGTATTTTACAATACCTTTAAGCCGTGTAGCCTGTTCGATGACTTTGGCGGTAATGGGTGTGTAACACATCAAAATCAGGTCAGCGTCACGGGTTTCGGCAAGTAATGTTTGTTCAGATACATCATCAGGCAATATAATCAGGTTTGCCCCTGTTTTGCGTAATGCCTCATCTAGATGTGGGCATTCTAATTCCTTGTCAGTTCGAACAATCTTTATGGTTTGATCCATTTGTATGGCCTTCTTTTTAAATGTACCTTTTGTATTTTAGACTAGCAAACTATCAGGTTTAATAAAATTAATTTTACATATACAAACATAAGATTTACTTTAGATCGTGTGGAAAATTCAACTGTAAGGTATGACTGTGAAATTAACCTATGCGCAAATTCGTGCCTTTAATGCCGTTGCCCGTGATGGCAGCTTTCAAAAGGCAGCCGAAAGTCTAGGCGTGACACAACCCGCAATTACACTACAGGTGCGTTCGCTAGAAGATTTGTATTCGGTCGTTTTATTTATGCGCACTAAAGGCGGTGCAAAGTTAACAAAATTGGGTCTGGATTTATTTCAAATCACCCAATCTATTCATATTCTTGAAACCGAAGTTGATGAATTACTGTCACGCCAATCAGAGGTGCTTGATGGGTCGATTAGGTTGGCGGCAGGTAGCCCACAACTGATTATGGCACTGATTAAAAAGTATAAGGATAAGTACCCTAATGTTAAACTGTCACTTGAATTGGGTAACTATGAAGAGGTCAGTGCAGCACTTTTTCAAAATCGGGTAGATGTAGCACTTTTAGATGGGCCGATTGATAATGAACGGTTTTATTCCCACTTCTATTTGCAACAGGAATTGGTTTTGGTTGTCTCTAATACGCATCCATTTGCAAAAAAACAAAAACTGCGAGCTGATGACTTGATAACCCAAACCATTTTGGTGCGGGGCGATGGATCTTATACACAAAAAACCATGGATGAATGGTTTAGCAGGGCACGTATTTTCCCAACGTCCACATTACAACTTAGTAGTCGGGATGCAATTATTGAAGCCGCTGCAAACGGAATGGGGGTTGGGTTTGTATTCGACAAAGAGGTCGGCAGTGATCCAAGGATACGCAAAGTTGCCTTAAGTGGGCGGACAACACGGTGTAACGAAAGCCTAGTCTGTTTGAAGTCGCAATTCCGGCGCAACACAATAAAAGCTTTATACAATCTCATTCCTAAATAATCTGTAAAGCAGATCGTAAGTATAATAAAAATTATATTATAAAAAGTGTTATTAATTTTTATACATAACATGAAGATGATAATATGACCGAAACATAAAGAAATAAGCGTTCGCGGATTTTATATAAAGGCCCAATGAAATGTCTGCAAAAATGATACACACCGAAGGCGAATCTAATACATCAAAGGCCCGAAAGGCATGGTCAGAAAAAACCATTGGACTGAAATCAGCGCGTCTTTTGAAACGCGATGCGAATGCGTTCTTACATCAAAGCCTTTCTAGTCCCTGTGTTAGTACGATCGTCAAGGCGGAAGGCATATGGATTGAAGATCTTGAGGGTAATCGTTTTATGGATTTCCATGGGAATTCCGTTCACCATATTGGGTACGGTCACCCAAGGTTAAAACAAGCTATAAAAGATCAACTGGATGACCTGCCGTTTGCACCACGCCGCTTTACAAATGAACCTGCCGTTCAACTGGCTGAAAAACTGGCAGCGATAGCACCTGGTCATCTGAATAAAGTTTTGTTTACCACTGGTGGTTCAGACGCAAATGAAGTTGCCATGAAAATTGCGCGTGCCGCAACAGGTCGATTTAAAACCATATCATTTTGGGATGCATTCCATGGTGCGGGCTTCGGGGCGGCATCCGTCGGCGGTGAAGCTACATTTAGGTCACATATCGCAGGGCCACTTTTGCCTGGCTCTGAACATGTGGCCCCTTTTGCCTGCTATCGCTGCCCATATAATCACACGGGGCCAGATGTTTGTGGCTTGGCCTGTGCTGAAATGGTCAAATATGTGTTGGAACGAGAAGGCGATGTGGCCGCAGTGATTGCAGAACCCATGCGTGCGGTACCATATGTGCCGCCCAAAGATTTCTGGAAAGCTGTGCGCGAAGCCTGTAATGCCCATGGCACATTGTTGATTATGGATGAAATACCAACGGGCCTAGGTAAAACAGGCAAGTTTTTTGCGTTTGAGCACGATGATTTCATTCCTGATATTGCTGTGTTGGGCAAAGCTCTTGGTGGGGGTATTTTACCGATTGCAGCCTGCATTGCAGATGAAAAGCTGGATGTGTGCGGTGATTTTGCTATCGGGCATTACACCCATGAAAAGAACCCAGTAACAGCAAGGGCTGCATTGACGACGCTTGAGATTATTGAAGAAGAAGGATTAGTGGAACGCGCGGCCGAACTAGGCGCCTATGCAATGGCGCGACTGGAAAGTTTCGCCCTGAATTGCCCGATCATTGGTGATGTGCGCGGTAGGGGCTTGATGTTCGGTGTAGAGATAGTTTCGGATAAAGCGCAGAAAACCGCAGCCCCTGATTTGGCAGAAATGATCTATTATAAATGTTTGGACAAAGGGTTGAGCTTCAAGATCAGCCAAGGTTGCGTTTTAACCCTGTCCCCGCCTTTGACCATACTGCGTGCGGATTTGGATGTTGCATTAACGATCGTTGAAAATGCAATCAGTGAAATGATCCCCTTATGATGCGCACATTGGCATAAAACCACATCAGTAATGCATTTGTATGTAATTTAGAAAAATGGTGCCCGAGGGTGGCATTGAATTATCGTTTCACTACATCCCAATATAATCATAATAGTTTGTTTTAAATGTGTTTAATAAATTAATCTATTCCACTGTATTCCATTTTGCCCCACTATATACTATATATAGGGGTGGATTGATAGGTGGATAATATTATGCGTGCATTGAACAAACTCTCGGCAATTCAGGTCAAGAACTATGGGGCTGGTAAGTACTCCGATGGAGGTGGCCTTTGGCTTCATAAGAGGCTGGATGGAGGTGCTCAATGGGTCCTGCGTGTCACAGTTCATGGCATGCGTCGAGAGATGGGATTGGGCAGCTTGCAGTATGTCTCCCTTAAAGAGGCACGCGACGAGGCCGAAAAGTGGCGCGCGGTTCTGCGCCAGGGTAAAGACCCAATCAAAGAACGGGAACGCCTGAAACGCGAGGTCTCGAACGACGACCATTCTCTTGCGCTGATTGCCAATGAGGCTTTTGAAGCCCGCAAAGCTGAATTGAAGGGCGACGGTAAAGCCGGGCGATGGTTCTCGCCGCTCGAGCTACATGTGCTTCCGAGGATCGGACGTATTCCAGTGGAAGACATCGACCAACAAGACATCAGAAATACTCTTGCTCCGATTTGGCACACAAAGGCCGATACGGCCAGGAAAGCTATGAACCGCTTGGGCATTGTCATGCGCCATGCGGCAGCGATGGGTTTGGATGTCGATATTCAAGCAACCGAGAAGGCAAAAGCATTGCTTGGAAAATCCCGACACAAACCAAAACATATACCCGCACTGGACTGGAGAGACGCGCCCAAATTCTATCAAAGCCTCTCAGAAGGGACCGTTACGCATTTGGCGCTGCGATTGCTAATCCTGACAGCGACACGTTCCAGCGAGATCCGGTTTTGCAATCTGTCCGAGATTGAAGACGATGTTTGGGTTATCCCCGAAGAACGTATGAAAGCTGGCAAAGAGCATCGTATTCCACTTTCAAACGAGGCTTTGGCCGTTATTGAGCGAGCCAAGCCTTTTGCACGTGGAGGCTATCTCTTTCCCAGCGTACGGAAAGGTGTAATTTCGGATGCTACCATGTCGCGTTATATGGAACGAAAGAGCATGGAGGCGCGTCCACACGGCTTTCGATCCAGTTTCCGCACTTGGTGTGCCGAGACGACGGATACGCCGCGTGAAGTCGCTGAAACCGCGCTTGCGCATGTGTTTGGGGGCAGTGTTGAGCGGGCCTACCGGAGAACTGACTATTTCGACCAGAGACGGGTGCTAATGGAGAATTGGGCCGTGCATGTAACAATGAAGGTAAAAGACAGTTCAGGGAACAATGAAGGATGAAGGGTCCTACGATTACCTACCCTTCTTCCGTTTTGTCGCTTGATGACGACACAGAGGGCAGCGAACAATGCCCTTATAATTCAACATTAACTGATCTTTGGTCTCAGGTATCTGCTCAGGACATAGAAAGTTGGGAAGATGATGAACACGTGGAAATTTGGACCGAGAGATTTGCTGAAATCGCGCACTATACGGCAACTTTTTATGAAACCAAGTTAGAGTTTTGGCTTTTAAAAGCTTTAGATTGCTGTCTCGAAGTAAACTTTCCAATTCCGAAGACGCTTGAAAATGCACGCACATTAGCTGTGGAAGACAACCGAACGGATCGCGAAAAGCGCAATTCGATGAAAGACGCCATGTTCTTCGAGATGGCATCTTTAGTGATTGCTGGTGTAAGTGTAGAAACAGCTTCCGAAATTACAGCCCGATCAGCGCGACTGTTTTTTAAATCCCACGCTCGGCTCTCAGCAAGCACGCTCGAAAAGCAGTTTCCCCAGTGGCGCAATAAATCTAATATTGTCATTCAACTTGAGCAGTGGTTCACCGAACTAACAGAAGAAAAGCGTGAAACCCATCGCTCTAAATGCTTAGTCAGAGGGAAGCTCGCCGCATCTAACCCACTGCCATCAAACATTAAAGGTAATCGTAGAGGGGGATGGAAAAATGTTCCGTGAAAACGGTCCCCTATCTCAAACAGCCTGAACATGTTTCATGCAATCAATTGTCAAAGCATGGAGCATCAAAATGAAATACCTAAATCTAAGCCAACTTAGCGAGAAACTTGGCAATCGAAGCAGAAGCTCGATCTATCGTGATATTGAATATGGGCGGCTTCCCCAACCAATCCATATTGGCGGAAGAATATACTGGCCTGAAAGCCAGATTGACGATTGGCTTTTAAAGCTTAGCAACGACATAATCGCCGGTTGATTTTGAATATGCCTTATTACCTCCGAATGCCTTTGCCCTTACTGCTGTGGTTTAGTCATGAGTGCTGAAGCGCTAAAATGGTGGTCTAACGTAAAACTGTTTGGCGTATTAGATATGCATCCAAACGATTTTCGCGTCATGGATACATTGGCATACCAGCATTATACAAAAGATGAGCGGGCGATGAACTTCACCAAAAGCAGTCTGGCACGATTATGCAGTATGGATCGCCGGAGTATCAACCGGTGCGTTGATCGTCTGGAGCGAAATGGCTGGATCTCAATTGGTAATCACCCAAAAGGTTATGCTCGACATTATAGCATTCCCAGGTTCGAAGGTTGGCTTGTCAGAATTAACTCAACTCAAGACGTATTGATTTAAAATGCCTACGCTGTCAAAGAGTTTCAAGAATACGCAATGGAGTTTTAGGGCTGACTGTAGGGCGTGACGACACACATGCCAAAGATATTTGTAGGACGCCACGCCCATCCTTTCTGGGACGCCTTGTCCGATTTGTGGGCCATCAGGTCTCACCTTTTCAAGCAAGACAATTTCAAGAGAAACTTCATTACAAACGTTTGAAACAATATACAGTTTGCAACCCAAGCATCTCTCCAAAAAAATTAGAGAGTTTGGCTACTCAAGGCTTCACTGAACTTCAAGTGTATAGCGAGAAATGATACATAATTACCCACGACCGCACGCGCGATATAGGGTATTACTCAAAAAGGAGTATTAATATGTCAGATAGATCGACAGATTATGCGAACAAATTCTATTCGATAGACCATCCACTACGGAGTTTTGCTGAAATTAGTTCATTTTATTTAGCTCATACCCATAAGGAAAGCCGCCCAACTTGCGGAGCCAAAACGCGTAGGGGTTCAAATTGTAAGTGTAGGCCAGCGCCTGGAAAGCTACGCTGCAAGTTTCATGGTGGATTTAGTACGGGACCAAAGACAGCTGAAGGTAAAGCAAGGATTGCGGCTGCACAAAGAAAACGTTGGGATAGGTGGAGACTAGATGCCAGAGAAGCACCCACCAACGGTTAAATATAAAATAGGAATTTCAAATCATGACATGGGACATTATACCAGACATACATGGCCAAGCCGATAAGCTTACAGGTTTGCTAACCAAGCTAGGTTACGCAGAACGCAGAGGGGTTTGGCGGCACTCTAATCCTAGCAGAACAATCATTTATCTTGGAGGTTTTATTGACCGTGGTCCGGAAAATGCAAAGGTTATTCGTATTGTGCGCTCAATGATTGATGCAGGGACGGCGCAAGCAGTTTTGGGTAATCATGAACTTAATGCTATCCATTTCCATACCCGCCACTATAAAACAGGACAGCCTCTCCGCGCACATTCAGCAAAAAACTTAAAGCAGCACGCAAGCTTTCTTACAGAACATGCCATTGGTAGTGAAACAGCGCGGGACGCTATTTCTTGGATGCAAACTTTACCCTTATTTCTTGAGCTGGAAGAGTTTCGTGCTGTTCATGCCTGCTGGAGTGATGCATCCATACAGACAGTATCGGAGGTACTTTTAGATGGACGCTTATCTGAAGATGCTATCCAATGGTCAGCCGACACACACCATTCACTCCACCGAGCAATTGAAACATTAACCAAGGGGCCCGAAGAACCGCTACCCGAAGGTTGTTGGTTTACAGATACAAGTGGCCACGAACGTAATGAAGTCCGCTTAGCCTGGTGGAAGGAAAATGCACGTACATGGAAGGATATTGCAATTTCAGTACCTGATGCTGAAAATCAGTTACCAAACGCTAATTTACCGCCGTCAATTAGCGCGGAAACTTATTTGGCCAGTTCAGAACCTGTGTTCTTTGGGCATTACTGGATGCAAGGAGAAGTTGTTATGCAGGCGCCAAATGCACTGTGCTTAGACTATTCAGCGCGTTTAGATGGCCCGCTGGTCAGTTATCAAATGGAACCCGGTAGTGGGCTTTTATCGCTAAAAAATCTCACTGTGTGTAAACTAGATTGATCGTAACTATATCCGCAGAGAAATTTAGTCGGTTCAACTGATATTCCAGCCATGTCTAGAGTATCTACAGCAATCGGTTAAAAACCCCGTGGTTTGCCTGAGCTTTCGGAGTAATTCAGATCATTCAATAATCCAACAATATGTATCTATTCAATTTTTAACCAGGTCCTAAAAAATTCAAAATGATCTGGGATAGACTTATTTGGATTTATAGTCTTGAACCCCTTCAATATGTCCTCTTGGTTTGTTAGTGTTTTACACGAAGTGCACATCCAGCTTTTTGTAGATATGTCGTTACTCGCGGGACATTTCCATTAACCTCCCATTTTTGGGAAGAAGGAGATGTTCATGAACAAGGATCAACGCGAGATACAGCGCAAGTTGCGGATACTTCTACACGCTGAAGAGACTGGGCACGTTGCCAAGACTTGTCGATATTTTGGGGTCGGCCGATCCAGCTTTTATCGCTGGCGACAAGCTTACGCTGAACGAGGCGAAGCTGGGCTGGTAAACGCGCCACCCATCCCCAAATGGCATGCCAACCGAACGTCACCAGAGCGTGAAGAGAAAGTTATTTATCTTCGGCGTAAATACCATCTCGGGCCGATGCGGATTGTTTGGTATCTGGAGCGGTACCATGATATCAAAATGTCAGATTCTACGGTCTCGCGCATCCTTCGCCGCCACAACTTGAATAGGCTGCCGCGCGGAACCCGCATGCGCAAGGTTCACACTAAGCGATATCAAAAACAAGTCCCCGGCCACCACATTCAAATGGATGTTAAGTTCCTGACATTCATTGGAAATAAGGGCGAAAAGGTGC
>CAJXSR010000034.1 GCA_913061275.1 uncultured Paracoccaceae bacterium | reverse complement strand
AGAGCCTCCACTAATTTATAAGCTCATGTGTTCCAATTTATCTGACGACGGACAAATTGATGTTTGTTACTTTATAAAATAACAAATAATAAACAGGCAAGAGGAACCTCTAATGCGCAAGCAAGCAGCAACACGGCAATCGGATGTTTTGGATGTCTTACATGCACAAGATAAGCCTATGACGGCCTATGCTATTTTGGATCGTATGAAAGAAGATGAGCCACATCTTGCGGCACCCACAGTTTACCGTGCCCTTGCAGCTTTGACAGATCAGGGGCGCGCGCATAAATTGGAATCCATCAAAGCCTTTGTGCCTTGCCGTTGTTGTCATGATGCGTCGGTTCCTGTGCTTGCTATTTGTGAAGACTGTGGAACTGTCGAAGAGCATGATGGAGTTCAGTTGCTTAAGGAATTATCAATGATTTCGGCAAAGAGCCAATTCACTGCTGCGCGACATATCGTTGAAATCCACGGCCAATGCAGACAATGCGCTCGTTAAAAATATCATAGAAATAAAAGGATTACAGACATGAAAACACTTCCACTCGTTGCCATTGTCGTTGTTACAGCAACATCAGCTTTCGCCGAAGAAGCGCGCCAAGTTGATGCGCATGAACATGGTGTAGGCCAGTTGGATATAGCCTTTGATGGCAATCAGATTGCGATAGAGTTGCATGCGCCAGGATCAGATATTGTAGGCTTTGAATATGCTGCGGAAAGCTCTGATGATCGTGCCGCTGTTGATGCGGCTGTTGCAAAACTGGCGGTGCCACTTGATTTGTTTGTTTTACCAGCTGCCGCTGAATGTAGTGTAGTTCAGGCAAGTGCTGAATTAGAGAGTGAAGAAGAGCATGCCGATGAGGATCACGCGGAAAATGATGAAGAACACACTGAGGCTGACCACGCGAAACATGAGGAAGAAAGTGGGCATACGGAGTTCCACGCAGAATACCTTTTAACATGTGCTCAACCTGATGCTGCATCTGAGATTACATTTACGTATTTTGAGACCTTTCCAAACGCGGTAGAACTTGAAGTGCAGGTTGTGTCGGACGCGGGCGCGAATGCATTTGAGGTGGAGCGCAATAACCCAAAGCTTGATCTACGCGGCATGTTTTAGGCGGCCCTAGAGTGTCAGATGAAACGTCAATTTTAGAACTAGAAGATGTCCGCTATCGCTGGCCAGGGCGGACATCTTTTGGGTTGTCTGTTCCTGCATTCGGGTTAAAATCTGGTGAAACGGTTTTATTGTTAGGCGAAAGTGGGTCAGGTAAATCAACGCTACTCTCTTTAATTTGTGGAACGGTTACTGCAAATTCAGGCAGAGTGGCCGTTTCTGGAACAGACATAGCATCGCTTTCGGCGGGGCAACGAGATCGGTTTCGTGCTGAACAGATTGGCTTAATCTTTCAACAATTTAACCTGCTCCCCTATGCAAGCGTGCTGGATAATATTCTGTTGCCTTTGCGATTTGCACCAGAGCGTCGAAGTCGTGTGAACGCGCCTCAAGATGAGGCAATACAGTTATGCCAAGACTTAGGGTTACCGCGCGATGTGATTAATGCGCGCGCAGGGACACTTAGTGTTGGGCAACAGCAACGGGTTGCCGCCGCACGTGCGTTGATCGGACAACCGCCGCTTATCATTGCGGATGAACCAACGTCTGCGCTTGATGCAGCTACACAAACTACTTTCTTGGAATTGCTTTTCGCGCAGTCTCAATCACACGGCACAACACTTTTGATGGTGAGCCATGATGCACGATTAGCCGATCAATTTGATCGTGTCGTGCAGATGTCTGATATTGCCAAGGCTGAAAGAGTAACCCCATGATTTTACGTCTTGCCTTTGGTTCACTTATGGCCCGCGCACTGACTGTTGGCATGACTATCCTTGCAATCGCTTTGTCGGTTGCGTTGTTTCTGGGGGTTGAAAAAGTACGCACTGGAGCTAAGGCCAGTTTCGCAGACACGATATCGGGTACTGATTTGATTGTTGGTGCGCGATCAGGTTCCGTGCAGCTGTTGCTGTATTCGGTGTTCAGGATTGGCAATGCCACCAACAATCTGACTTGGGAAAGTTACCAAGATATTGCTGAGCGACCTCAAGTGGATTGGATTGTGCCAATTTCATTGGGCGACAGTCATCGCCAATTCCGTGTGATGGGGACGACGGCTGAATTTTTTGATCGTTACAAGTATCGTTCGGGGCAATCACTGGAGTTAAGTGATGGTGCCATCATGTCTGATCTTTTCGATACAGTGATCGGGGCCGATGTTGCTGCGACGCTTGGATATGAAATTAACGACCCAATTGTGGTGGCGCATGGATTGGCTTCGTTCACTGAACATGAAGATCAACCCTTTCGTGTTTCTGGTATTTTGGAAAAAACGGGTACACCCGTTGATCGTACTGTGATTGTTAGCTTAAAAGCCATTGAGGCTATTCATGTAGATTGGAAAAGCGGAGCTAAGACCTCTGGCATGTCGACAGCTGCTGATGTGATCCGAGAAATGGAACTGCAACCCCAAGCGGTGACGGCTGCTTTGGTCGGTGTCAAAGGTCGCTTGCAAGTATTCGGCTTGCAAAGATCGATTAACGAATACAAGCAAGAGCCGCTTCTGGCGGTTTTACCTGGTGTTGCATTGCAAGAACTCTGGCAGATCGTTGGTATCGCTGAAACTGCCCTGATAGCTGTTTCGGGGATGGTCGTTATTACAGCTCTTATAGGTATGATGGCCACGATCTTTTCCAGCCTGAATGAACGCCGCCGTGAAATGGCGATCTTTCGAGCTATGGGTGCGCGGCCACGCGTTATTCTTGGGCTGCTGGTACTAGAGGCTAGTTTAATGGCAGCAATTGGCGCGATCTTGGGTCTGATGTTTCTTTATATCGGTCTCATCATTGCACAACCGCTTGTTGATAGTGCGTTTGGGCTTTGGCTTCCAATCGATCCACCGACCCTGCGCGAAGTGTGGGTCTTGTTGAGTGTTATAGCTGCTAGCGCAATTGTGAGCTTGGTACCTGCCTTGAGAGCCTATCGTTTATCTCTTGCCGATGGTATGATGGTTAAAATTTAGGAAAAGGGTATGAGAAGATGAGTTTGTCACGTCGAAACCTTATTGCTGCTGCGGCGGCTTTTGCTGGCTTGCCGCGTAGCGCACATGCCGCAACGCCGCGTGAGATTACCTGGGATGATCTTATCCCCCCAGGTGTGCCTTATTCCGAGATTATTGGTGAAGGTGAGATGGATGAGCAAAATGATGTGTGGAGCCCTGTATTTGATGCAAATGCCACAAAGCTAAATGATGCTTTGGACGGCGCATATATCAAGATGCCTGGTTTCATTATTCCGATTGATATATCGACGAAAGGTGTAACGAGCTTTGTTCTTGTGCCTTATACTGGCGCTTGCATTCATACGCCGCCGCCGCCGCCGAACCAATTGGTGTTTGTCACAAGTAAAACGCCATGGCCCAGTGATAAGCTGTGGGATGCTGTTTGGGTAATCGGGCAAATGCAGCATGAGTTACAATCCACGGAAGTGGCTGAAACAGGGTATACTTTGGTTGCGGACAAGATGGAGGTTTACGTTTGGTAGACTTTCATTTGGATCGCAGAGCTGCTCTGGCTGGCTTAGGCGCTTTGATATTCCTTCCACAAATAGCCCGTGCCACAGACTACATTGATTTAGATTGGTCAGACCTGTTACCAGACGGTCAGATAGCAATTCCACCAATGCTGCAGAATCTGATTGACCACGAACAAACAAATCCCATGAGCCGGCAACCTGGATCTATGGGAGTGCGCTCGGATTGGAATGGTCAGACTGTTCGTATCCCAGGGTTCATCGTTCCTATTGATTATTCAGGGATCGGCGTGACAGCATTCATTCTTGTACCATTTGTGGGGGCATGTGTGCATGTACCGCCCCCTCCTGCCAACCAGCTTGTTTTTGTTACGACAGAGACGGCATATGAGAGCACAGGATTATATGAACCTGTGGATGTAATTGGAACCTTTGGAACAGCTTCAATGAAAACCGAGCTTGCACAGGTTGCTTATGCTCTATCCGCTGATCGCATTATACCTTACAAAAGGTAGCGAACGGTAAACCCACTTAAAGAACATCTATACGAATATCCGCTTTTTCCGAAAAACCAGACATTGAGATATCAGCAAGCAATTCGGCCCAACCAAGGTCTGCTAAGGGCCGTAATTACCTCTTAGAATACCCTACAGTATACCTGCTACATCACAACTAGCTCTGACCTTTTACTGCACGACATTCAGCTATGACCGCATTCAGTGCCTTCGAAAAACTAACTATACCTGATGCGTATGAATTAAATATGCTTTCGAAGAGCTCGCCATCAATCAGGAGCAGATCTGCATATGAGTACCCGTTCTTCCCAAGCACTTTCACCACATTACTTTCAAACTGGCCTTGATTTACTGTTCCAAAGTTATCTGAATGATCCTCATGACACTTGTGGTTCACAGTTTTCTCAGCCCCCTGCCCTGTTTGTTTAAACTCACCAACGACGCCCCCTTTTTCTATTTCCTTTTTCTTTTCTTTTTCGGGTGCAGTGGGGTGCAGGCTTGGGCGGCATTGCAATGCCGGTTTACGGGAACCCGGTTGCACCCCAGATGGGTTTTTATCGGTAGCAATATTGCTATGGTTTGGTTTGCATCCGCTGGTCTTGCGCAATGCGACCTGATTGCGAGACCGTAGTGTTTTGCGCGTAGTGTTTATCGCCCCGCACTCTTTCAATTCTGACATTGCTTTGCGAACACTGCGCTCACAAAGCCCGGTTTTGTCTTGTATTCTTTGGACAGAAGGGTCGCAACGCCCCGTTTTCGGGTTTTGGTGGTCAAGCAACCGAATGAGGACAACCAACGCACTGCGGGTCAAACGTGGCTCCACGCTAACCCAATGTTGTATCGCTTGCCACTTATCAACCAACTGTAGGTATTGAGGTTGGCTCATCGGACAATCCCTTGATCAGAAGCCGCACCAACTGCGCACTTCTCTATCCAGGCTTGAATATCCCTGACGCGGTACCTGACCGAGCGCCCGATATAAATGCGGTTCGGGCCTTCATTACGCATCACGGCTATTTCCAGGAACCGTTTGCTAACTCCAAACCTGTCCGCGACTTCTTGCCGTGTTAAAAGCCGATCTTCATTCTGCTCACGCATGACCTTGTCTCCTGTTGTGCTGTCATGCATTGAACTTCGTGTAAATTCAGTAATGGTAATATCTGGCACATGTTTCTATGTGCACTGTTTGATTTTAAGCTAATGTTATTGCTTACTTAATTCTATTATTTTCTGGAATACGACCCTTCTGTCCCCAGTCCGGTATCCGCGCGTTATTCCATGCTTCATCACATGCGCGCCCTGTTAGGTGAAACAGGGTTGCAACACGCTTAGAAAATTCATCAGATGTCATTCTTATATTCAGTGGGCAGAGCCGTGCATATTCCATTTCCAGCCAAGCTGTTGCCTTTTTAATCGCATCAATTCTAGCCTGGCCTTTCAATATTTTCTGCGCACCCACCCATGCGGCTGGTAAATCACCGGAATATACAAACGCCAATTTACCGTCTTTTGGTTCTCTAAGTGGATTATCTACCCAATGGGCTGGCAGTATGAGTGTTGCGCCAAACGATTTTTCCTCAACCGATAAAATGCGCCCGGTTTGCAAACACTCAATCAGAGCCATTTCTAGCTTTTCCTTCAGTTTACGTAACTGGACATAATATTGCGCCCATACTCTCCCGACATGAAAACATTCATACCCGCCTTTGGGGCTATCAGACAAAAAGCTTATTTGGCGCCTGCGCAAACAAACGCTGCCATCCTCGATCATTTGCGCGTCACTGAGTTTTGTCGACGCAATATGCCCATTGTAATGTGATACTTTCTGGTGCCAACAAGCCCACAGTTGTTTTTGAATTGCGCCGACTGACGTCTCACCAATTTCAAATGACGTTTCAAACACATGACGTAGCCGGGATATGCCCGCGATCCAGTTGAGTTGTTTCCCATCAACCATTGTACGTCTGGCACCATTTGCAATTGCCTTGTCCTGAAACTTTTGCAGACGGCTAGCCTCTCGCCATTCCGGGCCAATTTGATCCAGATATTCAAGCTGCCAATCGAGTTTTTGCAATATCATAAATGGTGGATTAACCTGATTTTCCGCTAATTCAGCTCTTCCCGAGATTATATGCTCTAAAGCTTCATGAGGCTCGCTGTTAAACGCATCTCCAGCCGGCAGCTGTTCATTATCAACAGACAGATCTGATAATGCAATCATTCGAATTGGTTGCAGTTGTGTTTGCTCAGGATCGACATCATTCATGGATGTATTCCTGTCCTCTTTTTCAACACGTCGCAAGTAATTTCCATGGACGGCCGCAATGCATCAAGCGAGGGGTGAGTATAGCGCCGTCCTGTTATTGATAGAGGCGTATGATTGAGTAAGCGCCCAACTATTTCCTCTAATACCCCTGCCTCCATCGCAACGGTAGCAAAGGTCCTTCGATGTGCGTGGGGGCTCCATTTCATCGGCGCAGGATTGGTTATATATCCTGTGGTCGATTTCGGTGAAGGAAACACCCATTTGCGGCGGAGGCCAATTAACGGGGATAGAATGTCATGATGAATTTGCGTGATTGGCAAATCAAAGCTGCGACCGTTCTTCGTCATGGGAATGTGGATATAATCCTCATATACATTTTCCCACTCAAGCGTAAGGGCTTCGGTTTTCCGCAGGCCGGTAAATAACAACAATTCGAAGAAGACTTTGTGGATTGGATTGTACAATTCATCGATAGTTTTTTGCCAAAGCTCTAAATCATCGATGATCCGCCCGTCTGGCCGTTCTTCAAACCATTCGATTGCAAGTGTCGAGCTTTCCGGTAAATCGTAGGTTCGGCGCGTGTGGTTCCAAATAGATCGAAACCGGCGCAAAGTATGGTTTGCTGTAGAGGGAACTTTAGCCAACTCCTGATGGCGTCTTACCACCATTGATTTAGAAACCTCGTCGATCGGCAACTTCAACCAATCCTTTAAGTTTTTGTTGAGCTGATCTCGGGTCGCGGATTTATACTGTTTCGAGCGAAGTTTTGGGCGTGCCAGGTATGCCTCCATCGCATGCTCAAGTGTGGGCGCACCGATTTGGATCATCTTCCCTGCCCCACGGCTCATCTCGAGGGCCAACCCCATCGCGGTCTGCCGCGCAGTCTGTGCCGCAATGATCGGATACCGCCCAATCAGCACTCGTTTTGTGCGCCCACCAACATCTTTTTGGAAATACCAAGTCTTCGCCTTCTTGCCGACGTAGAGCACAAGACCCTTAATCTCGGGGTCCCAATACTTATTGGTTCCAGATTTTGTCTGTGAAATACGCTTAACGTAGGTTTCTGTAAGTTTCAAAATTTTGTCGGCTTTTTATAGGTAACGGTATGCAACTAGGTGCTACTCCACGTTAGCCGATGCAATATATAAGTAAATTAAAATAAGCTACTAGCTACTGTATGATACTCCATGAAACTCAACACATGTCCTTGGAAGGCTCTTATGATACCACTTCACCATACCCGCTCAGAGAATTCACGTCCTATTTCAATAGCCAGAGATCGTCAAGAAGGTAGTTTCAACTCAAGTAGAGTTATAAAATATTTTATCGCTTCACAGGCACCACTACTTCTAATTTCGAATGTCGCAATCAATCCAAATGACAGTTCACGGCCCAAACCCGACTTTGAGCCTCTGTGTTTGATGCTACTGCGCAGCCAGCCAAAGCGGTCATTCGTGTAAGTATTCCGAATTGTGATCGATTACGGGATATTAATAAGCTTGGGCTAATTTCGGGAAGTTGTCGCCCACATTATTCAACCGAATCCGATAGAGCATCAGCATTTCCTGATCAGATTGCCGTAAATGTTATGCCGTCAGCAATAACCATTGATTATGGTGTTTCGGGTATTTTGACATCTAATGGTCTATTAGATGTCCACTCTGCAAGGACGGCGCTAATGGATGGATCGTAACCACTTTTGATACTCTATAAATTCATTGTGGATTCGGCCTCAATCCATGTGCAAACGGCATCAATCTCTGGTGCTGACCTGCTGCCTGGTTTTGTTAAAATATGAAAGGATCGACTGGGATGAAGTTCCACTAGAAACGGTTGTACCAAGCGCTTGGATTTAATCTCGGAATCAATAAATGGAAAAATACCAAGTACCACACCGTGTGCGTCCAATGCTGCCTGAAACACCACATTAGTATCAACAATTATGCTCTCTTCTGAAAACTCCAATTTCTCGCAACCTACCAATCGCAACCAAGATTGCCATTCTGTGCGATCATGCTGATGGATTATTGGATAATGTGTTAAATCAGCAGGTTTCTCTAACCCGTTCAGTTTTTTCAACAGACTTGGACTGACTACAGGTGAATAAGTTACATTCATCAAATGGTTGGCGTCTAGCCCAGACCATCCGCCATCTCCCCAGTCTATCGCTATGTCCGTTTCCATTTGTTCATAGCTCGTGATCCTTGGGCTGTGATGCAATACCAATTCTATTCGAGGATATAATTGGCGAAATTTTGATAAACGGGGAATAAGCCAGCGTGATCCAAAAACAGGGCCAACGGCTAAAGTCACCACTTTATTTTGTCCGGTGATATGCCCTTCTATCCCTACCTGAATGTCAGAAAAGGCACGTGATAACACGTGCGATAAAGAACGGCCTGTGTCCGTTAAAACTACGGCTCTAGTTTTACGAATGAATAATTGACACTTCCAATCTTTTTCCAACTGGCGAATTTGATTACTTACTGTTGTTGTACTGACACAAAGTTCGTCGGCAGCATCCTTAAAACTAAGCCGTCTTGCCGCAACTTCAAACGTTCGCAAAGCAGTCAACGGCAATCTTCGCAAAGGCATCCGCATTTTGACATCCCAATCATAGAGCAATTTATCTTTATCTATAATCTGCGTATAAATGGCTTGTCTACTTTTCATTCAGAGGGGTAACTCTGAACTTACGTGAAATATTTTTATACAGGCTTAACGGGCAAAGTAGATATGACAAATGAAGGATCTCTAAACAAACCTAGTAGGCGACGTAGGCAAAATGTTAAACCCGATTTAACTGATGTGGCCAACACCGTAGAGAAAGGTGGGAAGCTAGACGTACTTTCATCAGATAGCCAAGATAGAATTCATAATGCATCTTTAAAACTTTTATCTACTGTAGGTATGTCAGAAATACCTGAAGTTGTACAAAAAATAATTATCGATAACGGTGGTAGTCTGGATGAAAACGGGCGGTTACTATTTCCTACCGAGTTGGTTGAACGCGCACTTGTAGGATTCTCTCGTGACTTCACCTTATATGG
Source organism: uncultured Paracoccaceae bacterium (assembly GCA_913061275.1). Lineage (GTDB taxonomy): Bacteria > Pseudomonadota > Alphaproteobacteria > Rhodobacterales > Rhodobacteraceae > Amylibacter. The sequence goes on along the minus strand of CAJXSR010000034.1, from coordinate 13,836 downwards.
CCAATGTTCCGGTTATGAATTGAAGCTTTCTAGTACGAATGTTTATGCAGGTTCTGGCGGCGCATCGCCACAATTACTAGATATTGAATCGGGCAAGTATCGTGCATCAACACTGACGGATTTATATGATGCTGCCCGTTTAGTGGACAAATTAGACAATATCCATTTTTTTGCACGCTCAATGGTGGCTGGAGATATGGAAACTGACCATGCGCTGGATATTAACACAGCATTTGCGTCACTCGCAGGCACAACTAAACACGTTATAGTCAGTGCCAATCACCCAAGTCATGTAAACGATATTGCCGAGATGTGTTTTACGATTGCTGGATCTGCAGAAGCTTTCCATAAACGACCATTTCTTTCATTTAACATTAATCATGTAACGCCGCCTATGCGATTTTCAGAAGAGGCTTGTGAAGTATTGGCTGAGGCCGCTCGTTTAGGAATGCCGGTAATGGTCAACACCTTTGGCCAGTTGGGCGCATCCAGTCCGGTAACGATTGCTGGATGTGTAGCACAAAGTAACGCTGAAACGCTTGCTGGAATGATATTTTCTTGGGCAATAAACCCCCAAATTAAAGCAGTGTACGGGCCACGCCCTATGGTGACCGATCTAAGGTCTGGTGGCATGGCAGGTGGCAGTGGCGAACAAGCGTTACTAACTGCAGCATCAAGCCAGATGGCGCGATATTACAATCTACCCAGTTCAACGATAGCTGGCGCAACTGATAGCAAGATTGCAGACGCACAAGCAGGTTATGAAAAATGTGCGTCCGTTTTAATGACTTCGCAAGCTGGTGCAAATCTGATTACTCAAGCTGCAGGAACACTGTCGGGTCTGATGGGGTGTTCTTTCGAAGCATATGTCATCGATAACGATATGCTTGGAATGATCCAGCGAACACTTTCGCCCATAGAGGTTAGTGAAGAGACGCTAGCAATTTCCACTATCGGTGATGTTGTTAATGATGAAGGTCATTTTTTGGGTCAATCAGAAACTTACAAACGTATGAAAACGGATTTTCTGTATCCAGATATCGCCGATCGGCGTAGCGTTGAGGAATGGGAAAGTGATGGTTCAATGGATATTCGTGTGTCTGCAAAAGAACGAGCAAAAGAAATTCTTTCAAATCATTTCCCAAACCACCTATCCAAAGACATTGAGACTAGCTTACGGGATAAATTCGATATCAGGTTGCCCGCTATAAGGATGAGAAAACAATGAAAATTGCAGTTTTAGGTGTTGGGGCTATGGGTTCGATTTACGCGAGCTTATTGGCCAAAAAAGGACACGAGGTTTGGGCAATTGACACATGGTCTGACCATATTAATGCAATTAAAGAAAAAGGATTACGTGTTGAGGGCGCCAGTGGTGATTGCACTGTCAAAACTATCAATGCAAGTACAATACTAGCAGACGCAGGGGCATGTGATCTTTATATCATCTCAACAAAAGCATCTGGTGTTGGCTCCGCAGCTCAAGCCATCTCCCCATTGATGGATGCAAATTCTTTAGTTTTGACTATCCAAAATGGATTGGGAGCTGGTGATCGCATAGCCGAATTTATGCCTGTAGGAAATGTACTATTGGGCGTCGCAGATGGTTTTGGGGCATCGATGAAGGGCCCAGGTCATGCACATCACAATGCAATGAACCTGATCCGACTAGGTGAAATGGCAGGTGGAATAACACCACGCTTGGAACAAGTATCATCCACATGGCAAGAAGCTGGTTTCAATACGCGCGCGTTCGCCGATATCAATCAATTAATTTGGGAAAAGTTTTTGTGTAATGTTACCTTCAGCGCAGCTTGCACCGTATTTAACTGTACTGTTGGTGAACTTATGAGCACTCCAAATCATTGGAAAATTGCACTAGGTGCAATGCAAGAAGCATACATAATAGGTAAGGCAAAAAATATCGCATTTTCATTCAGTAACCCTCATAAATATGTAACGGCGTTTGGAAAAAAAATGCCAGGTGCCCGCCCATCTATGCTACTGGATCACTTGGCCTGTCGCCCATCCGAACTTAGTGCCATCAACGGGCAGGTTCCCGTTATGGGGCAGGAAATGGGCATCTCTACACCATATAACGAAGTTCTTTCAACAATATTATCCGATCGAGAAGCAAGCTTTGCCAAGGCTATCAAATGAAAACTGCAAGCTTTCAGCATAATAGTAAAATTGGTTATGGCTTAGTGGACAACGAACAAGTTTTTCCTGCAAGTTGGGCATTTCGGAATCTTTATCCCTCGTTACGCGATGTATTGCATGCAAACATGCTCGCGGAATTCCAATGCGATGCAGTTGCACTAAACCAGCCACTCGATTTGTCCGATGTAATTTTGTTGCCACCAATTCCGAACCCTGGGAAAATCATATGTGTAGGCATCAACTACAAAAAAATCTATCCCTTGGATATAACGCCCCCTGTTATGAACTATCCAATTATATTTGGTAAAGAGCGTGAAACACTAGTGGGTCATAAACATCCCCTACATATCCCCACGGGCTTTGCTGCGGACAGTTTCGATTATGAAGGTGAAATTGCTGTAATAATAGGAAAACAGGGACAACATATTTCAGAGAAAACTGCGCTTAATCACGTTGCGGGCTATACTGTGTTAAACGATGGTTCCGTACGAGAATGGCAAAAGCACAGCATACATGCTGGAAAGAATTTTGCAGGTTCTGGCGCTTGCGGACCGTGGATGATTACTGCAGATGAAATCAAAAATCCCGAAAAGATGGAACTTACGACTAGATTGAATGGACAGATCGTTCAGAATGCCAAGGCAAATGAGATGATCTTCAATATCTCTAAACAAATCGCGTATATCTCAAGTATATTACCACTTGCTTCTGGTGACATCATTGCTACTGGATCACCCGAAGGCACCGGTGGAAGCCAAAAACCGCCTCGCTTTTTGATTGCTGGAGATGTGTTAGATATCTCGGTTTCACAGGTAGGGACACTTACCAACAAGGTTGGCGCTGGTTGAAAGTTTCGCAATAGAAGTGTTATTTTCACTTAGGCAAAGGGCATCTTATTCATATCGCCAGTTGGTTGTCGTATGATGACTTGCAGCAAATGTCTGCTATCGCCCATATTAAAGATTTTACTTTAACCTACCCAAGGTCCGCTCTCCGCCCAAAGTTACCATGTCTGCTTCCGGCCCAAACCAGTCATTCGAAAGATATCCTGCCATAGCAATGTGGCATGCAAAAAGGCGATATTCAGTGTTGCGCAGATTTTCTTGTGTGGGAGGACTGTTGTGACGGCAACATAGATTTTTGTTGAAATTGGCTTTGATACCTATCTTCAGCCAATATTGAAGTGCTTTATTAACTCAATGTCCGATATAACCATCGGATAGTAACCCATCAAAAAAAGTCTGAATTAGAATGCATGTCAGTATTTGGGTAATCGGTTTCGCTTAAAAAATCTCGAACTGTTTTATTTATGGAGCGGCTATCAATTGGAAATACGCCACAACGCTTCAGGGCTTCCCGTGCACTCGTTCGCTCGCTAACACGTTGCCATATTGTCCGCGATGAATACGGCATTAACCGTGGGCGCCAGGCAACGCCCATAGTCATTCCGCGTAAATAAGAAATCTGCTGTCTGTGCGCTGGGAACAAAATTGTTTCCACCATACTACCTTCGTTACCATGCTCACTTTCTACTATAAAAATACGATTGCTACGATAACTGGCCAATCCATCAAAGCGAACCCTAAAACGTATTGACCGTTCAGGGTTTGTACCGCGCTCTACTGAACGAGATATAACATACCCATCTCTTTCATAGAGCATAACCAACCCTTTGAGTATTTGACCATCCCATGACGGGGTAAAAAAGTGACTATAATAAACACCTAAATATCGACGCATTGCACCAAGGTTTCCAGGAAATGCCTGACTTAGAATATTAATTGGTGTCTTCGTGGATTTATGAGAATTCAATGTATGAAGAGCTTCAAACCTGTCACAGGGCAAAAACAAGTCAGCCTCTTTCAAGCCGAAATAATTACAGATACGCCGTAAATTATATGCAGACGGTAAACCTTCACCGCTTAGGTATCTGTTAAATTGCTGTCGATTAATACCAACTTCTCGGCAAACATGTGTGATCGAAGGTTTTTCTGTGCATAAATTGCGTAAATTTGAAGAAAAATCCGTACCCATAGCCGTTTCTTTCACTAGTTGACGCTACTTTGATACTAATAGCGTCAAGTAATGTAAACCAGTGAAATTGTGAATCACCAGCCTAAACATATTCTACTATAATCAATTCAAAATAATGCCAGCCAGCCGCATGAAAGGGCACATATGCTAAAGAATACAAATATTATTGAAAATGTGTGGATACCATTAAGGGATGGTAGGCGTTTGGCCGCGAAATTATGGCTACCACATGATTATGCGCCAGCCCCAGCAATTTTAGAATATTTACCATACCGCAAACGTGATGGAACCGCACCGAGGGATGAAACAACCCATCCTGTGTTTGCCGATGCGGGGTATGCCTGCATCCGCGTTGATATTTCAGGAACTGGAGATTCAGACGGTACGTTCGATGATGAATATTCAGAACAAGAACTCTGCGACGGTGAAGAAATTCTAGAATGGGTTGCCAAACAAAATTGGTGTGATGGTACGATCGGGATGATTGGAATTTCATGGGGTGGGTTTAATGGCTTACAACTTGCATACCGCCAGCCAGCAGCACTAAAGGCTATTGTAACGGTTGCGTCGACAACTGACCGATATGCAGATGACATTCACTATATGGATGGCTGTATGTTGACAGATAATTTCAACTGGTCCTGCCAGATGTTTGCCTACCTTTCACAGCCCGCTGATCCTTTGCTGCGTGATGATTGGCGTGCAGATTGGATAAAACGTATAGAAGAAATGCCATTTATGGCCGCAGAATGGATGCGCCATCCTAATAGGGATGAATTTTGGAAGCATGGCTCCGTTTGTGAAGATTGGTCGAAAATTCAAGTTCCAGTTTTAGCAATCACTGGATGGGCAGATAGCTATGTAAATACGCCCCCGGCCTTGGTGGAAAACCTGTCATCCCCCACCAAGGCACTCATTGGTCCTTGGGAACATCGTTATGCGCATATTTCAAAAATTGATCCTGCGGACTTTCATTCCGAAGTTATCGGCTGGTTCGATCGCTGGCTAAAATGCGAACAAAATGGCGCTGAGGATTTACCAGATTACAGAACCTTCATGCAGGAACATTCAAACCCAACACCAAAGAACACCCCGCGCAATGGACGTTGGATTGCTGAACAATCGTGGCCTTCAGAAAATATTACACAACAAACTCTCTATCTTGGACAGGGCAAGCTTACTGATACAGTAGTTACTGGAACGCAGGCCATAACAACACCTACACATGTGGGCACTCAGGCAGGTTATTACTGCCCAGGGATGCGGATTGATAATGAATTGGCTGGGGATCAGACAAGTGATGATGAAATGTCCGTCTGTTTTGATACATTACCTTTACCAGAACCAATGGAAATAATGGGGCGATGCGCATTAAAAATTTCATTCACAGTTGATAAGCCCGTAGCGCAAATTTGCGCACGCCTATGCGATGTCTCTTCCGATAATATTTCTCAAAGAATATCCTACCGTTGCTTTAACCTGAACCATCATAACAGCCATGAAACACCAGAAATGCTTATACCTGGGCAAGAATACCAAGCGGTTATTGAACTTAATGAATGCGCACATCGTTTGCGTAAAGGCCATAAGTTACGTCTGGCATTATCGACAAGCTACTGGCCAATTATATGGCCATCACCAGAGAATGCGCGTGTTACAATAAACCTAGATAAATCCAGTTTATATATACCAGTAAGAAGCGTTGTAGATGAAATTGATCCTGCCGCGCCTGAAAAACCACAAGATTTTCCTACGCTTCATGCTGAAGTGTTACGACCCGCAATAGGAATCTCTGAAAGTGGCATTCAGAACAATGGTCAGCATCTATTAAAAACATTCGATGATTATGGGAAAACCCGTGATCCTTATCATGGGATGATTGTCGGCAGTCACGTTCACCAACACTATTCCATACATCCAAATGCACCCGAAACTGCACGCCTAGAAACAAAGTGGAATTTCACATTTGAACGCGGTGAATGGTCAGTGGAAATCAACACGCAAAGCGTAATGACATGCGACAAAGACAGTTTCTTTTTACACCGAAAAGTAACAGCGACAGAAAGTAATTCAATAACACCAATAACTACCCGTGAATGGTCTGAAACATTACCGCGCGGCTTATCATAATCGAACACAGTCTCATCAGGAGGAAAAAAATGAAACTGGAATATGCAAAAATAACGATGAACAGGCGTAGTGTACTGCGCGGTGCATCCGCTTTGGGTGTGGCTGCAGCCTTGCCTGCTACTTTTGGCAGTCAAGCTTATGCGGCTGACGGTAATACTCTACGGGTACGCAGTTATGGCGATATGTCCACCATGGACCCTGCGCACAGCGTGGGAGTTGTGGATGAGGAAATTCATGGTTCAGTTTATAATAAATTAATCCAGTACAAGCCCGGCAAAGAATGGGGCTGGCAGATGGATGCAGCAACCATGATTGAGCAAGTTGACCCAACTCATATCAAATTTGCCCTACGTGATGACATCGGTTTTACGAATGGTTTTGGATCAATGTCAGCTGAAGATGTGAAGTTTTCGTATGAACGTATCATTGACGATGCAACGGCATCCCCGAACAAGCCAGACATGGGGTCACTTAGCCATGTAGAAGTAACTGGTGAACGCGAAGGTACCATTGTTCTGAACGCACCGTTTGCACCACTTTGGTCGATTGCTCTACCGTACATTACAGGAAACATCGTTTCCAAAGCTGCTGTTGAAGCAGCAGGCGGACGGATTGGCACTGACCCAGTAGCAGAATCTGGTCCATATTTACGTTCAAACTGGGCGCCTAAGTCAAAGACTACTTTGACGCGCAACCCAGATTGGAAAGGCGATGCCCCTGCGTGGGATAATATCGAAATATTGCCAATTGATGATGAAAACACCGCTGAGATTGGATTTGAAGCGGGTGAAATTGACTTCACACGTGTTTCACTAGGTTCTGTTGAGCGTTACCGTGCTGGCGTACCGAACGGCGGTACATTAATCGAAAACCCATCGCTTTATTACTTGTGGGTTGGTATGAATTTGGACCACCCAAAATTGCAAAACAAGAAGTTACGTCAAGCCATACAATACGCAATTGATGTACCATCCATTCTGGAAGCTGCGTATTTCGGAGCCGTTGAAGCATCAACTGGCATCATTGCACCAGGCCTTGCAGGAAACCGCGCAAAAGGCTTAATTGCACCTGAAGCAGATTTTGCAAAAGCTGCCCAGTTGTTAGAAGAATCTGGTGAAACCAATGTATCACTGACATTGGATGTTATTAACAAAACGACATTCACGACAACGGCCCAAATCATTCAGGCTACATTGGCATCAATCGGTATCGCATTAGAGATCAATGTTCTTGAGTCTGGTGCGTTTTGGGAAAGTGGCAGCAATGAAAATCTGCAATTGATCCTGAACCGCTACTCAATGACACCTGATCCATATTATGCGACATCTTGGTTCACCTCTGAACAAGCCGGCATTTGGAATTGGGAAAAATTCAGAAATGATGAGTTCGATCAAATTCATAAAGCAGCAGCAGAAGAAACTGACGTTGCCAAACGTGCCGTAATGTATGAGCGCGCACAGGATTTGATGGAAGAAAGTGGTGCTTATAGATTTATCACACATGAAGCCTCACCAGTTGTGCACTCTGCAGGGGTTATTCCTGCGCTGCGTCCAGATGGTTTAGGTTTATATCGTTACTTCGGTAAAACGTAACTTCCCCAGCGATTTGCGGGGCTCCCCTCTCGCAAATCGCCTTTGAATTCCTAGGAGTGCCGTTATGGTAAAATATACAATAAAACGTTTTGGCCTTGCGGCACTCATCCTGCTTGTCGCGGTTACAACAATGTTCCTGATGATACGCGCCGTACCGGGCGATCCTGTATCGATTATGCTTGGCCCACGCGCCACCCCAGAGTTAAAGGCAATATTGACGGCTCAGATGGCATTGGATCAGCCTATATGGCGGCAACTTTTAATATACCTAGGCGGATTATTACGTGGTGATTTAGGCGTTGATGTTTTCTCTCAACGATCCGTGTCAGATATTGTATTTCAACAACTACCATATACGTTGGAATTGATTTTGGTTTCAATCGGATGGTCTGCAATGCTGGGCATCGCTATGGGTGCTTACGCAGCTGCACATCCCAACACTATGATCGATCGGGTAACAGCGGCTATATCAGTCAGCTTTATTGCAGCCCCCGCTTTTGTGGTGGCCCTTCTCACTTTGCTGGTCTTTGCGGTGAAACTGCAATGGTTTCCCGCCATTGGTGCAGGCGAAGGTTTTGCAGATCGTATGAGCCATCTAGTTTTACCATCTATCGCCATCGGTCTTTCGTGGGTTGGCTATATTGCCCGTCTTGTTCGCGCCTCAATGCTTGAGGTGATGGGCGAAAGCCATATCCGAACAGCACGTGCTTTTGGGTTAAGTGAACCCCGAATTGTAGGCATATATGCACTGCGCATTGCCATTCTTCCCGTTGTTACAGTGATTGGGGTCGGCATGGGGTTTTTACTATCCTCTGCCGTATTTACCGAAATTGTATTTGCACGACCTGGCCTAGGGAAGCTGGTGATCGACAGTATCACTACACGTAATTACCCCGTTGTAATGGGGTCAGTCCTAGTCTCGACAGCCTTGTTCGTAATTTCAACTGCCCTTGCCGATTTGATCAATGCAATTCTTGATCCACGCGCACGCGCTGATCTGTAGGGAGTCGGTAACATGACAGTAGCTGCAACAAATACGCCAAAGTCACAATCAGAATTAGGCATTATATTAAAAGGCGTCTGCAAAGATCCTTTGGGTTTAATGGGCCTGATTATCGTGGGCACCATTGTAATCAGCGCACTTCTTGCAACTTGGATCGTTCCATACGATCCCATTGCAATGAACATAAAAGACAGAATGCAGGGGCCATCCTTTGCCCACCTACTTGGAACAGATCAATTAGGCCGTGACACATTCTCCCGTGTGATCATGGGTGGGCGGGTAGCGCTGAAAGTTGCGCTACCTGCCATCTTTGGGGCAATGGCAATTGGCCTTACCTTGGGGATGATCGCAGGGTATGGGCCGAAATGGCTTGATAATCTGCTGATGCTTTTCTTTGACACCATTCGATCCTTCCCAACTGTGATGTTTGCCTTGGCTGTCGTTGCCTTGGTTGGCCCCAGCTTACAAACCGTTGTTATTGTCGTTATGGCAACCTCTATTCCAACTTACGGACGTGTGGCACGCACCCAGACACTAACCTTGCGCAATTCAGAGTTTATTCTGGCAGAGCGTTCAATGGGCGCAAAAATGTCCCGAATACTAGGCGTACACATGTTGCCAAATATCATTGGCGTTTTGGCCGTATTAGCGGCAATGGATATCCCTGGTGTGATTGCACTTGAAGCAGGGCTTTCATTCTTAGGTCTAGGTGTAAAACCCCCAACCCCTAGCTGGGGAGCCTTATTGAAAGATGGTTATGCGCTGATCCGACAAACACCTTGGCTGGTAATTGCAGGCGGCCTACCTATCATTTTAGCCACCCTTGGCTTCACATTTCTAGGCGAGTCTCTACGCGATGTCGTGGATCCAAAATTGAGGAAAAACAGATGAGCGATGCACTTTTAGAAATCGATAACCTGTGTGTGGATTATGAAACTGCGCGAGGTGATTTGAAAGCCCTACGCGACATTACTTTTAATATCAACAAAGGTGAAATCGTTGGCATTGTGGGCGAGTCTGGTTGTGGAAAATCAACGCTAATATCAGCTATATTACGGTTGATTGCCCCCAACACTCGTTTCCGAAATGGTGAAATACGTTTTAAGGGTGAAGATCTGTTAACCGCATCTGAAGAGAAAATCCGCTCTTTACGAGGATCGGACATTTCGATTGTTTTTCAGGACCCAATGCAAACGCATAACCCCGTCATATCTATTGGCAACCAGATGGTAGATATTCAGCACCGTTCCAAAGCCCCAAAAGCAGAAAAACGCGCTTATGCTGCTAAGATGTTAGCCGCTGTTGGGATTCCCGACCCAGACGCGCGTCTAAATCAATACCCTCATGAGTTTTCTGGCGGTATGCGCCAACGGATTGCAATTGCAATGGCATTAATGTCAGAACCAGATTTATTGATTGCAGATGAGCCGACAACTGCATTGGATGCAACATTAGAAGTGCAAATCATCGAACGTTTGAAAAACCTCCAAAAGGATTTTGGATGTTCTATCTTGTTCATTTCTCACCACTTAGGTGTGATAGCCGAACTTTGTGACCGTGTTGTTGTGATGTATGCAGGGGCTGTGGTTGAAAGCGGTACTGTCCGAGAGGTTTTCCACAATCCCAAACATCCTTACACTAAGCGCCTGATCGAATGCGATCCAGGGCATATTAAAGAGCGTGCAAGGGTATTGCCGACAATCCCTGGCGAAGTTCCCGACCTCGCAAACTTGCCAAGTGGGTGTATTTTTCGAGACCGTTGTCTTCAAGCTATGGACCGTTGCACAAGCGTACCCCCACTTACAGATATCACTGAAAGTCAGCGGGCTGCTTGCTGGTTAAACCATATGGAGGCAGCGGAATGACTGCAATATTAGAGGTAAAGGGCCTGCAAACCAATTATGGCGATGTAAATGTTTTGGCTGGTGTCGACTTTACGGTACAGCCCGGTGAGACCTATGCCATGGTTGGTGAAAGTGGATCAGGAAAAACCACAGTTATCCGTGCTATTGCTGGACTTGCACCTGCACAGGCTGGGTCGGTCAAGTTTGATGGCAAAGAAATACGCGGCATTGGTGAAGCTGCTATGCGGCCCCTTCGCAAAGACATTGCAATGATGTTCCAAGATCCGACTGGATCGTTGTCGCCACGTTTGACCATCCGTAATCTGATTACCGAGCCCTATAAAATCCAAGGTATGAAAGACCGCGATTTGGATGCGGAGGCAAAACGACTGCTTGAAATGGTAAACTTACCCAGCCATTTCGCTGATCGTTATCCATATCAATTGTCGGGTGGTCAAGCCCGCCGTGTAGGTGTGGCACGTGCTCTTGCATTAGAACCAAAACTAATTCTTGCAGATGAACCAACTGCTGGTCTGGATGTGTCTGTTCAGGGTGAATTGTTGAACTTATTGAATGCCCTACGCGAACGATTGGGGCTTTCAATGGTTATCATTACCCACAACCTGAATGTGGTGCGTCACGTAGCCGACAGAATGGGTATCTTATATCTTGGGCGTTTGGTGGAAGAAGGAACGACTGAAGATATCTTCAAATCCCCCCGCCATCCATATACCAATTGCCTACTATCCGCGAACCCAGAACCTGATCCAGATGCCCGTCTCGAACGTATAGCACTGACAGGTGAACCACCAAGTTTGCTTAATCGACCATCGGGATGTGAGTTCCGTGAGCGCTGCCCTATGGCCAGCGATATCTGCACGAACACACCCATTTGGGAAACCGCCAAAGGCCACGGTATCCGCTGCCTAACCCCACTTTAAGACTGAATAAATGAAAGATTACACAATGGCACCTACCGTTAAATTTTACTTCAACGGTCCAATTTTAACGATGGATTCTGCAAACAATTTGGCAGAGGCCATCATAACAACAGGCGATACAATATCAGCTGTTGGCGGTTATAATACACTTTTATCAAGCCTTCCAAACAATGCGGAACACATTGATCTAAAAGGTAAGACATTGATGCCTGCCTTTATAGATCCTCACGGTCATTTTCCTGATCCGGGTTTTATAAAGCTGTTCAGGGTTAATCTTGCCGCACACCCACTTGGCGATTGTAACAATCTGGATACTGCTTTTTATAGGTTACTGGAAAGATGTAGAACCACCCCCAAAGGCGAGTGGGTAATGGGCGCCATGTTTGACAACACAGCCGTTGAAGAAAAGCGAATGCCAACCCGCACTGAATTAGATGTAATATCAACAGAGCATCCTATTTGGGTCATGCACGCCTCTGGGCATAATGGTGTTGCGAATACCTTGGCACTGGCAAAATACAATATAACAAAAGACAAGCCTAACCCATTAGGCGGCCGTTATGATCGTGATCCAATCACGGGTGAATTAACCGGCCTTATTGAAGGTATTTCCGCGATGGGTGAAATGGGGGATACTGACTTTCTGATTGACCGGGGAAAATTCAAACAAGGATTTAATGAATGCCGCAATGAATATTTGCAATACGGCGTGACTATGGCTCAGAACGCTTGGGCATCAAAAGATATGCTAGGCCATTTCGCAAGTGTGGCCAAAGAGGGCGATCCTGGAATTGATATTGTTGTTTTACCGATAGGTGAATTGGAACCTGAATTATCCACTGGCATAGATACATTAAACTGGCCTGATAATCCCCATATAGCACTTGGTCCGCGCAAGCTGTTTTCAGATGGATCCTTTCAACTGAAAACGGCTTATCTATCTGAACCGTATTATAATCCGAATAACGAAAACACAGAAAGTTATGGAGTGCCCTATAATGCACCAGAAACGTTATCTGCTGAGGTTCAAAAACTGCATGAAATGGGCTTTCAAATCCACTGCCACGCAAATGGGGATGCAGGCGCAGATTTATTTCTAAATGCTGTAGATGCCGCTTTGGAAGCGCACCCACGCGATGACCATCGCCATACGATTATTCATGGCCAAGCCCTGCGTGAAGATCAGCTGCAACGGATGGCAATGCTTGGAGTTACCGTCAGTTTCTTTCCAGCCCATATTTATTTTTGGGGGGATCGCCATTACGATACATTCCTTGGCCCTGAGCGTGCAGCACGCATCTCACCAGCAAAATCCGCAGAAAAGTATGGTATACGTTACACTATCCATAACGACGCATCTGTCACCCCAACCCGCCCCCTACATTTGGCACATTGTGCAGTCAATCGACTTACGTTGACGGGACGTGTTCTTGGAGAGCACCAAAGAGTATCTGCACTTTCAGCGCTCCGCGCCCAAACAATTGATGCTGCTTGGCAAGTATTTCAAGAAGATCGAAGAGGGTCACTTGAAAAGGGTAAGCTTGCAGACATGATAATTTTATCATGCAATCCATTATCGTGCCCTGAGAAAATCGACACCATGAAAGTACTCAAGACGATCCGATACGGAAATGAAGTTTAACTATGGTGGGTAACTGTTTCGGTAAATATTGGTTCAGGTTTGTCGTTCGCCGTATATCCAAATCTTAAGTTTTAGACTCATTGCAATGTCTGCTTTTCTACTAGTGGCTGCCATTTATGCACCCGCTATCAATGTCTGCTTCCCGCCCATAGTTACTAGGTCAGCTCACGGCCTATTCTGTTGAAAAACTCCGTTTTCGGCCAAAATTGGAAAATATTTCCTTGCACAGAGTTAGAGAAAAATTTTGGCGAGGGGCTCGGTTAAGCTAGGTTTCAAGCGCTGTTGCGGGTCTCTGGAACGTTTTGTGACAATCCTCACTGAACTTCAGCAAAGGTGTGCTTTTAGCAGAAAATTCCGAAATCCAAATATTGGAGTTTTTCAACAGAATAGGCCCTTAGCGGACGCTCAGATCACCTGCTGTATCAACAATACATTCCCAGTAAAGCTACAGTATGGTTTTCTTTACTCGCCATGGTCAAACAACTGTATA
>CAJXSR010000033.1 GCA_913061275.1 uncultured Paracoccaceae bacterium | reverse complement strand
ATCCGCTTTCGCCAACAATCGACAAAATCTTACCGCGGTCGCATTGAATATCAACACTGTCGACGGCCCGAAACAATCCACCTGCTGTTTGGAAATCAACGGATAGGTTGCGGATGTCCAAAAGCATACTCATGATCTTTTCATTTTTGGATCAAGCGCATCACGTAAGCCGTCACCAACTAGATTAATCGCCAAAACAGTGATCAAAATTGCAAGGCCGGGGAATGTCACAACCCACCACGCGCGCAGAATAAATTCGCGTGCTTCAGCCAACATTGTGCCCCATTCGGGCGTAGGCGGTTGCGCACCCATTCCCAGAAATCCAAGCGCTGCCGCATCAAGGATTGCGTTAGAAAACGATAATGTTGCCTGCACTGTTACAGGCCCCAAACAATTCGGCAATATAGTGCGTGTCATCAGGTAAAACGGCGAGGCCCCTGCGACACGGGCAGATGTTACATAATCCTTGCCGCGCTCATTCAACACCGAGGCACGTGTCAGGCGCACGAAATGCGGTTGCAAAACGATTGCAATTGCGATCATCGCATTTAATAAGCCCGGCCCCAATATAGCGACCATTACCAAAGCAAGCAACAAAGACGGGAAGGCCAGAATAACATCCATAATGCGCATTATGATGGTATCTACAGCACCGCGGTAATAACCAGCGATCAGGCCAATACAGACACCAGTCGTTGCAGCGATACCAACAACTACGACACCAATAAATAGCGAAAACCTCGCGCCATAGATAAGACGGGACAACATATCTCGGCCCACCGCATCAGTTCCCAGCAAGAATTCCCACTGGCCGCCTTCTTCCCAGACAGGTGGTACCAAAAAGGCATCGCGATATTGTTCGGTTGCCCCGTGTGGGGCAAAAATAGGGGCAAAAACGGCAAGCAAAACCAGTGCCATAAAAACCCAAAGGCCGATTACAGCGCCCCGATTCTCTGAAAAATAAAACCAGAAATCCGCCAACATCTGACGGCGCATCTGACGTTTTACATCCTGTGCAGAAGGGCTTTTTGTTATATCTGTCATTTCATATCCCTAATCATGCCGAATTCGTGGATTGATAAAACCATAAGTCATATCGACCAGCAGGTTGACGACCATCACAACGATAGCAATCATCAACAACCCGCTTTGCACAACCGGGTAATCGCGCCGTGAAATACTGTCGACCATCCATTTACCGATACCCGGCCAGCTGAAAATCGTTTCCGTCAAAATAGCACCTGCCAACAATGTTCCGACACTAAGCCCGATCACTGTGATTACAGGGATCATCGCATTGCGTAATGCGTGAACCCCAACAACGCGTGTCGGTGACAGGCCTTTGGCGCGAGCCGTTCGCACATAATCCTCACCCAGTACTTCCAACATGGCAGAGCGTGTTTGGCGTGCAATAACGGCCAATGGAATTGTTGCCAGTACGATTGACGGCAAGACCAAGTGGCTAAGCGCCGAAGTGAATGCGCCTTTTTGCCCTGACAGCAGACTGTCGATTAGCATAAAACCGGTCACATCGGGAAAGTAGTAAAGCAGTGATATACGTCCAGAAACTGGCGTCCACTGCAACCAGCCAGAGAATACGATAATCAGCAATAGACCCCACCAGAAAATCGGCATGGAGTACCCTACAAGTGCTGTTCCCATCAATGATTGATCCCAAAACGATCCACGTTTACTGGCAGCAATTATGCCGGCTGGAATACCAATACTGACCGCAATGAGTAATGCACATATTGATAGCTCGACTGTGGCTGGGAATAGAGTGAAAAACTCAGTGACCACGGGTTGCTTGGTAACCAGAGAATTCCCTAAATTGCCGTGCAATAATTGATTTAAATAATCAAGATACTGTTCCCATATAGGTCGGTCGTAACCGAATTGTTCCATCAGTTTCTGATATCTTTCAGGTTTAATGCCGCGTTCACCTGCCATCAGTAAAACCGGGTCACCGGGCAACACACGCACAAAACCAAAGGAAACAATAGTGATACCCAATAATGTCGGGAGCAACAGTGCTATGCGCTTTAGTATAAATCCAAGCATATTATCCCACTATCCTGAGTTCACGATCAAACGTTGTCAGACATTCGATGCCATCTTTTGTTACTACCACATTGTCCTCAATACGCACACCGCATTCGCCTTCACGGTATAGACCGGGTTCGATGGTAAAGACGACACCTGGTTGCAATATATGCTTGTTTCCGCGCATAATGTGAGGCGCTTCATGTACATCAAGCCCAAGCCCGTGTCCCGTCTTATGACGTATGAATTGCGCAAATTGTGAATTTTCCAATACCACTTGAACGGCATCATCTACATCATGCGCTGTTACGCCTGCACGACTAACATCTTTGCCGCGTGTATTTGCTGCTAATACCGTGTTGTAGAATGCGCGGTCAAAACCCGATACTTCACCAACAAAAAACGTTCGGGTTATATCAGCATTATATCCCATCCAACTTGCGCCGAAATCTATTAGCAAAGCATCGCCGCATTTTATCATATAATCCGCGCGCGCTGTTGCATGAGGTTGGGCTGCATTATCACCTGCTGCGACAATTGGATCAAATGATAGTCCGTCTGCCCCCAGTGCAAACATATGGCGCACCAAAATGCCCTCAATTTCTTTTTCGCTTTGGCCAATTGTAACTTCTTGCAAAGTGGCTTCCAATGCTGCTTCGGAAATCTGAATGGCTTTTTTCAGCAGTGCAATCTCATCAGCGGTTTTGATCAACCTAATGTTGGATATTTCCGCGTGAGCATCAACAAATTCAGCTTGTGGGAAAACCTTCTGCAATGCCATTTGTTCAAAGGCACGCATGCGTTGCGCTTCCAGTCCAAATCGCTGGGCATATGCCAATTGTGGTAAAATCTTTGCCGCTGCTACAAATGCAGACTTATACCCATCTTCGTCACGCCAATCAAATATCTCTCCTGGAAAGCCCAACGCACCAAAAGATGCCATTTCCAGATTTGGCACAATGGCAACAGGTGTTCCATCCTTGGGAACAATTATCATCAGCGGTCGTTCCATCAGGTGAAAGTCACGTGAAAATATATTTTTGAAATTCGGCCCCGGGACAAAGGCAACTGCGTCAAGATCATTATCTCGAGCAGCTTTGTAGAGCACATCTAATCTTGGGTCAGCCATGGAATTGTATTTCGCCATAATAGGGAACTGGGCAGAAAATCTGCCCAGTTCATATTAATTTTATTCAGCGATATCCACACCCTCGAAGCGGTGTCCACCTAATGGATCCATCTTATATCCGGTGACTTTAGTCGACATCGGCATAAACACGACAGAGTGTGCAATCGTCGCCCAAGGCGCTTCACGTTTAAACACAACTTGTGCTTCTTCATAAAGTGCTGTGCGTTCAGCAGCATCCGAGCTTTGCTTGGCTTTGTTGGTCAAACTGTCAAACTCATCGTTACACCATTGCGCGCGGTTTGATCCGCCCACAGCTGAGCAGCTTAGCAAAACAGCAAGGAAGTTGTCGGGATCGCCATTGTCACCTGTCCAACCCAGCAGTACAGCGCCATCACGGTCTTCGGCTTTTGACAGCTTCAGATATTCACCCCACTCATAAGAGGTCACTTCGGCAGTCACGCCAACAGCAGCAAAATCCGCTTGGATCAACTCCGCCATACGCCGTGCATTCGGATTATAGGGGCGCGCTACAGGCATAGCCCAGATCTTCATTTTAAGATCTGTCACACCAGCATCTTGCAGCATTTTTTTAGATGCGGCGGGATCGTAACTATCATCCTTAATCGACTTATTATAGGACCACATTGTTGGCGGGATCGGATTGGTAGCAGCAACACCCGCACCATTAAAGACGGCGTCCAAAATAGCTTGCTTGTTGATCGCTTTATTCAAAGCTTTACGCACATTCACATTGTCGAAAGGCGCTACTTTGGTGTTATAGGCTAAATAACCCACATTCAGACCTTCGGCAGACACTACATTCAGATTTGGATCTTCCATCAATTCAGCAATATCTGCAGGGTTTGGATAGGGCGCCACTTGGCATTCATTCGCTTTAAGCTTTTGAATACGAACAGAATTATCTGTTGTGATCGCAAAGATCAAATCATCAATGGCAGGCTTACCAGCGAAAAAACTTGGGTTCGCTTTGTAACGGATCACAGCATCTTTTTGGTAAGCTACAAATTGGAACGGCCCAGTGCCTATAGGTTTTTGGTTCAAATCACCCATATTGCCAGATACTGCCAACTGATCAGCATACTCTTTAGAAACGATAGAAGCAAAATCCATTGCCAAATTAGCCACTGTAGGCGATTCAGGTTTATTCAACACAAACTTCACTGTCATATCGTCAACCTTGACGATTTTTTTGATCAGGCTGGGCATATCCATACCATTGAAATATTCCCATGCAGCACCATCAACATATTGGAAATACGGATTGGTTTCGTTCATTTGGCGATCAAAGCTGAATATAATGTCGTCAGCATTCATATCACGTGTTGGCGTGAAATAATCCGTTGTGTGGAATTTTACACCTGGACGTAGTTTGAATGTATACTCCAGACCATCAGCAGAACTGCTCCAGCTTTCGGCCATTCCAGGGATGACATTTGTAGTTCCGTTTTCAAATTCAGCTAAGCGACTGTAAATGGTTTTTGATGAGGCGTCAAAAGTTGTGCCTGCAGTATATAGCGCAGGGTCAAAGCCTTCAGGCGATCCTTCTGAGCAATATATCAACGTCTTGGCATGAACGGATGTTGCCATCAGCATTGCCACCAAGCCTAAAGAAGCAAGTAACGATCTTTTCATTGTATTCTCCCAATTAAATTTAATCGGATCAACTTCCTACGGTGGTACCGATAGGGCGATCCTGCAGACTTGGCAGTCAATCATAATTTAACTCACCTGTCATCCACAAGTTTCTTGTAGGATAGATTTAGGTGTTTTGAGAGCATGTTCAGGCAAGCTTAACCATTATGAAACAGACATGATTTTCTATGAATGATAGCTAGAGCACGTTTAAGTTTTTCAAACACCCCTGAAACCACCCATTTATCGGTGATGTATTATTCGCTGAGTATCGCCAACTTCTCTCAGGATAAGCTCATGTTTTAAAAGGCGAACTGAGATCAGTTCAAATTCGCCTGACAGCACCATCTCGGCACTCTGGATCAAAAATACTGTTAACCTTGATGTCCGCTTTAGAGAGTTTGATTTAAACATTCGCATCCACACCAAATGTCTGCTCTCCGCCCATATTGACCAAGTCTGCTTCCGGCCCTTTGCCGCCATTCACTAAACAAGTCACATATGTCGTGGGGGTTCCCCAAAGCTGCCTTTTGTTTTGAGTGTTCAAATATTTGGTGCAAAGCTGGATTTCATTGTCTACAGAAGTATCTAAATTACAAAATCTCATGAAATATCTAAATATGCTAGGTGTGAAGATAAACATTCTGTATTCACTTGAAACTGAGATAGAGTAAAATAGTTGCAAATCTACTTTTTAGAAAATTGTCAAAATGAAATGCTCAACAAATACATTGTCCGGTGGATGTCTATGCGGTTCAATCCGGTATGATATACTTGGCCCTGTGGCTGATATTCATGCATGCCATTGCACTCAATGCCGTAAACAGAGTGGTCACTTTGTGGTTGCAACAAGTGCGAAACGCTCAGATTTAAAGCTGCATGAGAACAAAACTTTGAAATGGTATAAATCATCTCAATTCACTCAGAGGGGGTTCTGCTCTGAATGTGGTTCGGCATTATTCTGGGATGACGGGAGCGACTTGGTTAGCATCAATGTTGGCACACTGGATCAGCCCACTGGCCTGAAACTTACCAAACACATATTCGTAGAGGATAAGGCTGATTATTATGAAATCGACGATAAACTCGAAAAGCATTCTGGGTATGAGTCGTGATAACGTGTCGATAGGGGTTCCATTAACAAGTTATAAAATGCAGAGCACACTATCATGCACGGAACGCATTTATTCAAGAAAGATGACATGACAAACCAGACAAAAATTGTAGAACGAGTATTTTCCGGCCCCGAATTGTGTGGGCTACCAGCAAGAGAGGTTGTTTCCCTTCTCAAAGCCGGAGAAGTCACATCATCAGAATTACTCGACGCAGCATTTACAAGAATTCAAATGGTTGAGCCGACAGTCAATGCGATGCCGACGCTTTGTGAAGATCGGGCACGCGCAGCCTGTGACAGGCTTGAAAAGGATCAATTGGTCAATGGTAAAGAGCCCGGGTGGTTAGCTGGTTTGCCGATCGGTATTAAGGACCTAACAATGGTTGAAGGTGTCCTAACCACTTACGCTACAATTGGTCTAAAGGATTTTGTTCCGCAAATTAGCGACCCTCTTGTGGATCGGCTGGAAAACCGTGGTGGCATTATTGTTGGGAAAACCAATTCACCGGAATTTGGCGCTGGTGGTAATACATTCAACGAAGTATTTGGTAGCACCCGAAATCCATGGGACACACGCAAAAATGCGGGTGGCTCATCAGGAGGTGCAGCCGTATCGCTTGCCACTGGTGAAGTATGGCTTAGCCATGGCTCCGACCTTGCTGGTTCACTTCGTACGCCTGCTGGTTATTGTGGTGTGGTAGGAATGCGCCCAACGCCTGGACGCGCTGCAGGAGGATCCGCCGTCGCTGCGTTTCTCAATGAGGCAACGGCTGGTCCAATGGCACGTGATGTGGAAGATACCGCGCTGTTTCTTGATGCTATGGGCGGTTATGACCCGAGAATACCCCTTAGTTTAACATCTCCAAGTGCATCTTTTCAAGAAAGCGTAAGCAAGGCGGATGGGAAAGTTAGGATTGCATTTAGCGAAGACCAAAACGGTTTTGCTCCCGTAGAAACAGAAATCCGCGAAGTGTTACGGAATGCCATGACAGCGATTGAAGGATCTTATGGTGAAGTTGAAGAAGCCTGCCCAGCTTTGGATGGCTTGCACGAAACCTTTGTTACCCTTCGCGGTGTGTTTTATGGTACCGTCACTGATAATGCTCCACCCGAAATCCAGAAACATTTCAAGCCAACTTTGCGACAGAATATAGAATTTGGTAGAAACCTGACTGCTGCAAAAATCTATGAGGCATTTCGCAATCGGACTACGCTTTATCATAACATGCGTTTGTTTCTTGAAAAATACGATGCCCTCGCAATCCCCGTTGTAGGAATTGAACCTGGCATGATCGAGGAAGAATACCCTCCGTTTGTCGATGGTGAACAGATCGTGGATTATGTCGACTGGTTGCGATTTTCATTTCTTTCTGTCGTGACAGCATTACCGTCGATCGCTATACCCGTTGGCTTTACAAACAGTGGTATGCCAGTGGGTATTCAGTTGATAGGGCCACCAAACGGTGATGCGCGCTTGCTTCAGGTCGCTCGGGCTGTTGAAGAGGCGGTTAAATTTCCACGCACTCCAATTGACCCGATTGTAATACAAAATCTATGATAGCCGGTTAAATCACTCATTATACAAAATGAATTTTAGCAGTCAATTTATTGCATTAATAATTGCTCTGAATGCCGATAAAGCATCTTTAGTAAATGACGGTATCAGGTAATCTGGCCAGGTAGACAATTTGACAATTGTCGTCTCAGTCCGTCGGTTCACATAAATCATTTGGCCAAACACCCCACGGGCCATAAAATCTCCTAGT
Organism: uncultured Paracoccaceae bacterium; assembly: GCA_913061275.1. GTDB lineage: Bacteria > Pseudomonadota > Alphaproteobacteria > Rhodobacterales > Rhodobacteraceae > Amylibacter. The sequence goes on along the minus strand of CAJXSR010000033.1, from coordinate 15,731 downwards.
TCAATGTTGTTAACCCACCAAAAATTTGAATAAGCCCCATTAGCGCATGTATCAGTGTAAGGTTTGCCATACAAAGAATGATCGCCAACAGAACATGCGTCCACCCAGTTTTGCGGAACGACCTGCACATCCCCGACACGGCCATTGTTTTGCATCATCATACCAAACCGTGCGTAATCTCTTAAAGTCGCGTTATAGCCACCATCAGCTTGGGCAGTTGCCTCCTTATCGACGGTGAAAAAACCATCATGTTCTGCTCCGATCTTTTTCCAAATCAGCTCACTTGTCAGTTCTGCAAGTGGTTTATTTGTGGCGCGTTCAAGCACCCATGCCACCACATCTGTTTCAACCGATCTGTATTCAAAAATCTGACCGTGTTCCCGAACCTTTGGGAGCGTCATGATAACTTCGCGGATTGAAGGTTGTGTCTCTCCGGGCGGCACCGGACGCCAGCCAGATGCAATATCAATGCGGGTCATATCGGAATTCGGAGTGTTGTAATCTTCAATAAAACGGGTGCCACTTGTCATGTTCAATGCGTGGGAAATTTTTGCATCCCGATAGCCAGATTGAGCCAATTCTGGTATGTAATCTACGAATGGGGCGTTAATATCGATTACCCCTTGATCGTAGAGTATGCCTGCCAAGGTGCCTACCATCGATTTTGCCACAGACTGAGACAAATGCGGGGTGTCCTCTAACATATCATTTGAATATGTTTCATACAAAACCTTTCCCCTTGATATAACGATGAATCCATCCGTATAACTCTTCTTGAGAAAATCCGATACGGATACAACTTCACCTACCTGATCTGTATAGTTGACCGCATCAATGTGCTTCAGGTCATAAGAAAATGGCCTTACAAATTCATAATTTGTCTTTACATCACTCGTCGGGAATAACTTGCGCATATTCATAAATGACCAACGATTAAAAGGTGCCAGATCCCAATTGGTGAGGTCAGGGCGCTTTTCTGGTGGTGGTGGAAACCCTCTCATGATTCCCAACTCTCTCGCCGTTCTGGGTTTGATAATCGGTTGATGCATTATTTATTTCTTCAATGAGGAAAATGAGAGGGAGGAGTGTTGTTCCCCCCTCCTGATTGGCTTCGGTTCTACTTAAGAAGGTTTGTCCAGATTTTGGTGTAAAGATCCGCTACTTCTTGCGCACATGGCGGAACGAATTCTGGTGCTGGCGCACCTGCTGGCATTACAATCTCTGGTGCAGAAGTCAGATCTTCGTTCATCAGAGGCTCGGACCCAACAATGCCGTTTGCATAACTCGCAAAGTTTGACGTCATCGCTGCCGCTTTTGGGGTCATCATGAAGTTGATGAACAATTTTGCGTTTTCCAGGTTTGGAGCGCCTTCTAACGCGGCAACGTTATCCATCCAGCCTGTAAAGCCTTCTTTTGGATACGAATATGCTAGCTCGGGGCGATCTTTACGTGCCCGTTTGGCTGCACCATTCCAGCTTTGAGACAAGTCCACATCTTTTGATGTAAGTTTCTCAATCACCGCATAATCCATTGTACGCCAATCAGCTTTTGCCTTGATCAGCAGATCATTCAGTTCCTTCAGTTGAGCCTTATCGCTGTTGCAACGTGGATGTCCCAGATAGCGAAGGCCAGCATTGAGCACATCATTCATGTCTTTTAGCATGTTGATGCGGCCTTTTAATTCCGCTGGCGTATCAAAGAGCAGTGCAAGCGTATTGATGTCACCTGTATACACGGTTGTATCAACAGTGAAGTTGGTCGTACCCCATTGATACGGAACCGAATAATTACGTCCTTCATCCCAGTAAACATCAACCCATTTTGGGTCAATATTGCTAAAGTTGGACATCTTGTTGGGTTCGGTTTTTGCCAACAAACCTTTTTCAATCATGATTGCGACCATGTAATCGCCTGGTACAACGATGTCGTAACCGGAACTTCCCTGCTCAACTTTCGCAAGCATTGTTTCATTGTTATCATAGCCATCAACGTTGACCTTGATATCATACTCCGTTTCGAACTCCTTGATCATATCCATATTGGTGTAGTTTCCCCAATTATAGATATTCAGTTCGCCTTCAGCGCTCGCAGAACTTGTTACGAGACTCAGACCGATAGTAGAGACAATAGTAAGAGCGGTAGTTTTCATGTGCTTAACCTCCATGTTTAGCAGTTTATTGCGACTTCTCAGGCCGCGTGGATTTTGGTCTCCCAAATAAGAAAATCAATGTTACCAAAATAACGGAAATACCCAGAAACACGGTCGAGACAGCGTTGACTTCAGGCGTGACACCACGTCTGATCTGGCCAAGGATATAAAGGGGTAAGGTTGTTTCGCCGGGTCCTCCCACAAACAATGAGATTACAACGTCATCAACAGAAACAATGAAAGCCAGCATAGCACCCGACAAAACTCCTGGCATCATGAGTGGCAAAGTCACACGTTTGAAAACCATCAAAGGTGACGCATAAAGATCTGCAGCGGCTTGCTCGAGACTAAGATCCATATCTTCAAGTCGAGCACGGATGGGCATATAGGCGAATGGAATGCAAAATACTGTATGTGCTGTAATCAAAAAGCCGATGCCATTGGCACCCGTTGCTTTTTTAATAACCGCAAAGAAAATGAGTGTCGCAACCGCCGTCACAATTTCTGGAATCATGAGCGGTTGGTTAATAATTGCTATAGAAATATTCATACCTTTGTAGGGTGGGGTTCGGGTTGTCACCAGAGCGGCCATGGTCGCAAATGTGGTCGAAAGAACCATTGCAATAACAGCCACCTCCAGAGATATAAGAGCTGCACTCTGAATGCCCTCGTTGTGCCAAGCCTTCACGTACCAATCAGTACTGAAACTGGTCCACACAACAACCGATCGGTTAGCATTGAAAGAATACAATACGAGTATCAGAATTGGAGCATAGAGAATAAAAAGCGCTAACCATGTTATGTAGGAAAACCCGGGCTGATATTTCAGATCCTTCGCTTGGCGAACTTTGTTGTGAGCAGTGTTGGAGAGATCAGACATCAGCTCTCCTCATTTCTGGTCGTTCTGTTCAAATACACAAACAGGGAAATCATAACCATAACCATCAAAATCAATGCAATCGCAGAACCAAATGGCCAGTTTCTGCCTTGACCGAATTGCAAGTTAATTAGGTTGCCAATCATCAGGGATTTACCCCCACCAAGTAGCTCCGGCGTAATGTAAGCACCAAGACTGGGAATAAATACTAAGATACAACCAGCAGCAATTCCCGGCTTAGCAATCGGAATAATTATCCTGGTTAGAACCTTGAAACGGCTTGCATATAAATCAGATCCAGCTTCCACCATCCGAAAATCGAACTTCTCGAGGCTGGTGTAAATTGGAAGCACCATGAAGGGTAAAAATGCATATACCAAACCCAATCCTACAGCAAAATCTGTGTAGAGCAGCGGCAAAGGTTTATCCAAAATACCAAGGTTGACTAGAGCTAGGTTTAAAGCGCCTTGATCCCGAAGGATCAGCAACATGCAGTAAGTCCGGATTAAAAGGTTAGTCCAAAACGGTATCGTGACAAGAAACAGTAATGTGTTTTTTCGATGAGCAGATTGGATCGAAATGAAGTAAGCCATTGGAAAACCGATAAACAGGCATGTGATGGTTGCCACAATTGCAAGAGATAACGAGCGCCAAAAGATTTGTAGATAGGCTGTGTTGAAGGTCAATGTTTCTTCAAAAATATCTTCTTCAAATAATAGTTGTATATAGGCATCAAAGGACAGGTTCCATTTAACGCCGCCATAACTTCCCGGCTCTAGGAAGGAATAAACAAGCACGATTGACAAGGGCAGTATTCCAATCAGAAAGATTGTAAGCACTGCAGGTGCCAAAAGAAGTGCCCGCGTTTTCTGTGCCCGTTTATTTGCAGTAACCAAGCTTGCAGAGAGTTGAGATTTTTCGATATCAGCAAATGTGGATTGATTAGACATATCGCATCCCCTTAATCCACCAAAACCTGAATAGCATCGTCCGCGACAGCGATATTGACTGTTTCGCCAGAGCTGAATTCAGTGTTGCTCCTGCCCACACTTTGCTGCCGTAATTTAATTGTTTCACCCGTAGAAAGCTCAATCTCGTAATGCAAACCAGACCCGAAATATGTGATTTCCTTGATGATCCCAGGCAAAGTTGAATTTGTACTGTTTGAAAAACTCAATTGCTCTGGCCTAATGGCTACATTGACCACTCCCGAAATGTCACCAACTCCGATTGGGAGGATTGCATCTCCCACAAAACCAGAAGCGAGTTTTACCTTTGCCTCCCCTTTTTTTGTAGAAATCAGTTCACCACGTAAGATATTAATGTCACCAATAAAATCGGCCACAAAACGCTGTGCGGGATGATCGTAAACCTCTCGGGGTTTGCCGACCTGTAAAACCTGACCGTCCTTCATAACGGCGACACGGTCGGACATTGTTAGAGCTTCTTCCTGATCATGGGTCACAAAAATGAATGTAATTCCAGTTTCATTCTGAAGTCGCTTAAGTTCGGACTGCATTTCTTTTCTGAGTTTAAAATCAAGTGCTGAAAGCGGCTCGTCTAGAAGCAGAACTTTAGGGTTCGGCGCCAATGCCCGCGCCAAGGCTACTCTTTGTTGCTGCCCACCTGACAGCTGGTTTATCTTTCTGTCTGCAAGCTGCGGCATTTGCACTAGTTCAAGCATTCTCGAGACAGTTTTACGAATTTCTATCTTGTCGATCCCGAGCATTTCAAGTCCAAAAGAGATGTTTTGCGACACGGTCATATGCGGAAACAAAGCGTAATGCTGAAAGACGGTGTTTACCGAGCGATTGTGCGGCGGCAGGCCTTCAAGGTGCTCTCCAAAAAGCAGAATCTCTCCCTGCGTAGGTTGTTCAAACCCAGCAATCAGTCGTAATAAAGTAGTTTTCCCGCAACCAGATGGGCCAAGCAGGGTAAAGAATTCATTGTCGGTAATTTCTAGAGATACATCATCTACTGCAACAACACCGCTGGCACGATCATTCCCATAAATCTTAGTCGTCGAGCGTACTTCAATCGCTGATCTGGTGGCTTTCTCCAGCATTAGTGTGAATCCCCAAACATTGTTGCCGATGATTAGCTATCTTAGTCAGGAGTTTTGGAACGTGTATATAACCCAAAAAGGTTATTGGAGGTAATTTACCTTAAGCCATTCAAAAAGCTAACAAATAACTCACTTTGGGTAGAAATATTGAGTTTCCGATAGAGGTTTTTACGATGAATTTTTACTGTTTCGGGGCTGAGTTTCAGCTCTCTTGCAATGGACTTTGTGGAATACCCCTTTAGAATATGTAGTGCGACTTCCTGTTCCCGTGGGCTCAAGGCCTCTTCCCCAAACCGTTCCAACGCAAATTCAATTCTTCTGTCATCACCACCGGTCAGGTTTTCGGTTGAATATGAGTTTTTGGAAAAATGTTGATGGCATAGAGCAGATACAATAGACTGATTGCGTATCATCGCCTTTAGTTCACTTCTTCGGAATTTGGGCTCCTTACTTCTCCTGCCGATAGAAAAAAAGAGAAACCGGTCATCTTTTAAATCAGAAAAAATCGCCATTTCATCTTTCAAATCTATGTTCTTGTAATAACGCCGATAATACTCGGTTAACTGAAATCGGTCTGGTGCAACATCTCTAATAAGTAGCGTCGACATTATTCTGTTTTTACAAAAGTGGGTAAAGAATGGGTCTAATTCATAGACCCCATCCATGTACATATCCAAGTTCATGCGATAGGTAGACCTGATGGTGTCGTAGATATGAATAGGCCGATTATCGTGATCTACAATCAGCAAAAGAACCCCAACAAACGGAACATCAATGCGCATGTAATCAAGCATGTTTGGCAGGAATTCGATTGTTCCTATCGCGTCAATCGTTTCTGCCAATACTTCATTTTTTTCTTTTGTACCTGAAACGGGATTATCTCCTTTTGAATAGAAACAACATTACATGATCAAAAAAAAATTGCATATTTAAAATGACCGACGATAAACATGAAATTTTGGAAAACGTATATTTGGTCTAAAGCGACAACCAAACCACTTACTATCTACTCAAGAGTACACATCACAACTTCTTGCTTCAAGCTGCTTGCCGTCATTCACTACGCTTGGGTAGGGATTTGGCTTAGGGCTGTGATCTGTTAGTATATTATGATTGAAAATGCCCTAAAAGCCTCAAAATTGAACCTCTAGTTTCTCAGATTAAACACTCGCAGTGTCCGCTTTTATCCGTGAGCTAAAATTTACCCAAACACTACGAATGTCCGCTCTCCGCCCCTATGGTCACAAGTATGAACGGTCATTTTCTCCCACATATCTGCAGTTCAACCACACTGATGTGGTTACAGACATCCTGCAAGAACGATTGACAGATTCCGGATAAGTTGGGGGTAAAGTGCCGATCCCAGCTCCAGATCTGAACCAAGCGGATCAAGAATACTCATCTGTGCTTTAGTCCCATCTAGAACTGTTTCAACGAGACCCGGATTGAACTGTGGTTCTGCAAGAACGCAACGGATACCTTCCTCTGCTATCCGCACCTGAATTTCAGCAATTCGTGCTGGGCTTGGATCAGAGGCATCACTCAATGAAATTGCGCCCGATGCAGGGAAATCGAAATCCGTTTCAAAATACTGATAGGCGTCGTGGAAAACGATGAACTGCTCACCACGAACCGGTTCCAGCGTTGCGTTGACTTCACCAATCAATGCTTCAATTTCGGAACGTCCCGCAGCGGCATTTGCAAAATATGTGCCTGCGTTTTCCGGATTAGCGGCGGAAAGTTGGCCTGCAATCACATTCAACCATGTCATTGCATTTTTCGGCGACAGCCAAGCATGTGGATCATGTGCGTCTTCATGGTCTTTATGGGCCTCGTCGTCGTGGTCGTCATCATGCTCGCCGTGGTTGTGGGCCTCAAACAGGGCGCTTTCACGGAGTTCCAGTTCAATCGAGCCGTCAGCTTCAAGTAATTCTGTAACAGAGGCATCAGTAGCTAGTATCTCGATTGTATCGGTAAGCCATGGTGTCAGATCAGAACTGGTCCAGAATACGAGGTCGGCGTCTTGCAGTGCCTTCGCTTCAGATGGGCGTAGACTGTATTCATGCGGGCTAGCACCAGGTTGAACAATAAGATCAGGCGTGCCGACCCCGTCCATAACCCGTGCGACCAATGAGTGTACCGGCGCAATATCAACCGCGACATGAGGCACTTCCGCAAAAGCGACCTTTGCCACCAATGTAGTAATCAGTGATATGGTAAGAAGTTTTCTGGACATCGGAGTCTCCATGTGATTTTATAACATAACGGACCATATAGGCAAAATGTTATAACATGACAATAGACTTTAAGAATGGCGACGCTAGCGACGGCCCGCTTGGGTTTGCGCATCATGATCACGACGCGTGTGTGAGTAACACGCTCGCCGCTGCCGAGGCTCGTTGCGCGTCAAACGAACTTCGTTTTACGCCCGTGCGCCGCAAGGTGTTAGAGATATTGTTGCAGGAACACAGGGCACTTGGAGCCTATGTGATTTTAGACCGGCTACGCGAGGACGGGTTTGGATCTCAGCCGCCTGTCGCTTATCGTGCGCTAGATTTTCTTGTGTTAAATGGATTGGCCCACAAAATCGAGCGGTTGAACGCGTTTATCGCCTGCGCCCATCCCAGCGTGTCTCACACGCCCGCCTTCATGATTTGTCGTTTGTGCGACGCAGTGGCCGAAACCCAGTCATCCCCGGCACGGGGTGCGTTGGGTAACGCTGCCCGCGCTACTGGCTTCCGGATAGAGCGCACCGTAGTTGAGGCAGAGGGCGTTTGCCCCGCATGCGCTGACAAGGCTGGCGCATGAGCCTTGTACAGATCGAAGACCTCAGCGTCCGTTACGGGGCAAGAACAGTTTTGTCACGCGTTTCCCTGAGTATTCAATCGGGCGAAATCGTGACCATCGTTGGTCCAAATGGATCTGGTAAAACCAGCCTTTTGCGAGTCATAATCGGCGCTATGAAACCGTTCCAAGGTCATGTCAAACGTGGAAGCGGCGTTACAATTGGTTACGTCCCGCAAAAGCTGCATATCGATGAGACGCTGCCGATCACAGTTGCAAGGTTTCTGAAGCTGCCGGGCGGAAGAACGGCAACAGACATTGATCAAGCGTTGACCCAAGCTGGTGTGCCGGATTTATCCAAAGCGCAACTGTCGCAACTCTCAGGCGGGCAATTTCAACGGGTGTTGCTAGCACGTGCTCTGATTGGGAAGCCTGATCTGTTGCTACTAGATGAGGCCACACAAGGGCTGGACCAGCGCGGTTCAGCCTCTTTTTACCAACAAATCGATCAGGTACGGCAGAACACAGGTTGCGCAGTCTTGATGATCAGCCACGAATTACATGTTGTGATGAGTGCTTCTGACCGCGTAATATGCCTCAACGGCCACGTTTGCTGTGAAGGCACGCCCGCCGTAGTGGCATCGGCACCAGAATATCGTGCACTATTTGGCACGGGAACAGGCGGTGCTTTGGCGCTTTACCGCCATGAACATGATCACGGGCACGATCATGACAAACATACCCACAATCACACAGAGGCCGCTGAATAATGTTTGATGATTTTATGATGCGTGCTGCTTTGGCTGGGATCGGTGTTGCCATTGCAGCGGCACCATTGGGGTGTTTTGTGGTTTGGCGGCGTATGGCCTATTTTGGTGATGCCACAGCACACGCGGCAATCCTTGGTGTAGCTTTGTCGTTGGCATTTTCCATGTCGATCTTCATCGGCACGATGGCTGTGGCCCTGCTGATGGCACTGACGGTAAGCGTGCTATCTGGTAGGGGCTATGCGATGGATACATTGCTGGGGGTGCTGGCACATTCTGCACTCGCTTTTGGGCTTGTGGCCGTTTCGTTCCTGTCTGGCGTGCGCATCGATTTGATGGCGTATCTCTTTGGCGATATACTTGCCGTCTCGCGTGGTGACCTCTTGGTCATCTGGGGAGGTGCTGCACTTGTGGTAATGCTGACCGGCTGGCGCTGGTCAGCCCTGCTAACTTCGACGCTGAATGAGGATCTGGCCTATGCAAGCGGGATTGACCCCAAGCGTGAACAACTCGCCCTGACGTTTGCACTTGCTATCACGGTTGCCGTGGCGATCAAGGTTGTCGGCGTTCTGTTGATAGCAGCTATGCTGATCATTCCTGCAGCCGCTGCGCGGCCGATGTCACGGACCCCTGAGGGAATGGCTGTCGCTGCTGGGATAATCGGGATGCTGTCAGCAGTGATCGGTCTGCGTGCGGCCTATATATTTGATACACCCGCAGGGCCATCAATCGTCTGCGTCGCCGCGATTGCTTTTCTCACATCGAGCGTGATCGGGAGTTTGATATCGGCAAGGTAGTGCCACTTCGTTCCTGATTTTGTCCCTCTTTAGTACCGCTCCGATTTCTTATTTAATCGGCAATGAGTTCGAAACCCAAGGGGCCTTTCTGGACTCATGTCGAACGCCTACTTTTGGCAAATCCCCATATCCGAGACGCTAACACTTAATGACCGCTACCCGCCCTTAGTGGCGTAGCCTGAGGGAGGTGCCCAAATGACTTCACGAGGCAACCCCTAGGAACTGGAAATTGTCGCCAAACGATGTTTACCCATCACCAATTGTCCCGCTTGATGTCGGTCGACGAAAGGCATTTGACGCATATAAAAGTCGTTAGGTATGCCTAGGGCGCAGTTGTCCCATGATCTAAGAAATTAAAATGGATATGAAATACGTCTCAAAATTAGAGGCTATTTAATAATTACTAGTAGAACCCAATTTCCAAAATATCGACCAGGGCTTTGTGGTTTCGGCCATATGCAACAATGCCAATTGATTTAAGTGAGCTAGCACGTATTTTAGTGCTCAATATTCGCCCAGATGCCTTAAAGCTTGAAAGCGGAATGCGAATTTCATCCCAACCATCCGTGGTCTCGAAATTACCTTGGTAATACTGCCATGGCAATATCGTTCCGTTGGTACGTAGGTGCACAAAGTACTGTTGATTGTTACCGCGAACAATGAGACGAACCCCTTTTACTCCATCAGCATATTTTTCAGAGATAGTCCTTCTAAATTGTATAAAACCTCCACGGTTTTTAGTACTAACCTCGCCAGTCATTCGTGCATATTTTTTTCCATTTTCGTTGCGAAAGGAAACTTGCCCAGTTGAAACACCGCCCATCACAGTATCTGCAAAAAACTCCCAGCGTTTTTCAGGTTCATTTTCGAACGTATCTAGCAAAATTTCATTTACTTCGGCGTATGCCTGCGTGCAAATTATGAAAAGGCCTATCCATATTACTTTTACCAGATTTCTCATTGAGTGTTCACACTGCCATTGTTGTTCAAATTAAATAATACTACTTATTGTGCTTTATGAAATCTAGCATCTTGCATGCCAACATCAATTTCTTTTACTAATTAATATAATATAAAAAACAACCAATGAATAAAGTGTTCATGATTCCATATTTATTTGACTACGGACAATCTGTGCATGCCGCATAAATTGCCCTTTCGTTTCTTACAGCATCTAATCTAGGGCGGCAAAGAATTAGCCAACTTCCTAATGGGTGAGGCATTGCAAAGAAATTATCTCTGCCGTCCTGCTCAGAAAAACTGGAAAATAGGTTCTAAGCTATCTTTAGCCACCAGAATTTTATTAATTATTTGAGTTGGAATATTAGGTTTTTTTCTCTCTGTAACTCACAACATCCCAATTTCTTTCATGCTAGAATCTGGTATTTTGGGGTTGCTATCTCTGTCTAGGGTTTAGAGGCAAGCAAGAATAAAGCCTAGCTCTAAGAGCACCGGCATCATTCCAGAAACCCAAAAGTGTCTAACTGAGCAGCTGTATCATCGGTTCTGCCAGTGTCGGCTCGTTGGGTGTACTACCACTTGCTTTCTATTATCGGTTTCCGCATTACGAAATATCACCATTGTAACGAAAATACCTGCGATTATAAGCATATGGCCCACCGCAGTAACTCCAAATACAAAGTAACTACCGATTGCCAAAGAGAAGATAGTACTCCACATCCAAGCCAGTAGTTGCATAAACATGTGGGCCGTCTGGATTGGAAGATTCCTCAACGGGTTCTTTGTTTCATTCATAATCACATCCCAGGCTGATGTTACAGTTTTTTTAACAAACATGATGTTCTCCATTTTTTGCAGGCTATATTCGTTCTACAGCTGATTTAATTTGGCGCAAATTTTCGGGTTCTGCGCTTTTGATTGAAGGTTAAGCAAAGATTTAAAAGCTAACATTTTATTGAACTTGTTCAAATAAAGGAACGAAACGTTTTTTAGCTTTGCCCTTTTGTTTGACTGCTGCTGCTTTATTTAGATTCACAGCCGCACCAACTTGAATTAACCCTACCATACCTAGGGAATAGTGTGGTGTGCACTTTACACCATATAGGCCCTCTTGATCGAAAGTTATTGAGAATTCTTTGCCCAATTTACTTTTGAATTTATCAACACCTTCTGGAAGCATGCCTTTGATAGATTCTACGTTATGCCCCTTGTTGATGGGCAAAAAAGTGACTGTATCACCTAGTTCAACTGCAACATATGCTGGCTCAAACACCATGGAACCATTTCCGCCTTTATTTAACATTTTCACTTCAAATGTTTCAGCAATAGCTGGAGCAGCCATCAAAAGTGTAACAACACAGGCTGTCATTATAGTTTTTTTAATAGTCATAATTTTCTCCATTCTTTATCAGGCTATATTCGGACTGTATTAATTTATCTATATGCAAATAATTTGCATTACAAGCAATTTTGCATAAATTGTATGTTATTTGCATATACTGCAAATATTACATATAATGTTGCATATAATGTAAAATGGAGAGCGGCGATGTTGTCAGAAACATTAAGTGATGGGTTGGAAGCATACGGCATAGGACCTGCGATTCGCACCTTGAGGTTAGAAAAGGGTCTGGGCCTCAAGGAGCTTGGTAAGCACACAGGTCTGTCCGCAGCCATGTTGTCAAGAATTGAAACGGGTCAGATTTTCCCCACGCTGCCAACTTTGTTTCGCATTTCTATGGTGTTTGGTGTGGGGCTTGATTATTTTTTTGCTGTCAAAGCTGAAAAGCCAATTGCGTCGGTTGTGAGGAAGGAAGACAGGTTACGCCTTCCGAACACAATGGAAGGCCCAGCGCAGTTTCATTTCGAGAGTCTCGATTTTCCGGTGACCGACCGTTGTATCGAGGCCTTTCTGGCGGAATTTTCCAGTGATACTCCCACTGAGCCGCACACTCATTCCGGCATTGAATTTATTTACGTAATGCAAGGTGGCCTAGAGGTCTGCATTAAGGGTGTCGCGCATCGTTTAAATCAGGGAGACTCGATATATTTCGACACTCGGCCTGAGCATAGTTATTCTCGGTTCGGGGATGGGGCTTGTTCCGCAATTGTTGTTACATGTGCTGGGAAATAGTTCTGGATCGGAGCAACGTAGCCCTCGACCTTCATACGTCGCAACAGCATCAGCATAGACATGTTGAAAAGTGGCTTGTGCCGCTTCTGTCCTTCAAAAACATAGCCCAGACGCCATTGCCTCTAAAGGCTCTATAATCGCCAGCATTTCATCTGTAAGGGGGACACGGTGCTCTTCGCTGGCTTTCATAATCTGGGCAGGACACGTCCACAGACAGGTTTCTAAATCGATCTCGCCCCAGTGCACCCCCAACACCTCGGATGTGCGCGACCCTGTTAGGCAGGCGAACATCAACGCCCTAGCTGCCGTTCGAGTACATTTAAATTGGCGTAGTGTGGTTTCCCGAAAGCAGCCATTGCTCAGCTATCTTGACTCTTTAGTGCCTGAAGTTCAGCAATGCGGACCAAACGGGCCCCATCGGTCCCTGCAAAGCCGATGGCCACTTTAGAACGGCAGCATAAGCAGTAAAAAAACAACACACTTGCGGAAAATGACCTAGGCGTTGCGACATCATACAAACGAAACGAAAGCGGAATTTCTGCAAAATGCAGCATTAGTCACTCTGCGGTCCTGTGTAATATTGGGTTACTGAAGTGAGGCAGAGGAACACGATGGATACAGCAAATCACCAAACGACTTCGGTGCCCGCCCAGTCAAAGAACCCGCCCGTTTGAGATGGGGATAGACCCTCTAAAACCTCAAGAAGATGAGACGCTGCTTGGCTGGCTGGCACAGCGGCGGAGCTTCCATATTGAGTGCTCAGTTGGGTCTCAACCGTTCCAGGGTGGAGCGTCACGCAAACGGCATGTTTGTGGCTTCTGGCCACCTCAATTGATGCTGTGTGGATAAGTTGGTTCAAGGCTGCTTTCGAGGCGCGGTAGGAATACCAGCCACCAAGCCGATTGTCGCCAATGGAACCAACGCGCGCGGACAATGCGGCAAATACTGTTTTGCGGTCGCGCGGCATGTGTTGTAATGCATGTTTCAGGACCAATGCGGGACCTGTGGCATTGAGTGCGAATTGCTCAGCGATCGCGACTGGGTCCAAAGACCTAAGAGCCTTTTCCGGCGTGTTAGAGCCAATTGCCAGAGCGCCGGTGGCGACGATGATTGTGTCGAATGGGCCAACAAGACGATCCATGGCATCGCGAATACTATCTTCGTTGGTTATGTCGAATTGATCCGTGCTGCGAGACAACGAAGTCACTGCCATACCGCGAAGATTGAGTTCTTTGACAAGCGCTTGGCCAATTCCACCCGACGCGCCGACTATTAAGACATTTTTCAAATCACGGCTTCCTTTTGTGCAAACAAGTAATACTCAGCCCTATTGCTGCGAAGGCGTTGAACGACGAAAAAGATCCCAACAGTTAATGTCCACACACTGTCAAATTTCACGCCAAGCATGTATCTGCGCCAGAAAGACAAATTGCCCGATCTCACAAATACTTATTCGTGCTCGCCATCATTGCGACAACCCGAACCGTTTGAAAATAACGCAGGCTTCTTAGCAGCCGCGGTATAAATTGCGACCGTAATAGCGGCAGCGGCTATCAAGACACTATGCCCCAGAATACTTGCCACAAGTATGGTATAGCTTCCAATTGCCACAGCAAAACATACGGCCCACATGATCCCCAAAGCCTGCAACACATAATGCCGTGTTGCAATATCCGGAATGTGATGAAGTGGGCTTACTTCAGCATTAAATATAAAGCTCCATCCGTTTAAGATGAGTTGTCTCATTTTTCTTTCCCTTTTTCCAGCATTCTTTAAGGGTAACGCCACTTGTATTAATAAGCATTTACCTACGGTTTATAGGTATATTACGGGCAGGTAATTCTTTTGGATCACTTTTTACCGACCCACTGTACCGCTGTGACCGTTGTTTCACTCTGTTTGTCGGCACGTTCGGAAACTTTGTGATGTGCGAACATCATGCACTTTGGGCTCGTAGTTGCCGTTAGCCGCTCTGCAGCACATGCCCAGCTCTCGGCCCATACCTGCCTTTCATTGGGTTACCACACCTGCGGTGTGGCTTCCCCATAGTTACAGAATGATGCAACCTGTTACGCGCAATTGGGTTCAAGGCAGTCATCTATCTGGTTTTTTTTGCGTTGCTCATATTTGTGGGTCTACCCCACTATTCAAGGTGTAGACCCGTTTCATCTGAATCTATAAATTTGGGTTCATAGTATAAGTACCCATATGTGACGCTTCCGCGATCACATGGCCGTCGATAGCCGCAAGGGCATCAGCACCTGTAAAGGCTCCGCTTAACCCAATTGTTTCAACATCCAAGGCATAAACAGTAAAGTGATAGTGGTGCATAATGCTGTCGTTCCAAGGAGGACATGGACCATCATACCCACCATAACTACCATTCATATCAGGGTCGCCTGCAAACCAATCGGTATAGCTATTTATCCCTGTGATCCCATGAGGCTGTTGACCTGGTGCCTTGCCCTTTGGGGTCACACCAGAACTATCAGCGCCTTCAGAGATTTTTGACATCGACGAAGGCACATCAACCAAAACCCAGTGGTAAAAATCAACACGCGGAAGATCGGCGGGAACTGTCTTGCCTTCTTGGTTCACATCCTCACCACTAGACGGGACATCAGGGTCATGGCAGATGATTGCAAACGATTTTGTTTCAATGGGTGCATCGCTCCATGAAATGGCTGGGTTCACGTTGCTGCTCAGTTCAAAATGCCCCTCAGTAGGGATTTTTCCAAAGGCAAATTTTGTAGGAATGGCTGTGCCGCTCGCACAAGTTTCAACAGAGATTTTCATGATAGTGTCCTTTCATAGACATATTGTTGTAAGGAACCTAACCAAAAGAAACGGCGCATACTTCCGCGTGTCACGCAATAAATGTCGAAAAACGATCAAATAATGATAGAACGGATCTCTTTTGGTCGAATGGCGAACCTTTTTCTAAATGCATCAGAAAAATGCGAGGGAGTTTTAAAGCCACAATCTAAGGCAATTTGCGTTATTGGTGTGTTAGTAGCCTGAAGCATACTTAGTCCATGTTCCAGTCTGGTATTCAACAGTGTTTTGGCAAAACCTTGGCCAGATTTGGCAAGCCAACGTCGTAACGTCGCCTCGCTCATTGCGAAATGTTCAGCCACTTCCGATTTGGACCTGTCGCGGTTTAGTGCCGCTCCATGTTCTCATTTAAGCGGCTATTCG
>CAJXSR010000032.1 GCA_913061275.1 uncultured Paracoccaceae bacterium | reverse complement strand
ACGGATGGTTTGATGTTTTCAAGTGCTTCATGGAACACTTCAACCGGTGCGCGTTTGGTTTTGTCTTCAACGCGATCAAGCGCGCCGTAAACAATACGTTCAGCGATGGATTTTTTACCGTCCAACATCAGGTTATTCATAAATTTAGACAAAACCTTGTCACCATATTTGGCGTCAGGCAAAATCTCACGTTTTTCAGCACTGTGGCGTCTAGACATATCTGTTGCCCCTTATTTCGGCTTCTTGGCGCCGTATTTCGAACGACGTTGTTTACGGTCTTTTACGCCCTGTGTATCAAGTACACCGCGCAAGATGTGATAGCGCACACCGGGCAAATCTTTTACACGGCCGCCGCGGATTAGAACAACAGAGTGCTCTTGCAGGTTGTGGCTTTCGCCCGGAATGTAAGAAATGACCTCAAAACCGTTCGTTAGACGAACCTTGGCAACTTTACGCATCGCAGAGTTGGGTTTCTTTGGTGTCGTTGTATATACGCGTGTACATACGCCACGCTTCTGCGGGCACGCCTGCAGGTGCATTGACTTCTGGCGTTTTACTTTCGGCTGGCGCGGTTTGCGGATCAGCTGTTGTATTGTTGGCATTCGGAACTCCCGTATGTCCTTGTTTCAAACTCGAATAGGCGCATGATCTGTCGATCAAACACCGCGACACGGCAGCCCGCACTACTTGTGGATGGACTACCGCGGTAATACCAGAGGATCGAGAGCTAGGCTCTGGATCATGACCGCCAGATTGTGGCTTGTATGAAATGCAAGCGTACTCGCACCTCAGGTTCCGCGCGTATAGTCCGAGTCGTGTGAGGTGTCAATATGTAGGGGCTACTTTAAGGGCACAAGTTTCAAGCATCGCGAAATGCGCTGTATTTAAAGTGTAATTTTTTGAGCATCTTGCAGTGTCAGTCCAAAATTATTTTCAAAAAGGTTTTCGATCTTTTCGGGTTCTATAATATTGCGCCTGCCAGTAATCTTTGGGTTGGCAATATTATTAGAATGAACCGTTCGCAACCACACTGGGCCCTCGGTATACGAAACCGTTCTGAAAAATGCAGGCAATTTACGGTGGTTTCGAGTAAATACATTTCGGGCTTCGTCAATATGTGTTGTCATTGCCGTGCCTTGCGCCCCCGGTGTGCGCTCAACAACATCATAGACAATATTTCCATGTTTGGTTTTTTCCATGAACATGCCAGAATTGAACGATGTAACCAAAGGCTTTCCCGGTTCAATCAATCGTTCAGCCAGTTCAACCTTATGCTTCAGATCTTCTATATATGTTTTTCGCAACATATCATCATCATCCAAACGAAAGCTGGTAAAAAAGTCCGAGGTTTTGTCTTTTGCCTGCCCTAGTGCCTTACCAACAGCTATATGATGTTGCATCGGGGGCATGGGAAGAAAACTGATGTTTTCATGGCCTTCAATCAAATCCAGTAATTTAAGTTGGTAATTTTCTGGCATCTGGTCGCTGCCAAGTATGACACACTTAAAATCATCATCGGTCTGATTACGCAAAGATGGCAGGGTCAGCTTTTCAAACAGGCGAAACCGCAAGGCCATTCGTTTTTTACCAAACAACTCACCTTTATGCTTGTCGCTTGAAACTTTGATGTTCCAACCACCACTGCGGGCAAAATATGAAAATCGGATCAAGCCGACTAACTGGTTTTTTACGCCTGCCATAATCTTAAGTTCCTGCCCGATAGTTGGTTAAATTAATACCCCTATAGATTGCGGATTTTCGCCCACAAAACAAGAGGGCAAACAAAGCTTAATCAGAAAGTGTACGTTAATGTGTTAGTAGTAATCTATCTGTAACGACTTCGCCTTCTAAGGTCTTTCCACCCATTTGAAAGCGCTTAAGCATAGAACGTCCGCAGTTTACAGCAACCTCTTGTTTGAAGAGGTTTGGCGGAAAACTATAGGCACAATCCTTAGTGCCAGATTTTTTTGAGCCGTCCAGGCTTAGGGCAACAAATACCCCCCTTACCTTGGCTTTTTCAATGCACCTAAATAAATGGTCATGGTCAAATCCCTGTGCGCCATAAAGAATTGCTTGGCTGTGGTTATATGGTGGGTCACAATAGACGACATCGCCTTCACGTGCCCGTTCTAGAGATTCTTCATATTCTCTATGGAAAAATTCAGTGCAGCACACCCTTTGTGCCCATTCGTCGACACGGCGACCAAATGTGCCGAAGTGAATCGGCTTATGTGCGCCACAAGGGGTAGACATATAGCCATCAGATTTACGAAATCGCATCACGCCACCATAAGCCGAACGCGTTAGGAATAAGAAATCAGCAGCATTAGTGCAGTTATTATATCGTGCTTTGATCTTTTCATATTGTTCAACTTTTTCACCTACCTGCGCTTCTGACCACCGTTCTTTATACCATTCTTTGACGGTTGAAGGATCGCTTTTCAACATTTGCCAAATGCTGATCAGTGGCTTGAAGCTATCTGATGCCTCGGCTTTTTTTGGGGATAAAACACCAAGAACGGCACCTGATCCTAGAAAAGGCTCGTGATACGTTCCGAATCTTTTAGGGAAGTTCGAAATGATTTCATGCGCAAATCGTTGTTTATTCCCGATCCATTTTAGAAGTTGTGTTTTGTAAGGCTGAACACCGTCGGTCGTGTTAATGTATGTTGGCCTGTTTTCTTCTTTAATATCATGTAATAATTGCATTTTTCCCTGCCTGACCAAGAAATACAGGGATTAGGGGTCTTCCACAAGAGGATATAGAAAATGTGTTTGATAAAGCTTGATACTAAAGGCTGTTACGCGTGGGCTGAAGCCCACCTTACATCATTCAAAGCCGCCCCGTATTTGCTTGCATTTTTATTACATAAATACATAAATTTCAATATGTTAGCTAGGCGTCCCAACTGGGACATTGATATTTATGCAAGCATAGTAACTTTACCCCATAAAAAAAGGCCCCGCAAAATTACGAGGCCTTTTAAAACTATATATGATTTATACGGGCTGTTCAGTACCGTCACCGCCAGAGCCTAGATCTACACCTAGATCCTCACCCACGACATCACTTGTTGTGTCGAACACGCTGTTTGGATCAAAACCGCCTTCAGCTTCTTGCACAGGGGCAGCAAGTGCTGCCGCTGCTTCTGCTGCTTGCCGTTTATCTTCAATCACAATCGCATCACGTTCTGCCGCAATTTTCTTGATCTGATGCGTCGCACCACCAGTACCCGCAGGGATCAAACGACCAACAATCACGTTCTCTTTCAAACCGATCAGTTTGTCGCGTTTACCTTTGGTCGCCGCATCTGTCAGAACCCGTGTGGTTTCTTGGAAAGAAGCCGCCGAGATGAATGAGCGAGTTTGCAAGGATGCTTTGGTGATACCCAATAGAATTGGGCCACCTTTAGCAGGCTCACGCCCAGCAGCCATAGCTTTTTCATTAGCTTCGTCAAACTCGATCTTATCGACCTGCTCACCTTTCAACAGGGTTGTACCACCAGAGTGGGTGATTTCCCATTTCTGCAACATTTGGCGCACGATCACTTCGATATGCTTATCGTTGATCTTCACACCTTGCAGACGGTAAACTGCTTGCACTTCGTCGATCATGTAGTCAGCCAAAGCTTCAATACCCATGATGTTCAGAATATCATGCGGGGCTGGGTTGCCATCCATGATGTATTCACCCTTACGGATAAGGTCACCTTCCTGAACAGGAATGTGCTTACCTTTAGGCACCATGTATTCAACTTTTACTTCCGCATCATCTTTAGACTCAATCGCTATACGGCGTTTGTTTTTATAGTCTTTACCAAAGCGGATATACCCGTCGATTTCAGCAATGATCGCGTGATCTTTCGGACGACGTGCTTCGAACAATTCAGCCACACGTGGTAGACCACCCGTGATGTCTTTGGTCTTTGCACCTTCACGCGGAATACGCGCTAGAACGTCACCAGGCAACACTTCTTGGCCATCTTCAAGAGACAGAATAGCATCCACAGACATAGTGTGTATTTCTGGGCTGCCACTATCTAGACGCACAGGTTCACCTGTTGCTGGATCCATCACAATGATTTCAGGTTTCAGATCACTACCTTTAGGCGCAGAACGCCAATCGGTTACGATTTTCTGGCTGATACCCGTTGCATCATCGGTTACGTCACGGATCGAGATACCGGACACAAGATCAACAAACTTCGCAATACCAGCTTTTTCAGCCAAAATCGGCAATGTATACGGATCCCATTCAAACATTTTGTCACCACGGGCAATTTTTGCACCGTCTTTAACAAGCAGCTTAGTACCATACATCAGTTTATACTTGGATCGCTCAACACCGTTTTCATCTATAACGGCAAGTTCAGTGCTACGCCCCATGATGATTGTTTCTTTGTCACGGTTCGTTAGCACGTTTGAATTGCGCAACTCAATTACACCGTCTTGACCTGCATCTTGGAATGACTGCTGACCACCTTGGGCAATACCACCAATGTGGAATGTCCGCATTGTTAGCTGGGTTCCAGGCTCACCAATAGATTGTGCTGCAATAATACCAACAGCTTCACCTGGATTAACAATAGTACCACGGGCCAAATCACGGCCGTAGCACATTGCACAGATACCATCATCAGCTTCACACGTTAGCGGTGAACGGATTTGAGTTGAAATAACGCCGGCGGTTTCAATAGCATCCGCCATACGTTCGTCAATCAAAGTACCTTCTTCAAACAACACTTCTTCCGTCGCAGGTTTGAATACATCTTCCGCTAAAACGCGACCCAGCAAACGTTCGGACAAGCTTGAAACAACCTCGCCATCGTTTACAGCTGCTTGCGCAGTGATGGAAAGTTCGGTTCCACAGTCGTTTTGACGAACGATACAATCTTGTGCCACGTCAACCAAACGACGTGTAAGATAACCAGAGTTCGCTGTTTTAAGTGCGGTATCAGCCAGACCCTTACGGGCACCGTGGGTAGAGTTAAAGTACTCTAACACGGTCAGACCTTCTTTAAAGTTTGAAACAATCGGTGTTTCAATAATTTCACCAGAAGGTTTAGCCATCAAACCGCGCATACCACCAAGCTGTTTCATCTGCGCGGGGGAACCACGCGCACCAGAGTGAGCCATCATGTAAACACTGTTAGGTTCTAGTTCGGCACCCGCATCACTGACTTTGACAGATGACATTTCACCCATCATCGCGTCTGCAACGGCATCAGAACATTTTGACCAAGTATCAACAACTTTGTTGTATTTCTCGCCTTGAGTAATCAAGCCGTCCAAATACTGTTGTTCAAACTCTTTCACTTGTTCACGTGTATCATCCACAATCGCCCATTTGGTGTCAGGAATAATCATATCGTCTTTACCAAACGAAATACCTGCCTTGAACGCTTCGCGGAAACCAAGTGTCATGATCTGGTCACAGAAGATAACACTCTCTTTTTGGCCGCAATAACGGTAAACAGTATCAATCACTTCAGCCACTTCAGACTTACGCAACAAACGGTTGGTTAAGTCATAAGGTGCTTTCGCATTCAACGGCAACAATGACCCTAAACGCACACGACCGGGAGTTGTTTCAAAACGTGTCCAGATCAGATTGCCTTCATCATCAACTTGCTGAATACGGCAGTTGATTTTAGAATGTAGGTGCACAAGATCATTATCAAGCGCATGTTCAACTTCTTGCGGATTGGCGAAAGTCATGCCTTGGCCTTTCAGGCCTTCGCGTTCCATTGTGATGTAGTAAAGACCAAGGATCATATCCTGTGAAGGAACAATAATCGGCTTACCATTTGATGGGGACAAAACGTTATTTGTCGACATCATCAAAACGCGTGCTTCAAGCTGTGCTTCAAGTGACAAAGGTACGTGAACCGCCATTTGGTCGCCATCAAAGTCAGCGTTAAACGCAGAACATACCAGCGGGTGCAGCTGAATAGCTTTACCTTCAATCAATACAGGTTCAAACGCCTGTATGCCCAAACGGTGCAATGTTGGCGCACGGTTCAGCATCACTGGGTGTTCACGGATCACTTCATCCAGAATATCCCAAACTTCAGAACGTTCTTTTTCAACGATCTTCTTAGCCTGTTTCACAGTAGAAGACATACCTTTGGCTTCAAGACGTGAATAGATAAACGGCTTGAACAGTTCCAATGCCATCTTTTTTGGCAAACCACATTGGTGCAGTTTCAATTCTGGGCCAGTCACAATCACGGAACGGCCAGAGAAGTCTACGCGTTTACCCAAAAGGTTTTGACGGAAACGACCTTGCTTACCTTTTAGCATGTCAGATAATGATTTCAGTGCGCGTTTGTTGGCACCTGTAATCACACGACCACGACGGCCATTGTCAAACAACGCATCAACAGACTCTTGCAACATGCGCTTTTCGTTACGCACGATAATGTCAGGTGCACGCAGTTCAATCAGACGCTTCAAGCGGTTGTTGCGGTTAATCACACGACGATAAAGATCATTCAGATCAGAGGTTGCAAAACGACCACCATCCAATGGCACCAATGGGCGCAATTCAGGTGGGATCACAGGTAGAACAGTCATCACCATCCATTCAGGACGGTTACCACTTTCAATAAAGCTTTCGACAACTTTCAAGCGCTTGATGATCTTTTTAGGTTTCAATTCACCTGTGGCTTCTGCCAAATCTTCGCGCAGTTGTTCTGCTTCTGCTTCCAAATCAATGTTTGACAACATTTCACGGATCGCTTCAGCACCGATGCCTGCGTTGAATGCATCTTCGCCATAAACGTCTTGTGCATCCATATACTCTTCTTCGTTCAACATCTGACCGTAGTTCAGGTCTGTAAGACCCGGCTCGATGATGACATATTGCTCAAAGTATAAAATACGTTCCAGTTCACGCAAAGTCATATCCAGCATCAAACCGATGCGTGATGGCAATGACTTCAAAAACCAGATGTGCGCACAAGGTGCTGCCAGATCAATGTGGCCCATACGTTCACGACGTACTTTTTGAAGCGTCACTTCAACACCACATTTTTCGCAGACAACGCCACGATATTTCATGCGTTTATATTTGCCGCAAAGACATTCGTAGTCTTTTACTGGGCCAAAGATACGCGCACAAAACAGGCCGTCGCGTTCTGGTTTGAACGTACGGTAGTTGATGGTTTCCGGTTTCTTAATCTCACCAAAAGACCATGACAAGATACGCTCTGGCGAGGCCAGAGAGATTTTAATCTCGTCAAAAGTTTTCGGTGGCTGGACCGGGTTAAACGGGTTGTTCGTGATTTCTTGGTTCATTTCTTTAGATCCTAATCTCGATTTCCAAAGGAGCAGGCGCGAGCGCCTACTCTGTTTCCGCGTCCAGCAATTCGACGTTTAAGCCGAGAGAGCGGATTTCTTTGACAAGTACGTTGAATGATTCCGGTATACCGGCCTCGAAGTTATCGTCGCCTTTGACGATGCTTTCGTAGACCTTGGTACGCCCTGCGACATCATCTGATTTCACTGTCAGCATTTCTTGCAGCGTATAAGCCGCGCCATATGCTTCAAGTGCCCAAACTTCCATCTCACCGAAGCGCTGACCACCAAACTGGGCTTTACCACCCAGTGGTTGTTGTGTGACCAAACTGTACGGCCCTGTCGAGCGAGCGTGGATTTTATCATCAACCAAGTGATGCAGTTTCAGTAGATATTTAACGCCTACTGTTACTTCACGTGCAAATTGTTCACCTGTGCGGCCATCGTATACTACCGATTGACCAGAGGTGGCAAAGCCTGCACGCTTCAGCGCATCATTTATGTCAGCCTCTTTAGCACCATCAAATACAGGCGTTGCAATCGGCACACCGTTAGTGACATTTCCAGCCGCTTCAAGGAACTGATCCTCGTCCATTGGCTTTAAGGCTTTATCGTAAACAACATCACCATAAGCAACGCGCATTGCATCTTGAACTGGGGTCATATCGCCTGAACGGCGGTATTCCTGTAAGGCTTCATCAATCGAGATGCCCAGACCGCGTGCGGCCCAACCCATGTGGGTTTCAAGAATTTGTCCTACGTTCATACGTGATGGTACGCCAAGCGGGTTCAAACAGAAGTCAACGGGGGTACCGTCTGCCAAAAATGGCATGTCTTCTTGTGGAACAACGCGTGAAATCACACCTTTGTTGCCGTGACGACCAGCCATTTTATCACCCGGCTGTAGCTTGCGCTTCACCGCGATAAAGACTTTGACCATTTTCATCACACCTGGTGGTAAATCATCACCACGACGGACTTTTTCAACTTTGTCTTCAAAACGCGCGGTCAGTGTTTTCAACTGCACTTCGTATTGTGCGTTCAAAGCTTCCATTTCAGAGGCTTCTTTGTCGTCGCTTAATGCCAACTGCCACCATTGACCATTGCTGAGTGTTTCCAGCAGATCTTCGGTAATGGTTGAGCCAGATTTTACGCCTTTTGGCCCTTTAACGGCCGTTTTGCCCAAAATCATGGTTTTCAAACGCGCATAGATGTTGCGATCCAAAATACCAGTTTCATCATCACGGTCACGGGCCAGACGTTCAACTTCTTCACGTTCAATTTGTAGCGCACGTTCGTCTTTTTCAATACCGTGGCGGTTAAACACACGTACTTCAACAACTGTACCGTAATCACCAGGTGGTAATTTCAGCGAGGTGTCACGCACGTCAGATGCTTTTTCACCAAAAATAGCACGCAGAAGTTTTTCTTCTGGCGTCATCGGGCTTTCGCCTTTTGGTGTGATCTTACCAACAAGAATGTCACTAGGGCCAACTTCGGCACCAATGTAGACAATACCAGCCTCATCCAGATTACGCAGGGCTTCTTCGCCTACGTTTGGAATATCACGGGTGATTTCCTCTGGGCCTAGTTTAGTATCGCGTGCTGCTACTTCGAACTCTTCAATGTGAACAGATGTAAAGACATCGTCTTTAACAATACGTTCAGAGATCAAAATACTATCTTCGTAGTTGTAGCCCATCCAAGGCATAAATGCGACGAGGATGTTTTTACCCAATGCCAATTCACCAATGTCAGTTGATGGGCCGTCGGCCACAACTTCACCAGCAACAACACGGTCACCAACTTTTACCAACGGGCGTTGGTTGATACATGTGTTTTGGTTTGAGCGCTGGAATTTACGCAGACGGTAGATGTCTACACCGGGATCACCCGCTTCCATTTTGTCGGTCACACGTACAACGATACGCATCGCGTCAACCTGATCGATGATCCCACCACGTTTAGCTGCAATGGCCGCACCACTATCACGTGCCACAATGCTTTCGATGCCAGTACCCACATAAGGTGCTTCGGCTTTCAGCAAAGGTACTGCTTGGCGTTGCATGTTTGAACCCATCAATGCGCGGTTGGCGTCATCGTTTTCAAGGAATGGGATCAAAGACGCTGCAACAGACACAAGCTGTTTTGGGCTAACGTCGATGTAGTCGATGTTTTCAGGTGGGTTCAACATGAAATCGCCGCCCTTACGGGTCGAAGCCAATTCATTAATGAACTTACCGTTTTCATCCAATGTCGCATTTGCCTGCGCCACAGTGTGACGCATCTCTTCTGTAGCAGACATGTATTGCACATCATCTGTTACATGGCCGTCAATCACTTTGCGGTACGGTGTTTCAATAAAGCCGTATTTGTTAACACGTGCGAATGACGCCAAAGAGTTTATCAAACCAATGTTCGGCCCCTCTGGTGTTTCAATCGGGCACATACGACCGTAGTGTGTCGGATGCACGTCGCGCACTTCAAAGCCTGCACGTTCGCGGGTCAAACCACCTGGGCCAAGCGCTGACAAGCGGCGCTTGTGTGTAACTTCGGACAACGGGTTGGTTTGGTCCATGAATTGTGACAGCTGCGAAGAGCCGAAGAATTCACGCACCGCTGCTGCCGCAGGTTTCGCATTAATCAGGTCTTGTGGCATGATCGCGTCGATTTCAACCGATGACATGCGTTCCTTGATCGCGCGATCCATGCGCAATAGGCCAACACGATACTGGTTTTCCATCAATTCACCTACGGAACGCACACGGCGATTTCCAAGGTGGTCAATATCATCAACGTTTCCACGACCATCGCGCAGTTCAACCAGAGCTTTAACAACGGCAATGATGTCTTCTTTACGCAAAGTACGCTGTGTATCGTCCGCATCCAGTTGCAAACGCATGTTCATTTTAACACGACCAACAGCAGACAGATCATAACGATCAGCATCAAAGAACAATGTATCAAACAAAGCAGATGCCGCTTCAACGGTTGGCGGCTCGCCTGGGCGCATAACACGATAGATATCCATCAGTGCAGTATCACGACCAAGGTTTTTATCTGCCGCAAGTGTGTTGCGAATGTACGGGCCAACATTAATATTGTCGATGTCCAGTGTTGGAATATCGGTTGCGCCATTTTCCAGCAAAGTCTGAATTGTGCCGCCTATGATGTTGTCTTCTTTATCATATTCGATAGTTAACTCATCACCAGCTTCAACCC
Source organism: uncultured Paracoccaceae bacterium (assembly GCA_913061275.1). Taxonomy (GTDB): domain Bacteria; phylum Pseudomonadota; class Alphaproteobacteria; order Rhodobacterales; family Rhodobacteraceae; genus Amylibacter. Next base: position 14,386 of record CAJXSR010000032.1, on the reverse strand, counting down.
AAATCTCACCAGTTTTTTCGTTAATAATATCAACAGCTGCATAACGGCCCATCAAAGCTTCGAAAGGTACAAGTACGTTTTTAACTTTGCCTTCTTCGATAAGTTTCTTCACTGCACGAGGCGTTACTTTTTTACCAGCTTCCGCGATAACATCGCCAGTTTTTGCGTCGATAATATCCAAAGTAGGTTTAGTGCCGCGAACCCGTCCAGGGAAGAACTTCGTAACCCAAGATTTTTTCTTCTTGTCGAACTTGTAGTTCACTGTTTCGTAATACGCAGAACAAATATCTTCTTGGTCAAGACCAAGCGCATAAAGCAGTGTTGTAACAGGTAATTTACGACGACGGTCGATGCGTGAAAAAACGATGTCTTTGGCATCAAACTCGAAATCCAACCAAGAACCGCGGTAAGGAATAATGCGGCTGGCGAAAAGAAGCTTACCAGATGAGTGGGTTTTCCCACGGTCATGGTCAAAGAATACACCGGGGGAACGGTGCATCTGTGAAACAATCACACGCTCGGTACCGTTTACTACGAAAGTACCGTTTGGTGTCATAAGTGGCATATCGCCCATGAACACGTCTTGTTCTTTGATGTCTTTAACAGAACGTGCGCCTGTATCTTCATCCACATCAAACACGATCAAGCGCAGCGTCACTTTCAGTGGCGCGCTATATGTCATGTCACGTTGTTGACATTCTTCAACATCGTATTTTGGCTTTTCAAGTTCGTATTTTACATACTCTAGAATAGCTGTTTCGTTGAAATCCTTGATCGGGAAAACCGACTGGAATACACCATTAATACCTTCGCCATCAAGATGCGTATCTTGATCGCCAGAGCGTAAAAACAGGTCATAAGACCGCTTTTGCACTTCTATCAGGTTTGGCATATCCAAAACTTCACGGATTTTGCCATAATATTTACGAATGCGTTTTGTACCGGAATGCGTCTGAGGCATGCTCTTCTTCACTTTCTTATAATTGTTCACCTTAAACTGTCGTCGGGCACCGACGTTCAAAGCCAACGAAACACGCTTTAGATCCTATTCTTGCCAAAGTTCCCGACTTTGGCTCCCGAATCTTAACCGTGTCTTTCAAAAAGCCTGACGTACAGGCCCTTTGAAAGACAGGTTCGGCTGGCCCCACTTTTTCAGCGAGGCCAGCCAAATCTTACTTGGGGTTAAACCCCGAAGCTTACTTAAGCTCTACTTCAGCGCCAGCGGCCTCTAGTTTAGCTTTGATCTCTTCAGCTTCAGCTTTGCTAACGCCTTCTTTGACGGCTTTGCCACCAGCATCAACCAAGTCTTTCGCTTCTTTCAGGCCAAGACCTGTAATAGTGCGAACTTCTTTGATCACGCCGATTTTCTTATCGCCAGCAGACTTCAAGATGACGTCAAATTCATCTTTTTCTTCAGCAGCTTCGCCACCGTCAGCAGGGCCAGCCATCATGACAGCGCCACCAGCAGCAGGCTCGATGCCATACTCGTCTTTAAGAAGTGTTTTCAGTTCTTGTGCTTCCAAAAGCGTAAGGCCTACGATTTCTTCAGCAAGTTTTTTAATATCAGCCATTTGATATGTTCCAGTTCATTTTACGTTCTGTTTCCAGTGTGGTTTGATTTCAAACACACACCCCACATTTGCAGTTTGCTTTAAGCAGCCTTCTCTTCGATCGTTTCCAAAATGGAAGCGATGTTAGATGCAGGCGCACCAATTGATCCAGCAATGTTCGCAGCAGGTGCAGCGATACAGCCAACGATAGAAGCAATAAGCTCCTCACGTGACGGCATAGCGGCAACGGCTTTAACACCAGCAACATCAAGTTCTGTTTCGCCCATAGCACCCCCAAGAATAACAAGTTTGTTATTATCCTTGGCATAAGCTTGCGTGACTTTCGCCGCCGCAACAGGGTCCTCTGAACAGGCCAGAACAGTCATTCCATCTAGCAATCCCGCAATGCTTGCGCATGGCGTACCATCAAGAGCGATTTTGGCGAGCTTATTTTTGGCAACACGTACAGTTCCACCAACTTCACGCATTTGCGCACGGTAGTCCTGCATTTCTGCAACTGTAAGGCCTGCGTAGTGAGACACTACAACAACACCAGAGTCCTTGAAGATTTGGCCGAGTTCTTCGACCAGGGCTTCTTTTTGGGCTCTATCCACAGTTTTTCTCCAAATTATAGAAGGCTTGCACCCTCCGGCTCAGTTTTCACCAGCTAGGCCGAAGCTTTGCTGGCATCTTAGGGTCCATATTACGGGCCCCTCCCAAAACCACCCGAAGGCGAAAATTGTTCGGTTCCCATCTCAGGCAGGAATTAAGTCTTGCGACACCCACCGTCTCGGACAGTATGAAGATTGTTTTCACAACCTTCGTATCAACCGCGCCCCAAAGAGCGCGATTAAATTCTTAAACGGCTAGTGCCGCTTCAACATTCAAAGTAACACCTGGGCCCATAGTAGAGCTGACAGCGATCTTTTTCATGTATGTGCCTTTAGCACCTTCTGGTTTTGCTTTTTGCACAGCACTCACAAAGGCTTTGATGTTTTCGACCAGCTTGGCCTCATCAAATGACGCTTTGCCGACGCCCGCGTGTACAACACCAGCTTTTTCAACTTTGAACTGCACTTCGCCGCCTTTAGCCGCTTCAACAGCCGCTTTAACGTCCATAGTAACAGTGCCAACTTTAGGGTTTGGCATCAGGTTACGTGGGCCCAAAACTTTACCCAGACGACCAACAACAGGCATCATGTCAGGGGTTGCAATACAACGATCAAAGTCGATTGTGCCGCCCTGTACGATTTCCATCAAATCTTCAGCACCAACAATGTCAGCACCAGCCGCTTTTGCTTCATCCGCTTTCGCGTCACGCGCAAATACAGCCACACGCATTGTTTTACCTGTGCCGTTAGGCAAGGAAATCACGCCGCGAACCATTTGGTCAGCGTGACGTGGATCAACGCCCAAAACCACTGCGATGTCGATGGTTTCATCAAACTTTGCATTAGCGTTAGATTTAATCAGCGATACAGCTTCTTCGATTGTAACGTTTGCTTTGCCAGCAAATTCGGCACGCGCAGCAGTTGTTCTTTTACCAAGATTTGCCATTACTTCACCTCAATGCCCATAGAACGCGCAGAGCCCATGATGATCAGCATCGCCGCATCAATGTCATTTGCATTCAGGTCTTTCATTTTTGCTTCAGCAATTTCTTTGATTTGCTTAGCAGATACAGAACCAACAACTTCACGACCTGGAAGTTTAGCGCCTGAATTAAGCTTTGCAGCTTTCTTCAACATGTAAGATGCAGGCGGTGTTTTGATGTCCATGGTAAAGGATTTATCAACATAATATGTGATAATAGTCGGGCAAGGTGCGCCCGGCTCTAGTTCCTGTGTTTTAGCGTTAAACGCCTTACAGAACTCCATGATGTTAATACCACGTTGACCCAATGCTGGGCCCACAGGTGGGGATGGGTTGGCTTGACCTGCTTTAACTTGCAGCTTCATCGTGCCAGCGACTTTTTTAGCCATTACGGCCTCCTACTTTGCTCCGATCCTTTGGCCGCGTGCCATTGAATCAATTTGGCGTGGTCTGGTATTGGATCACGCGTGACCCTTACCTCCCACAGACACCATGCTAGGTTTGTTTAGTAACCTGCATGAATTCTAGTTCGACAGGGGTTTCCCGCCCAAAAATCGATACGTTCACTTTTAGTCGGGATGTATCAAAATCAACATCCTGAACCATTCCAGAGAAGCCTTCAAACGGGCCGTCTGTAACGTTAACTTGTTCGCCGATTTCAAACACAATCGTTGAGCGTGGGTTTTCGGCACCCTCTTCAACCTGGTTCAGAATAGACCGCACTTCGGCGTCCCGCATTGGCGTCGGTTTACCTGGCTGGCCCAAAAAGCCCATAACGCGGTTCACATCTGATACCAGATGGTACGCGCGTTCAGTCATGTCCATGCGGATCAGGATGTAACCTGGCATAAAGCGACGTTCGACAGTCACTTTCTTGCCCTTGCGCACCTCGATAACCTCTTCGGTTGGCACCAAAGCATCTTCTATTTGATCCTCAAGACCCTCTTGGATCACAAGCTCTTTGATTTGCTCAGCAACTTTTTTCTCATAATTAGAGAGAACACTTACCGAATACCACCGTTTAGCCATTTAGTCCGACACCTTCACGTGCTGACAGTTTCCTGTCGAAATTCCATTTATATCAAGCGCTTACAGCACTCAAACTCGACAACAAAATAGCGCGCAAACCGAATCGTTGCGCGCAATCATGTGTGAGTACGAGGCTGATACCGCCCTAACCCTTTAAATTCAAGAGGCTAAGTTAATTATTGCTTCTAATCCTGAACGTGCGGAAATATCGATAATTGAGAAAAATATCGCAAAAATCGTTGCCATGATAAATACCATCACTGTGGTAATACCTGTCTCACGACGTGACGGCCAAACAATTTTGGTCACCTCTGCACGGACTTGTTGGATAAATTGCATTGGGTTGGTACGCACCATCGCCGTATTCCTTTATTGATCAAGGGGTGTAATACCGACGATTCTGGGGGAATTCAAGGGGGCGTGCGTAAGGTTAAGGAATATGTGATAGGCTATTTGTCTACCCAGCTATGTACTACGCATTTAACATATGCCTTTTTCTGACGGATGCGCGCACCCGTCAGTAGTGCTTGTTATAGTTTACACCAAAATCGTTACTTGGATTCAGCCTGTATATAAGACAAAAGATTTTCAATATCTTTAGCTTTTTTCAAGCCCCCAAAAGACATTTTTGTACCTGGCACCAGAGTTTTCGGCTTAGTCAGATACGTATTCAAATTGGCTGCGTCCCAAGTGATATTCGCGCCCTTCATTGCTTTGGAATACTTATATCCATCCGCTGCACCCGATTGTTTTCCAATAATGCTATGCAAAGATGGGCCGACGCCATTTTTACCTGGTTTCATGCTGTGACAGGCTTTACATTTTTTAAAGATTTTTTTGCCCTTTTTCACATCCCCAGCAAAGACTGTTTGAGCGGCTGGGGCAGCGGGTGCTACTTCAGCTTTCGTCATTTCTGAATTAAAAACCAGACGCAATGTAACAGGTGACGTTCGGGTGATACTTGGTAGTTTTGCTATCTCCATCAACTTGGTAACACTCGCATCAATGCCTGCAGATTCTAAGTTCAGAAAAATCATATCATTTGTTGTAACTACGACCGTGCTTTCTGATAAACGCGCCACGAACATCTCAGTTTCAATATCAACATTTGTGCCAACCAAAGATAAGGTACCAGCAACATCAATCACCGTGGTTTCACCCAGACCTAAGGCTGAAACAGCAGCCATGTCGATTTGTGCTGCCAAACTTGCATCTGCCATGCCTTTGAACACATGTTCTACCATGCGTGTATCACGTATTTCAATGTTGGTTTGAACCGATGTCAGGTCGATATTGATTGCAACTGCACCTGTATCAGACACAGTGCCGCTAATCCGCTCAAAGCTATGCACTTCACCTATTTTATCTTTTTTGATCGATCCGAATGCCAGTTTGGAATTTTCACTATCCAATGTCCAAGTATCTGCGGATACAATGGTACCGAAAGATGCAACCAAAGCAACGGCGGCCAGTTTTATAAATATTTTGAGCATTTACGCCCTTCCTTATTATATGCCACAATTCACCTATGAACCATAGTTTGTGATAGTAGACACGTCGACACTGGAAATTATTCAATACAATACCAGAAAAATTTGCAAAAAACCATGGGGCACTCGTTAAAGCCCCACTTAGCTGCGATTTGGCGCTTTGCTTTATCCTTGTCTGGCAACCCAGATACTGCCGATGATTTGACCCAAGCCACCTGCTTACGTGCTATCGAGAAAGCGCATCAATTCAAACAAGAAGAAGGCGGCACACTCATCGGTTGGTGCCTGACAATTTGTCGTTCAATCTGGTTGAATGAATTACGATCAAATGCCGTACGCAAGGCAGGTGGTCTGGAAACGATAGATGCAGATGCACTGGTGGATCTTGCCCCAACCGCTGAAACGAATATTTTCGTGTCTGAGGTGTTTACAAAAGTAATGGCTTTACCCGAAGCCCAAAGGAGCACTGTTGATTTGGTTTATGTTCAAGGATTTACCTATAAAGAAGCTGCCAAGATTTTATGCGTTCCAATCGGCACGGTCATGAGCCGTCTTGCCAGCGCCCGAAAATCATTGGCAACGTTGAATGATACCGAACAAACTGCACGTAAAGGGGCTGTGGTATGAAATATAGCGACCCTATATTGCGCGATTTTCTTGATGGTGTACTGCCAGAGGAAAAGGCCCAAGAAATTGAAATGGCAATGTTACAGGATGCCCATTTACTGGCCCATATCATGTCACTTGACGAAATGGCTGAACCAGTACGTGAGGCATTGAAAACATTACCGTCGCAAGATCGATTAGATCGGTTAAGCAAGGTTTTGTATATTGATGCACCTGTAGTAGAAAAACGCCCTATTTGGGATTGGCGCGCTATCGCGGCCAGCATTGCTATTGGGTTAACCATTGGCTGGGCAGGTCATGGGCTTATGACTGCGCAATAGGATGGCTGGCGTATGGAAGTTGCTCGGTATCAAGCACTTTATGTGGCTGATACCATTGCCCATATTGGCCGCGATCCCGACCTGATTGCATTACAGTTTGAACGCGCATCACGTGCGATAAATCTGAACTTACCGCAACAGGCATTAAGCGATGTTGCAGAGTTACAGCTGACACGCGCACAGATTTTGGGCTATAATGGGGCACCCCTTATCCAGATTGCCTATCAAAGTAAAACAGGTGCGCCTATTGCCTTGTGTATTATAGCCAAAGCAGATTCAAACGCGCAGGGCCCCATTCAATCATCCGTTATGATGGGTCTTGCAAGTTCCAGTTGGGAAACTGACAATCATCAGTTTTTATTGATAGGAAACGCACCAAATCAGGAAATGAAGCTTTGGGCACAAAAGCTACGTGGTGTTTTACAAGGTTGATAGCTACCTTTAGATAGATGGCACAACATATGTTGGAACGATCCCACTATCTTTTATGAAGGTTTGCACGTCATGGCCCCTAAACAACCCATGATCGCTGACCAGCACCGTTGACCAACCTCGCGCGGCACCGCCCAATACGTCGGTGTGAAGCGTATCACCAATCATACAAATACGAGTGCGTTCAAAATTCGCGGGCAGCTTTGCCTCTACCAATTCAAATACGGAAGGAAAGGGTTTGCCGTGAAATTCACACGCAATACCTAGCTGATTTGTTATTTCATGCGCCACATACCCTGGCTCGGTTGAAAACCGCGCTTCCAGTGGGGCAATAACATCTGGGTTGGCCACCATAATCGGGCGGGGGTTTTTGGCAAGTGAACGCATCAGAATATCTTGATGTTTTGCTGACCATTCCCACGTGCTAAGAAACAAAAAACCATCAACCTGATCGTAAACATCTGCATCATGTTTAAGTAAGGTGCAATTCACTGATAGGTCATCAGGGTGAAAATCAGCTTTCGACATCACCCCCCACAACCCCACCTTTTTGGTGGACAGCGCATTTTCGGCTGCCATTCGACTGGTAACAATTTCAGACCCGGTAAAATCAAAACCAAGGTTCTGAAATTTTTCAATGCTTTGGGGTTTTGGCAATGTTGCCGCATTGGTGATAATATACACCTGCTTACCCATATCCCGCAAAGCGGCCACACATTTTGCGGCCCCCGCTATGGCGGTTTGCCCGACGTTTAGAACGCCAAATGCATCAAAAACAAACACATCGCAATGTGGCGCTACATCCAAAAGGCCTGACATATATTGTGCTTGTTCAGGAAAGCTGGCCGAGGGCAAACACCCCCGAACAGCTTGATAAAATTTATAGGCAGATTGCGTATCGAAATCTTCGAAATACGTGCCATAATCGTTAGATAATTGCACCACGCACCTTTGCTGAGACCCATTCACTGACGATCACTGTACTTAGGATAACCAACAAGATCATAGAAACTTGTGTCCAAGCCAGTGTGTTGATCGAGCCGTTTAGTTCCAAGCCAATTCCGCCTGCGCCAACAAGACCCAGAATGGTACTTTCACGGATGTTAATATCCCACCGGAATACACCGATCCCTGCAAATGTAGGTAGCACTTGCGGCACAATCCCAAACACCATTTGCTGGGCACGACTAGCCCCTGTAGCCTCTATTGCTTCAACTTGTGTATGGTCAATTTCTTCAATGCCCTCATACAGAAGTTTGGCGCAAAATCCGACAGACCGCAGGCCGATCGCAATCGTCCCTGCCAAAACGCCCGGGCCAAAAATAAATACCAGCATCAAAGCCCAAATTAAAGAATTTACTGACCGTGACGACACGATAATAAAGATCGCGATAGTACGCACAATAGGGTGTGGTGTAGTATTTCTGGCGGCGGCAAAAGCAACAGGCACGGCAATAACCAATGCTATAACTGTGCCTAAAGTCGCTATGTTCAGTGTGTCCCAAATTGGAACCCACAAACGTGACATATAACTAAACTTGGGTGGGATCATTCGCCCCCCAATATCAGCGGCTTGACGCGGGGCGTCTTGGACAAAGAACCATATGGTTTTGTCAGAAATCCCTTTCCAAGCGTAAGCAATGATTGCAACCGCGATTAACCAAAAAAACCATCTAATTAGGATCTCTTTGGTAGCGCGTCTTTTCCATACGGGGCCATCTGGCGTGTCAATTAAAGGCATATTATTGCACCCACTTTCTGAGGTACCCAGATGTATATTCAAGCACCATAACAATACCGATAATAATCAGCAGAATTGCTGCTGCGGTATCAAATTCATACCGTTCAAAGGCCGTGTTCAACGTGGCACCGATACCGCCGCCGCCAACAATCCCTACAACAGCGCTCTCGCGGAAGTTAATGTCTAAGCGATATACTGATAGCCCGATCATGCGTGGCATAACCTGTGGCTGAATTGCGTAATTGATCCACTGCCACCAACCAGCCCCAGTGGCTTTAACCGCTTCTGCCTGTGACGGGCTGATGTTTTCAATATCCTCGGCCAGCAGCTTTGCATAAAATCCGATGGTGCCGATCGACAAAGCAACGAAGCCTGCAAATGGGCCAAAACCAAACAGTTTCACCGCGAAAATAGCTAGAATAATTTCTGGGAACGTCCGAGACCCACCGATAATGGAACGGCATGTCAGATACATCCAGTTTGGTGCTAGGTTTTTGGCCGCACCCAACCCGATAGGTATAGAAAGTGCGATGCCAGCTACCGTGGAAATAATTGCCATCCAGATGCTTTCAAAGATGCCATCCCACATAACACCCAAATTGTCAGAAAAATTGGGTGGAAAGAATGCCATAATAAAGCGTTTACCGCGCGGCAAACCTTCTGCAGCTCGCTGCCAATCAACATCCATTGTACCAAAGGCAAGGGCTAGATAGATCGCACTGCCGATGATGATTGACCAGCGCAATAACGGGCTTTTTATAAAGGGTGGCTTTTTCCAGTTTGATGGAAGCTCAGTATCGGCGGCACTCATTCAGCTGCCTCATCTTCTTCATCATCCTCATCAACTTCTTCAATGGTCGCTTCCCAATCTTCTTCACCGTAAATATCTGTTAAAACAGCTGGCTTAAGCCCCTCTGGTTTGCCATCATAAACGATCTCGCCCAGTTTCAGGCCCACAACCCGTTGCGAATACATTTGCGCCAGCAAAACATCGTGAATATTAATAATTGCCGCCAAACCACGTTCTGCGCATAGCTCGTTAATAAGGCGCATAATCTGGCGCGACGTTTTGGGGTCAAGACTTGCAGTGGGTTCATCCACAAGCAACAAGTCAGGGTCTTGAATTAAAGCGCGACAAATGCCAACACGTTGGCGTTGCCCGCCTGATAACTCATCCGCACGTTTATCTGCCATATGCATCAAACCAACGCGGTCAAGCAGTCGGTACGCTTCCTGAATATCTTTTTTCGGAAACTTGCGTAAAAAACTTTGCCAAAATCCAACATATCCCAAACGGCCGGATAGAACATTTTCCATCACAGTCAGACGTTCCACAAGTGCATATTCCTGAAAGATCATGCCCATACGCCGGCGGGCTTTGCGTAACTTGGAAGATGACAATGTAGTCAATTCCATATCGCTTAAATAAACTTTGCCTTCGGTAGGTTCTACCAAACGATTTACACATCTTATTAAGGTGGATTTACCTGCCCCAGACGGGCCGATAAGTGCAATAACCTGCCCATTAGGTATTTCAAGGTCAACGCCTTTTATTGCGTAATCACCTGTTTTATATCGCTTTTTAAGCCCTTCAAGACGTAGCATACTGCCCCCGGTTAATTATATGTTCTTTTCTCAAACGCGGGGGCAGGTCATTCAACCTGCCCCCGTGATATTATTTACTTATATATTATTTACAGTCGTAGCTTACGCCGTTTGCAGCATCAATTTGACGGATCACAGCCCAGTCGAATTTATGAGTAATGCCAATGAAACGGTCTGCTTTTTTGAATTCCTTTTTGAAATTCTCATCCCAAGGATATGTCCAGAAAGCTTCTTTCACCTTTGCAACCACTGCTGGGTGCAAATTGTGTGCGTGGCCATAACCTGTTGTTGGGAATGTTTGAGATTTATAGATGGTACGAACTTGACCCTCCTCAACCACACCACGGCGTATCATACGCGACAATACAGAGTTAGCGATCGCTGCAACTTCATAATCACCATTCGCCACACCTAGGATAGAGTTATCATGTTTCCCAGAAAAAGCAGGCGTAAAGTCAGCTTCAGCAATCAAGCCAAATTCACCCTTCAAAATCGCAGATGGTGCTTTAAAGCCAGAGTTTGATGTCGGCGAAGTAAAGGCCATTGTCTTACCTTTGATCTCACTAGGCGACTGCATTGCAGAGTCTTTTGGAACAATAATTTCCATTTCATAACCGAATGAACCATCATTTTTAGCCATCATACCAAACGGTACAAAGCCAGCGCAGCTAACTGCAATTGGGTTTGATCCTGTGTTAAAGCCTGCAACGTGCAAACGACCTGAACGCATCGCTTCTAGTTGTGCAGCGTTAGATTGAACTGGGAAAAACACAACTTTACGCCCTGTTACGTTTTCCATGTGCTTTACAAATCCATCCCAAATGCTTGCGTAAACAGCTGGATCTTCAACAGGTGTATAGGTAAAAATAATTGTGCTGGGGTCGTTCCAGTCACTTTCATTCAACGGTAAATCTGCTGTTTGATCAAAGTTGCGATCACAATAAGCTGAATCCAGCGTGCCACGGTTACAATCTTCTTGTGCAACAGATGGTACTGTAGTCATCAATGTGAGCATTGCTGCGGAAACCGCGCTCACTAGTAAATTTTTAATCTTCATATTTTCTTCCTCCCATTCAAAAAACATAGCCTATAAGCATAATTTTTTGGACGCAAACGAAATGTAACAAACTTGTAAAGTTTTTATGACAACTATTTACCTAAACCCACACCGCATCGTATAGGCAAAATGTACTGAATAAACTCCATGATTGAAACTAAGCCTGCAATGTTATCGGCTTATTAAATCGATTTCCACACTTAAAGCATCTTCTAATTCAACGCCATGTATATGAAGGCGTTTAAATTTGCGCGCCATAAGCATTTATAGATACACCCAATTTACTCATAGGTGTAGTTAACAATATTCTCTTCGCAAGATGATTATATTGCTAGCCTACAGGTGCTTTGGCGTTTCATTAGTTCTACTTCAATAGCAACTCTTTGAATGTTTTTATTCTCACTATCATTAATCAATTTATCCAAAATAATGGCGGCAGTCTGCCCGACTTTGTTTGAGCGTAACTTAATGGTAGTTAGGCTTGGCAGTAAATGAGCAGAACCAGAAAAGTCACCGATGCCAGCAACAGAAATATCGGTAGGCACATTCAAACCCAGCGATTGCGCGGCATATATCACACCTTGTGCGATGACATCATTACCTGCAATTATAGCAGTTGGCCTGTTTGGTGAAGATAAAAGCGGCGCGCTTACTTCCCTTGCATTTTTTATTGAATAGATAGTGTTCAGGTGCCACTCGGGGGGAATTTGAACCCCCGCTTTATTCATAATACTTAGAACGCCTTCTAATCGATTAGCGGCACGGTCGTTTTCAAAAGTGTCTGGAAAAACTAGCGCAATGCGTTTGTGTCCAAGATCCAAAACATGCTGTGCTATCAATTTTCCTGCTTCGGAATTATCAGCACCCACACAAGAAATCCGAGTATCTGGGTGATAGTTCCACATTGCCACACTTCGTGTTTCACGCCGGTCAATCAACGAATAAGTCTCATCTTTGTGATCAAGACCGATAAGGCCAATACCTTCAACACGATGTTCTAGCAGTGACCTAAGAAGCTGGTATTCGCGATCAAGATCATATCCATGCGTTGCCACCAACATTGTAAAACCACTGGCATTCAGTTGTTCTGAAAACGCCTGAATTAGAGTGGCAAATATTGCATTGTCCAAAGTTGGAACAATTAACCCAACCGTTCCGCTGCGGCGTCCATGTATTGCCTGTGCTGCACGGTTACGAATGTAACCTGTTGATTCAACCGCTAATTGTATGCGTTTTCGCGTATCGGGCCGCACCTTATCAGGATGGTTGAAACAGCGAGAAACTGTTGCGGGTGACACATTTGCAAGATTGGCAACGTCAATAATATCAGCGTATTTTTTTGTTTTCATGGTTTGAATATACACAAAATGAAAACGTTTGCATTATTATTTTCATTCCTTAATTTCAAGAATCAAAGGGGATAGAGCATATGGAATTCATCTATTATTTTGGCGAAGTGTTCACACCAATATCAATGCTATTGTTAATTGGTGGAACGATTGGCGGACTGATTTTGGGCGCAACGCCTGGGTTATCACCAACTATGGCAGTAGCACTGTTAATCCCTTTTACGTTTCATTTGTCACCCGTACACGGCCTTATCCTGTTAGGTGCTGCATATACGTCTACTGTTGCAGGCGGGGCAGTTTCGGCAATCTTGTTAAAAATTCCAGGGGCACCTGCAAATATAGCCACCACACTTGACGGCCATGCAATGGCAAAAAACGGAGAAGGTGCCAAAGCTCTGCAATTATCCTTTATCTCTTCCTTAATTGGTGGCGTTTTTGGTGTCTTACTCTTAATCTTCTTAACACCAGTATTGGCGCAATGGGCCTTAGCGTTTGGCCCCTCTCACTTATTTTGGTTGGCCATCGTTGGCGTTACCGTCATTGGCTCACTAGAGTCTAGCTCTGTAGTAAAGGGTTTGCTATCAGGGTGTATCGGTATGTGGCTCGCGACCATTGGCTTTGACGATATGTTGGGTGTGAAACGCTTCGTCTTTCATTCCTCACTTGGTGGTGGTGTAAACATCATCCCTGCCCTGATTGGTCTTTTCGCGATCCCGCAAGTTATCACAATGTTTGCCAAAGGTCGTTTTGATGACGATGTGGAACAAATACAGGTTAAAAAGCATCCAATAGGTGCTGCCTTTGCCGAAGTCTTTAAGCGTAAGACTGCATTGTTCATCGGAACAATCACGGGTTCTATCATCGGGCTTATACCTGGTGTGGGCGGCCAAATCGCTGGCCTAGTTGCTTACGATCAAGCCAAAAAATTCTCACCTGAGAAAGCAAAGTTTGGGACTGGGCACCCTGAAGGCTTGATTGCCGCAGAATCTGCCAATAACGCGATGGTTGGGCCATCTTTGGTTCCATTGTTAACCCTATCCATTCCTGGCAGCCCAACTGCGGCAGTTCTTTTGGGCGGCTTGTTAATTCACGGGATATTCCCCGGAACCGACCTTTTCGACAATCACCCAGAGGTCGCATGGCCCTTTATCAATTCTATGCTAATTGGACAGATATTGATGTGTATCTTTGGCATATACATCGCATCCTTTGCTGCCCGCGTTGCCCAAGTTCCACAATCGGTAATGGCGGCAACTGTATTAGGTTTAGCGTTATTCGGCTCATATGCGGTGCAGCAATCCATGGGTGATGTCTATGTCATGGCAACGCTTGGGTGCATGATGTACTTCCTTGAGCGGTTCGGATTTTCAGCAGCCCCTCTGGTGCTTGGTTTAATCCTAGGGCCGATTGCAGAGTCGAATTTTGTACAAGGATCAATGATCGCAAACGCGCAAAATGGTGTTGGCCAGTATTTCTTCACAGGTAACTTGAACATGTTGCTGATCGCAGTCGCCGCAGTATCCATTGCTTATTCTGCATGGTCTGAAATTTCATCACGCAAGGTTGCATCATGAACTATCTACAGCATCGCAT
>CAJXSR010000031.1 GCA_913061275.1 uncultured Paracoccaceae bacterium | reverse complement strand
CGGATTGCAAATCCGTGTACACGAGTTCGATTCTCGTACTCGCCTCCATTTAAAAACAACGACTTAGCAGGAATGATTCAAATCACACCATGAAAGTCTAAACAAATGTCTAAACATTCTGTTTTTGTTCCGTTCTCATTTTCTGCGCCTGAACAGCTCTAATTTTTTGCCGTACCTTCTTTGTGTAGTGAGAAACCATTGCAGGGCTTTGACCAGTAACGGCAGCTATCAGATCATCTGCGCAACCCGCCTCAAGAAGCTCACAGGCAGCATTATACCGCCAACTGTGTATATCGTAGGTTAAAGCACCGATTTTACTACGTACATTCCTTACAGCCTGTGAAGCCCCGCGATATGACCATCTGTTAGTCCCTCTTTCATTAGTAAGTATGAAAACTGAATGGCGGCTGGCTGCATCAAGGGTAACCTGTAGCTCTGGCAGTATTGGAACCAATAGTTCTTTATTTGTTTTATTCTGCCGAACAAAAACAGCACCATCTTGGATATCTGACCAACGCATCTCCAAAACGTCGCCAATTCTTTGGCCTGTGCCAACGCATAACTCCATGACAAGGCGCTCTCTAGTCCCTAAAGGACAATTGGCGCGGTAGGCATCTAGAAATCCCTGTGGCCAAGGCACACGATCTTTCCTATCAGTCTTTAGTTCTGGAACACCACGTGCAGGGTTCGTTTCTCGCCACCCCAAGTCTACACAGTGTTCCATCAGCACGCGTAAGACGCGGAGCGAATAGTTTGCGAAATAGAGTTTATCTGCATTTGAATCTCGTAGTCGAATGACATCCTTGCGCTTCATACTTGCAGGGTTTGAACCGCTCATAATTGAACTAAAAAAATTGAGATACTTATCATAATCAAGCGCGGTACGCGGCTTAAGAAGCCTGTACCTTGGCGATTTTCGATAATTATCTATTAACGCTGTGAAGTTCCTTAAGACCACTCGTTTCGGTTTTTCTTTACCATTGAGAATATCCGAATATTCTTTCCAGAAATCTGGAGTTCCGAACTCGTTTTGAAACTTCTGAGATGGCCAACCACGCCTTTGAAAATAAAGGCCATTTTTTTGTTTATACACGTGCTTTGGTAATTCACGTTTTGTCATAGCGCATATTTATCCCTTCGTATTCATCGGCATCTTTGTTTACAATTAGCACAATTTCAATTTTTCGACCATCTATAGCGACACGGCTGACTGTCTTCCCAGCATTCTCAAATGCTTTGAGAAGGCCTAGTGCTTTTTGTTCGATGTTTGTTGTCGACATTTTCTCATCAATCCAATTTACAGTCTTTAAAATTAAGTTTGCGCACCCGAGAAGGTGAATGTGCTCTTAAGCCCATGCAAACAGTTCTGATAATTGATTCTAGACTCGGTAAATGATCGTCGCAAGAAGTGGAAAAATATTTTCCGTCTGGATTTGAGTTTTGTGTCGCTAAGTGTATACACAGTTTGTTTTTTATTTATCACATTTGTGCAACAAAATGTATGACAATATAAAATATAAATTGACAATCAAAACAAACCTTAAAGCGACAACTAAATACACTCACGGCAAATCTAAGTGTCTGCGCCAACGAGGCGAGATCACAGAGCAAGGCACGGAGCTTTGAAGAAGGTCTTTTGTGTCTTTTTTAGCGACCCAAAGCAGAGTTTTGTGTCGCTAAGTGTATACAGGAACAAGGGGGGAGTGTATTGGGGGTCGCATCCCACCCCCTCCGATCCTTACGTCTACGGGGGCAAGAGGCTGGTGTTTTCATGTGGGAGAGCTTTCCTTATCTACCAATCTTTGAGGTGCTCTAGAGCCATTTCAAGCGTTACTGAAGCTGCCCAGCACATTTACCAAGGCCAGTGATGTAGGTCTCGACAATCGCGGTCATGGCTTGAGGCAAGTTGATAATTTAAATGGCTATCTTGTGCCGAATTGAAAAGTGGTTAGTATTTGAGTTCATTAGTATCAAAATATATAAATTTAGGTAAACATGTCATGTCGATAACTTTTTCCAAACCTGATGTTAATCGTGATTTGATCGACGCGACCGCAAATGCAATTTTCTTGCTGGTAGGGGTGCTTACGGCGACAACGCCAGGTGATTATCTCAAGATTGCTCCACGTACCTATGGCCATCTGAATAAGATATTAAAGGCCGTAAAGCCTGAAGATGATGCCGCGCCCGAGAACCTTGCGTGGTCTTGGCTTGCAATGACATTATCTGAGGCCACTTCTCAGTTTGTTATAGAACTGAGAAAGGAAGTAAAATTAAATGCCAAAATTAAGGAAAGCTCTATAAGGGCTTTTGTAAAAAACGCCATGGAACTTGACGAGAGTGCACAGTTTGATGAAGACATCTTCCATGCTCCGAAGAACCATATGGCATTCGCGGCAGCACGTTTGGCTTTACCTAAATTAATTCACGACATCACACCTTGGACGAAGTATGACCGCAATGTATGGCAGAACACTTTTTCTCAGTGTCTAAAGCGTGCCGCACAGTATGTTAGTGCAGCTAGGCACCATGATTTTCATTCTATTATTGATGTAGTCTCTGGTCCTGCCAGTGATGGAAGGCGGCGAGAAGCGGCATGGGCCAGGCATACTCAGTGGTTGCACCATCGATTTACAGAAACACCAGTTTTTTCACCAGACGGGTCTGTAAAGACACCACTGTGCGAATTATATCTCCACCTACGTTGTTACTGGCATTCGACCGTTGCCAGCACGGAAGACGGGACGGAAGAGATAAAAACTAAGTGGTCTGCACACGTCGGTAATTTACACGAGGAACTAGAAAATTGGGCGTTTTCTGATAATAACGACAACATCAGGGTCATTGCGGGCGGCCCTGGATCAGGCAAGTCATCATTTGCTAAAGCATTTGCTTCTGAGGTTGCTTATAGAAATCAGAAACGAGTGATCTTCATCGAATTGCAGAGACTACAGATGACGGGAAACTTACGCGGCGACATTCAAACTTATATGGAGATCCGTAATAATCAAACCATTCGTCAAGGTTCTGCAGGATTCCCAGAAAATCCGTTAAATTGGCTTAAATCCGATGATCTATCTGCGCTTTTAGTTTTTGACGGTCTGGATGAATTAACTCACGACACGGAATTGGCTAAACAAAAATCGAGCGATTTTATCTTACAGGCTAAACGATTAGTCGCTGAAGCTTCTGAAGACGGCGTTCAAATTAAGGCCATGATTCTAGGCAGAAATCTATCCTGTCAAGATGGACTTAAAGCGGCATCTTTGCCATTACATACGATGTTTAACGTTGCCCCTATACATCCACTGGATGTGGAAGATATCAAGCCGCACACAAACGAGCATAGAACTGGCCTTAGCGATGGCCTAGAGCTTCCGAAACTTGATGGTATATTCGCGGTTGATCAACGACCGATCTATTGGGCCAAATGGGCACAGTCACTCGGAACGCCGACGCAAGGGATGCCAGACGCTGTCACCCACTCAGAGTTGTCAGACCTGAATGCTGAACCGCTGTTGTTGCATTTATTGATACTTTCGGATTTCTGTGGTGACCGCTGGATGGAAGCCGCGGACAACCGAAACCTTGTCTACGAAGACATTTTAACAAAGATTCAGGAGAGGAACAGTACGAAAGGAGTGACAAAAAAAGACTTGGAGCTCGACGATTTCATGTTGCTAATGGAGTGCTTAGGCATAACCGCCTGGCGGGGAAATGGCCGTGCTGGAGAAGAAGAGACATTTAATAGCGTAAGAGACGTCCATGCTCGCCATAGACGAAAAGTACTTTCGGACATCGATGCAGCCAAAATGGAGAATATTATCATCCACGCTCATGCGCGCCGAGTAGAGGGGGATCGGCCCGGGTTCGAATTTATCCATAAAAGTTTCGGAGAATATCTAGCCGCCCGCGGATTGGTTTCCTTAGCGCTCATTACTGCCCGTAGAATGTCGAACAGTGAAGACCCTCAAGATGAGCCTACTATGGCTCGCGCATGGATCGAAATCGTGGACAATGGCATGTTAACCGAGGAAGTCGCGCGTTTTATCAAAGATGAAGCGCGACGGCGTTATTCGTCAGATATGTATATGGTTATGAAGGAACAGCTTGAAACCCTTTTGACTTGGGTGCTTCATAATGGATTTCCAATCAATCAGGAATCCGTCGGTAATTTTCGAGAGCTTGAAGAAAAGCAACGAAACGCAGAGATGAGCGTTTTGGCACTAGGAACTTCCATCGCCCATAGCATCAATCAGGCCAACGGACCGATTCAAAAACCATCTTACTTTTCTCCCCAATGGTCATTTATTGAGCTTAGATATTTTATAACACGCATTCTAAATGGCAATTTAAGAATGCGCCCCGAGCAGCTTTTACACGACCTAGATTTGGGAATGCATTTCCAACCGCAATGGGCAGGATCGTTGACTACCCCAAATTTCTCCAATTCCAATTTATTTGGAGCACAGCTTACTAGAAACGAGTTTGTGCATGCAAACCTGGCATTCTCCAACTCACAGCATATACAATTAGCCGGATCTATATTCCATTCTGGAAGCTTTAATAAAGCTGATCTAAGAGATGCCGCTATGGACGGTGCGAGATTTTACAATGTCGATTTCACTGACGCCATTATGATTGGAGCAGATTTAGATAACGTCGACGCGGATGGTTCGAATTTCAATGGTGCTATTTTTGATCAAAACACTGTTCGTGGTGCCACCTTCAAGAATGCCCATAACCTAAGTACAAATCAGGTTGGTTGTTGGTTTGGCGTAAAGAGTGGATATGGTAAAACTATGTTACCCAGCGGCATGAGTGCGCCAGATTTTTGGCATGAAGCGGCGGAGGCCAATGAAGATAATGAGGAGCTTATAGATGCTTATAATGAACATTTTAAAAAATGGGCCAATAGTAAGTCGGATGATGAAAGCTAAACGGGAACCATCAGGTGCTAAAGAACCATATCTGTCCCACTAACATTATTTGACTAGCGAAAGCTGAGTACCTCAGAGTCTAGAGTTTGGTTTGTTTTCAAAATTGACGGGGGTTGGATGAGACAGCATAATGCCTACTTCGCATCAATTTTTAACTATGCATCCAACGATGACTTTAAAGAAGTTGCAGTGCAGTGTATTGGTCAAGGTCCGATAACAGCCAAGATCTGCAATGAAATTGTTTTGTTCGGCAAGATCGGGCTCCCGTGCTTTAGAAAAATTGTCTAAACTTTCATGCTATGTTCCAAATTATTATGGTTTGTTTCTAAACACAAAATTCAACAATTTCAAATATATGCCTAGTCTTGCAAATCCGTGTACACGAGTTCGATTCTCGTACTCGCCTCCATTCATCACCCCGCTTGATTTTCCCATTTCTGCCACGCCTCAGGGGTATCTAAATCTAGGCAAACGGCGTTGTCTGAGCTTAATTCAAAAACACATTCTGGTACTTTTTGAAGGATGCTTTTAGCACCTGCATCCCCTTCCAACATGGCAAGGTTTTCTGCGTATTTTGCATCAAACAAAACTGGATGACCGCGTTTGCCTTCTGGGCTAATCGGGCAAATAATAAGCCTTTTTTTCTCTGGGTCATGCGCGCTGATCGCCGCATTAAAATGCTTGGGTGTCACATCTGGCATATCAGCCAAAGCCACCAAAATAGCTTTTGGTGTGTTTTCAATCGCCAACACACCCGCACTTAAAGATGCAGACATGCCAAGGGCTGCTTCTTTTGCTTCGACAATCTGAACAGGTAAGTCATGCAGTGTATCCCTATGAGCTTGCGCATCTTTGCGCAGCACAACAATGCAATGGTCAACAGCCGATGCAAGCGCCGTTTTCACACAATGGCGCAGCATCGGTTCACCATCTACATGGCGCAACAATTTATCACTTCCTTGCATTCGGCGCGATTGCCCTGCGGCCAGAATAACAGCCGTAACACCGGAACGCGCACGCGGTGATCCCATTCTGGGTTGTATCCGTTCAGGTATTTCCTTTAGCAAACCACCAACACCCATGCGCGATATATCAGCTTCACTCACGGAAATATCAGCACAAAGTCGTGCCAACACCCAATCAGCACCGTTTAAAGCAGGCGCGCGTGCGCAACCGGGCAAGCCAACAACAGCCCTGCCTTGATGCGCCCCAAGTAACAACAGATTGCCAGGGTCAACAGGCATTCCGAACCGTTCAATCGTACCATTGGCCGCCAAAATACCCGCAGGCACCACATCGCCAATATCCGACGTTGCGCTAGCACCTAAGATCAAGACCATATCACTTGTTGAGGCAGCCAAAGCCGCTTTTATTGCCTCTGGGCTATGGTCAACGGTTTGGCAATTTTTAACGCGCATATTCAATGGTGCTATGCGGGCCTTAATTGTGCGTTCAGCTTTGGCAAGCAATGAAGCCTTAAACCCTTGTGTGTGTGTTAAAATAAGGTCACAAGATTTTGTTTTAAAATCATATAACTTTAAACTATTTTCCCCAAGACAGGTTAATGCCGCCAAAACACTTTGTTCAGACACGCCATAGGGGATTATTTTTAAGGTAGCCAGCAAAGCGCCTTTTTTAACCCTGACATGCGTATTTAATGTGGCAATAGTGATGGCATGATCGACAAGATTAAAAGCGTTGATTGCATCGACGTCCAACACAATCACGCCGTCCGTATCCGCAATTAAATTGACACGGCCCGCAAAGGCAACGCTTGCTTTGATACCTTTAGATAAAAAAGCTTTTGCAAGGGTTCTTGCCGCTTCATCCTCAGTTATATCGCCTTGCTCAAGTATAGCGACAGTAACAGTAGTACATTTGGCAAGGCGCAGATGATCTAGATTTTCATCATCAAGCGTTATGCCTTTTTTCAAAGAACCCGCCCCCAGTGAAACCGTATGGGCCAAGATATGACCCTTGGCAGACACCAGATCAACCGTTTCAAATTTCATGAATGCACCTTCTTGCCGTGCAAACACTCGGTTACTTCGGCAATAATAGAAATCGCTATCTCTGCGGTACTTTTTGACCCTATATTCAGGCCAATGGGGCTGTGAATTCTGGCGATTTGCACATCATCAAAACCCAAGTTTTGCAACTGTTTTACACGTTTTGCATGGGTCTTTCGTGATCCAAGTGCCCCGATATAAAATGCATCCGTGCTTAATGCCACCGCCAAGGCGGGTGTGTCAATTTTAGGATCGTGTGATAGGGTTATCACCGCCGTGTGTGCATCTAACCCAATGTTTTTCAATGCTTTATCAGGCCACTCATCTATGAATACATCATCGGCAAAGCGTTCTTTTGTGGCAAAGCCGTCACGCGGATCAATCAACATCACATCATAACCAGCCATTTTTGCCATCGGTGACAGGCTTTGCGTGATGTGAACCGCCCCAACAATCATCATGCGCAAACGTGGGGTAGAAACCTGTGTAAACAGATTATCTGATAATTTAGTTTGGTGTTTTTCTGGGTCAAGCTGTTTGCGTTCCCAACTGTTTAAATCAACACTATATGCGAATGGTTTGCGTGTCTTTACCGCCTTAGACGCCGCTTCTAATAATTGTTTTTCAGGCCCAGAACCCACACCTATAGGTTCTACCAATATCTGAATATCACCGCCACATGCCAGCCCAACAGCAAAGGCATTTTCATCGGCTATTCCATAGTTCAGAATTCGGCATTTACCGTCTGCAATCGCCGCTTGTGCCTCTAGGATAACCGCGCCTTCAACACAGCCCCCTGATACTGACCCTTGAAATGCACCGTTTTGCGCGATTGAAAGTTGCGCCCCAACAGGGCGTGGGGCAGATCCCCAAGTGGAAATTACTGTAGCCAAAGCAGCCCCTTGGCCTTGTGCCAGATACTCTAATGCAACGCTGGGCATGTGTTCTAAAACCGCATTCATACTGAAATCGCGCCTTTTTTATTTACTAAACAGATTTTTTAAAACATCTGCCAATTTACGCGAATATGCAAGGCAAGGCGCGCGTCGCAACGTAATGATTGCGGTTATACTTACAAAAGTTAATGACATATACAGCAAAAAATTAAAGGCACCCGTAAGATGAACAAAGTTGTATCCCTATTTATTGAAAACCTTACCCCCAAAGTAAAAGGCACGCTTGTTGGCACCGCCAAACTTGTGATCGAAAACGAAGGAAGTGTGATGTTAAATGATAAAGGCGCTTATGCAGGGGATGACGATGCAGATGTGGTTCTGTTAGCGCCCGAGGCTATTTTTAGGGCAATTCTTGACGGCAGTCAAAACCCAGCGATGGCTTTTATGTTAGGTAAGCTAAAAGTTGAAGGCAGCTCTATGCGGGCACTTAAAGTCAGCGAAATTCTGACCAGTTAAAACTGGGCACATTACGCGCCCGATACACCTGCCTCTGCAAATGTGGCCATGCCAGAATGGCACGCTACCGCAGATTTTAAGATACCGATTGCCAATGCACCACCTGATGCTTCTCCCAGACGCAAGCCCAGTGACAATATAGGTTCTTTACCAAGCCTGTCTAAAATCGCCCCATGCGCCCCTTCGGATGACAAATGCCCTGCAACCGCATGATCTAACGCACCTGATTTAGCATTTGCAAGACAGGCAGCTGCGGCAGAGCAGATAAACCCATCCAAAATTACCGGAATGGATTTATCGCGCGCACTGGCAATGGCACCTGCCAGTGCAGCCAGTTCACGCCCGCCCAGACAGCGCAAAGCTTGTAGGCCGTTACGTGCAGCTTGTGGGTTGGCTGCCAGACCCTGTTTTACAACATCGGCTTTAATCGCCAAACCTGCGTCATTAACACCTGTGCCACGCCCAACCCAATCGGCCACATGCCCGTCAAACAAAGCATATGCGATGGCTGCAGCGGACGTGGTGTTGCCGATGCCCATTTCACCTGCAACCAATAGATCGGTGGTGTCATCCACAGCATTCCAACCTGCTTGTAAGGCGGCGATACATTCAGCCTCAGACATTGCCGGGCCATTGGTAAAATCCGCTGTTGGCGTATCCAAATCCAGTGGGTGTACGGCTAATGTAGCCCCAACTGATCGGCACAACTGATTGATTGCAGCCCCACCATGCTGAAAATTCAACACCATTTGCGCTGTTACTTCAGACGGAAATGCCGAAACCCCTAGACTTGCCACACCGTGATTGCCCGCAAATACCAACACTTGTGCATTTTCCAAAACAGGTACCACCTGCCCGCGCCAAGACGCATACCAAATCGCCAAATCTTCTAACCGCCCCAAAGCACCGGGGGGTTTGGTCAACTGACTGTTTCGCGCAGTAGCACCATCATAGGCAGTTTGGTCAGGTTCAGGTTGGTTTTCTAATATATTTTGGAACTCTGCCAATGTGCAAAAAGTAGCGTTAGACATATCGATCCGATCAATCCTTGAATTAAAGTCAGTTTAGCTGCATTTTAGGAAGGCGAAAACAGCAATTACGAAAGCTTATGGAAAATGACCGACATGGATGATTATAAAAACCACATAATGGATGACATACTTATCGCTTTTAGCCTGTTATCACGCTTGCCTGTACCCGTAGACCATGAACTGGCAGGCAAACGCGCCGCATTCGCAACTTGGGCATACCCTGTTGTTGGCTTAGTTCTGGGTCTGATCGCAGGTATAATTGGCACAATTCTACATTGGTTTGGCGCGCCTGCGGGGATTGCAGCGATTGCCGCTTTAGGCAGCTTAGCTATTCTAACAGGTGGCATGCACGAAGACGGGCTAGCAGATTGTGCAGACGGATTTGGCGGCGCTATGGAAAAAGATCAGCGGCTAACGATTATGAAAGACAGCCGCATTGGTGCCTTTGGCGCGATCGCATTGGTGTTGTTTATAATGGCACGCGCCAGCAGTATGGATAGTTTGATACATCTTTCGTTTATTGCACCCCTGATGGCAGTAGGTGCTGCCAGCCGTTTACCGATGATTTTGGCAATGTATGCCATGCCCAACGCTCGCGAAGGTGGCCTGTCTCAATCCATAGGCACACCGCCTGAAACGGCTATAGGAATTGCAATTACGCTTACGCTTGTAATTTGTTTTATCTGTATTGGTTGGGCTGGCATCTTTGTGTTTGCATGGGCAATGATCGCCGCAGGTGTTATGGCAATCCTTGCCCATAAAGCCATAGGCGGGCAAACAGGCGATGTTTTGGGGGCAATGCAACAATGGGCCGAGGTAGGTGCATTAGGGGCAGCTATTGCTGCCCTGACTTAATGCAAAACTGGAACAACGTCTTAAACGACTACCACTACGCGTGATAAAAGAATTTCGCCAATTTCATCTTGGGCGACCATTTCATCAACACCGTTCACAACTGCCACTTCACGGCTTAACCGTTCCAACGCCGCTTCATAAAGTTGGCGTTCAGAATAAGATTGCTCGCGTTGTTCGTCGTTACGATGCAAGTCGCGAACCACTTCGGCAATAGAGATAAGATCACCCGAATTGATTTTGGCTTCATATTCTTGTGCGCGGCGTGACCACATTGCACGTTTCACACGCGCACGGCCCTTAAGGGTTGTCATCGCTTTTGAAACCAGCTCTGGCGTAGACAGGCTGCGTAATCCTACGGCCTCTACTTTGGCAGTTGGTACACGCAAGGTCATTTTATCTTTTTCAAAATCAATCACAAACAGCTCTAGGGTAACATCCAGCACGCTTTGTTCATCTATTGCAATGATTTTGCCTACCCCGTGTGAAGGGTAAACTACATAATCATTTATGCTGAAACCTGCGATTTTTTTAGCTTTTGCCATGGTAAGTCCTTTTGTATTTAAACATAAACGCACCCCTGTGCATGAATGCACATTAATGTATAAATGTTTTTGAAAGTAAGTTGTTAGATATTCAGTAACATATACTGATAAGTGTCCTGTTATATTTACATTAGTATACCATAAAATACGACCTATTCCCATAGGACTTTTCATCATGGAAAATATATATAATTCAGGTGGTTAATAGTAAATGTTAAGAGTTTATTAACCTGTGCGATTCGTGGGCTTAACCGCCTTCACCCGGATTAGGGGAAAAGTATTTCTCTAGCTTGCCTTCTTCGCCATCGCGTTCTTCGGCATCGGGCAGCTGATCTTTCTTGGTGATAATCACAGGCCATTTTTCTGAATATTCGCGATTAAACTCAACCCATTTTTCCATATCGGGTTCGGTATCAGGGCGGATCGCATCGGCAGGGCATTCAGGTTCACAAACACCGCAATCAATGCATTCATCAGGGTGGATAACCAACATGTTTTCGCCTTCATAGAAACAATCCACGGGGCATACTTCTACACAATCGGTGTATTTGCAGGCGATGCAGGCGTCGTTGACGATATATGTCATAGGGTAATCCTAGTCATTATAGGTGTGGTCTTCCTGTTCCTATATGGCTCGATTTAAGATCAATCAAGATACTTTGCGGTAAAAGCGGCAGTCTGACGCCGATCTTTCGCGTTCGGACGACCTTTTCCTTCATATTTCGGATTAGGCGGAATAAAATCCCGCCGTTTACGTGGCGGTGAATTATCTTCGTACAGTAACTGTGCTTCTGGCGCAGAACCGCGCCGCGTGCCCAAATCCAAAATCTTGATAACACGGGGCTGTTCTGCCTTAATAAATGTCAGCACATCCCCCAAAGCAACCCCATGCGCAGGTTTGCTGATTTTCACATCATTAATGCTTAATTTACCCTCAGACACTTGCTTGGCGCACAGGCTGCGCGATTTATAAAACCGCGCATACCACATCCACTTATCAATGCGTTGGGTTTCTGCCATTTATGATTTGTTTTTCAATGCCATTAAAGCGGCAAACGGATTGTCGGGATCAATCGGCTTTTCCTTGCGTGGCGGGCTTGCAGAATGGCTTTGCGGCTTGCTTTTTGGTTTGCCTTTTGCCTTATGCGGTTTTGCCCGTTGCGCTTGCGCAGGGCGTGCCGCTGGACGGGCTTTTGGTACCCATTTAAAGATATAGAACACTTCTTTGGTGTCCTCTTCTTCTACAGGTGCCGCCTCTTTTGGTTTCTCTTCAGCGATAACAGCATCATCTGGCTTTGCCTCGGCCACAGGTTTTACTTTTTCACGTTCACCTTTTTCTGCCGTATATCCCAGACCTTGCATCAAATCTGCAAACTGCTCCAGCGTCATACCCGTAATCGATAGCATGTCGGGATTAGCTTCAAAGCCAACCTTCACATCAAACGAGCGGATCATATCGGCCAAACGTTCCAGCATATCAATGCGAATGGCCCGATCCCCTGCAAGACGATAACCCGCACGTGGGTAATACCCCTTAGGTGCATCCACTACAGCGGGAACTGTCACCAAACCAGCAGGTGGCGCTTCTGGAAATTCGTCCAGACCTTCAAACAAAGACCATAATACCAATCGTAACCGTGTAGGGGCTGGTTTCAGCATCAGGTGGTGAAAAATTGTATACTGGCCAAAACGGATACCGTGTTTGCGCAAAGTACCGCGTTGATCCTGATCCAGTGCTTTGATGTCATGGGCAATCGCGGAACGTGGGATAACGCCCAGGCTTTCGGCCAAGCGAAACGCCACACCTTTGGCAAGGCCTGGTAGTGCATCATCATTTTTCATCGTAATCAGATGTTCAAAAGCGGCGGCAATTTTACGGTCGATGAAGTGACCCAAACGTCGGCGCACTTTATCGGCCACAGCTTCACTTGCTTCATCATCTACAAAGACCTTGATTGCAGGTGACATAATATCGTCGCCCTTAACCAATTTACCAATGGCGTGTTCACCCCACATCAAGCCACCTTGTTCGGTGAAATCAAACTCTGTGTCAGGTGCGTTGTAAAATCGATCTGATCGTAAGTTGAACTCTGGTTGCAACGCCTGGTAGGCCGCAGATTTCAAGGTTTTCACCTGCTCTGCATCGGCTGTTTTATCCAGCTGGAATTGAAACGCGGTTAGTTTGCCTACGAATTCACCCTCTATGGTTACTTCGCCATCTTTGTTTACTTCAGCCACCAAGGCCTCCTTTTGCTTCAATCGCCGCATCAAAATTGACGTGCGCCGATCGACAAATCGTTTGGTTAATGCATTGTGCAATGCATCTGATAGGCGATCTTCTACTGCACGGGTCTCGTCTCGCCAATAGTTTTCGTCATTTAACCAGCCTTTTCTTTGGGTCACATAGGTCCATGTGCGGATATACGCCAATCTTTTAGACAAGGCATCTATGTCTCCCGTGGTTTTATCAATACGTCTGACACGGTCTGCAAACCATGGAATTGAAATTTCACCATTCTCTGACAGGAACTCAAATAACTTACCTACAATCGCTACATGTTCATTGTGTGATACCTGCCTGAAATCGGGTAATTGGCAGGTTTCCCACAGCAATTTCACATCGCGTGGGTTTTGCACACGGTCGATGACTTCAGGCAATTCGGACAGGCTAAGCAGGGTTAAGTGATCTTCGGCTTCTCGTGCTTTAATCAATAAGGGGTCATCGCTGGTTTGTTCTAATGAGCGCAGCAGGGTTTTCATTGTGCCAAATTCTAGCCGCGCATTGCGCCATTGTAGTTTTTGGATCGGGGTAAAGCGGTGGTTTTCAATCGCATCCACCACCTCATCTTCCAAGGGTCGCGCCTCCCCTGTTACACCGAACGTACCGTTGGTGCGAAAACGGCCCGCACGGCCCGCGATTTGGGCCAGTTCATTGGGCATCAAACGGCGCATTTTACGGCCATCGAATTTGGACGTGCCTGAAAATGCCACATGGTCAATATCCAAATTCAACCCCATGCCAATAGCATCTGTTGCAACCAGATAATCCACATCACCATTTTGATATAGCTCCACTTGTGCATTGCGCGCACGTGGTGACAAAGCCCCCATCACCACAGCCGCCCCACCCTTTTGACGGCGCAACAACTCTGCAATCGAATAAACATTATCTATAGAAAAGCCGACAATCGCCGAACGTTCCGGCATGCGAGATATTTTTTTAGCACCAGAATAACTAAGCTCTGAAAGTCGATCACGGCGCATAAAATCTGCCTCTGGCACTAATTGCGCAATCACGCCCCACATCGCATCTGACCCTAGAAATAAAGTTTCTGACAGGCCCCGCAGATGTAGCAAACGGTCAGTGAAAACGTGCCCGCGTTCAGGGTCGGCACACAACTGCACCTCATCAATGGCGACAAATTCAGTACCCAAACTGGTTGGCATCGCTTCAACTGTACACACCCAATAGGCCGCACGCGGCGGCACAATACGCTCTTCGCCCGTAACCAATGCCACAACAGACGGGCCGCGTTTGGCAACAATGCGGTCATAAACTTCACGCGCTAACAAGCGTAACGGCAAGCCAATCACGCCACTGCGATAGGCCAGCATACGTTCGATAGCATAATGGGTTTTTCCGGTGTTGGTGGGGCCAAGCACCGCGCAAATGCGCGACATAGATGTCATTCCTTACAGCGGGGTGCCTTTAACTTCGGTATTTAACCGTTCAATGGCTTCCTTAACCCCTTTTTGGTGCGGATGCACCTGCAAAGCGCGTTCATAAAACATCAATGCATCTTTTGGTCGATCTATTTGCTCAAGTATAGAGCCTAACCCTGCCATTGCCCCGAAATGTCGTGAATTTAACAAAAGTGTTTGACGAATATCTGACATAGACAAGCCAAACTCTTCCATCAGATAATAAACGGTCGCGCGTTTGTTCCATGCCTCTGCATAATCGGGTGCATGGTCAATCGCCGCTGAAAAATGACCAGCAGCAACCTTCAACCGCCCCTGCTGCATTGCAATCACGCCACGTTTCACTAAATGATCCATCGAGACCGAACTGGACTTTCGCCATTCGCGCCAAATTTCCCTTTCAGTTTTTTCCCAATCCAGGTTTTCGGGATCTTGTAACTGTAAAAATAGACTATCGAGTGCCGCAGATTGTGCAAATGCGCGATTATTTTCGCTGGGGACCAAAAATAACGTGACGGAACATAGTAAGACACGTAAAAAATGGTTAAAATTTTGTATAATTGATTTCATGTTACGATTAAATTAACGCATAAGAAAAATATTGCGAGTGTTATTTAAAATTGAGGAGACACAAATGAGTGACGTATTAGCAAAAGCTGTAGAAGCCCTGAATGAAAAAATGGGCAGTGACGGATTTGACGGCATCATCAAAGTAGAGATCGAAGGCGAAGGCTGCATTATGATCGACGAAAATGGCGCACGCGCAGAAGATGGCGATGCTGATTGCACGCTTACTGCTGATGCCGAAACATTTCAGGGTATGTTGACGGGTGACGTGAACCCAACAAGCGCGTTTATGTCAGGCGGATTAAAAGTTGACGGTGATATGAGTGCCGCAATGAAACTTGGCGCAGTACTTTCATAAATGACTAAAGCACCACTTTTCACTGATATTGCCCGCGTTCCTAAAGGTGGCAAAGCCCATTGGCGTAAATGCTCTGATGGGGTTCGCATTCGTGTGGCCACATGGAAAAAAGGAACAAAGGGAACGATCCTGATATTCCCTGGACGTACTGAATTCATAGAAAAATACGGCCCTGTTGTGCAATCTATACTAGATCGCGGATATTCTGTGGCCGTTGTTGATTGGCGTGGCCAAGGCATGTCTGATCGGCTTGCTGCAAACCGGCAACTGGGCCACGTTACACATTTTCTGGATTATCAAAAAGATGTCGAAGAAGTGCTAAGCACTGTGCGCGATGCTGGCCTGCCAAAGATTGAAAGCCTTATCTCACACTCAATGGGTGGCAGCATCGGGTTGCGCGCATTACACAACGGTTTGGAAGTTGAAAAAGCTATTTTCTCTGCTCCCATGTGGGGAATTTACGTTCCCCCCATATTGCGCATACCTGCGGTAGTAATTTCTAATATCGGGCCTTTTATTGGCTTTGCCAAACGGTTTTCACCAAATACAGGCTTTGATAATTATGTGCAGGTAAACCCGTTCAAAGGCAATACACTGACCAATGATGCAACAACCTATGCAGAACTGGTCAAACAGTTGGATGCACATCCAGAATTAGGGATCGGTGGCCCAAGTATAAACTGGTTACACCAAGCCCTAAGCGAATGTGCAAAACTTCGTAAAATGTCCGCGCCAAAACATGACTGCCTGTGCTTTTTAGGCAGTCAGGAAGCCATCGTTTCAAATAAAGCCATAAGGCATATCATGGCGAAATGGTCTGCGGGTAAACTGGTTGAAATTGATGGGTCACAGCATGAGGTACTTATGGAAGAGCCGTATGTTTTAGACATTACATGGACAGAAATAGACCGGTTTTTAGCCCTTTAACAAAGCCAGTGCTTGCGCATGAATACGCGCATCCCCAGCCGCAATAACCGTACCCCCCATATGAGCAGCCCCGCCTTGCCAGTTTGTAACAATACCGCCTGCATTTTGCACGACGGCCATTGGCCCTTGAATATCAAAAGCGTTTAAGCCTGCCTCAATGACAAGATCAATCTGCCCTGCTGCCAGAAGCGCATAAGCATAACAATCGGTACCATACCGGGTTAATTTGCACTGCTTTGAAACCGCCTCAAACGCCGCGCGTTCATCTGGCGTACCCACCTCTGGGAATGTAGTAAACAATACGGCATCCCGAAGATCTTTGCATTTGCACACCTTGATCGCAGTGGTTTGACCATCGCAGGTCAAAGATGCAGCACCAAGTCCGCCCGCAAACCTTTCCCCCGTATAAGGTTGGTCGACAATGCCCAATATCGGCCCTTGTCCCGCGTCCAATCCGATCAGCACCCCCCAAGTAGGCGTGCCACATATAAACGACCGTGTGCCATCAATAGGGTCGAGCACCCACATCAGCCCCGTTGTACCAATAACATCCGCATACTCTTCACCCAGAATACTATCATCTGGCCTGCGCACTGCCAAAATGCGGCGCATTTCTTGTTCAATGGCTTTGTCGGCAATCGTAACTGGATCAAACCCGTCGTTCAGTTTATTTTCAACATCTAGACTAGGTTTTCGGAAATACTTTAAAGCAATGGGCCGGGCCGCATCGGCAAGCTCGACTGCCACATCTAATAACTCTTGTTGCAGTGTTTTAGATAATTCAGGCATAAAAAAACTCCAACTGGCACTTGCTAAGCTGGAGTTTTCACATTGTTACATGCAGGTCAAGTGATGCCTTATGCAGCTTCACTTAAAACACGGGCCAAATCGAATAATTTTCTGCGTTGTGCTTCAGGGATCGCGTAATAGGACCGCACCAGATCAAGGGCTTCTTTATCTGCAAGCAAATCACCTTTGCCACCTGACTTATCGGACGGTGCATCCATTTTAAGGGTTTTGTCATCATACCCTTCAAAGAAAAACGTAATCGGAACGCTCAATGTTTCCGCAATATCCCACAGCCGCGATGCGCTGATGCGGTTCATCCCTGTTTCATATTTTTGAATTTGCTGAAACTTGATACCCACCGCTTCACCAAGTTGCTGTTGGCTGAACCCAACCATCCAGCGTCGCTGCCTTACGCGTTTACCAACATATTCATCTACTGGGTGTGCCATTATAAAATTCCTACTTTACTACTTAAGGTAATATAACAACTCCCCGATTAAAAAGCATTCACGACCATCATCACAATGGCGATAACAGGGATATTTATCGCCTAAAGCATTGTTTTATATTAATTTTATTATTATCTATTTAGCATTCATACAGAATTATATATCAATTCGAAGTAGAGTACCTGTCTAAAAGTTAGTCTAGTGAAAAATTATTATTCGCAATATGCAAATCAAACTTCAGGCATTCCTTTGCATTTTGCAATGAATTTCGGCACGTACAGACGGAATCACTTTTTCGTGAGTCCCCTTAAGGTTACATAGCCGTCGCTTTATGCGCAAATCAGATAAACCGTTATTACAAAAAAAGAGCGCGGATAATCCGCGCCCTAAAATCAGTCTGTTAATAGTTTTTAAAATTGCGTTAACTTGCAACCTTAGACATGCGCTTGCGTTCATTAGCATCCAGATGCCGTTTGCGCAGACGGATAGAGTTTGGCGTCACTTCCACCAGCTCGTCATTATCAATATATGCAATAGCTTCTTCCAATGACATTTTAATCGGCGTGGTTAAACGCACCGCTTCATCCGTACCAGAGGCCCGCACGTTGGTAAGTTTCTTACCTTTTAGCGGGTTCACTTCTAGATCGTTTTCACGGTTATGCTCGCCAATAATCATGCCTGTGTAGACATCCTCTTGTGCGGTGATAAAGAACTTACCACGGTCTTCTAGGTTAAAGATCGCATAAGATACCGACTGACCGTTTTCCATAGAAATCAACACACCAGCACGACGACCCGGAATTGGCCCTTTGTAAGGTGCCCAGTCGTGGAATACACGGTTCAGCACACCCGTACCGCGCGTATCTGTCAAAAATTCGCCGTGATAACCGATCAATCCGCGTGCAGGCACATGTGCAATAATGCGTGTCTTACCAACGCCCGCTGGTTTCATTTCAGTCAATTCGCCACGACGGTGCCCCGTGATTTTTTCGATTACCGCACCTGAATATTCGTCATCCACATCAATGGTAACTTCTTCAATCGGCTCTAACTTCTGGCCGTTCTCTTCTTGAAACAACACTTGCGGACGAGAGATTGACAACTCAAAGCCTTCACGGCGCATGTTTTCGATTAGAACACCCATCTGCAATTCACCGCGTCCAGCCACTTCAAACGCTTCGCCACCTGGTGTGTCGGAAATCTTGATAGCTACATTAGACTCGGCTTCTTTCATCAGACGCTCACGGATCACGCGTGATTGCACTTTTTTCCCATCACGGCCTGCCAACGGGCTGGTGTTTATACCGAAAGTCACGGTGATGGTCGGCGGATCAATCGGTTGTGCAGGAATGGCTTCAGTTACAGACTGTTCAGCCAAAGTATCAGCCACAGTTGCTTTGGTCATGCCTGCGATAGACACAATGTCACCAGCTTCGGCCACATCAATCGCAGTTTGATCCAAACCGCGAAACGCCAGAACCTTGGTCACTCGGAAATTTTCGATCAAAGTCCCATCACGCGACATCGCTTTGATGGTTTGACCTGTTTTCAACTTGCCCGTTTCAACGCGCCCCGTCAGCAAACGGCCCAAGAACGGATCACCACCCAAAGTTGTAGCCAACATGGTAAACGGCTTGTCTTGATCTGCAATTTGCGCAGGTGCAGGCACATGTTCAATAATCAGATCAAACAAAGCATCCAGATTTTTGCGCGGCCCGTCCAGTTCCATATCAGCCCAACCAGAACGGCCAGAAGCATACATAGATGGGAAATCCAGCTGCTCATCAGTTGCATCCAGATTAGCAAACAGATCAAAACAATCGTCCAGTGCCTGATTGGGTTCGCCATCAGGCTTATCAACTTTGTTCACCACAACAATCGGGCGCAGGCCCAATTTCAAGGCTTTTGAGGTTACAAATTTAGTCTGCGGCATCGGCCCTTCGGCAGCATCCACCAACAATACAACACCATCAACCATAGACAGGATACGTTCCACCTCACCACCGAAATCGGCGTGGCCAGGTGTATCCACGATATTAATGCGAATACCTTTCCAAACCACTGATGTGGGTTTGGCAAAAATCGTAATGCCGCGCTCACGTTCCAGATCGTTGCTGTCCATAGCCCGCTCAGTAGTGGTTTCATTTTCACGGTAAATGCCGGATTGTTTCAACAATTCGTCCACTAAAGTGGTTTTTCCGTGGTCAACGTGGGCAATAATAGCAATATTTCGTAAATCCATGATACGCGCCTTTTTGGGGGTGTTGGGTGTTTTACGCGCCCATAAACCAGAAAAGGGTGGTTGGCTAGTGCAAAAGGCGGATAGCAGGCTGTGCGTGGTTTAATTGCCAGTCTAGTGGGGGCTGGACGGGTGACAGCTCACGCGCTTTGAACTGCCAACCCCATCCGCATAAAAACATGATGCTACCCTGTAATAAATATAGACAGGGTTAAATGAACGGTTATGGTTCAAGCAGCTATAAACATAACAAACAGGGGAAAATAATGTCTAACAATAACGTACACTGGGTACTTGAAGTCGATATCAATGACGGAAAAAGTGATGATTTCACAGCTTTGATGGCTGAAATGGTCAAAGCCACACAGGCAGATGAACCAGACGCCATGATCTATGAGTGGCTGATAAGCGGCGACGGCAAACAATGCCACATCTATGAACGCTACACTGATAGTGCCGCAACAATGGTTCACCTTGGCAATTTTGGTTCAAAATTCGCAGAACGATTTTTGGGCATGGCCACGCCAATTGGATTAACCGTTTACGGCGACCCAGATGCACAGGTGCGTGAAGCACTGGCCGGAATGGGTGCCGTTCATATGGAACAGCTTGGCGGCTTTGCCCGTTAAGGCTTGCACATAAAATAAAACTCAGGTTGGGTGTGGCCATTGGCTAACCAGCGGATTAATCCATGCCTACCCAGAAAACCCAGCAACCAGACTACGGCCCACCATGGGTCGGCATTGCGTGGATGGTGCTGACAGGGCTTTTATTTGTTATGGTGACTGGTGTGGTACGCTACATCGGCACTAACATACCTGCCGCCGAAGCTGCCTTTATTCGTTATGTTATTGGCCTGATGTTCATGCTGCCGTTTCTACGCGGCGCATTCAAAAGGGGTTTTAGCGGTAAATCACTGGGGATCTATTCACTGCGTGGCATTACCCACGCACTTGGCGTAATCTTATGGTTCTACGCCATGGCCAATATCCCGATCGCCGAGGTTACCGCGATCGGCTATACCTCACCGATCTATATCACTATAGGTGCCGCCGTCTTTTTTGGTGAACGTATGGCCGCACGGCGCATATTTGCGGTAATCGCAGCTTTTATTGGTGCCATGATTATTCTGCGGCCCGGCATTCAGGAAATATCATATGGCCAACTGGCCCAAGTTCTATCTGCGCCCCTGTTCGCCATATCCTATCTGACCGCCAAAAGCCTAAGCGAAGACGAAAGCCCGGCCGTTATCGTTGGTATGTTATCCCTGTTCGTCACCATTGGCCTTGCCCCCTTTGCCTATGCCGTCTGGCAAACCCCTACATTGACAGAAGTGATGTGGCTAGGGCTGGTCGCGGTTTTTGCCACAGCAGGGCATTTCACCATGACCAAAGCCCTGCACGCAGCACCCTTGATGGTCACACAACCAGTTACCTTCTTGCAACTCGTCTGGGCAACAACATTAGGTGCATTGATGTTTGGCGAGGCGGTAGACTTTTGGGTCTTATTCGGCGGCGGCGTTATTATTGCCGCCGTCAGCTTTATTTCCTACCGCGAATGGGTAGTGTCAAAACAAATGCGCACCCCACCTGCGGTGGCGACGAAATAATGTATACAGAACGGCCCGATAACCATTTTCAACCTTCCTGCACGTATAACGCCCATGACGTCAAAGTGGTTATTGGGATTTTCTAGGACGGGTATCAGCACCAAACTGAGATCACCATATTACCGGTAAGAACCGATGAAAAGACATTTTGATAGCCCTTAAGTAAGATATTCTATACTAAAACACTACGTCTCCAACTCGCCGCCAATCCTAACCACAGCCTCCACCAGCATATCCAGATCGCTTTCGCGTGTACGATGATTGGTCAGGTTCACCCGTATCGCCATGTGCCCGCCTAGCACGGTGGTGGACGGCACGGCGATACCGCTTTCTTGCAGGCGCACGACGATCTCTTCGTTCAAAGCATCACAATCGCGATCAAACTTATAGCGAAAACAGCAAATGTTCAGCGGTACGGGGGCGAGCATTTCCAGTTTATCAGATGCTTTCACCAGCCGTTCCAAATATTGCGCTTGTTCGATATTGCGGTCAATTACGGCTGCCAGTGCAGCCACTCCATGTTCTTTCAAATGCGCCCAGACTTTCAGTGCGCGAAATCCGCGTGACAGTTCGGGGCCGTAATCCACAGCCCAAAACGCGCCACCCGCAAGGCCGCGTTCAGAACCGCGCAAATATTCAGGGCGGTCGGAAAATGCTGCGCGATGTGCCGCCTCATCACGGATCAGCACACAGCCCGCTTCATAATTAACTTGTAACCACTTGTGAAAATCAAACGCCAAGCTATCTGCGCGTGCCACCCCTGTTAGACGTGCGCGCGCATGTTGCCCTATTTTAGCCGTCGCCCCAAAGGCCCCGTCGATGTGAAACCACATGCCTTGATCGGCGGCAATATCGGCCAAGCTTTCCAGATCATCTATTGCCCCCATATTCACCGCCCCTGCGGTACCCACGATCAAGAAAGGCATAAACCCTGCAGCTTTATCCTTAGCAATCGCTGCTTTAAGTGCGGAAATATCCATTTCCAGTGCAGCATTACAGGTGATTTTACGCAAATGTTCACGACCCAACCCCAGAATATCAAAGGCTTGTGCCACGCAACTGTGGGTCTGTTCGCTGGTATAGCCAACCAACGCGCCGTTTGCCCCCTGCATCGCCTGATCTCGTGCCACTTTCAGCGCAATGATCGTGGCCATTGAAGTACCTGATACAATCAGACCCGAAGTTGCCGCAGGCATCCCCATCATTTCAGCCGACCACGCCAACACTTGGCGTTCCACCACAGGCGCCACATGATCGCGCCCACCTGCGTTTACGTTCATCGCAGCGGCGGCAATTTCAGCCATCAGGCCAGAAGGCGCACCCGTGCCATGTACCCAACCAAAGAACCGCGGATGGGTGTTGCCAACGCCATATGGCAAAAAACTTTGTAACTGCTTTTGCATTTCATCTGTTGATTTACCCTGAATAGGCAAATCCGCTTGAATAGTGGCTTTCTCTGCCTCTGGCAAAGGTGTCCAGACACGCCCCTCATTGGCATTGGCCAGCTTATCTATTGAGGCATCCAGCATTTTGTGGGCCGAAGCCCTGAAAGCATCCCAATCTTTGGGGTCTAAAGTCATATCTAATTCCTATCCGCGCCAGAAGTTTCGGGTGAACAACACATAGACCGCCATCAGTTCCAACCGTCCGATTAACATCCCTGCTGCCAGCAGCCATTTTGCTGTATTATTTATATTCGCAAAATTACCTGAGGGCCCGATTTCGGCACCTAACCCTGGCCCGATATTGCCCAAAGCAGACGCAGCCCCAGAAATAGACGTTATCATATCTAGGCCCGTCATACCCAAAGCTACCGCCAGCACTGCCAGCGACAAGATGAACAGCATGAAAAACCCCATAACGGATGAAATAACATCCTCGGCCACCGTGCGGCCTTCATATTTTGGCATAAATACACCGTTAGGGCTGTGAATACGTTGGATTTGGGCGCGCAAAGAGGCATAAAGCAACTGAAACCGAAAAACCTTGATCGAACAAGTGGTACTGCCAGCACATCCGCCGATAAGTCCGATCATAAAAAACATCGTGATCGGAAAGCTGCCCCAGCGCATATAATCGTCACTGGCGTATCCCGTACCCGTTAAAATCGATACGCCATTAAAAGCGGCTTTGCGCAAGGCAAGTTCAGAACCACTTGTAACAAAACTAAAGCGCCAGAGCGTCAACAATATAACAACGGATAAGGCCGTCATTAAAAAGCTGCGAATTTGTGTGTCGTGCCAAAGCGGTTTAAACGACCCACCTACAAGCTGCACATAGCGCACAAATGGCAGACATGCGAACAGCATAAATACGACCGCGATATATTCAGATCCGGTACCAAGTGAGCCAAAACTGTCGTCATAATTCGCAAATCCGCCTGTGGCAATCGTGGTCATGGCATGAACGATACTGTCAAATGTGCCTTGTCCTGCAACGCTGTAACAGATGGCACAAAGCATTGTTAGTGCAAGGTATATAGATGATATTGTACGTGAAATTTCTGCGGCCCTTGGCAATACTTTACCAAATGTATCAAACCCTTCGGTACGGAATATCTGCATCCCACCGACCTTCAGCAATGGCAAAAACACCATCGCCACAACAATAATACCAATACCGCCAAACCATTGCATCAACCCACGCCATAACAATATGCCGCGCGGTAAATCACCTAAGCCCGAAAATACCGTAGACCCAGTTGTTGTCAGCCCTGACATTGCTTCAAAAAAAGCATCCGTGTAACTTGCATGTGTCGCCCCAAACCAAAATGGCAAAGCTGCAAAAATAGGCAAAACCACCCACACACCCGTTGTTAGAAAAAACGTTTGCTGAATAGAAAGCCCTTCTTGGCCTTCACTGGCACAGGCCAAAGCAACTGTGCCCCCAAAAATTGCCGTGATAAAACCAGATAATGCAAACACTTTCCAGTGTTCTGCATCATCATACATATCCATCAACATCGGAATTATCATCGTGGCACCAAGTGCCACGACCAATAGGCCAATTACATATCCAGCTGGGCGGAAATCAAACATATTGGCAGATTTGGCGTTTTGCCACCCATCCGTCAAGCATTTTCAAGTTCTTAACGTCAACCCATGTGTCTTGTTAGCACGAACAAGCTTGCAAGCTGTTCAACCTCTTTCGTCGTCAAGTCGGTAAACTTCGGATTGGCAATCATAATGCGTCCCAAACTGGCCCAATATAGGGCCAATGCCCTAACGCGCCTTTCGGGCAAGGGCACTCGCAACGCTTCCAGCAGTTCTTCCACATAAGAGATGCGCCGCAAATCCACATCCGCCACAACGACCGCAATGTGCTTATCCGTTGCCGCCCATGACCGCACTGCACGCTCAAGCGATGTTTCCGCACTCATGGCTTTGCTTAACAAAGCTGTTAATCGCGTTTCGGGGTTTGTATCAGCTCGCAAATCACTAATAATCTGTTCGGTTGAGATATTCTTCCATTCTTGCAGTACACATTCCTCAAAGTCCCGAACATCCTTGAAATGCCAATAAAAACTGCCACGCGATACGCCCAGCTTTTGCGCTAAGTTCTGGGCAGTCAAATTTGAATGCCCATATTTCGCTAGCTCTTTTAAAGCATAGATAACCCAGTCGGTTTTTTTCAGGCGCGTTTTCATAACCGTACCATACACATATGTATTGACTTCGACCACCACAAATGGCACAACCATACATATATGTATGGAAGGGCAATAAACATGAATGATATAGCATTGATAACCGCAGGAAGTATCGGGGTTTTGGTCGCTATAATTCACGGCGTACTTCTGCACCGTTTGATGGTACAACCTGCATTAGAAACGGCCCCATTGACTAAAATATCACAACGGTTGTTGCCACTTTTAATGCAATTTAGCACCATATGCTGGTTTATAGGCGGTATTGCTTTAATTGCCGCCCCGTTCTGGTTTGACCCTTCAGCACGATTAACCACAGCATTTTTTGTTGGCGGGTTTTACATATATGGCGCGATCGGCAACCTTTGGGGGACAAGGGGACGACATATCGGATGGGTATTACTGGCAATAGCAGTTCTATTGATTGCCTACGGCGCCACAGAGGGCTTATGAGCCACGATTAACAGGGTTACCGATCAGTTTTAGAAATTCTTGTCGCGTGATGTCGTTGGATTTAAATATCCCCATCATCCTTGATGTCACCATCGTGACCCCGTGCTTATGAACCCCGCGTGTTGACATGCAGTGATGTTCGCCTTCCATCACAACGGCCACTCCACGAGGTTGCAAAACCTCTTGCAATGTATTGGCTATTTGCGCTGTCAGCTTTTCCTGCACCTGCAGACGTTTGCCGTAAGCATCAACTAAGCGTACAAGCTTGGATATACCCACAACACGGTCTGTCGGAATATATCCCACATGTGCCTTGCCGATTATCGGGGCCATATGGTGTTCGCAAAAGCTTTCAAAACGGATGTCTTTCAGCACAACCATTTCGTCATAGCCATCCACCTCTTCAAAGGTGCGCTGCAAAACTGCAGCAGGGTCTTCGCCGTAACCGCGAAACCATTCACCATATGCCTTAGTCACACGCGCAGGCGTATCAATCAGCCCTTCACGATCAGGATCGTCGCCCGCCCAACGCAAAAGTGTGCGCACAGCGTCTTCTGCTTCTTCACGTGATGGGCGTGATTTTTCATCCGTCATGGCACATTCCTTAAGCCTATTGATCCTTACCTAGATAATAGGGCTAATTTCGTTTTACCACATCAAAAATCCGACAGTTTTGCACCTATGTCAGACCTTTACGCCTTTTCCAACGCTTGTGTGATGTCATTCAGTAAATCATCTGCATCTTCTAACCCAATAGAAATACGCACCAGACCATCCGAAATACCCAAAGCGGCCCTTTGGCCATCGGTAAGGCGTTGATGCGTTGTGGTAGACGGATGTGTGATAATAGATTTCGCATCCCCTAGATTGTTAGAAATTGTAATAATCTCCAGCGCATTGATAAAATTAAACGCCGCATCTTTACCACCTTTCAGCACCAAGGTTACCACAGTCCCCCCTTGGGTCATCTGCCGTTTTGCCAGTGCCAGTTGCGGATGGTCGGGCGCAAACGGGTAGATCAGACGTTCCAATCTATCATGCTCTGATAATGCCGCCACCAATACCTCACAACTGCGGGCTTGTGCTTCGCAGCGTATTACAATGGTTTCTAGGCCTTTCAACATTACCCAAGCGGTGAACGGGCTCATCGCGGGGCCTGTGTGTTTGTTGAACGGCTCAAACGTTTTGCGGATATATTCCTTGGTGCCCAGCACCACGCCACCCAGACAACGTCCCTGCCCGTCGATATGTTTCGTTGCTGAATAAATAACCACATCCGCACCAAGTTCAAGCGAGCGTTGAAACACAGGCGTGGCAAACACATTATCCACCACAACGGTTGCGCCCGCAGCATGCGCAATCTCTGACACACCTTTAATATCAATGACTTCCAACGTCGGGTTTGACAAAGCCTCTAGGAAAGCCACCTTTGTATTCGGACGCATTGCGGCGCGCCATTCATTCAGATCAGTGCCTTCGACAAAAGTCACCTCAATGCCCCAGCGTTGCAAAATATCTTCCAACACAAACAAACAAGACCCGAATAAAGCCTTGGCAGAAACCACATGATCGCCAGCGCGTAACATTGAAAATAACGCACCAGATACTGCGGCCATGCCACTTGCAGTCGCAAAAGCATCCTCTGCCCCTTCTATGGCTGCAATGCGTTCTTCAAACATCCGCACAGTTGGGTTGCCGTAACGGGCATAAATATACTCGTCTTCTCCCGCCTCAATAAACCGCGCTTCGGCCTGTTCCGCACTGTCATAAGCAAAGCCTTGTGTCAGAAAAATTGCTTCTGACAGCTCATTATACTGGCTGCGTTTTGCACCCGCATGCACCAGCTTTGTCTTTGGTTTCCAGTTTTCCATATTTTTTCTTTCCGGGCCGCGCCCAATAAAAAACCCCAACCGATAACAGTCGGGGTCGCATATCGCCCTGACCTCTTTAGCGGCATATTTAACGAGGCCCACAATCCGGTTACAAATCGCCTCAAATTATTCGTACTTAATATGCACAATGCAGTCAATGCCCCGTGTGGTTTTTACGGTTTCGCAATTTATCTGCATTAGACAAACGTTAGAGCAGTAAAAGAGTACCGAATGACAGTTTTTAAAGTGCACTCAAACAATGGGGTAATACATAACCCTGCCTACCCGCGACGTGATGTGATGGGCCTGTTGGCAAAACAAATTGAGCAGTATCGCCGGCCTCCAAGGATTTCAATACAATTACCGGCCCATCACCAATCAACCCCCTTTGCACTACAACCACATGATAACAACACACTGGTTGTTGACTTTCGCTGGTTGGGTTATACCGCTGGATTACGCGCGATACCTGACTTAGCAACACCCTATGAAAAGGCAGGATTAGAAGCCAAAGGGTTAACAATATTAATCAATGGTTTACGCGAAATTTGCCCTGATTGCCCAGTGGATGTTGTCGCGCACAGATTGGGTGCGCGTGTCGCCCTGATGGCAGTGCGCACGACCCGTTCAAAAATGTGGCGCAACCTGCTGTTATCCAATGCGTTTGAGTATTCGGCACGCACGTTGCTGTCGCTTGATTGCCCAATGGGCAAGCATTTATCAATAAACAATCTTATCACCCAACACACGAATGTGCCGGCGTATATTTTCAATCGTTTCGGCCCAAAGCCAGGCCCCGCAGATCGCGCAATATGTTTTGGTTATAAGTTTGCGCATTCAAATTGGAAAGAAACCCCCGATAACACACCAGAAGCTACACGATTAATATTGGAAATGGGCGCCAACACATTTGCATTTTCAATGTCTAAACCAAATCCTGTTATTCAATACATGCACCAATCGTTTTCTATAAATTAACAAAACAGTGAATTGACCTCGCCCGAATTCCTGCCATTCTACCGACCAAACATCGGAGAATAATATGACAGATCCCATTGATCTTTATTACTGGCCAACCCCGAACGGCTGGAAAATCACCATCGCTTTAGAAGAAATGAACCTACCTTATAAGCTGCACTTGATAGACATCGGCGCAGGTGATCAGTTTAAACCTGATTTTCTAAAAATCGCCCCCAACAACCGTATGCCTGCGATTGTTGACCATGACGGGCCAGATGGTGCCGCAATTTCAATCTTTGAGTCAGGCGCGATTTTACAATATCTTGCCCGTAAAACGGGTAAGTTTTACGGCACTTCTGACCGTGACCGCATTGAAATTGACCAATGGCTGATGTGGCAAATGGGCGGTCTAGGCCCAATGGCAGGCCAAGCCCACCATTTTTTGACCTATGCGCCAAAGATGGAACCACCACAAGTTCTGCCTTATGCACAAGACCGGTATCGCGCTGAAACTAAACGACTTTATGGTGTTTTAGACAGGCAGTTGGCAGGCAAAGAATATGTTTGTGGTGATTTTTCCATAGCTGACATGGCTATTTGGTCATGGGCCACTTTGTGGGAGCGCCAAGAACAAGACATTGCAAACTTTCTCCACATGGAAAAGTGGTTGGCACGTTGTGAAGCGCGCGAAAACGTTACAAAAGGTCGAGCAGTTGCTGCAGATAAACGGTCAAACAACAGCGGGAAAGAAGCCCAAAAGAACCTGTTCAAAACCAAATAAGTTTATTTTTCTTCTACATTGCTGCTGTATTTTTCAATTAAGCCCGCTTGGGCCATGAAAAACACAAATACGGCAGCAGTCAAACCAAATGTCTTGAAATTCACCCAAGCATCGGTTGACATCGTGCGCCAAACAACCTCGTTTGCCAGCGCCAATGTTAAAAAGAAAATGCAAACCCGCTTTGTCAGTATCATCCACCCTTGATCGTTCAGCGGCATCGCACCTTCCATCATGGTTTGCAAATAAGATCGCCCGCGCAACAAGCCAAACCCAAGAGAACTACCAAAAAACAGATACAATATAGTTGGCTTCATCTTTATGAACCGATCATCGTTCAACCAGACAGATAACCCGCCGAAGATCACCACTAAAACAGCCGTCATCAACTGCATTTTCGACAGTTTCCCAGTCAACGCCCACAAGATACCAGTTGCAATCAGCAAAACAGGGATGAAAATAGCCGTCACTACAATAAACCCTTCGTAATCACGGCCTAAAATTGTGTATGTATCTTCTTTCAGCTTTGTATAAGCGATGAAAAATAGAATAATCGGCCCCATTTCCAGGGCCAGTTTTACAATCGGGTTTATCTTTTTCTCTGTCATAATCGCTTTCTATCTTGGCTATCCGCCAAATTCCACCAAAACCGCGCCAGCGGCAATTAAACCCATCAAAACCGCGCGCATAGGGCCAACGGTCTCTTTCAAAA
The DNA here is from genome assembly GCA_913061275.1 of uncultured Paracoccaceae bacterium. Taxonomy (GTDB): domain Bacteria; phylum Pseudomonadota; class Alphaproteobacteria; order Rhodobacterales; family Rhodobacteraceae; genus Amylibacter. Next base: position 1,784 of record CAJXSR010000031.1, on the reverse strand, counting down.
ATACCCATCCAATAATGGCGGCAAATACAGTTGAGGTTTCACGCAATACCGCCGCTTCTCCCACTTTATCCAACCGTGTTGCCATTAATATGGATCCAAAACTCATGAATGCAACAATACTGCCGATAAAACCGCGCACCATCAACGGGCGTATCAGCGGCGGGTTATCCATACGCTTCCACCTAACAGCAGCAATAACTGGAAAAAGCAGCCCATCAATTAAGAAAAACCATGCAAGAAACGTGAACGGATTAGGTGTTTCACGAATGCCATATGCGTCATAGGTTGTGTAAGTCGCCACCATAAAGCCCGCAACAACGGCCCATGCAAGGGCCAATTTTATCGCATTGCGGTCAATTTTCTCACGGTTAAGATTAAATGCTGCTAGCGCAAAAATCGCCAAAGTCAACACCGCCAATCCACCCCATTGCAAGCCTGCGAAATGTTCGCCAAAAACTATGCCCGCAGCAAGAACTGTCACCACAGGGCCCAGACCCCGCACAACTGGGTAAACAACTGTGTAAGACCCATAAGAATAGGCCTTGGCTTGGGTGATTTTGTAAACTGCGTGGATTATAAACATCCCCGCAAAAATCAACCACATATGGGGTTCAGGCCAAGGCACCACAAAAAATGCAAACGGCATTGCCATGATCGCATAGCAAATATCCACAGCCCCGCGCGTCAACCACGGGTCATGGCGGCCTTTTTGCAAAGCCCCAAAAATTGCATGCATTAACGCAGCAAACAAAGCCAAAAACATCGCCAAATGACGGCCGCTTTCAGTGCCTTCAATAGAGATTAACCATTCCGTCAAACTGTGTGACCCGTCAATGCTTGCGCGAATTCTTCAGGATCAAACGGCGCCAGATCATCAATTTGTTCACCCACACCAATCGCATGAATGGGCAGGCCAAACTTATCAGCCAAAGCCACCAAAACGCCACCTTTTGCAGTGCCATCAAGCTTGGTCATAATCAAACCACTTACATCCGAAATATCCCGAAACACCTCTACTTGCCCCAAAGCGTTTTGGCCCGTGGTCGCATCCAACACCAGCAATGTATTATGGGGTGCGGACGGGTCTTTTTTGCGGATAACACGCACAATTTTAGCCAGTTCTTCCATCAGGTCAGAACGGTTTTGTAAACGACCTGCAGTGTCAATCATCAACAAATCCACCCCGTCAGTCTCGGCCTTTTCCATCGCTTCAAACGCAAGTGAAGCAGGGTCAGATCCTTCAGGTGCCGTCAAAACAGGTACGCCCGCACGTTCACCCCAAACCTGCAACTGTTCAACAGCCGCAGCCCGAAAAGTATCACCCGCAGCAATTACCACAGATTTTCCAGCGGCCCTAAACTGACTGGCCAGCTTACCAATGGTCGTGGTTTTACCAGACCCGTTTACCCCAACAACCAAAACCACTTGTGGTTTTTTGGGATATAACGGCATCGGTTTTGCCACTGGATCCATGATGCGTGCAATTTCTGCCGTGAGCAGGCTTTTAATTTCATCAACCCCAAGTTTTTTACCAAACCGCCCTTCAGCCATTGCTGCCGCAACACGTAATGAGGTTTCAACGCCCATATCCGTCGTGATTAGCAACTCTTCCAAGCTTTCAAGCATCGCATCATCAAGCACCCGTTTTAGGGCTTTTTCTTTGGGTGCCCTACCAAGCATCCGCCCCAACAGCCCAGGTTTTTCAGGCTTTTTAACTGGTGCTTTAACGGGCTCTGGCTCTGGCTCTGGCTCTGGCTCTGGCTCTGGCTCTGGCTCTGGCTCTG
>CAJXSR010000030.1 GCA_913061275.1 uncultured Paracoccaceae bacterium | reverse complement strand
CTACACAGAGTAGATCGTCGGCAGCGTCAGATGTGTATAAGAGACAGGATCAGGGCTGTTCGAAAGTAACGCCCTATGAGTGGTGTGCTACCTATAGAAGCCGCCCTGCCTGACCTGCTAGCAGCACTAAAATCGGCTAATCAGGCAGTGTTACAAGCCCCGCCGGGGGCAGGCAAAACCACGCGCGTGCCGCTATTCTTACTAGAACAGCAGCTTTTCAGCCGTAAAATACTGATGTTGGAACCCCGCCGTCTTGCCACCCGTGCGGCGGCAGAACGCATGGCGGATATGCTGAGCGAACCTGTCGGGAAAACCGTGGGCTATAGAATGCGCGGTGACACGAAGGTTAGTGAAACCACCCGAATTGAGGTCGTGACCGAGGGTATTTTGACCCGCATGATCCAAAGTGACCCTGAACTGCCCGAAATATCCTGTATTATCTTTGACGAGTTTCATGAACGCAGCCTGCAAGCGGATCTGGGGTTAGCGCTTGCTTTGGAAATACGTGCTGCATTGCGCGATGATCTAAGTCTGATTGTGATGTCGGCCACACTGGATGCAGCCCCTGTGGCGGCCTTAATGGGGGATGCGCCAATTATAACCTCGATGGGGAAATCATATCCTGTCACACAGAATTTTCTGCCCCGACCTTGGATGCAGGCAGGCCGCAAGGGGCCGCGTTTTGAAGATGCGGCGGCAAGTTTAATTGCTACAGCCGTATCCGAAACCGATGGTGGTGTTTTGGTGTTTTTACCAGGGGCAGGTGAAATCAACCGCGTGCAACAACTGTTGGGTAAATCGCTTGGCCCCAATGTTGTTATTCGCCCCCTATATGGTGCGATGCCGTTCAAAGACCAACGTGCCGCCATTACACCCCCCGCACAGGGCCGCAAGGTGGTTCTGGCCACATCCATCGCTGAAACCTCATTAACCATCCCTGACATCCGAGTTGTGGTTGATGCAGGGCGCGCACGACGGGCGCGTTTTGATGGTGGTTCCGGCATGTCACGGCTGGTTACAACCCGCGTGACCAAAGCCGAAGCAACCCAGCGCGAAGGGCGCGCAGGACGTGTGGCGGCAGGGGTTTGCTACAAAATGTGGGCTGCAGGTGAAAACGGTGGCATGACGCCTTTCCCCGACCCAGAAATTCGTTCAACCGATTTAACTGGTTTGGTGTTGGAACTGGCAGTTTGGGGGGTAAGCGACCCGAATGAAATGCCGTTTTTAAGCCAACCACGCACAGCGGATTACACAGCCGCCCAAGACCTGCTTTGCATGTTGGGCGCCTTGGATGCCGACAAGCGCATCACTGCGTACGGGCGAAAGCTGGCGGGCTTACCAACCCACGCACGTCTTGCCCATGTATTGTTGCAGGCAAAGCAAGATGCAGGGCTGTTGGCCGCCTTGTTGGAAGCCCGCGATCCTTTGATCCGCGAAGGCCGCAATTTACCTGCTGATCTAACTCTGCGTTGGGATGCCCTGCGTGATCTGCCTAAGTTCCACAACATACAATCCCTCCGCGCCAATCGGGCAGTCATTGCCACCATCAAACAAGAAGCCAAACGGCTAAAGCCACAAGGCCACACAACGCATTCGCTTGGGGCCATGGCCGCCCTTGCCTATCCTGACCGCATCGGTTTACACCGCGCAGGCGATGCGCCACGTTATTTGTTGTCAGGCGGTAAGGGTGCTTATCTGGAAGATGGTGATACGTTGGCCGCCAACCGTTTAATCGTTGCCACCGATCTGGACGGTGATGCCAAAGAGGCCCGTATCCGCATGGGCGTGGCCCTATCAGAGGCGGAACTGACACAGCTTTATGGTGACCAGATTAAAGACGTGAAAATCTGTTTGTGGAACAGGCGAGAACGCCGTGTGGATGCACGCCTGCAACGGCGGTTTCAGGCTTTGGTACTAAGTGATCTACAATGGAAAGATTGCCCGAATGATGCTTTGGCACAAGGTATGATCGAGGGTATCCGCGACCTTGGTCTAAATGCATTGCCATGGTCAAAGCCCGCAAACCTGTTTCGCGCCCGTGTAGAATGGCTGCGTGATAAAGACGTTGATATGCCCGATCTGTCTGATGCGACTTTACTGGATGCTTTGGAACATTGGTTGCAACCACATCTTTCAGGTATGAAAAAGCCAGATGACCTGAAGCGGTTGAATTTGGACGAGATTTTACAAAATACCCTGTCATGGGACACGCTTCAAATACTGAATACCCAAGCCCCTGCAAGTATTAAAGCCCCTACAGGCACCACCCTACCCGTCGATTACAGTGGCGAGCATCCAAGCATATCGGTGCGTCTGCAAGAATTGTTTGGCCTGACAAAGCACCCTTGCATAGGCCCCAACCGCATTCCTTTGCTAATCGAGCTGCTGTCGCCTGCACGCCGCCCCGTGCAAACCACCGCTGATCTGCCAAATTTTTGGCAAACGTCCTATGCGGATGTGCGCAAAGACATGCGCGGACGTTACCCGCGCCATCCATGGCCAGAAGACCCAACAGTGGCAGAAGCAACGCGGCGGGTGAAACCTAGGAAGACCTGATAAGTTAGGGCATGATTAATCAAACATCGTTCGGCTTATATAAGGGGTTATAGCTTCATTATAGAGCCAAAACTGCAGCCTCAACGCACTTAATATAAATATAAGTTGTTAATAAACATGAACTAAGTATGATTATAAAAATTCGATTTACAGCTTCATAATGCATCAAGGATAATTATATGACAACGAAAACGACAAGTTTAACGGAAATGGGTGTTCTTAATCCTCAACAAATAGCGGGTTACACGACTGTGCATGTTTCTAAAGACATGGACGTATTGAAGATTGATTACCGTCGCGAAAAAGGTTCATTTTTACCAAAACATCGCCGGTATGAATTCAAACGCATCAGCAAGCCTATGTCTGGGAACGAGTTAAAAGGTGCAGAAGCCATCCGCTATGACATTTCACCAATTTTGTCGAAAGCCATTGCCGAGTTAGACGCCATACTGACAGAAAACAAACAAACCACAGCGACTAAAAAATCCCTACAACGCGAATTGGTTGAATTGAACAATGATATGAATGAACGCATCAAGCATCTGTCCACTATGATTGATACCTTAGAGTAGTCTAGGGGTGTTCTAAGCTGGTTGCAATCAGGCCATGTCTGATATGCGTTCTATAAACGTTATGATTTATGCTTATATTATTAGGCTACAGGTCGTGTGACTGACCTGTAGAGTTGAGCTATTGCCACTTTCGATAACTGGATTTTTAAATGCATATAAGCCAACAATCTTTTGAAGCTTACGAACGCCATTTGGAAATGTCAGGCGTTTAAAAAATTCAGATTTTCAAAGATTGTGAAGATACATATGAAAACCACCGTTTAGCACTTGCTTCGGTACTGGATCTTAAATCCCCCAAACAGCTTGAGCTACTTTCACCGAAACGAATAAGCCAAGCAGCATTTCATGGGGATTTTTTCGACAAAACAACTGGCCATCTGGTTCCCGGTGGCCAGTTAGTTGATTATTACGGCAATAAAGTTACGAAGCCATACCTTACAGATATGAGTAAAAGAAAGGGGTTAGGCTTTAGCCCGCCTGGTGGTCAGACAGGCAGCTTTGCATTTGCCTATCTGCACCCCCCCATACGGCTTATTCCGTCACAACGCAAAACTGACTAATGCTGAAATTGAACAAACTTACCTTGAGATGTGTGATTACATGATGCCGTCCAAAAACAATCACATCCTGAATTGGTTTGACCCGAAATTGATCGAAATCGCACAGCACCTTGAAAAGGGAATGGAGTGGTGGGGTGTCTATGTGTACACAATACATAACACCGAAAAGCGTATAATTTCAGCCATCGTTGCAGCTGAAACGGATTAAAACCCACTTAACCGATCATAAATAGGCACCACCAGAGGACGTGCGAATTCCTAAGTGGCTTCTTTTACCACTGCGCAACAGTCACTTACTTTGCCCGCCATTTAAGCCCCACCAACATTACGTATCCCGCGATTAAACCCCAAAACGGGGCTGAAACACCTAACAAGCTGATCCCAGATGCAGTGATTAGAAACGTAAGCCCAGCCGCTTCGCGCTCGCCTGCGTCGCCAACAGCCCCTTTCAAAGCACCCACAAAGGCGCCTATCAGAGCAAGGCCTGCAACCGCTTTAATCAATGCCACAGGCGCAAGCGCCACAAATGCAATGGCCGCCCCTACCACTGTGGCCAACATCAAGTAGAATACACCAGACAAGACGGATGCCCAGTAGCGTTTTTTAGGATCAGGCCCCGCTTCATCGCTGGCGCACATTGCAGCGGTAATTGCAGCCAGATTAATACCGTGCCCACCGTAAGGTGCCGCCAAAAGCGAGGCAAAACCTGTAACCCAGAACAGCTCACCTGCTTTGGGTGCGTAGCCGTAAGCCCGCAACACGCCGTAACCAGTGATGTTTTGTGAGGCCATTGTCACCACGAATAAGGGCAACGCGATACCGATGGTGGCTTGCCATGTCCAAACGGGCATTACAAATTCGGGCATTACAAACGCCGCTTGCCCTACCGATTGCCATTGTTGTGATGTAACACCAATGCCAAGAAATAAGATTGCAGCAAACACCGCCAGTGCGGTTGGCACAGCCCAAAGCTTACTGATTTGTGACATGCCCAGCCACGCAAATAAAATAAGCAAACCATAAAGTGGAAAATCCGTTATCGCCGTAAAAGGTGCCAGACAAAGCGGTAACAACACACCTGCAAGCATGGCATTGGCCAGAGACAAAGGAATATTAGAAACCAAGCGTTCCAAGGGCTTCCAAAATCCAGCAAGCACGATCAGGCAAGCAGTCACCACAAAAGCCCCTACGGCCGCAGGAAACCCGCCTGCAAGCGCACCTGTTGAGACTAACAAGGCCGCACCTGGTGTTGACCAAGCTATGGTGATCGGCATTTTAAGTTTTAAAGAAAGGTATATCTCACACAGGCCTTTGAAAAAGCACAACATCATCAGGCCTGATATTACTTGCGCGTCGGTTGCACCCACCGCATAAAGCCCCTGCATCACTACTGCGAATGATGCTGCAAAGCCTACAAATGTGGTAAGAAAACCCGTAAAGGCGGCTTTTGTTGTTATGTCTTTAACCATAGGGAAATGTATTCCCTTAAAATATCGTTTTGTCACGAAAAAAGGCACTCATAATACAGAGTGCCTTTTTCTAAAAACTATAAAGATTATTAGGCGGCTTCTTTTGCCGCTGCTTGGCGTTCGCTTTCTTCGCGTGACAGAGCCACAGATGTACGTACACCGCGTGAAACAAATTCCATCATGCCTTTGACACAACGCTCGGTTGGCTCGATGCCTGCACACATCAGCACTTCACGGCCATCGCGTGAGCGGGCCCAACGTGCGATGCTTTCAACACCGTTGCCATATTTTTTATCATCAGCAATGGCGTCGTCTAGTGCGGCAAGCACAACGGCGGCAAACAACTTGGAAGAGCGTTTACCTTGGTCATTGATGAAGGCAGAATTATCTATTGTATCAAACATTATCGACTTGATCTTTTCTTCTTTTTCTCGGTTCGTGCCAATATGGCTATTTTGTGACGATTCGGTATTGCTGATATGGAATGGCAGCTATGCGTTTAGTGCATATCTACCTAGCAGCATCGAACCGATCCCACATCGGCTTGCGTATAGCAGGAAGGCACTCTATACACCCTTTGAATAATTTTTCCACCTTTTTAATTGCAAAGAGCGAAAACATGCCCAAAATTAATGGTAACGAAATCCGCCCAGGAAACATTCTAGATCATAATAATGGTCTGTGGATCGCTGTAAAAGTCGATCATGTGAAACCGGGCAAAGGTGGGGCATTTGCCCAAGTAGAGTTGAAAAATCTGCGCACTAATTCAAAACTGAACGAGCGTTTTCGCTCTGCTGATAAAGTTGAAAAAGTCCGCCTTGACCAAAAAGATCAACAGTTTTTGTATGAAAATGACGGCATGTTGGTGTTTATGGATATGGAAACATATGAACAGATTGAACTGCCATCTGACATTCTGGGTGAGCGCCGCCCGTTTTTGCAAGACGGCATGACCATCAAAATCGAATATCACGAATCTGAGGCATTAAGTGCCGAAGTGCCGCAAAAAGTTATATGCAAAGTGGTAGAGACCGAACCTGCGGTAAAAGGCCAAACCGCCGCCAACAGCTTTAAACCTGCGGTTTTAGACAATGGCGTGCGCGTAATGATCCCGCCATTTGTAGGCCAAGACGAAGATGTTGTTATCAATACAGACACGATGGAATATGCTGAACGGGCCTAAGCTAGGCTTTAGCCGCCAGCCAGTTCTTTCATACCATCCTCTATTGTCATAATTGGTCGGTAACCTAGGTGTTTGTGCGCCTTGGTTATATCAAGTGTCACCTCAACACCAAGTGTGGCGTATTCCTGCATGCTCATCGGGCCGTGTAGGCGCCCAGCTGTGAGCTTGGCCAGAACCTCACCCAGTTGCACAACCGGCTTAACCAACCAGCGTGGCACGGCCTTAGTCGGCGCGTTAGCACCCCCTGCGCGCAGCAAATCAGATATAAAGTTTCGAAAGCCAACATGCGCACCATCGGTGATATGATAAACCTCGCCATTATGGCCCTTTTCCAAAATCAGGGCGATCCCGTGCACCACATTGGCAATATGTGTGGTTGAGGTCAGATATGTCCCCCCATCAATCCATGCCAACTTGCCTGATTTTGCGGCTTCGATCAGTTGTGGCAAAGCGGTTGTATCATCGCGCCCCCAGATAAACCGTGGGCGCATCACTAAAATATCCAAATCGTCACCCGAAAAGCCCAGTGCGATCTGTTCCGCTTTAGCTTTGGTTTCAGAATAAGCACCACCGAATGTTTTAGGGTAAGGTGTTGTTTCATCGGCGTTTATCAAAGATGGCCCACCCAACAGAACCGCCTCTGTGCTTAGATGCAACGCACGTTTGGCCCCTGCCTTAAGGGCAGCCTGATAGACATTGCGCGCACCACCCAGATTGGTTTCTATTTGCTCTGCTGTGGGCTGCCCGTGATTGGTGTCGGCGGCGGCATGGATTACCCGATCTGCCCCGCGCATACCCTTGGCCAGCACATCAATGTCGGAAAGATCACCCATGCAAGCCTGCGCACCCAACCCTTTTACGATTTCAGCAGAACCCTTACTGCGTGCAAGGGCAATAACTTTATGCCCTTGTCCTGCAAAATGGCGTATAATATTACGGCCAACATATCCGCTGCCGCCCGTGATAAAAATCTGTGCTTTTTTTTCATGTGTGAAAAGTTATCATCGCGGGTTCGAAATAAAAAACCATATAATGTGTGAAATGTCAGCTTTGGTTTGTGTTATTTGCACACGTCACCACATCTTTACCCCAATAAAACCCGTGCCTCATAGCTACGCAGGCTTGGGTAACATTCTGGGCCGTATCCTTCGCCTGTTTCCGCGTCAAGATTTGGAAACAAATCCAACACTTCCGCCCTTGAAGTGGCATCCATAGATGTCAAAACCTGTGCGCCGGGCTGAAAGCTTTCACTCCATACACCGTCAGCTTTGATCACTTCATGCTGGTCAAACAGTAGATGAAAATATTGCACGGGCTTGCCGCTGTTATTTAACCGAATGCTTTTGCCATTTATCAGGTCCTTGGCACGCACCAGCACAGAGTTTTTACCGAACAGCATTTCTGCACGAAAATCAATTCGTAACACTCTGTGTTGTTGCGACAATTTAAAGGCATCGTGCTGCCCTAGGCTGTTGGCTTCAAAAACCACCGGCGCATGGTCACCGTGACACCGCGCAAAACGCGAGCCAACCCAACGCAAAACTTTATAGCCATTTTTGGTTTTAATACGATCACCCGCACAAAGATCTTCGATCAACTGCACACCCTTGTCGGTTTCAACACGCGCACCTGCAACAAAACATGGAACCGTTGTTTCAAGCGTCACGAAACCAACATCGGTGTTACCGTTGCTATCTTCAACAGCATAGGTAAATATATTTATGCCAACATCACTGTCTACCTGTGCAGTTAATGTTCCATCTGCATTAAGCGTAATAATCTCACCGGTAGGAAGCGTTACAGAATCGCCTACATTAACGGCCACATCATTGATATGGGTTACGGTTACTGTCAGGCCAGTTTGGACTGTATCATTGTCCAAAACATCAATGGTTTTTGCAGCATTTTGATGAATACTAGCCGTATCATCAACCGCAATCGCAACAGTTTGTATACTGTCACCAACAATCAGTAGGTTACTATCATATCTATCATCGCCTGCATCAGCGATACCAATTTTAATTGTGTTGGTTACGCCTACATTTAGAGGGGCCTTGATAGTCAGTGTAATTGTCAGGCCGTCCATTTCAGTATTGTACTGATCGCCCGCATTGTCCAAATATAGGTTCTCATTATCGACATTGTTGATGTCATCTACAGAAACTTCGCCAGTCCCTATAGAAATGTCAGCTTTCACACCGTTGACCCAGATACCAATCGCATCATTAAAACCTGCATTGACATATTCGATGTATTCTTCAGATGAGAATATGAACTGCATGGTCAGCGTTTCACCTACAGGTATGAAGCTTGCCTCTAATATAGCAGCATCATACGTGTCGGTACCTGCAACCGCATCCATATCCGCGTCGCCATCAACCCCATCGGTTTTGGTGAAAGTACTCTTAGATTGGTTAGAATCACCCGAACTATTCGTATAATCGGTTGCAGTACCCGTAGATAGGATAACGCCTGTATCAGATGGTGTTGCAGTGGGGGATATGGTATCGCCGTTTGTGTAAATACCTGATGATATATCATCACCGCTATAGGTAGCTGTCAGGATCGTAATACCATCGCCGAACATAGCATTCGCCATATCCATAGCGGATGCTGTTGTATCAACTGAAAGTTTAGCCGCAGCTACCATATTTACACTATGTTAATCGTTACGCGCATGCAAGGCATACACCTTCAAGAGTGTGCATATGAGGAAAATTCGTTATAACTAAGGCCTAAATAAGGTATAAATCGTCAGGTTTGCGTCGAAACTGCGCATCCAGCAAACGTTTATAATAGCAACCAGAACTATAGTAAGGCCAAGCCTTAAGCGACTTTATGCAACGCAGGGGCGATCAGTTTGCGCCCCAAGGCGCGGCAAACATCCTGTGTTAGTGTCGGATCATTCAGCGTGTAGAAATGCAAATCTTCGACACCTTCACATAACAGATCATCGCAGATTTCAGTACACAGCGCCGTTGATAACAAACGCGCTTCTTCCACATCTCGTGCATTGCGATACGCTTTATCCATCCACTCAGGGGTTTTTGTGCCACAACGGGCTGCAAACTTCTTGGTTTTTGCCCAGTTTTCAATCGGCAGAATACCAGGTGTGATTTTGTTGGTAATTCCTGCTTTATCGCACCGATCACGGAACCGCAGAAAATCTTCCGCTTCAAAGAAAAACTGGGTGATGGCACTATCAGCGCCCGCCTCAAACTTACGTTTCAGAAAATCAATATCAGCCAAGTCATCCACCGCTTCGGGGTGTTTATGTGGATAGGCACCAACACGAATTTTAAATTCATTCATTGCCGCCAGTGCTTCGATTAACTCGATACTGCTGGCAAACCCATCAGGATGTGCCGAAAAACTATCAGCCCCTTTGGGTGCATCCCCGCGAAGTGCCACAATTTGCTTGGCACCGCTTTCCACATAACCACGTGCCACTTCCAGCACCTCGTTGCGCGATGCATTCACACAGGTTAAATGCCCCGCAACTTCCAACCCATAATTTTGACGGATCACTGCGACCGCAGATTTTGTCAACTCTCGCGTTGATCCGCCTGCACCATAAGTCACAGAGATAAACTCTGGTGCAAACCCTGCCAATGTGTCGATCGCGTTCCACAACTTAAAACTGGCTTCCAAAGAGTTGGGTGGAAAAAATTCAAATGAAAGGCCGAAAGTTTCGCGAATGAGTGTCATGGCATTATTCCTTTTGTTGCCATGTGTTTCACACAGGCACACTATTGAATCAAATTCATATTTCTAATATAAAACATGAAAATTACTAATAATGAGCATTCCATGTATATAGAATTTCGTCATCTGCGCACGATCAAAGCCATCCACGATCACGGGGGGCTTGCGCGTGCAGCCGATGTGTTAAACATCACCCAATCCGCTTTATCGCACCAAGTTAAAGGGTTGGAAGATCAAGTTGGTATGGAACTGTTCTTGCGCCGATCAAAACCCTTAAAGCTGTCAAAAGCGGGCCATAAGCTATTGAGACTAGCAATAGAAATACTACCCCGCATCAAAGCCTTAGAGGTTGATTTTGCCGAAACCATTGCAGGTAAAGCAGGCCGTTTGCACATCGCCATTGAATGTCATGCCTGTTTTGACTGGTTGTTTCCTGTGTTGGAAAGCTTTCGAAAATCTTGGGGCAACGTAGATGTTGATATTCGCCCTAGCCTTGCTTTTGATGCCCTACCCGCTTTGCAACGCGAAGAGGTAGATGTGGCAATATCAGACGATCCAGAAGCAATAGACGGCATCACTTTCATCCCTTTATTCGATTATGAACCCACCTTTATATGCGCCACCGATCATCCTTTGGCACAAAAAGAGTATATTGTTGCAGAAGATTTGCGCGACCAGACCCTAATCACCTATCCAGAGGATAAATCCCGTCTGGATGTTTATACTGAACTGCTGACACCAGCCAAATTAGAGCCCAAAGCCCTAAGACAGGTAGAATTGACCGCCGTTATCATGTTGCTGGTCGCATCCAACCGTGGCGTGTCTGTGCTGCCTGACTGGGTTGTCGCCAATGAACAGTACGGGCATGACTTTGTAACCAAAAAAATCACCAAAGAAGGGGTTTCACGCCGCTTATATGCAGCGGTGCGCGACGCTGACTTGGAATTGGGTTATATAACCGACTTTGTGAAATTCACCAAAACACGGGCAAGACGTTGACCTTCGCAAAAAACTAGGCCAAAGGGTGCCAACCCGAACAAAAGGACGTAAAACCCCATGTATCAATGGTCTGCCAATATCAACGTGATGATTAAAGCCGCCCGCAAAGCTGGCCGCTCACTGATGCGCGATTTCAAAGAAGTTGAACATCTGCAAGTCTCTTCAAAGGGCCCAGGTGATTTTGTCAGTCGCGCCGATCTAAAGGCAGAAGAAATTCTAAAAGAAGAATTGCTTGAAGTACGTCCTAACTACGGCTTTTTTGGTGAAGAAAGCACAGAAATCAAAGGCGCTGATCCAACACGCCGCTGGATCGTTGACCCGCTGGATGGAACCACAAACTTTTTGCACGGCTTGCCGCATTGGGCCATATCCATTGCCTTGGAGCATAAAGGCGAAATCGTTGCCGCTGTAATCTTCAACCCTATTGGCGATGAAATGTATATCGCTGAAAAAGGGGGTGGCGCTTGGTTAAATGACAAACGCATTCGTGTATCAGGCCGCACACAAATGATCGAAATGATTTTTGCAACTGGGCTACCTTTTGCAGGCAGTTCAGATTTGCCTACCACACTGCAAGACCTTGCACGCATTCTACCCGCCTGCGCTGGTGTGCGCCGTTGGGGGGCCGCAGCCCTTGATTTGGCCTATGTTGCCGCAGGGCGTTACGATGGCTATTGGGAACGCAACTTGAACGCATGGGATATTGCCGCAGGTCTATTGCTGGTTCAAGAAGCGGGCGGCATGTCTTGCTCTGTTTACCCAGACGGTAAAAGTTTAACGGACGGCAGCGTCATTGCCGCAAACGGGTCAGTCTTCAATCAATTCGTTAAAGTAATACGCAACGATTAATCACCAATTATTCTTGTAATACGTCGGACAGCAGTTTGATTTTATAACAAGCCTCTGGGCATAGACACCTGACGTACACAAAGATACGCTGGGGCAAATGCTTGGGGGCTTACGCGCGTGGACAACAGTCTTTCTTTTATGGGTGTCAAAGGTGGGCCCGCAATCCGCCCCGGTTCTAACATGCCAACATCCATGTTATTGAAGTTAAATGGCAAAAATATCCTGATTGACGCAGGCCTTGGGGTGACACGTGGGATATGTGACCAAGGCGTTACTTTAACACAAGTCGATATGATTTTTGTGACGCACCTACATTCAGACCATTATTTGGAACTCGGCCCCCTATTGCATACCGCTTGGGTGGCTGGATTGAACCAACCAATCCCGATCATCGGCCCATCAGGTTTGATAGGATACTGGCAAGGCTTCCTGCAATCGATGCAGTTCGATGTTGACCTGCGTATTGCCGATGAAGGTCGTTGTGATTTACAAACTTTAGCGGATCTTAAAACCATTCATGATGGCGTGATATATGACCAAGACGGGATAAAGATCACGGCCATGCGGAACGATCACCCACCAATTAAAGATAGTTTCGCCTTACGGTTTGAAACCCCTGACACATGTGTTGTGTTATCAGGGGATACCGCATTTATGGATGAAATGATCCCATTCGCCAAAGGGGCGGATCTGTTGGTTCATGAAGCCATGCTTATAGAGGGGGTTTACGCTTTATGTGCAAAGATGACCAATGGGGATGATCGTCTTTTGACCCATATTCTAAGAAGCCATACAAGTGCCGAAGATGTGGGGCGTATTGCTCATGCGGCAGACGTAAAGCATTTGGCCCTTAATCATTTTGTTCCTGATGGCGATCCTGACTTTACCGATGCGCATTGGGAAAGCGATGTGCGCAAACAATGGTCTGGCCCCTTAACGTTAGGAAAAGATGGCATGACGCTGCCTATATAATGCAGCCTGCTACGATATAAGCCGCACTGTAGCGTCCCCCGCAGCCATATCGCCCTTAGCGCGGTCAAACCGTAAATATGCAATTGCCTTGCCCCCCGATTGGGTGAACAGGGTGCCAACAGGTTTGCCCCCCGACAATATTTGGGTGCCAACATTTGCGTGACCGTCAACAGCCACAGTTACCAAACCTTTGCGCAATTCGGTTTTATGCTTCATCCGCGCATTAATCTCTTGGCCAACATAACAGCCTTTCTTGAAATCAATGCCGTTCAGGCGCTCAAACCCTGCTTCCAGAATATAGGTATTGTCGGCAATCAGCTCTATTCCAGTTTCTGGTATGCAATGTTCAACACGAATTGCATCCCAATCAACTGTTGGTTCATCGCTTATACCCAAGGTGTATAATCGCCAACCTAAGGCAGGATGCCGGGGGTCGGTAACGGCCCCATCAGGTAAATCGCCCACGCCGCGTTGCACAGATAACCCGCTATCTTCGATCACAACATCCGCCCGCAAACGATACATCGTCAGTCTTTGCGCCAAAGCTGCTGCGCAGTCAGATTTTACGTCAATAAGCCAGGTATCATTTTGTTTTAATATGAAAAAATCGAATAGGTACTTTCCTTGCGGCGTTAATAGAGCCGCATAGATCAGCCCGCCTTGATCCAGATTATTAGTCACCAAATCCTGCAAAAACCTCTTTGCATCCGCACCAGATATTTTTAGAACCATCCGATCATTTGTCTGTACACCCATAATGCACTCCTTAGTCGCTTTCTTTTGCTTTATGCCTTAAAGCAAGACAAGACAATCTAGTTCGAGTTTCAGATGCCCGCACCTATCACAGTTGTGATCCCTACATTAAACACAGCCGACACTGTTGGGCCGACTTTAGCCTGTCTGTATCAGGCAATGGGAAAATCATTGATACATGAGGTGATCTTTGCAGATGGCGGGTCAACAGACCAAACTGCCCAAATCGCAGATGAGGCAGGTGCTAAGTTTGTGAAGGCCGCCAAAGGGCGTGGTAGTCAACTACGCACAGGGGCAAAAGCTGCCAAAGGGCAATGGTTGCTATTTGTTCATGCCGATACGGTATTTTCTGCGGACTGGGAAACGCATATGCGGGCACATATCAACAGCCAAACCAAAGCGGGGTATTGCAAGTTATCGTTTGATGCTGATGGATTTGCACCTGCCATTGTCGCTGGTTTAGCCAACATCAGGTCGCGGTTATTCGGGCTGCCTTATGGCGATCAAGCGTTATTAATCTCGCAAAAACTATACCAGCAAACTGGCGGATACCCTGACATCCCCCTGATGGAAGATGTAGCCCTTGCCCGAAAATTGCGTGGAAAAATAATGCCAATGCCGATCACGGCAACCACAGGTGCGCAGCGCTATATCAAAGATGGCTGGTTTGCACGATCCCGAAAAAACCTTATCACGCTTGCCATGTACTTTATCGGAGTCGCCCCACAAAAGTTGGCAAAACGCTATAACCGTTGAAACCCCAGCATCCTAAAGACACGCTCAACAGGGCCCACCGCAGGTTTGCGAATACTGTGCCCCACACGTTTATGCCCGTTCTCTTTTGCGGGGCTCATGTCAAACTGAAGGTTGAACAGGTCGGCATATAGCCCGCCCTGTTCCAACAGATCATCATGGGTACCTTGTGCCACGATCTGACCACCATCCATCACCACAATCTGATCTGAATCCAGTATTGTTGACAGCCTGTGTGCAATAATCAGTGTTGTACGGCCTTTTGACAATTTATCCAAAGCAGTACGAATAGACGCTTCTGATTCTGCGTCCAACGCTGAAGTAGGCTCGTCTAACAGCAAAATAGGGGCGTTGCGCACAATCGCCCGCGCAATAGACAAGCGTTGCCGCTCGCCACCCGAAAATGTGGATTTTGAGGGTTCAATATGGGTGTTATACCCATCAGAAAGCTTTTGAATAAACCCATGTGCCGCTGCTGACTTAGCGGCCTCTATACAGGCTTTTTCATCTGCTTTAGCACGGCCAAAGCCGATATTTTCTGTGACAGTTCCTGACAGCAGAATACTGTCTTGACTGACAAGCGATATTTGGTCGCGTAAAGATTTTAAAGTCAGAGACTTAATATCCTTACCATCCAATAATATAGTACCTGTCGATGTATCAAACAGGCGTGGTAAAAGGTTGAATATCGTTGTTTTACCTGCCCCAGAACGCCCGACAAAAGCGTATTTTTTACCTGCTTCTATGGTTAGGTTAATTGACTTTAAGGCTTGGTATCCGTCCGGATAAACAAAATCGACCTTATCGAATTTAATCTGGCCTTTGGCCCGCCCACCTTCAACAACATCGGGCCCATCCGTTACGGTATTCTTAGTGTCAAAAAAGCCGTAAACCCGCTCTAGCGCTGAAATACCCTGTGCACCAACAGCAAAAGCTTGGGTTAATTTGCGCCCAGGATTGGTTAAAACACCCAACGCAGTAATCAAGCCCATCATACCCGCAATATCAATAGCACCAGTTTGAATGCGCAATGCCACCAAAAACAAAGTAACACCAACTGCGACCCCTGCCAAAGTTTCTACTAATGGCGACAAGGCCGCTTGCCATTTCACAATCGCCACACGCAAGCTAAACAAGCGTTCAAAACTTTTGTTAGAGGTTTCTTTTAAAGTATCTTCCAGCTGATAGGTACGCACCATGCGTATACCTGATAAACCTTCATTTACCGATTTCGTCATCTGTGCAATTTCTTGCTGAATATCTTTGGAAGTCGACCGAATACGCGACCCCGCAATACCAACAGGGGCAAATACAAGTGCAAAAATACACATTAGTGCCAGTGTCATTGCCCAATCTATTGATAGCATCACAATAAATGTTGCGACCAAAGTCATCACATCACGTAACGAACCAAAAACTGCCACAGTGGCATTGCGAACCAGTTCTATATCCGCAGAAAATCGTGCTGCAATCGCCGCTGGGGCCTCTGCCAGCAACTCGGCTAAGTCCATATCAACCAATGTATCATACATTTGGCGCTGCATATCTGCCTGCACGCGGCACAAAACCCGATTTTGCAAAATAACATTCAGATAGTGGCAGATACCACGCGTCATTGTCAGTGCAATAATGCTAATAGGCGCCCAGTAGACAACACTTGCATCGCGTGCCTCTAGCCCTGCAATCGCATATTCCATGAACTTCGCATAACCCGCTGTGGCCAATGCAATAACAACCATTAACCCCACAGATACTATCAATAATGGCCAATGTTGCTTTACCCAGCCATGCCATAACCGCCCATAGGCGGCGCGTGCTGTCAGCCGTGTCGTTTTAGTATTTGTCATTCGGGTACGGCATCCTTAAAGTGCTTTGTCTTTTACTTTAATCAGATAGGAGACAAAGCATTGCTCTCCCTACCAGGTGTTGCTGCGCATTGCATTTATCCGATTGCGTCAGATAAAATGCAAAACGCTTTAGCCCATTGCACCCCTCTGTTTATCATTGATTAGCAAACTGTCCAACGAAGATTGGTTGACGGGAATTTTCTGATGACATACCAATTTCATAACACAAACAGGATTTATAAAATGACACTTAATTTTGGCCGCCATCTTATGGCTATTCCTGGCCCATCCGTTATCCCCGACCGAGTGCTAAACGCGATGCACCAGCCCTCGCCCAATATATACGAAGGTGCGCTGATTGATCTGGCTTTGTCGCTTTATCCTGATCTGAAAACTGTGGCCCGAACTAAGGGTGAGGCAGTTATATACATCGCCAACGGCCACGGCGCATGGGAAGCCGCCATTACCAATACACTTAGCCGTGGGGACAAGGTTTTAGTGCTGGGAACAGGGCGATTTGCCATTGGATGGGGCGAATGGGGCCGTAAAACAGGCATTGTTCCAACAGTGATAAATTTCGGGATGTCTGACGCGGCCGACCCTGCCAAACTAGAACAGGCATTGCGTGCCGACAAAGCACATGAATATAAAGCGGTTTTATTAACGCAAACCGATACTGCATCATCGGTTAAAAACGATATTGCCGCTTTGCGCAAAGCCATAGATGCCGCAGACCACCCTGCCCTTTTTATGGTCGACTGCATTGCCAGCTTGGGATGCGAACGGTTTGAAATGGATGCATGGGGCGTAGATTTGATGGTATCAGGGTGCCAAAAAGGCCTAATGACACCGCCTGGCCTGTCCTTTCTTTTTGCCAATGAGCGGGCATTGGAAGCCCGCAAAACCGCTGATCTTGCAACAAGTTATTGGGATTGGATGCCTAGGTTGAACCCTGAAGGCATATATCAAAACTTTGCGGGTACCTCACCCACACATCACCTGTTTGGCTTACGCGAAGCACTGGATATGCTGGTGCATGAAGAAGGTGTTGAAGCCGCTTGGGATCGTCAAGAACTGTTCGCACACGCGATCTGGGCCGCTGTTAATGCATGGGGGGAAGATGGCGGTGATCTACGGCTAAACGTACAAAACCCTGCAAGTAGGTCGCGCGCAGTAACCTGCATCTTGACCAGCAACGGAAATGGCACACGCATTCGTGAGTGGTGTGAAAAGACCGCAGGACTAACACTTGGCATTGGCATTGGTGCCGCTGTACAAGGCTCGCCTGAATGGCACAATAATTTCAGGATCGGCCACATGGGACATTTAAACGTACCCATGGTGATGGGCATATTAGGAACCATTGATAGTGCGTTGAAAACACTTGATATCCCACACGGAAGTAATGCACTTAATGCAGCCAGTCAGGTAATTGCAAAAGGTTAACCACAGGCTTTCAACGCCTGCGGTAAAGCTGCTTCAAACAGATCCAAATCCTGCGCACGCCCTGCGGATACCCGAATACATCGGGTGTAAGGTGCCACAAACGGTCGGCGAATAAAAATACCTCGGGCGGATAATTCATCGACCACTGCTTTGGCAAAATCAGCGTCACGACCGCAATCAATAGTGACAAAGTTTGTTGCCGATTGAATGGGTTGCAATCCGTTATCTGTGGCAATCCTTGCAATCCGGTCACGGGCTGTGGCAACACTGGCCACAGTTTGTGCCAGATATTCCTGATCTTGAAACGCCGCCAAGGCCCCGATTTGACCTGAACGGCTTAGACCGAAATGATTGCGGATCTTATCGAAGCTTTTAATCAGATCCTGATGCCCGATTGCATAACCCACTCGTACACCCGCCAGCCCGTAAGCCTTGGAAAACGTACGCATACGAATGACGCGCGGGTCATGTATGTCAAAAGGGATGGCAATACCTTTGGGGGCAAATTCAACATAAGCCTCATCCAATATCAGCACAGCACCATCTGGCACCGCTTCAATCGCTGCCTGAATGACGCCCGCATCATGTATAGTTCCCATCGGGTTGTCGGGATTGGCCAGATAAATCAATTTCGCATCAACCTCTGCGGCCTTTGTTACCAAAGCCACTGGGTCTTCATAATTGCCGTTAAACGGCACGGTCACAATATCACCGCCGTAGCCCGCCACATGGTAGTTAAACGTCGGATAAGCCCCATGTGAGGTCACAACTTTGTCGCCCGGACCGACCAAAAGCCGCACAAGGTAGCCTAATAACCCGTCAATACCTTCGCCAACCACGATGTTATCCTTACCTATCTGGTAAAATGCAGCCAGTGCATTTCGCAGGTCATAACTGTTTGCCGTGCCATACATCCATGTCTCGCCATCCGCAGCCTGCATTGCAGCTACTGCTTTGGGGGATGGGCCAAAAACGTTTTCATTGGCCCCCAATCGGGCAGTAAACAAATGCCCCTGATCGCGTTCTTGGGTTTCAGGATCAATAAAAGGGGCGTCGTCCGACAGGCTTGCAACCAGATCAGTATAACGCGGGCCCTGTGGGGGAAGTTTACTCATGTCTATCAAACCTACATCTTGTATCTGCGAAATATATACATAGGTAATCCATAATAAAGCAAAGGATCAATCTAAATGAGCCGACATAAAATATCCCGCCGCACCCTACTTGCCTCGGCAACGGCTGCAGGGGCCACACGTTTTTTACCTAAAATAGCCGCGTCCCCTAGTGGAAAACGCATTCTAACAGTCTATTTTGACAAAGCTGTGGGTGCAATGCGGGCCATAGATAAATACATTCCCCACTAAGAAAAACAGATCAGACTAAAGCCGCAACACGGTCATAAGCCGCTTGCAAGGTTTTCAATTCTTCGCCACCCACTTCCACACGGGTGCGGTTTTCTGCAACCACTGCAGCGGGTGCGTTAGCCACGAATTTATCATTGACCAGCTTGCCTTTAATCATGTTCAGCTCTTTTTCCAGCTTTTCAATGGTTTTGGTCAGGCGGGCTTTTTCCGCTTCCACATCAATGACATCGGCCAAAGGCAGACAGAACGTACCACCTTCTACGGCCAACGTGACCGAGCCTTTGGGGGCCTCAGACGCTTCAGATATTTCGGTTACCCGTGCAAGGCGCATAATCATTGGTAGATTGCGTTGCAGTGCGCCCTTGCCCGATGCGTCCAACTCCAACTGGAGCATCGGAATTTTGGCACCTGCGTTCACGTGCATTTCCACGCGCACCGAGCGGATTTGTTCGATCAAGCCCACCACCCAGTTCATTTCACGCGCGGCATCTGCATCAACCAGATCTGCGGCGGTATATGTAGGCCAATCGGCGTGCACCAGCATCTTTTGGCGATCCGCAATATCGCCCCAAAGCTGTTCAGTAATATAGGGCATAATCGGGTGCAACAGCACCAGACATTGATCCAGAACCCACGCCAATGTGGCCTGTGTTTCGGCCTTCACAGCAGCATCATCGCCTTGGAACAACGGTTTGGAAAGTTCCACATACCAATCACAAACCTTGCCCCAAACGAAACTATAAAGCGCGTTGGCAGCATCGTTGAAACGGTATTGCGTCAGGGCCGTATCGACGGCTTCACGCACAAGGGCAGTTTCGCCGATGATCCATTTGTTCAGGGTTTGGTCGACTGATTTGGGGTCAAAGCCTGTTTGCGGAAAAGCTTCATTAAACTCGGCAAAACGTGCGGCATTCCACAGCTTAGTGCCGAAATTGCGATACCCGACGATGCGATCTTCGGAAAGTTTCAAGTCACGCCCCATCGCAGCCATAGCCGTCAGCGTAAAGCGCACAGCGTCAGTGCCGTATTTATCCATCAAATCCAATGGGTCGATGACGTTACCCGTTGATTTGGACATTTTCTTGCCCTTCTCATCACGCACCAGTGGGTGCACGTAAACCGTTTCAAACGGCACTTTATCCATCACCTCAATGCCCATCATCATCATACGGGCAACCCAGAAGAATATAATGTCAAAACCGGTGATCAGCACACGGTCAACATTGTCGGATTTATAGAAACGTTCCAGTTCAGAGGCCTCTTCGGGCCAGCCAAGTGTGCCGAATGGCCATAGGCCAGATGAAAACCATGTGTCTAGGACGTCTGGGTCGCGAAATAATGGCAATATTCCCGTTTGCTCACTTCCAATCAATATTTCCTGCGCTTCTCGTTCATTAGCTACAATTTTAAATTCCCAATCGCGATCAGTTGCCTTCTGGTACTCTTTTTTCGCTGCTGCTATAGCTTCCGATTCTTCGGCCGCACAAAAGCGCCAATTAAAAAAACCTGGAAAATGCTTTTCTTGATCTGAATCATCACCATACCAATGATCAGGCCCATACCAAACCGGCACCTGATGCCCCCACCACAGTTGCCGTGAAATACACCAAGGTTCGATGTTTTCCAACCAATGGAAATACACCTTCTTGTCGCCTTCAGGCAAGATCTTAACCGTGCCGTCTTTAACCGCATCAATCGCCGGTTGCACGATTTGTTTTGTGTCGACAAACCATTGGTCTGTTAGCATCGGCTCAATCACCACTTTGGAACGATCGCCAAAGGGCTGCATGATTTTTTTGTTTTCGACGTAAGGGATTGTTTCAGACCCCAGCTCGGGGGCTGGGGTGACAGATGTATCGGTGTCATCCTCGACTTGATCGGGGACCTTTATCATCACCGCCAAACCCTCAGCAGTAATATCCGCAATCACGGCTTTACGCGCCTCAAAACGATCCATGCCACGGTATTCGTCGGGAACAAGGTTCATCGCGGCAATCATCGCCTCGTCAAATTCTTGCGTGCCATTGGCAATCGCTTGGGCCACGGCAGCCTCTTGCACATACGGCTTACCATCGGCACGCATCGCACCCTTGGTGTCCATCAGATTATACATCGGGATGTTGGCGCGTTTGGCGACCTCATAGTCGTTGAAATCATGCGCACCAGTGATTTTAACCGCACCAGAACCAAAGTCGGGATCAGGATATTCATCAGTAATGATCGGGATCAAACGGCGGAATTCTTTTGGCCCTACCGGGATTTCGCACAGCTTGCCAACCAACGGCGCATAGCGTTCATCCGTGGTAAACACGGCCACAGCCCCGTCACCCAACATGGTTTCGGGGCGTGTAGTGGCGATAGAAATGTAATCGCGCGTTTCCGTAAGGATCACATTACCGTCTTCGTCTTTTTCAACATATTCATATGTCGCACCACCCGCCAGCGGGTATTTGAAATGCCACATGTGGCCGTCGACCTCGATATTTTCAACCTCTAGGTCTGAAATGGCAGTTTCAAAATGCGGGTCCCAGTTTACCAGACGTTTACCTTTATAGATCATACCCTTGTTATAGAGATCGACAAAAACTTTCAGCACCGCATCATGGAAACCCTCGTCCATCGTAAAGCGGTTACGATCCCAGTCGCATGACGCACCCAAGCGTTTTAGCTGGTTGATGATGGTGTTGCCGGATTTTTCTTTTTGCTGCCAAACGCGCTTGACGAACTGTTCGCGCGTCATATCGGTGCGTTTGCCTTCACCGTTGGCTGCCATATCGCGTTCCACAACCATTTGGGTGGCGATGCCTGCATGGTCTTGGCCCGGTTGCCATAGCGTGTCAAAGCCACGCATACGGTGCCAGCGCACCATGATGTCTTGCAATGTGTTGTTGAACGCATGGCCCATGTGCAAGGAACCCGTCACATTTGGTGGTGGGATCATGATGCAAAAACTGTCTGCACCTTCCTTTGCATTCGCACCCGCTTTAAACGCGCCCGAAGTTTCCCATTTTTCAAACAATGCCGCTTCATTTGCCGCTGCATCAAAGTTCTTTTCCATCGCCATTAGTCTTGCCTTAAATCTGTGTGTAGGGGCTTTCTACAGGGGCTTTTGCCCAAGGGAAAGTATCAAATTTCACGGTCAATTTTTGTGGTCAATCGGATCAGGCTTTCAGATGATTTTACACCGTCCAAGGCCCCTATTTGATCCAGTATGGTATCCAGTTCTGCGGTTGTTCCAGCCACGATTTGCAGCACCAGATCAAAACGACCTGACGCGGTAAATGTTTCTTTTACATAATGATTTGCTTTCAGGCGACCAATGATACTGGTTTGTTTTTGCGGGTCAATTTGCAAAAGCACTGTGGCGCGAATGCGGCCCGTTGTGGTGATCTCTGACAATCGCACCGTATAGCCCGCAATGGTACCATTTCGTTCCAGCCGATCAATACGGGCTTGCACCGTGGTGCGCGCAAGACCTAGGTCAGCTGCAAGGGTTGAAATGGGGATACGCGCATTGGCGGCTAATGCCACGATTAGTTTTTTATCCAGCTCATCCATGTCATTTTGCCCTATTGTCCGTCATATTGATAGGTTATAAGCACGGTTTGCCCACATTGCCGAGTGCTTTTTAAGCCGTTCTACGCCAAAGTAAGCAAAAAGAGGGCAGCCCATGACAATTCAACAAGCCATTTGGCAAACCCGCAGGGAATATTTAGGCACATGCAGGCCTGAATTACCTGTATCTTTTTTCAATCCTGCAACCTTAACAGATACAGCCCAAGAATTTCGCACGGGCTTTCCTGGGCTTGTCAGCTATGCGGTAAAGGCCAATCCTGATGCAAATGTGTTGCGATGTCTGGTTGCCGCAGGTGTAAACGCTTTTGATGTAGCGTCGCCCGTTGAAATTGATCTGGTGCGTAGCGTGGCCCCGCTTGCGACATTGCATTATCACAATCCCGTTCGATCCGTGAATGAAGTAAAACATGCGGTGCGTAATGGCGTGCGTTCTTATTCGGTTGATCGCCCTGCCGAGTTGGAAAAGTTGCTGGCCCATATCCCTGAAGGTAGTGAAATATCTGTGCGTTTAAAATTAGACTTGGCTGGGGCGGCATATGATTTTGGGGCGAAATTCGGGGCAGAACCAGATATGTGCGTTTCATTGCTACGCCGTGTTCAAGAATGTGGGCATCAAACATCCATGACATTTCACCCCGGCACACAATGCACAGATCCGCAAACATGGGCTGTGTATATTGCGCAATGCGCTTTGATAGAAAAGCAATCTGGCTGCAAGCTATACCGCTTGAATGTCGGTGGTGGTTTTCCCAGTCATCGTGGGCATGAAAAACCAACCCTGACACCGATATTTTACACAATCAAACAGGCGGTTTTGCAATATTTTCCGAATAACGCACCTGATCTGGTATGTGAACCTGGTCGCGCGATGGTAGCCGATGCTTTTAGTTTAGCTATATGCGTTAAGGCATTGTCTGATAACATTATATTTGCAAATGATGGTCTATATGGCGGATTATCAGAGTTCCGCGATACCATTGGCCAAGTTGAACGGTATCAAGCAATTCAACATCAGAAATCATCTAATTCGAAAGAGCTTCAAAACTACACAGTCTTTGGGCCAACCTGTGATTCATTAGATCAACTGCCCGCACCTTTGTGTCTGCCAATAGATATTGCCGAAGGTGACTATATTTTATTTGAAAATATGGGGGCTTACACCCACGCTATTGCAACGCAATTTAACGGCTATGGAAATACAAAATACGTTACAATTACAAACTATTAGTGATCAAAGCGCATGTTGAAATACGTAGTCATTTCGGCATATGCTTCCTGATTGAAATCGGATGTTAGCAACGAGTGCTTTGAGCCTTCAAAATGCACTGTTTTAATATGTGGATCGAGTGCTTTTTCTAATGCGTCCATAATGTCGCGCCGTGCCATGAAATCATCCGCATAACGCATCGCAAGGGTACCCCCTTTGGCCTTCATTGCGGCCTTGCATTCAACAATGTCACCCTCACTCATATCTAATGCTGACTTTCCCATGATTGGCAAAGAAGGTTGGCTGGAAACTGCCCCCAGAACCGCATCATGCGCCATCAATGCCAATGCAAAACTACCTGACAGGCACATGCCAATTACGCCAATTTTGCCCAGATCCGTACGGGTCTCAATCTCACTGCAAAGGGCGCGCAACCATGCCGAAATCGGGCTTTGCTTGCCTTTGGCAAACATATTTATTTCACGGCGTACACAAAACAATCGTGCGGTGTTGCGCCACATGGTTTTGTGACCAAACTTACCGATCAAATGCAGTAGATACACCGAATAGCCCTGCCCGATCAGTTTTTCCGCCAGATTAAACGTATCTTGGTCAATACCTGGTAATTCTTGGATCAGAAGTATCGCAGGCCCTGTGCCTGCGAAATACACATCATGTGAAACGATTTGGCCTGTTGTCAGTGGTGCGTCAAAAGTGAACTTTTGAAAATCATCGCCGTTCATCAGTCACTCCGTGTTTTTGCCACCTCTGGATTAACCAATGCTTGATCCGCAGCGTTTATAACCGCAGGGTCATTAGGCGCGCGGGCAAACACCTCATGCACCATTTCCGTAAAGAATGAAATATCCAACGTATCATAATCTGGGTCAAAGCTGGTTTGATCCCAACGTTCGCAAAAAGTAGCGCAATCAGAAAAGTTTTTATGCCCTTGATATGCATTACGTTTATTTGGGTCGGCACCCACATGTTCGCCAAAATAAGCCAGTTGAAAATCACCGTGCTTTTCAACCACCCAACGGCATTGCTCTCGCACGAAGGGCCGCAAAATAGTCGCGGCATATTCATCATGATTATAAGGCGCATAGATGTCGCCAATATCGTGCAAAAGGGCTGAAACCACCCAATCCGTATCTGCCCCGTCACGCCAAGCACGTGTTGCCGACTGTAATGAATGGCCAAGACGGGTGATTTGATAGCCCGACAGGCCTACATCTAGCTCCACCAAAGCGGTCAGCAAACGATCTGCTGTGCCTTTGGTGTGTTCAATCTCATGCTTGGTCAGAAAATCGTAATCTTCTTTGTCGCCGTCTTTCATCTGGGTGAATTTTACTTGTTCCATCATTTTTCCTTTGCATAGATACCGATACCGTCTTTGCCATTAGCCCCTGCCATCATAACAGCAGCTTGCACGTTTCGTATCTTATCATAGATTTCCAATGATTCAGGCGAAAAGTCATCGCTTGGGGGTGCATAGTTGATAAGTGCACCAGAAGTGCAATCGCCACGCGCAGGCATTGCAAAATCTTTTTCACCCTGCGCTTTCGTCATTTTTGGCGACATATAACGGATAGCAACGCCGACGCGCCTGTCGTCGCTCACATTCGGGCCTGAACCATGAATGGTTAGACCGTGGTGTAAGCTTATCTGACCCGCCATCAATTCAACTGCGACTTTGTCTTCTTGGGCAATATCTACGGCTATCTCTTGACCACGGGACAACAGGTTGTGGGCGTCAAAACTGTCTTCGTGAGGTAAAATTGGGTTTTTGTGGCTACCTTGTACAAAATCCATGCACCCAGATTGAGTAGTGGCATCAGATACAGCCAACCATGCGGTTAGAATGTTATCCATGTCGCCCATGCCCCAATAGGTCAAATCTTGATGCATTGTCACAACATGCTTTGTATGGGGTTCTTTTATTAGGAACTCTACAGAATAAAGCATGATGTCAGGGCCCAAAACGCCCTCGACCACATCTAGGATGGCAGGATGCAGGCCGATGTCACATGCCAAAGGCATAACACATTGGGCATTAACCCGTTTGTATGTGTTTAAAGGTAACGGTAGGCCATTATCCAACCATTTGGTCTCTAACGCTTCTAGTTGCTTGCGCCATTCTAGTGCTTGCATTGGCGAAACCACCTGTATTGGAAACAGATACCCGTCATTCCAATATTGATCCGTGTGTTCTTTGTTCAAAATTCCATTCACCAAATTCATCATGCGCACCTCATTTCCCACATATGTAAATCCTGAAATCGAATTTAAGTTCTGGCTATTCTGCTTGCGACACAACGGACTAACAGCGACATAGCATTTACGTGAACGGGGTTGTTTTTAACGGTGCGACTTGCAAAACTTGTTTTATGAGCAGTACTCCTCGAAATCATATCGTTGTCATCGATGGCACCCAAAGCCGCATGGAAAAAGGCCATGAAACCAATGCAGGGCTTTTGTACAAGTTGTTGCATGAGGTCAAAGACCCTCAGGAACAAACACTTTGGTATCATCCCGGCATTCAGGGTCACGGGCTGTGGAACTGGGTCACGATTGCCAGTGGATGGGGCATCAACCAAACCATTCGTGACGCCTATGACCATTTAAGTCGTCATTATAATCCAGGTGACAAAATATACCTTTTTGGCTTTTCACGCGGGGCTTATGCAGTGCGGTCTTTGGCTGGTATGATTAATGTGCTGGGTCTTTTACGCAGCGATGAAGCAACTGAGGATCATGTGAAATCAGCCTTTAAGATGTACGAATACGAAGATGATATGGTGGCAATGAAAGCGTTTTGTGATGCCTATTGCCATCTGAAGGTCCGCATAGAGGTGATCGGCGTATGGGACACGGTCAAAGCTTTGGGAATAGAATATCCCGTTCTAAGCCGCCTTGCCCCAATGGCCACAGAGTTTCACAATGACCGCATCGGAAACCCTGTGCACTTTGCATTTCAGGCATTGGCATTGGATGAAACCCGCACGGCCTATAGTCCTGTACTTTGGCATGTAGACACAGATTGGAATGGCCATTTAGAACAGGTTTGGTTTCGTGGGGCGCATTCCGATATCGGCGGACATGTCTGGACTTTCCCCAAAGCGCGGCCTTTATCCAATATCTCTTTGATATGGATGTTAGAGCGCGTTATTAAATGCGGCCTGACCCTGCCTAATGATTGGCAATCACGGTTTCCGTGCGATCCACATGCAACAGCACAAGGTGACAAACGTGGTATTGCAAAGTTTTTCCTGTTCCGAGCACGCAGGGAAATTGGCCAACATCCATCTGAATACCTGCATTCCAGTGTTTTAGAACACAATCCAAATATAGAGTTGCCTGTTCCTGAACAGAAAAGTGAATTATAGTAATTTCTTCTACCCTGCTTGGTTGCCCAGCGGTATGAACTGTGGCAAAAGAGATCGAACGGCACAACACACTAGTATAAAGGTAAATTGATGACCGATTATAAAACGGCACGCATTGCAATGGTTGACTGTCAGGTCAGACCATCAGATGTTACCAAATATCCAATTATCGACGCACTTTTATCAACGCCACGCGAAGCGTATGTTCCTGACGCAATCCGTCCTGTGGCATATGCAGGTGAACATATATCACTTGGCAATGGCCGTACCTTATTGGATCCGCGCACTTTTGCTAAAATGCTGGATGCGCTGAATGTGCAACCCAATGAAATGGTTTTAGATCTTGGCTGTGGCTTGGGGTATTCATCTGCTATTCTGGCAAAAATGGCCGAGGCAGTTGTGTCTGTTGAAAGTGATCCAGATATGGCTAAAGCGGCTTCTGAAACATTATCAGAACAATCCGTAGATAATGCCTATGTAGCATTGGGCGACTTGGCATCAGGAAATGCCAAAAACGGCCCTTATGATGCGATTATATTACAAGGCAGCGTTCAAACCATCCCAGCGGCATTAGTTGAACAACTTAAAGACGGCGGTCGTATTTGTGCACTTTTCCAAGATAACAATCATGGGGAATGCCGCATTGGCTATAAATCGCAAGAAAAAATATCTTGGCGCACTGTTTTTAACGCAACTGCACCACTTATTAACGGTTTCGAAACCATAAAAGAATTTAAATTCGCGTAAATACTTTAGGATGGGTTAGAGATAGAAAAGTAATGAAACTTTCTTCAACATTGCAGATTACGGCACTTGGTGTAGCCCTTTTGATTTCACCCGCAGCCTATGCCACTACTTTAACTGATGCGTTAATTCAGGCTTATCAAACCAATCCTGCTTTACGGGTTCGCCAATCTGGCTTGCGTGCAACAGATGAAACCGTTCGCCAAGCCAAGGGGCGGATACAACCCACCGTTTCCACTAGTGTCACAACGAACCACGCGAATAACGCGACGGCAAACACCCAGACGTTTACAAATTCGGCTTCCCTGACAACAGCAATACCAATCTATGCGGGCGGCACAGGACTACGACGTATAGAGCAATCTCGGTATAATGTTTTAGCTGGGCGGCAATCATTAAAGCTATCTGAACAAGAAGTGCTTTTATCCGCTGTTACTGCATATATGGATGTGCGACGCGATATTAGAAATGTAGAATTGGCACTGAACAGTGTAAAGGTTCTAACCGAAGAAGTGCGCGCCGCTTCAGAACGATTTGAAGTGGGTGAGGTTACCAGAACCGATGTTAGCCAAGCAGAATCGCGGCTTGCTGCCTCTGAAAGTTCGCTGCAAACCTCTCGTGCTGATCTGCAACGGTCAATAAACTCTTATATCGCGGCAGTTGGCTCTACCCCCAAAAATTTACGCACACCACCTGCAACCCCTTCATTGCCAAAATCAGGCGACGCTGCCGAAGCCATTGCGATTGCCAAGCACCCAACCATTTTGCAGCAGCAATTTATTGTTAAAGCAGCCGAAAAAGATGTGGCCATTGCGCGCGGGAACAAATCACCAACGGCAAGTGCCTCTGTAAGCCTTTCTAATTCATCTGGATCAGCGACAAGTACTGGCGGATCAAACTCATCCATTGGCCTGACGTTCGGACAGGTCATATACCAAGGCGGGCAATTAAACAGTGCTGAACGCCAAGCATTGGCATCTTTGGATCAAGCGAAAGCTGAATTGCAACTGGCTGGCGTTCAAATTCGCCAGAACGTGCAAAGCGCATATGCCACGTGGTTTGCATCCAAAGCGACCATTCAGTCACGTAAAAAACAAGTAAGTGCTGCACAGATTGCCTTTGAAGGGGCCAGCGAAGAAGCAAAACTAGGGGCACGTACAACTTTGGATGTGCTAAACTCTGAACAGGATTTACTACAAGCACGGTCAAATCTGGTTGCCGCAATTCGCAATGAATACGTGAACGCCTACACGGTTTTATCCACGATGGGGCTGCTGACGGTCGATCACTTAAAGCTAGGTATAAGCAGTTACAATCCCGACAAAAACTATAAAAAAGTAAACGGTGCAAAGAAATTTGGCTCTAAGAGATTGAAAATATTTGATAAAATAAAAAAGAAAACCGGTAATTGATAACATTACATGATGCCAATTTGCATCGTATCATTACCGTATTCCCAATATCAATCTTTCACTAACCAGATTGCAATAACACAGTTGTTTGAAACTGGAATTGTGGGTATATTTACGAAAAAAAATACGATCGAGGGGCCCTCATGTCGAAAGCAGAAAAATCACTCGAAGTAGAAGATGTACTATCGTCTATCAGGCGTCTGGTTGCAGAACGCCCAAAACCTGTAGAGGTGGCAGATCAAACAGCCCCTGTAGATGAACCAGTTGAAATAGACACACCCGACCTACCGCACAACGAAGCCAATAATTTTGTTGATACAATAAACGCATCAATCGCCAAGATTACTGAAGAACATAACGTCGTAACACCTGAAACAGATACGCAAGAACCAGAAATGCATGCACAAGAAAATGTGCTTAGTGCAGATGTAGATGCATTCGTCGCAAGTGAAACCGCGCAAGCACACGAGGAAATGCAGGTTGTAACAGAAAAAACTGAACCTTTTGTGTTACGAGCAGACATGGCTGCGATGATGCCAGAGGTGGAAACCGAAGAGGTTATACCCGATTTTTCACAAAGTGATGCGGATTACAGTGAACCAGAAACCGCCTTTCAAGACATCCCTGAAGAAGTTGAAGAACTTCCATGTTCAGATGATGATGAAGCCGAAGAAGCCATTACTTATGAACAAACGCCCCCCGATCAAGATGCGCTATTTGTCGACGAAGAAACATTACGCGAAATTGTAAGCGAATTGGTGCGCTCTGAACTACAAGGGGATTTGGGCGATCGTATTACCCGCAATGTACGCAAATTAGTACGCCGCGAAATACACCATGCTTTAGCATCACGGGATTTCACCTAAACATCTACTTTGCCAATGACAACATCAGATCAAGGTCGAAATGGGCTTCGATATGGTCTGCAAGATCATCTAAGACCTGATCTATTTGGGCATCATAATCGAAACAACTGGCGGCGGCACCTAGCTCTTGTAAAAAAGCGGCCCGAAACGCATCTGCCGTAAACAACCCATGAATATAACAGCCCCTGATACGGCCACCTTGTGACGCAGCCCCTACATTTGCGCCATTAATCTCCAGCCATGCACGCGCACAATCTGGGCCTTTAGTGGTACCAATATGAATTTCATAGCCCTTAACCTTATCTCCAGTTTTCAGATATGTTCCGTGCACCTCTGCCAAATGCTTTTCGGCATACATCGTTGTTTCCACATCCAACAGGCCCAACCCATCACAACTGCCCGCTGGCCCTTCTATACCCTCTGGGTCGTGTATTTTTGCCCCCAGCATTTGATAGCCGCCGCATATGCCCAGCACATGGCCCTTTTTTCGCACATGTGCCGCCAAATCAATATCCCAGCCCTGTTCCCGGAAAAAAGCCATGTCACCCGTGGTTGATTTTGATCCCGGAATTAGTACAAGGTCTGCATCAAGCGGTAATGGCTTGCCCGCAGGAACCATTTCAACAGAAACATTTGGGTCTAAGCCCAAAGGATCCAAGTCGTCAAAATTCGCAATTCGTGACAGTTGCGGCACCACAATTTTAAACCCAGTACCCAAAGTTTTACTGGAAATATCCAAAGCATCCTCTGCGGGTAATTTTGACGCCCCATCAAACCACGGAATGACACCAAGATGTTTCCAAGAAGTGCGGCTAACTATTTCTGATACGCCGCCATCAAACAATTCAGGATCACCCCGAAACTTATTGATTGCAAAGCCTTTAATCATATCTCTGTCATCGTCTGGTAATATCACATGCGTGCCAACAATCTGTGCAATCACCCCGCCCCGATCAATATCACCGATTAGTATTACGGGTACGTTTGCCGCCTGTGCAAACCCCATGTTTGCTATGTCGCCCGTGCGCAAATTAGTTTCCGCAGGGCTGCCTGCCCCTTCAACCACGATCAAATCAACGCCATCACCCAGACGTTCAAAACTTTCCAGAACAGATTGTATCAAAGTAGGTTTTAGCTGGGCATAATCACGGGCTTTAACAGACGTTAAACGCTGCCCCTGCACAATAACCTGCGCCCCTGTTTCCGTTTCAGGCTTTAGTAAAACCGGGTTCATATCGGTGACTGGTGCCACCCCGCACGCCAGTGCTTGTAGGGCCTGCGCGCGGCCTATCTCACCGCCATCAGCGGTTACGGCGGCATTGTTTGACATATTTTGTGGCTTAAACGGACGCACAGTCATGCCGCGCCTCACAGCAGCGCGGCAAATACCTGCCACCACCAGTGATTTACCTACATTTGATCCAGCCCCCTGGATCATTATGGACTTTGCCATATCACACCCTATGTTTATCTTATTACCTTGACCTGAAAGACCCCGATGAACACACCTGCCCACCTGTTACTTGCCGCTGGTGTCTTTGCAAAACCAGATAGCCCGAAAATTACCACCGCTGCAATCATTGGTGGGCTATTGCCTGACATTTCATTGTATTTAATGGCAGCCTATAGCCTGTTCATTAATGGTAACGGGCCAGAATATGTTTTTGACGTTCAATATTTCTCGGATAGCTGGCAACAAATATTCGCGATAGATAATTCTTTTATCTTATGGGGTATTTTTATGGGCTTCGCTTTATGGCAAAGCAACGGATGGTTGATGGCCTTAACAGGTGGTGCGATTTTGCATTTATGCCTAGATTTCCCCCTACACCATGACGATGCGCGTCAACATTTCTGGCCAATTACCAACTGGGTTTTCCACAGCCCTTTTAGTTATTGGGACAGCAATCATTACGGCACTGTTATTTCCGCCCTAGAACAGGCGTTGGTAATCGTGATTTGGGTGGTTTTATGGCGACGCTTCACATCAACCAGAATGCGTATATTTTTCACCAGCCTAGCAGTGATAGAACTTGCCCCAATACTTATTTTCGGCATGATGTTTTAACATACAGGAAGTAGCACTTACCTTTGCCCAAAGGTAAATAAGGTAAAGATTTCAAAAAGGTTTAGTATTTGCGCTAAAAATACAACTTCGTGTTACTATTGTATTTTGGTGGTTACAATCTACTAAAGGTTAAGTAAACAAAACCTGCGATATGGTTTGTCGCAGTATCAAAACTTAGGAAAACATTATGAATAAGCTACTTATTGCAGCAATTTCTGCTGCACTCTTTACATCTCCCATATTAGCTGACGAAACCTGGACTGGGTTCCACCTTGGTGTGCACGTTGGGACATCAGAACTATCAGCTGGCCCATTAGACGATTCCGGTACAATGTACGGTATTCAAGCAGGCTACAATCATGATTTTGGCCAATTCGTACTTGGTGGTGAAATTGACTTTAGCACTGCGGAATATACTATTCTCGGCGCCACAGGCGATATTGATTCAATACGCGTAAAACTACGTGGCGGTTACGATCTTGGTCGTGCAATGGTTTACGGCATTATCGGTGCTGGCAGCTTTGATGATGGTACAACTAGCGAAACAGGTTCTACTTTGGGCTTAGGTGTAAGCTACAAAGCAACCGGCAACATCATTGTTAGCGGCGAATACTTACGTGATTCTATTGATGTTACAGGCGTCGACGTGGACATCGATTCACTTTCCCTTCGTGCGGCATATAAATTTTAGACCTATCGGGATATAGTATATAAACACGGGCACTCCTTTACTGGGGTGCCTTTTATAATTTAGAACAGGCAAGTTAACTAGACAGAATGTAAACAGTAACTTTTACCGCCCACATAAACATCATATTATGCGGGTTGTTTTATGCCTGTACGCTTTCACCCTTGCACGGGCCATATCCTGTTGTTATAGCCAGCAAACACCATAAAGGCGAGTTGGCGGAGTGGTGACGCAGCGGATTGCAAATCCGTGTACACGAGTTCGATTCTCGTACTCGCCTCCATATTTTTCAATGAGTTACACCACCTTGCGTCACTCGGGGTGTTTCAGTTTACAGACTGGTTTACACGACAGTCTCCAAATGCCAGCTTGATAATGATGAAAATACGCCAGTCTGGCACTCATTTTCAGTTCGGTATTGGAGGCATTGTGACAAACTTTCCTTGTGAAGATCTGCTTGAGATTGGCTTCGTTGAAATCGCAGAATGGATCTCTAATGGGGATGATCTATCTTACAAATTACCACCAGAGACCGAGCGAGTTGCACGAGCTTTGATAAGTGAGCCCAATGCCCTTTACGCATTCCAGCTTGATGAAACCATCCTCTACATCGGCAAGACCACCCGAAGCCTACAGAAACGGTTTCAGGGCTACCGACGCCCTGGGAAAAGCCAGCGCACCAACATCAGGTGCAACCAAAAAATTAAGGAGCTGCTTGCAAATGGGCGGTCAGTTCGCATTCTCGGCTTCGTTCCAGTAACCCATTTTCGGTACGGCGATTTCGAAATCAATCTCGCAGCAGGCTTGGAAGATTCTTTGATCAGAACGATCAATCCCCCGTGGAATGGCGGAGATCGCGGAAGTGCTATTTCTGAGACTGAAGAGCGTGAAGCAGCTGAGGAAAGCGCTCCGGTAAAGCCCTCGCTCCAAGAGGGCAGCCTAAGCAACTACCGAAGATTTCCTTTCAAATTGGCAAACACTTACTTCAGGAAAGGGATCGTCAACACAGGAGCTGTCTCTTATACACATCTGACGCTGCCGACGATCTACTCTGTGTAGA
>CAJXSR010000029.1 GCA_913061275.1 uncultured Paracoccaceae bacterium | reverse complement strand
GCTTGGCGTGAACGGTTGTACACGATGGTCAGCTTGTCGATCATTTCGCCAGCGTTACGTGTAGCATTGTCCATTGCAGACATCCGCGCACCTTGCTCTGACGCACCGTTTTCCAGCAGGGCCGTAAAGACCTGTGTAGACAATGCGCGTGGTAGCAGTTCAGCCAGAATTTCGTCTTCGCCGGGTTCGTATTCGTAAAACGGCGCTTCAGCACCCTCTTCTGCTTCGAACTTGGCTGGGATCAGTTGCAATTCTGTTGGAATTTGGCTCATCACAGTTTCGAACTTGTTGTAGAAAATAGTCGCTACATCAAACTCACCTGCGTTAAAGCGGTCTACCACGTCGGTCGCAATGCTTTGGGCGTTTACATAACCAAGGCGTTTCACATCAGACAGATCAACGTGGTCGATCATAATGTCAGAATATTCACGCTTCAGTTGCTCGCGGCCTTTTTTGCCAACGGTCAACATTTTCACGGTCTTGCCTGCTGCCAGCAGTTCTACTGCCTTGGCACGTGCAAGTTTCACGATAGAAGAGTTAAAACCACCGCAAAGCCCGCGTTCCGATGTTGCCACAACCAAAAGATGCACTTTGTCATCGCCTGATCCTGCCAACAACTTTGGCGCGCCTTCAGCACCCGCAGAGGCACCGGCCAAATTGGCCATGACCGCATTCATACGATCTGCATAAGGGCGACCGTCTTCGGCCGCCTCTTGTGCACGGCGCAGCTTAGCTGCGGCCACCATCTGCATGGCCTTGGTGATCTTACGCGTATTCTTTACGCTTTCGATCCGTGTTTTTAGGTCCTTGAGGTTTGGCATCTATCCAAACTCCTATTCCAAAAAGGCCTCGGGTTTACGCAAAATCTTTTGTGAAAGATTCTACAACGGCTTTGATCTTGTCTTCGGCTTCGCCTTTGATCTTTGGATCTTCTTTCGAAATCCAATCCATCATATCAGCGTGATTGTTGCGCAAGTCCGCCAGCAAGTCAGCTTCATAACGGCTAACATCTTTCACTGCGATCTTATCCAAGAAGCCTTTGGTACCTGCATAAAGCACAATTACCTGCTCAGCGGTAGTCAACGGCGAATACTGCGCTTGCTTCAGCAATTCTGTCAAACGCTCACCACGGGCCAATAGGGCCTGAGTAGACGCATCCAGATCAGAACCGAACTGGGCAAATGCTGCCATTTCGCGGTACTGAGCCAATTCCAGCTTAATAGAACCCGCAACAGACTTCATAGCATTAGTTTGCGCAGATGAACCCACACGAGACACAGACAGACCTGTGTTCAACGCTGGACGGATACCTTGGTAGAACAATTCAGTTTCCAAGAAAATCTGACCGTCGGTAATTGAAATCACGTTTGTCGGAATAAACGCTGACACGTCGCCGCCTTGTGTTTCAATCACAGGCAATGCTGTTAGCGAGCCAGAACCATTATCTTCGTTCAATTTAGCAGAACGTTCAAGCAATCTGGAGTGAAGATAGAAAACGTCACCAGGATATGCTTCACGTCCTGGTGGACGGCGAAGTAGCAATGACATCTGACGATATGCAACCGCTTGTTTGGTCAAATCATCATAGATCATCAATGCGTGCATACCGTTATCACGGAAGTATTCACCCATGGAAGTTGCGGCATATGGCGCCAAGAACTGCATAGGGGCTGGGTCAGACGCAGTTGCGGCAACCACGATGGAATATTCCATCGCACCCTTTTCTTCCAGTTTCTTTACCAACTGTGCAACAGTTGAACGTTTTTGACCGATGGCCACATAGATGCAGAACAATTTGTTCTTGTCATCTTTACCAGCAGCATCGTTATATGATTTTTGGTTCAGGATCGTATCAAGTGCGACCGCTGTTTTACCTGTTTGACGGTCACCAATGATCAATTCGCGTTGGCCACGGCCAATCGGGATCAAGGCATCAACCGTTTTTAGACCAGTTGCCATAGGCTCGTGTACTGATTTACGCGGGATAATGCCCGGCGCTTTCACGTCAGCTGTTGAGCGTCGCTTGGTTTTGATCGGGCCTTTGCCATCAATCGGGTTACCAAGACCATCTACAACACGGCCCAGCAATTCGGGGCCAACTGGCACATCCACAATCGCGTTTGTACGCTTAACTGTGTCGCCTTCTTTAATGGTGCTATCAGAACCGAAGATAACAACACCAACGTTGTCGGCTTCAAGGTTCAAGGCCATACCACGGATACCACCGGGGAATTCAACCATCTCACCAGCTTGGACATTGTCCAGCCCGTGTACACGTGCGATACCATCACCGACAGATAGAACACGGCCAACTTCGGCCACTTCGGCTTCTTGGCCGAAATTCTTAATCTGATCTTTGAGGATCGCAGAAATTTCTGCAGCTTGGATACCCATTACCCGACCTCTTTCATTGCATTTTGAAGATTGGAGAGTTTCGAACGAATTGAGCTATCAATCATTTTCGAACCCACTTTAACGATCAAACCGCCGATGAGCGTTTCATCGACGGAGACAGTCACTTTTACATCCTTGCCCACAGTCGCAGCTAGCGTCTTGGCAAGTTTGTCTTGTTGCGCTTTGGTCAGGGCTTTGGCTGCGGTTACTTCCGCAGTCACTTCGCCCTTTTCTTCAGCGATCATCGCTTTCACTGATGCGATCAGTGAAGGCAGAACGAACAAACGACGTTTAGAAGCCATAAGGCCCAACGTGCTTGTCACATCCTTTGATAATTTCATTTTCTTCGCAATGGCGGCAATGGCTAAAACCATGTCTTCACGCGAATATACAGGGGATGAGATCAAGTCGCTTAGCGCGCCACTTTCATCCAGTGCTACTGCCAATGCGTCGAAATCTTTTTCAACGGCAGGTAGCTTTTTGGCATCTCTAGCCAATTCAAAAATAGCAGTCGCATAACGCGCGGCAATTCCTGATGATATAGAACCAGTGTCAGACACACAGAACCTTTCGAAGTTATTAACCCTTGAGGGCAGCACATACCGAAGGAAGCAAAATCCCCCGAAATCTTGGGCGGTATTAGCAAAGCAGCCCTGTTTCTGCAACCACTATGCTTACGTTATCGTAAAAGGGGTAATTGTTTAAAAACAAACACTTACTATAAATATGCGACAAACTGCGCCAAATAATATCAAAAACCTTGCAAAATTCAGCATCATTTAGCGACGAGTCTGGCCATTACTGGCCCCATTTCCCCTAAATTTTAGATTTTCGACTGCTACGTCCCGACACAGGTTTACTTGCTGGCTTTGCTATTCCCCCCAAGGCTTCCAACGGGCGTCTTACCTTGGCCCCTAGGCCTGAATGGGTCGGCGCATACACCTGCTTTGTCGCTTCGACCATGACAACCCCTGCCGCGAAAGGCATGGCAATCTTTAAACTGAATCCTTCCAGCATCTGGGCGATTCTCAACCCCAAAGGGCGGTGACTGGGGATGGCATAAAGGGCGGCGATATGGCGCTCAGTCAAAAACTGATGTTTTTGTAATTGCGCTTCAAGCTGCATCAAACTGTAAGGACGACCATAGCCAAACGGTGTCGCATCACGACGCGCCCATAAGCCAGATCGGTTTGGTACTATGAATAATACCCGACCACCTGGGCCCAGAACACGCCAGATTTCATCTAGCAATGCATCGGAGTTCGCGCTGGTTTCCAATCCGTGCAACACAATCAGGCGGTCAATATGACCTGTCGCAACTGGCCACATGGTTTCGCTGGTTAAAACTGAATGGTTATCTTTGCCTTCCGGCCAAGCCATCACCCCTTGGGGGCCAGGCATGAAACAAATAACACGGCGTGCGGTTTTTAAAAATGGCCGCAACATCGGGGCGGCAAAGCCAAAGCCCGCCACAGTTTGCCCTTTGACATCAGGCCAGAGTTTTGTAATTTCTTCACGCAAGGCACGCTGAACAATACGCCCCAATTTGGTGCGATAATAAAACGCGCGTAATTTAACGACATCTAAGTGCATTGCATCCCGTCGATAGATCAGTCAGAATCGACTTAAAGCTAACAACAACCAAATGAGAACGCTATGCCTTTAAAAATTATTACCGTCCCCTGCCTTGATGATAACTACGCCTACCTTATACGTGAAACAGATACAGGTAAGGTAGCCGTAGTCGACGTACCAGAGGCAGGCCCAATACTGGCTGCCCTAAAAGACCTTGATTGGCCATTGGATCAGATCCTTATTACCCACCATCACCCAGATCATATTGACGGGGTGGAAGAATTACGCACGGCAACTGGTGCGCAAGTATATGGTGGTAAAGATGACGTTCACCGCTTGCCTGCTTTGGATTTTGCATTATCAGAGGGTGACAGCTTTATGCTTGGCAGCGAAACCTGTGATGTCATTGATGTATCAGGACACACAGTTGGCCACATTGCATTCCTATTCAACGGCGCACAGGCCGCATTTTCTGCCGACAGCTTGATGGCTTTGGGATGTGGTCGCCTGTTTGAAGGCGATTTTGCCATGATGTGGGGAACTATGCTGAAGTTCAAAGCCCTGCCCGACGATGTGCTGGTTTATTCTGGCCACGAATACACCACAAGCAACGCCAATTTTGCCCTAACGGTTGAGCCTGACAATGCTGATCTGCTTGCACGGGTTGCAGATATTAGGGAAAAACGTGCAAACGACATTCCTACAGTTCCTGCCAGTATCGGTCTGGAAAAGGCTACAAACCCGTTTATGCGGGCAGATTTGCCGGAAGTGAAAGCGTTGCTAGAAATGCAAAACGCAAGTGACATTGATGTCTTTGGTGCCATTCGCACCCGCAAAGATAACTTTTAAGAGACACAAAAAATGGCTTTATCTGACTGGTTCCAAGATCAATCACCCGCACCACAACGGTCGGGGCCAGTACAGATTGGTTGGTTATTAACCGAAGCTAAATCAGGCGTGGTATATTACCCGCCTGAACGGGTGCGCTCGGTCGAAGTAAACCGCAAGCACGCAAAATCCGCATCACGTTGCCCCGCCATTATCAACATGGAAAGCCGTTACTTTATGATCCGCGTGCCGTTTGATATGCACTTGCGGTTTGTACGTGACAAAGACGGCAAACCCGCCTTGCGCAATATGTTAGGGGATGCCAGCCCTGTCAGGGCAAGCGTTCTGAACAAAAAACTGCATGTCACATCTGAAAGTGAATGGCGTCATAAAAGCCGCCCAACCATTCAGGTATCTCTGCCCTATTTGTTCATCACAGATGAGCCTACACATATGACCCAACTTGCGGCGTTCATGCATTATAACAAAGCGCCGCTTCCGGGCACGATCTTTGGGGGACGGTTTCCCATTCACGATTGGCCCCGCCCCTTAATGTGGGCCTTTGAATGGCATGACACATCATTGGATTTGATCCTGAAACGCGGTGATCCGTGGTTTTATGTGAACTTCGAAACAGAGCCGCAAGACAGGGCCGTTTCATTGGTAGAGGCTGAAAACACCCAAGAGCTTGCACAATACCTTGAACATATTTCCGCATCTGTAAATTATGTGAACCAGACATTTTCATTATTCAAAGAAGCAAAACGTGCCAGGCCCCGTAAATTATTACAGCCTGTTGCAAGAAATTTACAACCTGTTGCAAAAAAGTAGGCGAAAACCCGCATAATTCAGATCTATTTCAGCTTTTCACTCAATTAATTAATAAAAAGCCTTGAAGCTTTCGTAATATAGACGAAATTAAACGGTAAGGAATATCAGAAACACAAACCTATGTTTCGATAAGATCAAAAGGAGCAACAAATGCCCTCATTCTCGAGCAGCCTAGAAAATGCCATTCATACAGCTTTGGCACAGGCCACAGCACGCAAGCACGAACTGGCCACATTGGAACACCTTCTTTTGGCCTTAACAGATGAAGACGACGCAGGGCGTGTTATGCGTGCTTGTGAAGTTGATGTCGGCACATTACGCAAAAACCTGATGGAATTCCTAGACACGCAACTAGATAGTTTGGTGTCTGATGTGGATGATGTTGATGCATCCCCCACAACCGCTTTTCAACGAGTTATCCAGCGCGCGGCGATCCATGTTCAAAGTTCAGGGCGCAATGAAGTGACAGGGGCAAATGTTCTGGTAGCTATTTTTGCAGAACGCGAAAGCCATGCGGCCTACTTCTTACAAGAGCAGGATATGACCCGTTATGACGCTGTCAATTTCATCTCACATGGAATTGCAAAAGACGCGGCATTTGGCGAGGCCCGTGAGGTTACTGGTGCCGACGAGCAAATCGAACACGATGAGACAAGCACTAAGCCACCCGAAGATGAAACTGCCTTGGGAAAGTATTGTGTAGACTTAAACGCCAAAGCTTTATCAGGCGATATTGACCCATTAATCGGGCGCGATCACGAAGTTGAACGCAGCATTCAAGTATTATGTCGCAGACGTAAAAATAACCCAATTTTAGTTGGTGATCCCGGTGTTGGGAAAACTGCCATTGCCGAAGGTCTGGCGCATAAGATTGTTTTGGGCGACATTCCGAAAGTTCTGTCAGGTGCTACAATTTATTCCCTTGATATGGGCGCACTTTTGGCAGGTACGCGGTACCGTGGTGACTTTGAAGAACGCCTAAAAGCGGTAATGACCGAATTAGAAGACCATCCTGATGCGGTTCTTTTCATCGATGAAATTCACACAGTCATTGGGGCTGGTGCCACATCTGGCGGGGCAATGGATGCATCTAACCTGCTGAAACCTGCATTGCAGGGCGGCAAATTACGCTGCATGGGGTCAACCACCTACAAGGAATTCCGCCAGCATTTTGAAAAAGATCACGCCTTGGCGCGTAGATTTCAAAAAATTGATGTGAATGAACCGTCAACCGAAGATGCTATTAAAATCCTGAAAGGGTTGAAGCCTTATTTTGAAGAACATCACGACGTTAAATATACGCTTGATGCGATAAAATCAGCGGTTGAATTGTCATCACGCTATATCCATGGGCGCAAACTGCCCGACAGTGCAATCGATGTCATCGATGAAGCGGGCGCCTATCAACACGTCATCCCTGAAAGCAAACGGCGTAAAACCATCGGTGTAAAAGAAATCGAAACAGTGGTTGCAAAAATTGCCCGCATTCCACCAAAGAATGTTTCTAAGAATGACACCGAATTGTTAAAAGATCTGGAAAAATCTTTAAAACGTGTGGTCTTTGGCCAAGACAAAGCGATTGTGGCTTTGGCTTCGGCTATTAAGCTGTCTCGTGCAGGGTTACGTGAACCTGAAAAGCCCATTGGCAACTATCTGTTTGCGGGCCCAACGGGTGTTGGTAAAACCGAAGTCGCCAATCAACTGGCGGATACTTTAGGCGTTGAGTTGCTGCGGTTTGACATGTCTGAATACATGGAAAAACACGCGATCAGCCGCTTAATCGGGGCACCCCCCGGTTATGTGGGCTTTGACCAAGGTGGGCAGTTGACCGATCAAGTTGACCAAAACCCGCATTGTGTGTTGCTGCTGGACGAGATCGAAAAAGCCCACCCGGATGTGTTTAACATTCTATTGCAGGTAATGGATCACGGTAAGCTGACAGATCATAATGGCCGCACCACTGACTTTAGAAATGTGGTGCTGATTATGACAACTAATGCAGGTGCTTCTGAGATGGCGAAAGAGGCCATTGGCTTTGGCCGTAACCGCCGTGAAGGCGAAGACACCGCTGCTATTGAGCGCACTTTTAGCCCCGAGTTTCGCAACCGTCTGGATGCCACAATCAGTTTTGCACCCCTAGCCCCTGAAACCATCATCAAAGTGGTTGATAAGTTCGTGGTGCAACTGGAAGCACAACTGATGGATCGCAATGTATCGATTGAACTGACACGCCGTGCAGCACAATGGATAGCAGACAAAGGCTATGACGATAAAATGGGCGCACGCCCCTTGGCCCGTGTTATCCAAGAGCATATCAAAAAACCTTTGGCTGAAGAGTTATTGTTCGGCAAACTTGCGAAGG
The DNA here is from genome assembly GCA_913061275.1 of uncultured Paracoccaceae bacterium. Taxonomy (GTDB): domain Bacteria; phylum Pseudomonadota; class Alphaproteobacteria; order Rhodobacterales; family Rhodobacteraceae; genus Amylibacter. Next base: position 28,875 of record CAJXSR010000029.1, on the reverse strand, counting down.
GCGGTATTGTCAGTGTTGACACCAAAGATGGTGCCCTAACTTTGAAAATACAAAAACCTGAAAGCCGCAAAATATCCCGTAATAAGCCGCCGTTATTAGCAGCTAAATAAGGCACGCCCACCTATTGTAAGTGGTTTTTTTCTTGCAAAATCAAAGCAAAACCCCCAAGCCTAATTTATGGGGAAACAAGAAACGTTATATAGCAGCCTAAAATCTGGGATTCAGGCTTCTTTTCAAGAATGGCTGCAAATTGGCACCGAAGGGCGTTCAAAGCGCCAGGAGCACCGTATTATTTTAACAAATGTCATGGTCGCCACCACGGCATTTTTATCATACCTACATGCTATTTCATTTGCTTTGTATGACCTAGAGCAGCTCAAATACCCGATTTTCCTTATGGTAGTGATCGCAACTGCAATTCTAGCAACCCCATATCTGAACAAAAGAAACCCCTATTTTGGATCTGTTTATAACCTGCTTGTTTGGCTTGGGTATGGCTATTCATTGGTCACAATATTTGGCTCTGAAAGTGGTGTGCATTTCTACTTCCTTGCAGGTGCTGCCAGTGCAATTTTGCTGATGGGCGTTTATCACAATCCACTTTCCGTTATTTCGACCTCGTTACAAATTGGTCTTTTCATGTATTTTGACGAGACAGTTGTGCCACCATCTGATGCTTTACTACTTGATCCAATTTTTTATAAATCGCTCTATTTTGCGGCAATTATGCTTTCAATGATGTTTATATTTTGCATGGTTTTTTATGCTTTTTACCAAGCCCAGTTAGCCGAAGATGCCTTAGCAAACGAATTGAAGTTTTCAGAACGCCTGTTGGCCAGTATGTTGCCTGCGTCTATTGCGACCCAACTTAAGCAAAGTCCAGATCAAACGATCGCGCACAAACATGACGAGGTCACGATCTTATTTGCTGACATTGTTGACTTTACACCGCGTGCGCAAAAGCAAACCGCAAACGAGCTGGTGACCTTTTTAAATGATTTATTCACACGGTTTGATAAACTTGCCATGAAGTACGAACTGGAAAAGATTAAAACACTTGGCGATGCTATTATGGTTGCAGGTGGCATGCCAGATGCGCAACCGGATCATGCGAAACGTGTGGCACACATGGCACTGGATATGCTGGCAGAAGCCGCGCAATATTCGGCTGAAACTGGCGATGAAATAGAGCTGCGCATTGGCATCCACACGGGGCCAGCCGTGGCAGGCGTTATCGGTTCGCAAAAGCCGTTTTATGACGTTTGGGGCGACACAGTAAACACTGCCGCCCGTATGGAAATGCATGGTACCAGTGGTAAAATACAAATGACCACAGGCACAAAACAACTGCTGGAAAAGTCTTTTGAATTTACCAAACGCGGGAATATTGACATCAAAGGCATAGGTAAACTTGACCTTTGGTATCTGACAAAATCACGGTTTTAAGTGGCTAAATTTACTTTTCTGTAAACTTCAATTCAATGCGTCTGTTTAACGCCAAAGCCTCTGGCCCGTCCCCATCAATGATCGGTTGAAACTCACCAAATCCGTTCGCCGCTAGACGGTTAGCAGGGATACCCAAATCCTGAATAAGGTACTTCACAACAGATAAGGCACGGCCCTGACTAAGTTCCCAATTATCGCGGTAATGGCCAAAACCACCAAGCGGCGTTTTATCCGTATGGCCATCCACTCGCAAAATCCAGTCAATCTCATTTGGTATCTGGCTTGCCACCTCTTTGATGATGTTGGCAACTTTGCGAATTTCCTCTTTGCCACGCTCACCCAATTCAGCCGAGCCAGCGGTGTATAGAATTTCAGATGAAAATACGAAACGGTCGCCGACAATGCGGATACCTTCCTGCCCGCCCATAACATCCCTTAAGCGGCCAAAAAACTCTGACTTGAATTTCTTTAAATCTTTGGCTTCCGCTTCTAACTCTTTAGCTTCCGCTTCAAGACGTTTGCGTTCAACCACTTCTAATTCCGCACGGCGTTTCTGTTCTGATGCAACTTGGGCCAAAGCTGTATTCAGATTTGCACCCAGACTTTCAATTTGAATCTGCGCATTTTCATCTTTGGTTTTTGCTGCATCTAATAAACCCTGAAGCGAATTCAACTGACCGCGCAAAGCTTCTGTTTGCTGGCTTAGCAGCGTCACTTTGCGCTGACTTTGTGCCGATAGTGCTTTTTCGCCCTTCAACAGTTCATTTGCCTGTGCCAAAAGCACTGCCTGTCTTTCTTGCTCACTTAATTGCCTGTCAGAAACCTGCACTGCTTGCTTGGTAGCAGCTTGTGCAGCGGCTAGTAATGTAAGGGTGTTTTCAGCCTGTTTTCGCTTTTCTTCCAAAGCAAGGGTCATGGCAGTCAGTTCATCCTGCGCCCCGTTTAGGCGTTTTTTAAGGGCTTTCGTTGCGGCAATTTCAACCAACCGCAGTTTTTCCAACTCGCTTAACTCGGTTTCATTCTGCGCCAAAGCCGCTTCTTTTGCTGATAAATCTGCGGTTAAATTGCGCAACTCCTCATCACCTTTTTTCAGACGTTCCCGAAGTGCTAGTAAAGTTGCAACCTTGGCCAGTCTTTCTTTCTCTTCCGCATCCAGCTTTTGCGCAAGCTCTGCAAGCCTTGCTTCATTTGTGGATATAATCGCATCTTTGTCACTAATTTGCGCTTCACCCGCAGCAATCCGTGCTTCGGCAGCTGCAATCCGTGCTTCTCGTGCCGCAAGTTGTGCAGCTTGATCCGCAATCTGCGTTGCATCTGCTGCAATTTGGGCATCATTGCCCGTGATTTGTTGAAGATATGCAGCAATCTGTTGTTCATTTGAGGCAACATTCGTATTCAAATCTGAAATCAACGCCTCTAGCGCTTCTCGTTTGGCTGCGGCTAAACGCGCCTGCTCTGTTTGTAGATCAATTTCACCACGTGCTTGGGCCAAGGCCAGTTGCACCGCTTCTTTTTCGGTTATGGTTTGCTGCTGTGCCGATTGAACATCTGCCAAAGACGCCTGCGTTTGTGTCAGCTGATCTGTCAAATCGCTACGTTGCCCCAGCAATCCTGCCACCTGCGTTTCAAATGATACAATTTGGGCGCGTTGATCTTCGGCTTGTGTTGTCAGCGCACCGATTAAAGCGCTTTGTTGTGCAAGCTGCGTGTTGGCCGATTGTAAATCGCCTTCCAACCCGCCCACTTCAGATACCAGACCTTTGGTGCGTGTTTGTTCCAAACCAAGTGCTTGCGCCAAGCCAGCGATCTGTTGTGTCAGATTATCCAGTTCAACTTCTTGACTAGAAACTTGATCAGACAGGTTATCCAGTTCTACATCTTGGCCCGTAATAGTTTCACGCAAAACGAATTGTACAACCATGAAAATTGTCAGCACAAACATCAGCACCAGTAACAGTGCGGTCATAGCATCTACAAATCCGGGCCATATACTGCCCGAAACCTGCCCGTTATTGCGCCGCATGATTGCCACGGGTTATCCCCTTCCGCGCAAGACGTTTGCAAGGGCTGCCAGATCGCCGCGCAGCTCTGCAATCGAGTCTCTGCGTCCTGCTTGGGTTTCATCAATTAGCTGCCCCATTTGGGTGCTTATACTTTCAAGATGGTCAGACATGCGTTCGGAAATGGCAATTTCTTCTTTATATGCCTGCGTTGCTAGTGCATCTGATATATGTTCGTGGCTGTTTGATATTTGCTCTAGCATTTTTTGGGTGTGATTATGTGAAGCTACTTGCGCATTTACCATTTGTGTCACTGACAGGCCCAAAGCCTCTATGCGTTGGTCGGTAACAGATCGGCGTTCCTGTAATTGGCCCAATATCGCCTGTTGGTTTTCAATTTGCAGTGTGGTCTGCTCTAGCAATTCAGTTATCATACCATTAGGTGCGCCATCGTCACCGTCGTTACCAGCTGCAATGCCAAGCCTTGTTATTGACGACAACCATTCTTCTAGTTCCCTAAAAAACCTGTTCTGCCCGCGCCCAGAAAATAAATCTAGCAAGCCTACAACAAGCGAACCTGCAAGGCCGATTAAGGACGATCCGAACGCCGTTCCCATGCCACCAAGTTGACTTTCAAGGCCTGTCATCAGATTGTCAAAAACGCTGATACTGTCTTGGCCTTCTTTCGGCGCAAGTGACCGGATGGTATCGACAACCGCAGGCACTGTTGTTGCAAGACCGTAAAACGTTCCCAAAAGGCCCAAAAAAATCAACAGGTTAATTATATAGCGGGTGATTTCACGCCCTTCATCAAGTCTGGTCGCTACTGAATCTAAAATCGTTCTGCTAGAAGTGGACGTTAACATTAGACGCGCTGTGCGTTCTTTCAACAATGCCGCTAAAGACGCTAATAAGCCCGGTGCTTTTTGTAATTCGTGGTCTGGCCGTTCTAGTGCAAACCCTTCAATCCAGCTAACCGATGCGACCAAATCTACCATTTGCCATAGGCAGGACATCAATCCGAAAAAGAATACAAACAGAATAAATCCGTTCAAATATGGGGATGCTAGAAATATTGGGGCGACTGCGGGTAATATAAAATACCCACCAACAGCGGTCAAAACCACAACAATAAGCATCAACAGAATTTGGTTTACCGGTTGCGTAAACCGAGGCGGTATGGGTGTTCGTGCATTATCCATCGTTATTGCCTGCTTTTTTGGCTTATTGTTATTTGCGAAGAGTAACTTGTCCACACAGATATTCCAAATGCTAAGTTTAAAGTTATATTCCTGCATTATGATTGATATTTCCAAAGAAATCCCCAAGTATAGTACTAGTATTTAATAGAAATGAGGTTTCCAATGGATCAGCTTTTAAACTTTGGCTCTAGCGCCGGTTCCGCAGTATTTATATTAATCTTCGCATTCATCCTTATAATGATGATGGTGAAATCCATACCGCAAGGTGAGGAATGGACTGTTGAACGGTTTGGCCGATACACGCGCACTTTGAAACCCGGGTTGCGTTTCTTGATCCCGGTCATGGATAAGGTTGGGGTTAAGATCAACATGATGGAAACCGTGTTGGATATTGAAACCCAAGAAGTGATTACCAAAGACAACGCGATGATTATGGCCGATGCGGTGACGTTTTATCAGGTGGTCGACGCGTCTAAGGCGGCCTATGAAGTGCTTGATCTTCGGCGGGCTTTATCAAACTTAAGCCAAACCAATATCCGCTCGGTTCTTGGGTCAATGGATTTAGACCAATCACTTTCTAACCGCGAATTGATTAACGCCAAACTGTTAAACGTGATTGATGATGCAGCACATCCGTGGGGCCTGAAAGTTACCCGTGTAGAGATTAAAGACCTGCTGCCACCCCCTGATATTAGCGAAGCCATGGCACGTCAAATGAAAGCAGAGCGCATGAAACGTGCTGATATTTTGCAGGCCGAAGGTCATAAACAAGCCGCTATTTTGAAAGCAGAAGGTGAACGCGAAGGCCAAATTCGTGAAGCGGAAGGTCGCAAACAAGCGGCATTTCTGGATGCAGAAGCACGCGAGCGTGCGGCAGAAGCTGAAGCCAAAGCTACAGAAATGGTATCTAATGCGATTGCCAAAGGTGATGTACAAGCTATTAACTATTTTGTGGCACAAAAATACACAGACGCCTTGCGCGACATCGCATCATCGCCATCTGCAAAAACAGTGATGATCCCGCTGGAAGCTTCCAGTCTGATCGGATCAATTAGCGGTATTGCCGAAATAGCCAAGGCTGTGGGCGTTAAAGACGACAAATAATACTTATCGCTTACGAAAGGATTTAGACATGGATTACCTTCATATGTTAGATGGTATGTCACCTTGGTGGTGGGTTATTGTGGCCTTTGCCCTTGGCTCAATTGAAATGGCAACGATGACATTTTTTCTGATTTGGCTCAGCCTTGCCGCACTTTGCATGGCAGGACTATTAGTACTTGCACCAAACATGTCAGGCGCACTGCAAATTTCATTATTTGCCATTATATCGCTGTTACTTACATTCGCAGGCCGGTTTTTAATGAATAAATACGGTAATTCGGAAGGTGATCAGACAACAAACAATCGTGCAGCCCAATTAATTGGGCAATCGGCCAAAGTATTAGAGTTTGAAAATGGTGCTGGTGTTGTGGAAATAGATAGCATCCGATGGCGCGCCCGTTGGTCACCCAACCAGTCATCTGAGATTGGCGATAGTGTTCGGATCACCCAAGCCGATGCAATGCTGCTATATGTAGAGGGTTCACGTTAAATTAGAGCGGCTACAACGCCAACTCGGTTACACGCCGCTTTAAAAACGTCAAATCATCATCTGTGAAACCCAGCGCATCAATACCTTTGCAAGTGTTGAACAGATACTCTGTGTTCGGCCCACGCCCGCCAACTGCATTGGCAATTACTTGCGCTTGGTGTTCCAATGGCATACCGCCACAATATTGTTCATGTTCGGTATCAATTACATAACACACGGCCTGAACCTGTTCGCCTGTATCCAAAGCAATAGGGCGGACAACTTCTAGATACGCAGACGAGATCAACTCTCGTTCGCGCAAATCAGCAATGGCAGTTTCGGCGTGTTCTGGCCCTACAAAGAACGCCACCCCCTGGCAATGTGACCCAGCATGTTCGTCCAATGCCAAAACCAAACCGGGGTTTTCAACAGACCCCCGATGATGGATCGACCACATGCAAAAACTGCGAGCATAGCCGTCAAGCCGCGCGATGTGTTTTTTTGCATAGGTAATATCAGGCTGCCATATCAAAGAGCCGTAGCCAAACACCCAAAATCCATTTTCTACCATTAGACTGGCTCCTATCCTGATTGCTGCTATAACGCGGAGAAATTAAGATGAAAACAGGGTAATTACATGCGTATTATTTTCAGCCTACTGTTCTTAGCCTCAGCCGTGTGGTTTGGGTATTGGTTTGTTGGCTCTAGCGCACATGAGGCTGGCGCCAAAGCATGGCTTGATGATCGTCAGAACAATGGTTGGGTTGCAGACTACTCTGATCTTAATGTTCAGGGGTTTCCGAACCGGTTTGATACGACCATTACCGATCTAAACATCGCAGACCCAAACCAAGGGTGGGCTTGGATAGCATCGCAGTTTCAGGTTTTATCCTTAAGTTATAAACCGAACCATTTCATTGCCGTTTGGCCAGAGGCGCAAGTTGTTTCGACCCCCCATAAGAAATACCAAATCAACAGTTCCGATATGCGTGCCAGCATGGTGTTTGAACCAAATACAACACTGGCTATTGACCGCATTACTTTGACATTGGAAAACCTGAAAATCGCAACAAGTGCCGATGAGCAAAGTGCCATATCCTCGGCTGTTTTTGCCACACGCCAATCAGACACATTAGATTTTGCCCATGACATAGCATTTGACGCAAAAAACTTTCTGCCATCAAAAACCTTAAAGTCACTTATTGATCCCAAGTCTTTACTGCCTGCTGAATTTGAAACCGTAACGGTAAAACTGACCGCCGCTTTTGATGCCCCGTGGGATCGTTTGGCCGTTGAAGGTAGGAAGCCGAACTTGACCCAACTGGATTTAACATCATTGGATGCCAAATGGGGTGAAATGCAGTTGCAAGCTACAGGGCAAGTTGCGGTTGATGCACAAGGCTATCCTACGGGCAACATTTCGGTGCGGGCAAAAAACTGGCAAGATATGATAGAACTGGCAATATCCACGGGCGCATTAGATGCAGCCACGGGGCGGTCACTGGAAAAAGGTCTTGGCCTAGTGGCGCTGCTTTCTGGTAATAAAAATACTTTGGATGTGCCTTTGGGCTTTTCAAACCGCATCATGAGCATTGGCCCCATTCCAATCGGCCCAGCCCCACGCCTAAAACGCAATTAGCGGCAATACGCGCCACTGCGGTGCCTTGCTGTATCAAGGTGAAAATGATCTTGATGGTGACGGTCGGCATTTGGCCCTAAAACGGTGCCAAACGGCCCACAGGCAGATTTATGCAAGCGGCGTAAAGTACGGCGCCCATTACCTCTGCGCCAGTTACGCTTAACACTGTAGACGGTGCCATCGTTCAAAACAAAACCCGCAATATCAACCGCATTACCTCTGGCATGTTCTGAAACTTTAGCGCCCCGTTTACTGTTGCGCGTCCGACAGGCATACCCCCCGATAATTTGCAATTTGGCAATCCCGCCGCCTTGACGCCCTATCGTAGGCTTTACTGAACGGGCCACCCATTTATCCAGCTTTTTCGCTGTACTGCAATTCACAGTTAACTCACGCGTCAAATCTACCCCAGCAACTTGCGTGACCTTAACTGGGCGGGCAATACCGCAGCTGCCTTTACCGTTAATGCGCGCGGCATTTGTCCCCTTGATGCTTGCAACGCCACAAACAGACCCTTTGCGTGACCGAACGGATAGTATCCGCTTTTTCTCTGGTTTAGCTTTAACAGGCTGCCTTACCGCAACAGATTGGGCCAGATAGTTTGGCCGTAAACGCGGAATAAGAGAGCGGGTAATATGCGTCAGCCCAATGGTAGGCTTACGTTCAACCCCCGAGTTTTTAGATTTCTGGCGAAACAATTCTTTTTGCCGATCATGCTCGGCAATTTGAACCAATGTATCAATTTCACGGGTATCACGATTATCCACCGTGTTGCGTACACTGCCACGTAGCCTTGGGATAAGGGATCGTTCCAACCTTTGCGGTGATTTTACTACCTTAATATCCGAATTCTGGCGCAAACTAGGTATCGGCGAGGTCGAAGGCGCAAAACTTGCCTGTGCGGCGGAAGCCAGCACTAAAAACACAGTCAAACCTGCGAAGGTTTTGATCATTACGATCAGCTTTCCTTGGTTAGATTGCGCCCGAAGTTTGGCGCATCCGTATCTTGCCCTGCATCAATGATACCACGTCTGATCGCCCGTGTCCGTGTAAAATAATCATGCAAGTAATCACCGTCACCATGCCGAATAGCGCGTTGTAAATCAAACAACTCTTCGGTGAAGCGGCCCAAAATTTCCAATGTGGCCTCTTTATTGTTCAAAAACACATCGCGCCACATCGTTGGATCAGAGGCGGCAATTCGGGTAAAATCCCGAAAGCCTGCTGCGGAAAAATTAATCACTTCTTTGTCAGTAACACGGCTAAGATCATCTGCTACACCGACCATTGTATAAGCAATTAGGTGCGGCGCGTGGGATGTCACAGCCAGAACCAAATCATGGTGTTGTGCATCCATGACTTCTACGTTTGAGCCAAGCGCTTTCCAAAAAACGCGTAATTTATTCAATGCCGTATCTTCGGTTTGATCCGAAGGTACAATAATACACCAGCGATTATCAAACAGCTCTGCAAAACCAGAACGCGGGCCTGAATGTTCAGTTCCTGCCAACGGATGAGCGGGAATGAAATGAACGTTATCAGGCACGAAAGGTGAAACATTTTTAATTACTGACGCCTTTACAGACCCCACATCACTTAATGTAGCCCCTGCTTTTAAATGCGGCCCGATTTCTTTAGCAACCGCAGCCATTGCCCCTACAGGAACCGCCAGAATAACAAGGTCTGCATCTTTGATCGCATCAACCATATTATCGCAAACCACATCACATAGATTGATTTCACGCGCAATATCACGGGTTTCAGCAGAACGTGCATACCCACTAATTGTGTCAGACAAACCTGCGCGACGTATTGCGTGCGCAATAGAACCTGCAATTAATCCCAACCCGATCAGGGCCACTTTTTTGTAGATCACAGTCATTTGCCCGCCTTAAATTCAGTAAGTGCCGTTACAATTTGTCGGCAGGCTGTTTCATCACCAATGGTGATGCGCAAAGCTTGCGGCAAATTGTAATTCGCCACCATCCGTACAATCAGGCCGTTATTTTGCAAATGCGCGTTTGCCGCCTGTGCTTCATCCGTTGAACCAAACCGTATCAGGATAAAGTTCGCAAAGCTTGGATCGGACGGAATACCGATTTTACCAAGTTCGGCTGCCAACCAGCCCCGCCATTTTTCATTTTCGGCGCGGCAATGCTCTGTGTAGGTTTCATCTTCTAAGGCGGCCTTTGCGGCAGCCAGTGCTGCCCCACTGACATTAAACGGCCCCTTTAAGCGGTTCAGAACTTCCATGACATTAGCTGGGCCATAACCCCAACCAATGCGCAGTCCACCTAATCCGAAGATTTTTGAAAACGTGCGTGTCATCACCACATTATCGCGGGCTTCAACGAAAGACGCGCCGCCATCGAAACCATAAACAAACTCTGCATAGGCACCATCCAGAACCAATAAACACCCATCAGGCAGACCATCGGCCAATCGCGCAATTTCTGCGTTTGGGGTCATCGTACCTGTGGGGTTATTCGGGTTGGCAATAAACACCAAGCGGGTGTTTTCATTCACGGCGCCAAGTAGTGCATCCACATCCGTTACACGGTTGTTTTCAGGCACACTTACAGGTGTGGCACCAGACAGACGGGCGCTAATTTGATACATGCCAAAGCCATGTTCGGTATAAAGCACCTCATCACCGACGCCAGCAAAGGCGCGGCATAAAAAACTGATAATCTCATCCGAGCCACAACCGATCAGGATACGGGTCATATCCAGTTTATAGGTTTGGGCAATCAATTCACGCAAAGCGGCATGATCTACGGATGGGTAACGATGCATGTTCGCGGCTTGCGCACTATAAGCGGCAATCGCTTTTGGGCTTGGCCCCAGTGGATTTTCATTAGAGCTAAGCTTAATCGCATTGGCATTGCCAGCGATTTCACTGGCACCGCCCACATAAGCTTTCACACCCATAATGCCTGGCTGAGTATTCAGTTTTAGTCCCATTGCATCGTCCTTTCCAGAAACCTTCTAGCGAGGGTGTTTCGGATTGGCTAGACCTTAGTAAAAACTCTGCGGATCAATGTCGATTTGCATCCGCACATCACGCGGTAGTTTAACAGAGTTGCGCCAAGCTTTTAGCGCGGGTTGAATATGTATGGTTTTTTCAGCCTTCACCAACAAACGCACACGGTGGCGACCGCGCACGCGTGCGATAGGGGCAGGTGCAGGGCCGAAAACCTCTGCCCCGATGTTATGCAGGCCTTGTGCATTGCGCGACAGATAGCTTGCCACATCGAACACCACTTTCAGGTCAGGGCCTGACAGAACAATACCTGCCAAACGGCCATAAGGTGGCACACCTGCCATGCGGCGTTGATCCGCCTCTGCTTGCCAGAAAGCTTCTTCTTCGCCCTCTAGTATCGCCTGTATAACGGGGTGATCAGGTTGGTGTGTTTGGATATAGGCCACGCCACGTTTTTGCGCACGCCCCGAACGGCCCGCAACCTGACGGATTAATTGAAAACTGTGTTCTGCTGCACGCAAATCACCGCCTTGAAGGCCAAGGTCAGCGTCAATAACACCTACACATGTCAACAACGGGAAATTATGCCCTTTCGCAACCATTTGGGTGCCGATAATGATGTCTGCGTCACCATTGGCAATCGTGTGAATGCGTTCTTTTAAAGCCCGAGCAGTCAGTGCCATATCAGACGACAGCACCGCAATACGGGCGTCGGGGAAACGCCGAGTTGCCTCTTCTTCCAGACGTTCGACACCTGGGCCAACAGCTGCCATTCGGCCCTCTACATCACAGTTAGGGCAAGCTGTGGGGAGAGGTTGTGTTTTACCACATTGATGACAGATCAACTGGCCATGAAACCGGTGTTCGACCATGCGGGCATCACAATCATCGCACCCTACCTGATACCCACAAGCGCGACACACTGTGACAGGTGCGTAACCACGACGGTTGATAAACAACAGCGATTGTTCACCTTTATTCAAACGTGTTTGCACTTCATGCACCAAGGTCGGTGAAATCCAACTTTGAGGCTCCATCGCTTCTGCGCGCAGATCAATCGCTTTCATATCCGGCAATTCTGCCACCCCGAACCGCCCTTCAAGATCAACGCGGGCATATTTGCCGCTTGCCGCATTTGCCCAAGTTTCCAATGCAGGTGTGGCAGACGCCAGTACGACAGACGCATTATTAAGGGACGCACGCAGCACCGCCATATCGCGGGCCGAATAAAACACGCCCTCTTCTTGTTTATAAGATGTGTCGTGTTCTTCATCGACCACGATCAGACCAAGGTTTTGAAATGGTAAGTAAAGGGCAGATCTTGCACCGACAACCAGTTGCGCACCCCCCTCACCCACCATGCGCCAGCAACGCCGACGTTCAGTCATGGTGACACCCGAATGCCATTCTGCAGGTCGTGCGCCAAAGCGTTTTTCTACACGATCCAGAAAGGCAACGGTAAGGGCAATCTCAGGTAATAAAACCAGGGCTTGTCGCCCTTGTTTCAGGCATTCGGCAACCGCTTCTAGATAAACTTCGGTTTTACCTGAACCGGTGACGCCTTTCAGTAAAGTTGTGGCATATTTTTGTGTTGCAACAGAGATGCGTAATGCTTCACTGCCAGATTTCTGACTATCACTTAGCTGTAAACCTGCCATCATAGGATCAAGTTTCGGATAAGTCGTGTCGCGCGGGGTTTCTAACTCTAACAACGCGCCAAGTTTTACCAAACCATCAACAACCGAGCCTGTAACACTTGCTAAATCTGCCAGTTCTTTCTTTGTAAACCGCAGGCCGTTATGGGCACGTAGCACATCCAACACACGGGTGCGTGCAGCAGTTTCTCTTTTAAGTGCAGCTTCACCCAACGCGTAAACCTTACGCATAGAAGGTGGGTCGGCCAGACCAGGTGCGCGGGTTGCCAACCGCAACATCGCGTTCAACGGTGATAAAGTGTAATCGGCCACGCGAGCTAAGAACTGACGCATTTCAGAACGCATTGGCGACAGATCCAGAACCCGTGAAACGGTACGGGTTTTTGCAAGGTCATACCCACCTTTGCCTGACCCCCAAACCACACCAATCACTTTGCGTGGCCCAAGTGGTACTTCGACAAAGGCACCCAGAAACACACCGCCCTTGGGTGCTTTATAATCCAGCATTCGATCAAGTGGTTGATCGGTCAAAACACCGATCAAACTGCCTGCATCAAAATATGAAAGTTCACTGGGTTGTTTCACTTTGTTCAAACTCTTTGCATTCTTTTGTTTCGCCGACCTCAAGCATACTGTAATACAACATCAAGCACAGTATCAAACTTAAGCACACAGGAACCATTGATGAAATTTTTTGTAGATACCGCAGAAGTGAATGAAATCGCAGAGCTGAATGATCTGGGCATGTGTGACGGTGTCACAACAAACCCCTCTTTGATCCTAAAATCTGGCCGCGATATTCTGGAAGTAACCAAAGAAATTGCGAATATGGTTGAAGGCCCAGTTAGTGCAGAAGTGGTTGCCTTAAACGCTGATGATATGATTGCCGAAGGCCGTAAACTTGCCAAAATCGCAGATAACATTGCGGTAAAAGTACCGCTTACTTGGGCTGGTTTGAAAACCTGCAAAGTGCTTTCTGAAGAAGGCACAATGGTAAATGTTACTTTGTGTTTTTCTGCCAATCAAGCCCTGCTGGCGGCCAAAGCTGGGGCAACGTTTATTTCCCCATTCATCGGGCGTTTAGACGATATTAACTTGGATGGCCTAGATCTGATTGATGACATCCGTACCATCTATGATAATTACGGGTTTGATACCCAAATTCTGGCCGCATCAATTCGGACTGTAAATCACGCCACTGAATGTGCTAAGATAGGTGCAGATGTTATGACCGCACCCCCTTCGGTTATCAAAAAAATGGCCCATCATATACTGACCGACCAAGGTTTGGATACGTTCATGAAAGACTGGGCAAAAACAGGTCAGAAAATCCTGTAAAGGTATACAAATGACAGAGCTAAACAAAGACTTTGAAACCGTTCGAGAGGAAATTCTTTCGAACCCCAAAGCTTTTCTGGAAGACAACGATATTATGCGGGCTTTGATCACGGCGGATCGGGCAAAGCAGGCTAATAACGTGATCGATTTACGCTCTATTGCAATGGATCGCATGGAAGATCGCCTTAATAAACTGGAAGATACCCACCGCACAGTTATTGCGGCAGCTTACGATAATGTGTCCAGCATGAACCAAATCCACCGTGCTGTACTATCCGTTTTAGAGCCAGAGGATTTTAATGGCTTCTTACAATTTATCGAAAATGAACTGGCCACAACTTTAGGCGTTGAAACCGTCAGTCTGTGCTTGGAAACGCAGGCAGTATTGCCTGGACAAGGCCCATCGTTGTCGAAAGAATTTGGCACTGGTGTCACGTTTATGGCCATTGGTGAAGTGGATGATTACATCACCCAAGGACGTGCCGTAAATAGCCGTGCTGTAACCATGCGTTCTGTCAAACCAAACGCAGGGGTTTTGTACAAAGATTGCGCAGATACAATCCGATCTGAAGCTTTGTTAAAACTCAACTTAGGTGACGGAAACTTGCCCGGAATGCTGGTTATTGGGTCAAAGAACGCAGATCAGTTTGCACCAGCGCAAGGCAGTGACTTGTTGTTATTTCTTGGAAGTGCTTTTGCCCGAATTTTGCGCCGCTGGTTAGCATAAATGGCAGCCGCCACAGGTGCACATGACCTGTTGGAACATTGGCTTTCCCATGTCACCGCCATTCGGGGGCAATCCCCCAAAACCGTTACGGCCTATCAGCATGATGTATCAGGCTATCTTGGGTTTTTATCCAATCATTTTGGAGGCACACTTGGCAAGGCCGCACTTGCCAAAGTGACCATCACGGATATGCGTGCATGGATGGCCTATGAACGCAGGCGTGGTCTGAACGCGCGTTCGCTTGCACGTGCACTATCCGCCGTTAAAAGCTTTTATCGCTGGTTATCGGAAACCGAATCCATAGAGGTAACGGCTGTTTTAGCCACACGCGCACCAAAGTTTGATGCTGGCCTACCCCGCCCTATTGCCAAGGCAGATGCCAAAGCTTTGCTAAAAACCGCCGAATTTCAGTCAACCGAAAACTGGGTTGGTGCCCGTGATACGGCGGTTTTAACCCTGCTATACGGTTGCGGGCTGCGTATATCCGAGGCATTAGACCTTACCTTTGGACAAACCCCTTTACCTGAAGTTCTAAATATTCGCGGCAAAGGCAACAAAGATCGTATCATTCCCGTGATCCCTGCCGCGCGGAAGGCAGTTGATTTATACCTGAAACTTAGCCCCTTTATCCATACACCTGAAACCCCATTATTTTTGGGCGTTCGTGGTAAACGGTTAAACCCACGCCAAGTGCAAAAGGTTATGGAGCAAGTCCGGTTGCAACTTGGCCTGCCAGCATCTGCTACCCCCCATGCTTTACGGCATTCCTTTGCAACGCATCTGTTAGAGGCAGGTGGTGATTTGCGTACAATTCAAGAGTTATTGGGTCATGCATCATTGTCGACAACCCAGAATTACACAGCTGTAGATCAGGCCCGCCTTATGGATGTCTATAAAAAAGCACACCCACAAGGCAGCTAACACTTGTTATTCGCACATGAACCCTAGTAATAAACTGATATGACACTCCGTATAAAAGCCTTATCCGTTCATTTTTTCACCGCCACTGGGGCGGTTTTTGCGATGCTTGCAATGTTGGCTGCGGTCGACGAAAAGTGGAGCCTGATGTTTCTTTGGCTGGTCGTTGCCTTTATTGTTGATGGCATAGATGGGCCGCTAGCTAGGCACTACCATGTAAAGAAAAACGCCCCTGAATATGATGGCGTGCTGCTTGATCTTATTATCGATTATCTGACTTACGTGTTTATCCCTGCCTTTGCCTTATTCAAAAGCGGGCTGTTAAACGGATGGACAGGCTGGATATGCCTGATCGTTATCACTTTTACCTCTGTGGTTTATTTTGCAGACACACGCATGAAAACCAAAGACAACAGTTTTTCGGGCTTTCCAGGTTGCTGGAATATGTTCGTATTGGTGATGTTTGCAACAACTCCGCATTGGCTGGTGATCTTAGGTCTGGTTGTGATTATTGCGGCCACAATGTTTATGCCGTTAAAATTCATCCACCCAGTACGTACAGAGCGGTGGCGCATGATAAGCCTGCCAGTTACAATGATTTGGACAGCCCTTAGCGGGTACGCTGCATGGCATGATTTTAATATCGGCCATACAGCAATTTTTGCACTTAGTATCACCAGTATTTACCTGATGTTTGCTGGGATTGCCCAACAATTTTTAGACAAAGACTTGCCTAAAATCGCATCAAAATAACCCCTGATACGATTACCAAAGCGGCCATAATTTTACCCTTATCGGCTTTTTCTTTTAAGAAAAACACCCCAATTAGAACTGCAAATAACACAGATGTTTCGCGTAATGCCGCAACCAAAGCAATGGGTGCCACAGTCATTGCCCACACGGCGATCCAGTAGGCCCCAACTGACGCAGTTCCCGCAAGAAGCCCCAAGGCTAATACGCGCGGCTCTTTGGGGATCACTTTTAGCCCCTTAAAAGTCAAAGCCCAAACAGTAAACATGCTAGCATCCAGCAAAAATATCCACCCGATATACGCCGAAGGCGACATGGATAGACGCGCACCAATTCCATCGGCAAGTGTATATCCTGCGGTCCCCATTGCCGCTGCCAATGCATAGGGCAGTAAATCGCGCCGTTCGCCATGTGCAAATACACCGCGTGCCATCAAAAGAATACCGAAACCAATCAAGGCCACGCCCGCGACTTGCCATTGTGTAAATTTATCATTTAAGAACAATAAGCTAGCAATCAAAACCATCACAGGTGCTGTGCCGCGTGAAATTGGGTAAACCCGTGATAGATCGCCCTTTTGATAGGCGAGTGTCAGGAATGTTTTATAAACCAGATGTAAAATAACCGAGAGTATCAACCAGATCAGGGATGCACGATCCGGTAAAGGAAAGGCAAGCACCATTGCCAAGCCAATAAGCGCATGTGCAATGGACAACAAGACCATGCCTTGCAGTTTATCTGTGCCAAACTTTACAATCGCATTCCAAGCTGCATGTAAAATAGCCGCAAATAGAACAGCGGCAAAAACCCCAATACTCATCAGATCAGCTGCGCATTTGCGCCCTCATGGCGCAGTAGTTGTACTTTGGTTTCCACCCCGCCCATTCCCGAAAACCCACCCAGATTACCTGTGCCAACAATACGGTGGCACGGGATAATCACGGGGATCGGGTTGGCACCACAAGCCTGCCCTACTGGTTGTGCAGGTACGTCCAGTTTTTTGGCCACTTCGCCATAAGTAAGAACTTCACCAAAGGGAATATCTTGCATAATGCGGTAAACTTTTTGCTGGAAATCACTGCCTTTGGGGGCAAGTGGCAGGTCGAACTTGGTTAACTTTCCTGCAAAATAAGCGTCCAACTGGTTTAATCCCTCTTTTAACACATCACTGCGAAAACCCTCTGTGCGGTCTTCCCACAAAAGTTGCGTTATCTGGCCGTCTTCTTCGACCAGAGAGAACCATCCAAATGTGTTATGAAGTGAGGCAATATTCATAGGCCGCAGCTTAAGCGCGGCCTATGAAAGATTACAAGTCTTAACCTAATGCGTCTGAACAACGCCCGCAGGTTTGTGCGTGTTTATGACTGCCAACGTCTGGTAGAACTTTCCAGCAACGGGCACATTTTTCGCCCTCAGCCTTAGCAAAGGTAACGGCAACACCTGACACATCGTCAAGTACGAATGCGCCATCTGGTGCTGCTTCACCCGAAACTTCAATAGACGAAGTGATACAAGCGTCAGCAAAATCAACAGACGCAAGCAAGCCGCGCAAATCAGCGTCTGCTACATAAACCACAGGGCCCGCTTCTAAAGATGCGCCGATATTCTTTTCCTGACGCTCGATTTCAATCGCACCTGTCACAACACGGCGCACATCGCGGATTTTACCCCATTTCGCCGCCAATTCAGCATTCAGCCAAGCGGCAGGCGTTTCAGGGAAATCTTCCAGATGCACAGAGGCTTCATCGCCCGAATTACGTTCCAGCCAGACATCTTCCATCGTAAAGGTCAACATCGGGGCCAGCCATGTGGTTAGACGCGCAAACAACATATCCAACACGGTGCGCGCTGCACGGCGTGTGATACTGTCATCGGCATCGCAATAAAGCGCGTCTTTGCGGATATCAAAATAAACGGATGATAGATCAATGGTACAGAACTGGAATAACTGTTGGAAAACGTTTTGAAAATCGTAGTTTTCATACCCCGTCCGCACAACTTCATCCAGTTCCGCCATGCGGTGTAACATCCATTGTTCCAGCTCTGGCATGTCAGCAACAGCAACTTTTTCAGCATCGGTAAACCCATTTAGATTGCCCAGCAAGAAGCGCATGGTATTGCGCAACCGACGGTAACTGTCGGCCACGTTTTTCAGGATTTCATCACCAATACGCAGATCAGAGGTATAATCCGCCTGTGCCACCCAAAGCCGCAAAATGTCTGCACCATACTGTTTAATCACTTTTTCGGGCGCTATGGTATTGCCAACGGATTTAGACATCTTCATGCCTTTGGCATCCAGCGTAAACCCGTGGGTCAGAACACCCTTATAAGGTGCGCGGCCCTTGGTGCCACAAGACTGCAACATAGATGAATGGAACCAACCACGGTGTTGATCGGTACCTTCAAGATAGAGATCAGCAATGCCATCTTCGGGGCCATCCGCACGATCACGCAGAACAAACGCGTGGGTCGAGCCACTGTCAAACCAAACGTCCAGCACATCATAAACCTGATCCCAGTCGTCAGCGTTGTAATCAGCACCAAGAAAGCGTTCTTTGGCACCGTCTTCAAACCAGCAATCAGCACTATCCGCCTCAAACGCGGCTATAATGCGGGCGTTCACGGCATCATCGCGTAGGATGAAACCTGGATCAGTTGGCAAGGCACCTTTTTTGGTAAAGCATGTCAACGGCACACCCCATGCGCGTTGGCGTGACAATACCCAGTCGGGACGTGTTTCGATCATCGAATGCAAACGGTTACGCCCAGTTCGCGGAGTCCATTTCACAAGTGTGTCGATAGAGGTTAGTGCGCGTGCGCGGATGGTTTTTCCGTAATCGTCCATGCCATCATTCAGGTCTTTGTCGATCGCTGCAAACCATTGTGGTGTGTTACGGAAAATCACCGGAGCTTTTGAACGCCACGAATGCGGATAGCTGTGCTTTACGTGACCACGTGCAATCAACCCGCCTGCTTCCACAAGCTTGGCAATGATCGCGTTATTGGCTTTGCCTTCTTTGCCTTTGCGGTCAAACACCTGCAAGCCTGCAAACAACGGCACATGCGGTAAAAACTCTGACGTCTCACCTACATGGTGGGTCAAACGATCCAGCCAGTTGCGCTTCATAAAGACTTCGTAGTCATCTGCACCGTGACTAGGGGCAGTATGAACAAAACCCGTTCCCGCTTCATTGGTCACATGGTCACCGTCCAGCATTGGCACGTCGTAATCCCAGTAACCGTCTGCATCAGCGATACCTTTGAAAGGATGCGAGCAAACCATGCTGGCCAGTTCTTCATTGGTCACATCGCCCAGATATTCAAAACCGCCCTCTTCGACATTGGCTGCAGCAAATGCGGCCAGTGCCAACTTATGCTCCATGATATAAAGGTCGCCTACTTTGGCCCAGTTACCCTCATGCGCATCGGTCACTTCGTAAAGCGCGTAATCCAATTTAGGGTTATAACAGATCGCTTTATTTTGCGGGATCGTCCACGGGGTGGTAGTCCAGATCACAACACGTGCTTGGTTTAGAAATTCAGCGCGATCACTTTCTGCCGCAACACTTTCCACTTTAAACGGCACCCAAATGGTGTGTGATTTATGGTCATGATATTCGATCTCGGCCTCGGCCAAGGCAGTTTTTTCAACAGGTGACCACATCACGGGCTTCGACCCTTGATAGACCGAACCGTTCATAACAAACTTCAAAAACTCACCCGCGATAACCGCTTCTGCGTGGTAATCCATCGTCAGATACGGGTCATCCCATTTACCAGTGATGCCAAGGCGCTTGA
Organism: uncultured Paracoccaceae bacterium; assembly: GCA_913061275.1. Lineage (GTDB taxonomy): Bacteria > Pseudomonadota > Alphaproteobacteria > Rhodobacterales > Rhodobacteraceae > Amylibacter. The sequence continues at coordinate 8,843 of CAJXSR010000029.1, read as the reverse complement.
ATTCATCGCGCTGAATGTCGATCCAACCTTCGGCAAATTTGCGACATTCCTGACGCAACTCGACCACAGGCACATCGTCTTTGTTTTTACCTTTGTTACGGTATTGCTCTTCGATCTTCCATTCAATCGGTAGCCCGTGGCAATCCCAACCCGGCACATAACGGCTGTCTTTGCCCATCATCTGTTGGCTGCGCACAACCATATCTTTGAGGATCTTGTTTAGCGCGTGGCCGATGTGCAGATGCCCATTTGCATAGGGAGGGCCATCGTGCAAAACGAAACTTTCGCGGCCTTGCTTTTCACGCAGGCGATCGTAAATGCCGATATCAGCCCAGCGTTTCAACCACTCTGGCTCACGTTTCGGCAGGCCTGCACGCATTGGGAAGTCAGTTTTCGGCAGGTTCAAGGTGTCTTTATATTCGGGCGTGTCAGCGCACATATGTCTTTTCCAGTATCATTGAATTTCAGAGGCATCGTTGGTCAGCGCGGTTCTTTCCATACGCTTTTCCCCGGTCACTTATGGTTTAAAGTGCCGGGCCGGTAATTCGTATAATAATGTTCAATATACATGCCATAGGGGCCTTATAGGGCCACGTTTACGATACGTCCAGCCCAAGTAGTTAGGTATAATATTTGCAGCAAACTAAACCAGTAAACTAGTTTACTATTTTATCGTACAGTACATAAAAACCCCCGTATAATGTGCATGGGTCATTTTGGGCAATAAAATGAAGATCGCAATTATTGGATGTGGTATCGCAGGATTAGCCGTCGCAAATTTTTTGGCGCGTGACGACAATACCATTACTATTTTCGAACAATTCGACAAACAACGGCCCGTGGGCTCTGGTCTTGTTATTCAGCCCGTTGGGCTGCGCATCTTGGAAAAGCTATCAGCATCGCTCGATGCTTTGGAAAAAGGTGCGCCTGGTTACACGATGCTAGGAATAGAAACCGATCATAAGCGTAAAATACTGGATGTAAGCTACGGCCCAGAAGGTGGTGCAAATTTTGGTCTGGGTATTCATCGTGCCAGCCTGTTTGATGCCTTATTAAAAGCCTGTGCCAGATATAAAATACGCATAGTACCTTCCCATCACTTAACCGGAAGCCATATCAAAAACAACGATCGCTATCTGACTTTTACAAATGGCAAAACCAAAGGCCCTTATGATTTGGTCATAGATACGTCTGGTGCAAATTCAATTATCAGCCCGCTAAAAGTCAGGACCCTGCCATTTGGGGCTTTATGGGGTACCGTCGATTGGGTCGCAAATACACCGTTAAAATATAATCGGCTAGAGCAACGCTATAGGCAGGCTCGCAATATGATCGGAATACTTCCCATTGGTTGCCTTCCCGATGGCAATACCCGAAAGGCAACTTTATTTTGGTCATTGCCTGCACACGATTATGACAAATGGTTAAATACGCCTTTGGAAACCTGGAAAAAGCAGGTTTTAGGCATGTGGCCAGAAATCCAGCCTTTCCTAGATCAAATAGAAAAACATGACGATATGACTATGGCACGGTACAGTCATGGCACTTTATACAAGCCATATTCAGAACGTCTGGTGCATATTGGGGATGCCGCGCACCGTGCCAGCCCGCAACTGGGCCAAGGGGCCAATATGGCATTGCTTGATGCCTATGCTTTATCGCAATGCCTAAAACATTATCCAATCGACCAAGCACTAAAGGCTTATGTAAAATCCCGAAAACAGCACACGCTTTTATATCAATCCATGAGTTGGGCATTCACCCCGATGTATCAATCCAACAGCCGCGTTTTACCGTTCTTACGCGATAGGGTTTTTGCGCCGATTAGCACAATTCCACCCGTTCAAAAGCTGTTGACCAGCCTTGTCAAAGGGACGTTGATAGCCCCGCATACTCTGACAAACATGCGTTAATTCACGCCCAGTAATTGTTTCATTAAAGTTTTCTGAGCGACAACATCATCCAGCGTATACACATCAAGAGCCTTATAAAACGCCTGTTGCGCTTCATATAACGGCCCTCGTAATCCGCATTGCGAATAGGCCTGACAATCGCATCCGCTAGCATTAAAGCACTCTGCCACCGCTATATCACCTGACAGATACCGCACCACATCACCGATGATAATATCTTTAGATGACTTGGCCAAAGTCAGCCCGCCTGCCCGTCCGCGCCCTGATGAAATATACCCGCCTTTTACAAGATGAGATGCAACTTTCGCCACATGGTGCTCGGATATATCAAAAGTATTCGCCACCTGCTTTACTGAAACACGTGCAGGGGCTGATACCATTACCTGCATTAACAGGCGCAAACCATAATCTGTGAATTTACTTAATTGCATGAGGTTTAATTAGCATTTGAAATGCGTAATTAAAAGCTTTATATATTCCGTAGTCTAAATACCAAATAAGGAATCACCTGATGCAAAAACTAGCTGATATTATTTTATGGCCAGGAACTTATCTTTGTGGGCATTTCAAAATTGATCCGAAATCCGATATGGGCCTGATGCGATCCTTCTTCAATTTTCTGATCTGGCTACCCCTTGGTCTGATTGTGGTGCTTGCTTTTGTCTAACGCATTACCACCGCGCATTAATGTTAGCCGCACCGATATTGAACGGGTAGTCACCAAGTTCTACAAATGCATCCGCAACCACCCAACCCTTGGCCCAGTGTTTGCCAAAAGCATCCCCGACACGGCAGATTCTTGGCATCCGCATGAGGCAAAGATCGCTAATTTCTGGGCTAATGCGATTTTGCATGAGCGCAGCTATTCCGGCAATCCAATGGCGGTTCATATGGCAACCCCACATGTTCACGTCGATCACTTCCCGATCTGGTTAGATCTGTTCGAAGAAATCTTGCGTGATACACTACGCCCAGATCAGGCAGACAGTTTCAACGCTTTTGCCCGACGCATCGGGCGCGGTTTGCAAATGGGGTTAATGTATCGTTCGGATAGTTCTGACCAACCACCACGCTTGCGTTAGGGCCAGACCCTAATCACTTCTTCTGATAAACCCTGCTAAAGCCCGCTGCATCATACCTGTTATGGATGGTTTCTTCACTGCGTGAAACGGCATCGGGCGGCACACTTCCATAGCAGCCACACCAACGCGCGCAGTCAATGCACCGTTAATAACACCCTCGCCAAAACGACGCGATATTTTCGACAGCACACCACCCCCAGCAATGGAGCCGATCATATCATCGCCAATGGCCACGGCACCTGTTGCTATCAGATGTGCTGCGACCACGCGCATCAGTCGCCAAGAACCAAAAATACCTGATCGCCCGCCATAAATCTGGGCAATGCGCCGGATCATGCGAAGGTTTGTGCTAAGCGCCATTACAACATCCACCAGTGCCAAAGGTATAAGGGCCGTAACTGTAGCTACTTTTTGTGCGGCCCCTTCAATCTCTTTTTCCGCCATACGGTCTAATTGCAAAACTACGGTATTTTCCATCAAAGCCATTTGCGCATCCATATCCAGTAAATCTGTGGATTGTTCTGCAGTTTTCGCAAAAGCCCAGCGCAAATCGCTGCGGCCGTAATACAACCGCTCTAAGCGCTTTGAAAATACTTGAGCATCGCGCAAATCCCCGCCTGAATAAACGGCTTCTGCTTCTGCCCTTAACCCATCCATACGGCGCAATCGCGCAAATGCTGCCAGCTCTCGTAAAACAAAAAACGACACGCCTAAAATAAACAATGCCATTAATGACAAAGCCACGCGGCCCAACCACAGGTTTCGGGCCACCATTTCTGCCCCGAAATCCCAAAAGGCAACGGACACAATAAATCCAACTAACGCAGTGACAACCCATAAGAAAAATCGTGCTGACATAGACGGCTTATGTGCTGCCATTTGCGTTACAGCCTGCATAGTACCGCCTTCTTGTACAAGCGGCTCTGGCACAGGCGGAGCACTATCGGGTGTATGAATTTCTGCATCAGCTTTACTGGCATCCAGCGTAATCACCACAGGTTTCTTACTCATACCAATCGATCCCCCAATAAAAACTCTACCGCCTTATCCAATCGAATATGCGGTGGCCCCATACCTTGTTTTAGGGTTATTTTAGCGGGCGCAAATCGCATCACTGAATAATCCGCATCCAACCACTTATCTGCACCACCTTGAGCCGCACTTAATAATTCTGTGGGGTCTTCGGGTAATTCGCCTGCATACATCAGAGCCTCTTTTCCCGTTTCCAAAAGTGTGCCGCGCACACAATCCAGAACCGTGCCATTGTGTTTGCGGCTCTCTTCAACTGTTGTGCGCAAACTGGCTAAAGCTACCGAACTGGTTTTTGCCCCCGAAAACTCTGCTCGATCTTTGGCGCCACGCACCATTGCTTGCATCAATGCCTCTAACCTGCTGTGCTGCGAATGATGCAAGTGATCTGCTTTTGTCGCTGCAAACAATATCTTTTCAACACGTTTTTGGCCCAAAACAGAGCCAAGCCACGTATTTTTCCCAGGCTTAAATGCTTGCAGAACGTCCACCATAGCCAGTTTTAAATCCTCTACCGCACTGGGCCCATGATGTACGGCACCCAACACATCAACCAACACAATCTGGCGATCAATTCGCACAAAGTGATCGCGGAAAAACGGCTTTATCACTTTGGCTTTATAGGCCTCATAACGCCGCGAAAATTCGCGGTAAAGTGAGCCCCGCTTATCAACCCCCATTGGCAATGGGCAAAACGTAAGTGCTGGCGAGCCTTCCAAATCACCTGGCATCAAAAACCGCCCCGGTGCACATGCCGAATAACCCGCATCACGACTTGCAGATAAATATTCGGTAAAAGTCTGCGCCAAATTCTGCGCCACTAACTCATCCAACTGGGTCGATGTATCTACATTCGACATCAGTTTCAAAAACTTCTTCGCATGGGTTTTTCGCCCCTTAGCCAATGCCAAGGATTGTTCTGACCATTTTGCAAAACTTAAATTCAGCAATGGTAAATCCAACAACCATTCGCCTGGATAATCCACAATATCCAGATGCACTGTCTTTGGGCCACGCAACCCGCTGATAATCCCTTTTGGTTGCACACGAAATGACAGACGTAACTGACTGACAGAACGTGTGGATTGTGGCCAAACGGGTTTCACACCTGTCATCGCGGCTAGATGGGTTTCATATGCAAAACGCGGCACCGTATCATCTGGTTGTGGTTGTAAAAAAACCGAACTTATCCGCCCTTGTGCATTGGCAGAAAATTGCGGCATTCGCCCGCGATCCAATAAGTTTGCCACTAACGATGTGATAAACACTGTCTTACCTGAGCGGGATAAACCACTTACCCCCAACCGTATTGTCGGCTCAAACAAATGTTCGGAAACCGTATCGGTTGCGCGTTCTGCCTGTCTGGCGATCTCATCTATCAATGATCCAAGTATCAACGGTACTATTCCTTTTGTCTGTTCACTATCTAAGCACGAAACGTATAAGTTTACAGGGGGTAGTATTTCAGGGTCTTGGCAAAAACACTTTCACAAGGTATCGCTGCGTTTATGCCCAGATATGCGTTAAAAATTGAATATAATGGTAAGCCTTTCAGAGGATGGCAAAAGCAATGCGATGTGCCTTCTGTTCAGCAAGCCATTGAAGAAGCGTTGTTAAAACTTGAAAGCACCAATGAAGGTATTCAAGGTGCTGGGCGCACTGATGCAGGCGTTCACGCCTATGCGCAAGTAGCCCATGTTGATATGGTGCAGAACTGGTCGCCCTTTCGGTTGTCCGAAGCTTTGAATTATCATCTGCGCGAAGCCCCTATTGCAATATTGCAGGCCGCACCTGTCGCGGATGATTTTCACGCAAGATTTTCTGCACTTGAACGCGAATACACTTTTCATGTGCTATATCGGCGCGCACCCAGCGCACATGAGGCGGGCTTAGTGTGGCAAGTCAAACATCCGCTGAATGTGGCCGCGATGCGGGAAGCTGCAAATTACTTGATCGGCAAGCATGATTTTACCACCTTCCGATCAACCATATGTCAGGCTAAATCACCCGTTAAAACACTAGATACCTTAGATATTCAGGAACACGACGTAGATTACGGTGCCAAATACCGCTTCACAATTCGGGCCCGCAGTTTTTTACACAATCAGGTACGAAGCTTTGTTGGTACGTTGGAACGTGTGGGAACAGGCCGTTGGGACCCCGTTGATGTTAAAGCCGCGCTTGATGCTAAAGATCGCGCAGCTTGTGGCCCTGTTAGCCCACCACACGGGCTATATCTAGCAGGCGTTACCTATCCAAGAGATCCGTTTGCTAAGTAGCAAAGCTATTTTCAGTTTGTTTAAATCGTACCATCAGGCATTTTTGGCCAAGTATCAGACAATCGGTATCCTTGCTGCCAAGGGTCATTGGGGTCACGTAAAATTTCTGTTTTCCCACAAATCCAAGCTCTGCCTTGCAGGCTGGGAATGATTGCAGGTGTACCCTTTAAATCGGTAAGTTTCTCGACACGGCAATCAAATCTGGAATTAATAATTGAGTGCCCAATATAGGCATCGCCCAAAGCCAGTTGGCCGCGCGCCACCATTGTCGCCATACGCGCCGAACATCCTGTACCTGTAGGAGATCTGTCCAGTTTTCCAGGGTCAATAACAACGGTACTTTTTCCCGCCACTACCCGATCTTCAACAGCTGTTGGTAGGGTGAATTGGCAAAAGGATATAATAGACCAGTCGTTCATCGGGTGTTGGAAACCAATCTGTTCATTGGCAGCACGGGTAATTCGCGCCCCGATTTCCGTTAATTCACGCGCTTCATCTGGTACAATCGAAAATCCCAAATCACGGGCGGGAACAAGCACAAAACTATCACCACCAAAAGCAATATCAACAGTTAGTGTTCCTAAACCTGCCACTTCAAGTGGTGCATCAAGCCGATGAACAAATGAGGGCACATTAGTGATACGTACAGATGTAGCTTTACCATCTTTACAGTTTGCTTGCACATGCACCAACCCTGCTGCAGCTTCCAGATAAAACTCGGTTACAGGCTCAACCATTTCAATGCGACCAGTATCCAACAATACGGTTGCCACACACATAGAGTTTGATCCTGACATTGGTGGCGTATGTTCTGGCTCCATCGTCAAAAACCCATATGCAGCGCGTTCGTCTATTGGCGGGACTAACAAATTGAAATGGTTAAAAACTCCGCCACGCGGTTCATTCAACAACAAATTACGTAAGCTTTGATTCGATTCTAACCATTCCATCTTTTGCCAAAGCGTATCACCGGGGGGTGAAGGCACCCCGCCCACCACAACATTACCGACTTCCCCTTCAGCATGCGCATTAATGACAGAAATTGAAATGTTGCTTGTCATGTAGCCACCCAAGTTTTTGTCCAAAACCGATAGTTAAGTAATATTGCAGCCAATGTTAACCCACAAACCAGCCCCATCCAAACGCCTACGGCACCGTAACCCCAAGTAAACCCAAATAAATAACCCGCAGGCAACCCAACCAGCCAATAGCTGATGACCGCAAGTATCATCGGCACGCGGGCGTCTTGCACCCCGCGTAACAAACCCAAAGCGATAACTTGTGCACTGTCAGCCACATGGAAAAGGGCAGCCATTACTAATAGGCCGACACCTATCGCAATGATCTGATCGCGTGAAGGTTCTGAGCTGTCCAAGTATAAGCTGATCAAAAATTCAGGCACACTTAAAAACAACACAACAGCTAAGCACGACAACATTAAAGCCATCGCAAGCGTAGCGATACCGCCACGGCGTAAACCGGTAGCATCCGCACGCCCAATTGCGCGTCCTGCCCGTATAGTGGCGGCATTCCCCAACCCCACGTGCACCATAAACGCCACCGCAGTCCATTGAAGTGCGATGCCATGTGCCGCAAGCTCTAATGTGCCGACCCAACCCATCATGATTGCTGTGGCGCTGAACAGGGCAGTTTCTGCCAGATTGGTCAGCCCGATGGGCCACCCAAGGCGAAATACTTGCCCGAAAGCCTCACGGTCAAACCGCCAAATCCGTTGAAACAACGCGTGTTCTGGCATGTTGCGCTTAATATACACCAGCAATAAAGGAACACTTGCAATCGGCATCATAATAGATGCAATGGCAGCCCCTTGGATGCCCAATTCAGGCGCACCCCAATTACCGAAAATCAGTGCGTAATTCAAAAGTCCGTTCAGAAGCGCGCCTGCTACTGTCACCCATAATACAATCTGTGTGCGTTCTAAGGCCGCCAAGTAGCTTTTAATTACCATTACAAACAAACTGGGAAACATTCCTACCGCAGTAATTCGCAGATAATCCTGCGCTAACTGTGCCACAACGGGTTCTTGCCCTAGCCCCAAAAGCAATGCTTTTGACCACCACATCAACGGTAATACTAAAATCACAAAAAACGCCGAAGCCCAAAAACCCATCCGGGTAACGCGGCGGATTTGTACATCATCACCCGCACTCGCAGCACTCGCTACCATCGGCATCACCGCGAATGAAAAACCTGCCCCTACAATAAATAATAGAAAAAACATCGAGCTGGCTAGAACCATCGCCGCTAGATCTTCAACCCCATACCAACCCATCATCACTGTATCAGTCATACCAATCACCATCTGGGCAAGATGGCTGCCAATCAGCGGAACGCCGAGAACTAGCACGGCTTTAGCGTGCCCGCGATATGTCATTGAGTGTGTCATTTGTCAGGCTTAGGGTAATGCCCCCTGCACAGCAAGAGGATTGAGTGCAGGAAGAATGGTGCTGCAAGGGAGAATTGAACTCCCGACCTCGTCATTACCAATGACGCGCTCTACCACTGAGCTACTGCAGCAC
>CAJXSR010000028.1 GCA_913061275.1 uncultured Paracoccaceae bacterium | reverse complement strand
TTTTTACCCAATACTGTTAGATTACTTTGCATGACCAGAATTGTGAGTCATTACTCGACATTTTATCGCGGCCGTGGCAAGAAACGATAGGGTAAAGCGGACAACATTTTCATCAGACGAACATTTGTTTGAAATGGGGCTGGGCCGTGTGGGGGAAAAATTAAATGGATGGTGTATTGCCTAGAGGGCGTTCGGCCCAAGCTTTGTTATTGCGCAGTAAACAAGCACGGAAATTTCAGGCCCGTATACAATCGGTATATGATATGAGTGCGGCTTGTAATCTACGCTGTGAAGGCTGTGTGTTTTACAATACCGACGGCACATTCAAAGGCGATGCAGAGGGTTCTTTTGATCGCTCAGATCAAAGGGTCGGTCCTGAGCTGGACGAATACGAAGCGCTGTTCAAATCAGAGGTTGCACGCGGTGTAAGCTTACCGATATTTTCAGGCGCAGAACCTGCTTTACGTCAGGACATTCTACGAATTGCGACAAGTCATTGGAAAGACGGAATTATCTTTACAAATGGCACCATCCCTATTGACCCGAAGATCCGCTATCGTCAGATCGTATCAGTCTGGGGGCATCGTGAAAATACGGACAAATGGCGTGGTGCCAAATGCTATGACCGCTCGCTACGAACGATCCACAATGATGACCGCGTGATAGTTCTATACGTTGTGTCGCGCGCCAATATCGAAGACATTCCTGCGGTGATGGAAGATGTCGTTGCCGCCAACCTGCCGTTCCATTTTCAGATATACAGCCCAACAAATGAATATACAGATTTCCTAAACCTGCCCAATGATACGCAGCGCCCGTTCGCCAAACATGGTAATGTCGAAGACAACCTTGATCTTCGCCCCGAAGATAACCAGCGCGCCATCGAAGTTCTGATTGCGATGAAACATCGGTATCCTGACACCATTCTGGCCAGTGATGATTTTATTCGCTGGTGTTTTAACCGCCCTAAAGCGTTCGATTTCGACCCAGCGTCAGAAAAGTTCCCAAAACGTTGTCATCAAGCCAATGACGCCAACCGCGTACACTATCTTTATGACCTCAGCGCCGAAGAGTCGCCATCCTGTGGCCACTCCAACGTGGATTGTAACAAATGCCGGACTCTTTCGTCGTTGATGTATGGTTATGCAGATAAAAAATATTCATCGCTTTCCAATGTTTCAGCCGCTGAACGGTTCATCGAATTTGGTGATTTCGTCCGCAAAGTCTATACACCACAGTGGCAATGGAACGATGCAGATGCTTGATTTTGAATTTGACCCGTACGATCCAGCGTTCTTTCGCGATCCATATCCCAAATATGCTAAAATGCGGGCTGATTGCGCGGTGCATCACTGGACTAAGGCAGATGTGTGGACAGTTTGCCGATATTCGGAAGCCTCTGACGTGTTGCGCGATCATCGCAATTTTTCGTCGCGTCCTGCGGGTGAGGCGTTTCTGAAAAAGCTGCCTGGAAATCGTTGGGATGACCCTGCAGAGGTAAACCCTGCGACGCGTGATCAGTTGCGCGGTTTACTGGTGGCAGCAGATCCGCCTGTACACCGCGATTTACGAAAATCGGTGGCGCGTGCTTTTGCACCGCGTATCATCGAAATTCTTCGCGACGATACGCAAATCCTTGTCGACGGTATCATCGCTGAGCTTGTTCAGCGCCCCAGCTTTGACGCGGTAGAGGATTTTGCAACTGTCGTTCCGGTTAGCGTCGCGTGCAAGATGCTGGCGATTGACCAGTCACAGGTGCCCAATCTGTGCGGTTGGTCATCTGTCATCAGCCGTGGTTTGACTGGTAGTATTCGTGAAAGCGATCACCGTGAATCTGGCTTATTTGATGCCCATCTGGGCATTCAGCGCGTAATTCGCGGAAGCATCGCACAGGGTAAATCTTCTGATCCGAATTCTGTTCTGGCGCATTTGCTGACAGCGTTTTATGCAGGCGAACTATCGCGCCGTGAAACTATCGGCTTTGCTTCATTGATATTTTTCGCCGGGGTAGAAGCGACGCGCGCTTTGATCGGTAATTGTATTATGCATCTACTGGAAAACCCCGATCTTCTGGAACAAGTTTGTCAAGATGCCGAAGCCGTGCCGTTGTTAGTCGAAGAAATCCTACGCTGGAACTCTCCTTCGCAATTCGCGTTTCGCCGCGCGATCAATGATACCGAAATTGGTGGCATCACCATCCCGCGCGGGGCGGATATTTGCGTTGTGCTTGGCTCTGCCAATCGTGATCCTGATTACTGGGGCGTAGATGCCGAAAATTTTAAACTTGGCCGCAACGCACGTCCGCATCTGGACTTTGGTGTGGGCATTCATACTTGCCTTGGTGCAAGCCTTGTGCGAACCGAGGCCACGATAGCAATGACCGCCATCTTGCCCGTCCTTCGTGAACGAGTTGCAAAATATCAATCTGACGTGACCTTTGACTCCGCTCACATTCGCGGCTATCAACACATCTGGCTAAATACGAGAGAAACGGTCTCTGCCCAGTAACGCTTTGCTAAAACTGAGTGTAATAAATGCTGATCCTGCTGCCTGACCTGACAATCGCGGCATAAAGCAAGGCGATGGTGAAGACTGCCCATGGTAGGCTGGGGCACCACGGCGGCAGCTGCCATTTCAAGAAATATCGATCGCGATGCACAACGCGTTCAGACAACAGCGCGTGACTGGGGATTTCGATGTATTTGTATACTTCAGCGGCTATCAGTATCGATAGGCTCGCAATCGACTGGCTGGCTTGCCCCATTAGGGGCACCATATCTGATGGCCATGTTACTAGCCCAACAGCCAATGTTAGCGCTGTCTGTGGATCAGGCGACAGAAAAAATATTAATGATATTGCTGCGAGCAAGTTTGCCAACATGCTACCAGCGAGTGATAAAACGCGCGATCCCGTCCGTTTGGCGAACTGTATGATTCCAAGGGCAACTATCAACACATTGGCGAAGACTAGCATATTGACAGATGGCATATGCCATAAGGCACTGATCTGGAACGTCGCCCATATAGCAAACATAATCACTAACTTCGACGATCGATCACCCGCTATGTTTTTATAAACATGGTCGCGCAGGAAGTTGTGGAATGTGATGTGCCAGTTCGCGAAAAATTGCCGCCCGCTAGGATTGCGGAATGGTGCATTAAAATTGATTGGCAGTACCACCCCGAACAATAGTCCGATTCCCATGGCAACATCGCAATACCCCGAAAAGTCAAAATATAGTGCTGTCAGCCCAGACAAGCCAACCATTAGCGACGCCAACGGTGATGTCTGCCCGTTCTGTGCTGCTAGGATATAGGGTGTTATGAACTCGAATATCTCGTGCGATACGATTGTGACCTTGAATGCCCCAAAGGCGATCAATGTCATACCTTTGGCGAACCCGAACAGGTATTCGTCGTCGATCTTCGGTGCTTCAAGTCGTTTGAATTGCCTTGCCATTTGTTTTGCAGAAACGATTGGGCCTGCCATAAGTTGTGGAAAAAAAGCGATAAATGTACTGTAGTGGATTAAGCCCATGCGTGGCGCACGCTGGGAATACACATCCAGCACATAGCCGATTTGTTGTATGGTAAAGAACGACAAACCCAAGGGGACGATCAACGAGCTGACGCCTAAAAAAGCCAAATCTGCGCTTGTTCCGAATATCTGCTCGAAAAACCCAAGGTATTTGAAGGCCAATAGCAGGCCCAAGTTCACCGCAACTCCCAGAAAGGCAAATAATCGCCGCTTTAAGTTCGCGCGCTCTTTTTCTTGAACTGGCGCGACCAGTTCCATCAATTCGACCATGACCCAAGTTACTAAAATGGAGCCAAACAACGCAGCCGAACTAATAGCACCCTGATGGAGGTAAAAAACCGCCGACATTACCAGCAATGCAGGAACCGTAGCGCGGGTTAATCCGAGCGATCGCAAAGCCAATCCGATCAGAACAAAGATCGGTAGATAAATGATAAGAAAGCTTTGTGCTACGATTGTCATCGGGTGACGGCCAGATCAGAGGACAGGTTCCAGCACTTCCAGCGTGGCGCAGCACCTTCTTTATAAATAGCGTGCATCGCGCCTTGTCCTATGCATTCTAGCCCGAATTTTCCAGATAGAGCCGTGTTGCGCGGCCAGAGTTAAAGGTGTAGCAACAAGCAACATTTATGCAATAACGGCTTAGTCTCGAATGTTCAACAAGTCAATTGGTGCAGCTCGCTATGCGCTTATAATCATTATTTTTATTTGGCCTTGGGCGCTTTGGGTTTATGGCGTGCCCTTTGTCAGTACCCGTCCACCTGTGCAGTCATTCATGCCATCCGAGGACATTCATGCGAACCACCGGAGGAACTGGTATTTTTCTTGTGTGACTGCGGCAGAGGCTAAACCTGACATTCTATTCATCGGCGACTCGCAAACTTCGCATTCAATAGATTTTACTGTTTTGGCAAAGGCGCTACCCATGATGCGAATTGCCGCTTGTAATATGTTGCCATTTTCTTTCGAAAGCACTTTGAGAATACTAGATTACATGGACCAGGGTGGCGCGAGACCTAAGACAATAATTATTTCGGGCAGCTATGGTTTGTTTTTTGATAATCCGAATTCAACACTTGATCAATCTGCTCTTCTGTCTGACACGGCCTATCTAAACTCTATGAAGTGGAAATGGCAACGAGATCTTTATCGCAAGGAACCAAAGCTATTGGGCAAATCCGCCAGTTCAGCGCGGGAATTTGCGGCCAATCAAGTGTTACAGCTGGAACAGATCGATCTTAATCAGCTTAGATCTACACTTGCTGGAGTGGATTTAAGTACGGTGCTTTTTAACCGGAAAGATGATGAAGTTTTAGACAACTCGGTAACATCCGAGGATATACAGGAGTTCTGCATTACGCTCAAAAACCGTATCAAAACACTGATCTATCTTGAACAGCCAGTTTTACCAGCATTGTCGCAAAATCTCGCGCCCGACATCGCTTTGCTTTACCGTAGCTTACGCGATCAATTCACAGCATGTGTGGACGCCGCTTTTACTAACAGCGATTCAAATTGGAATCTGGACGAGCGACACTTTTTGAATCCTAAGGATAAGGCGGATTTTGACTATGCACGGATTAATGATCCAAGTTACAAAATTTCAATCGGAAAGTTCAAAGATGTTGACCCCATGCATATGAATGTCACCGGCGCACGGTCGTTTACGCTAAATTTAGTAAGTGAATTCGGTGAAAATCTTGAGGCCGCGCATTTTTCCAACATCGACGCGAGCGCGGCACCAGATGATGCGGCCAAACCAAGCTACCTTTTCGCTGCACAAGAAGAGCGGACTGGCGTGAGCCTAGCTTTGCCAAAGGAAACTAGCTTGAGTGCGAAAGGGCGATAATCTATGAACCGCATGATGTTGATGCCGGTGTGCATTTTGCGGCATGCTTAAGTTTGTCTAATGCCACTTTTCCAGTTCATATGGTTGTTGAACTAAAGGACATTACGAATGACATATTTGATTTCTGCTAAAACCTAGCTGTTATTATTCCCAAGAGTTTGCAACAAAGTCACTGAAAACTCGTGCTGCGGTCGATAAATTTGCATCCGCTGGTGATAACAGATGGTAAGTCCAACATAATGGCGGGTGTAAATTTCTAGTGGAAATTTGGTGGGCTTCGGCAGTAGCGGCAATCGCATCAATAATGCTGATGCCTAATCCTTTGGAAACCAATTTGACAATAACACTTTGCGTTTCCACTTCTATCGCGTGCGTAAATACCAGCCCTTGTTGTTTAAGATATTGATCCAATGCGTAACGAAACGGGCTACCAGGGTTTAGCGCGACATAAGGTTCGGCGATAAGCTTTGCAATGTGGGTATCACCATCCGATGGGGCAAAATACGCCTTTGGGCCTATCACCATAGCGTGGCTGTCTACCTTTGCGTGACTTTGGTAATTTTTTGTGATGTCGCTTATTGCTATCGCTAAATCAGCACTGCCACTTTCTAGCATACCCAATGCCCTGTGCACTTCAGCAACGCTGACAGTTATATCAATCGCAGGATATGAATTTGAGAACGCACATAAAATATCGGGCAATAGGTATTCCGCAACATCCGGAATAGCCACCAGACGAATATGGCCATGCTTGGCAGAACGGATTGCATCAGCAACTGTCGTTAATCGCGATAATGCCGACATTGCCGATGTTGTTTCGTCAAAAAGTAAGCGACCATCAGGCGTTAGATCTAGATGCCTGCCTTTTTTACCAAACAGTTTTAACCCTGTGGCTGTTTCTAAACTACGCAAAAGGTGGCTGATTGCAGGTTCTGTCACAAACATATGACTGGCCGCTGCGGAAACCGACCCAAGTGTCACCACAGCATGAAAAGCTTCAAGAGAACGGACGCTGATTTTCTTTTCCATAACATTAGTTTTATTTAACTATACGCCCATAAAAAATCAATTGTATTAAGAGTGGCCTATAGCCATATTTAAAAAATGCCTGACTTTACACTACAAACAGTTTCTTACGGCGGGCTTGGCCTGATGTTCTGTCTTATTCTGCTGGGATCTGCGTTGCAGGTTGCAACTGGGGTTGGGTTAGGGTTAATTGCAGGCCCATCGTTGTTGTATTTTCTGGACAGTATTTCAGCTGTGCAAACTGCGATTGTTCTGAACCTTATTCTTACCCTGTTTCTTTTGCCTTCTGAGATTAAATCAATTAGCCAGAAACCTTTGTTTGGGTTAAGTATTTGGGCCTGTTTGGGTCTGCCTTTGGGGTTTGGGCTTTTGTTTCTTTTGGATGTCTCTACCCTAAAGCTTATTGGCGCTACTGTGATTTTGCTTTCGGTCGCGCAACTGAAGTTCTTTCCAGTAAAGCCAATTAGCACTGGTAACGCCTCTTGGACTTTTCGGTTGGGTGGCATTGTATCTGGGCTGATGACTGGTGCCTTTGCTATTCCTGGCCCTGTGGCATTATGGGCATTATTGTCTAGTGGAACCAACGTTTTAATCACGCGAGCAACTTTGCGTGCCTACTTTGTTATTGCTTATACGCTCGCCCTTGCATTGCATTTGGGCTTTGCGGGTGGTGGCCGTGAAACCCTGACTGCATCCATAATACTTTTGCCAGCATTGATATGTGGCATTGCGGCTGGGCTGTTCTGGCGCCGTAATCTTGAAACGGAATTTTTACACAGAATATTGGAGGTTGTATTGGTAATTATGGGCATATCTTTACTGGTAAAGGGAATTTTAGATGTCATTTGATAGTTTGAGTATGTTGCCTGCGTTAAAGGGGTATCCAACTGCTGATCTGGATTTGTGCCAGACATCAATGGATTTGTTACCGCGTTTAGGCGCACGTTTGGGCATAGAATTGTATGCAAAAAGAGATGATACATTGCCGTTGGCAATGGGTGGTAACAAAGTACGCCAGCTTGAATATTATTTGGGGCTCGCAGTGCGGGACGGCGCTGATACTGTGCTGATAACGGGTGCTATTCAATCCAATTTTGTGCGCTTGTGCGCTGCTGCCGCTCGGAAGTTGGGTATGAAAGCGGTGGTTCAGCTGGAAGATCGCGTGCCCAAAGATGACGCTATATATAAGAATTCGGGGAATGTTTTACTTACCCATTTGTTTGGGGCGGAAATCCACTATTTCCCCGAAGGTGAAAACGAAGCGGCGGCTGATGCTAATCTGGATCGGTTGGCGGATGATTTACGTGCAAAAGGCCGCCGTCCTTATGTAGTACATTTGGGTATTGAGCATGCACCACTGGGCGGTTTGGGATATGCGCATTGCGCGGCTGAATGTTATGCGCAGTTTCAAGAAATGGGTGTAATGCCAGATCACGTGGTTATTCCGTCGGGTAGCGGGCTAACTCATGCAGGGTTTCTGGCAGGGGCAAGGGCTGTTGGCTGGAATGTTCCAGTGCATGGTATTTGTGTACGCCGTGATGCGGCAACACAACATGCGCGAATTGCGCGACGCGCGGCAGAGATTGATGCGATGCTAGATAGCAACGGAGTTAAGCCAAACGACATCATGGTTTACGATACGGTTTTGGCACCGGGTTATGGCCAGATGAACGATCAGGTTATGGCGGCACTAACTTATGCCGCACAGGATGAGGCCATGTTGCTTGACCCTGTTTATACAGGGCGCACCATGGCTGGCCTTATCGCGTTGGTAAATGGGGGGGTGATTAAATCTGGCAAGCGTGTTGCGTTTATTCACACGGGCGGTTTGCCATCTATTTTTGCATATCAAACGGATATCTTTGACGGTTTGAAGCAAGCAGGTTGAAACCCCATCCAGCCACATAGGCGCCTTATATGGTTGTTGGCGGCAATGGTGGTTAACCAAAGTTTACATTTTATGTTGTTCTAGCACAAAGAGCTAGGTGTAGGGCTGCTCTATTACTTCCTTTGAGATCACAAGAATCACAAAGGAGAGAACAATGGTCACACGTAGAGACGCATTACTGGGCGGGGCGCTTATTGCAGCTTCCCCATATGTAATCACAAAAGCCGCTGCAAGCGAAGTGATGAACACTTCAGATGCAGCCCCCGTTGACCTGTCATCTATGCCGCGTCGCAAACATAAACTGGTTGCACCCCCTTTCGTTCATGAGCATGAACAGGTTTCTACTGTACCGCCTGCGGTCGTTCAGTTTGAAATGAATATTATCGAAAAAGAAGTGCAAATCGACGACGATACATATCTTCAGGCAATGACGTTTAATGGCTCAATGCCTGGCCCCTTAATGGTTGTTCATGAAGGTGATTATGTTGAACTGACTTTGTACAATCCACCAGAAAACCTGATGCAGCATAATATTGATTTTCACGCAGCTACAGGTGCGCTGGGTGGTGGGTCTTTAACACTGGTTAATCCTGGTGAAAAAACTGTACTGCGGTTTAAGGCAACACGTCCCGGAACATTTGTTTATCACTGTGCGCCAGGTGGCCCAATGATCCCATGGCACGTTGTTTCTGGTATGTCTGGTGCTATCATGGTGTTACCGCGCGATGGTTTGAAAGATCACGAAAATAAACCTGTCAGCTATGACCGTGCTTACTATATTGGTGAAAATGACTTCTATATTCCAAAGGATGAAAACGGCGACTACATGCGTTTTGAAGATGTTGGCGAAAGCTATTCTGATACGCTAGAAGTTATGAATGGCCTGATCCCAACACATGTTACTTTTAACGGTAAAGTAGGTGCGTTAACGGGTGAGGGTGCGCTAACTGCGAAGCAAGGTGAAAACGTCTTGTTTGTTCACAGCCAAGCCAACCGAGACAGCCGCCCGCACTTAATCGGTGGACATGGTGATTTGGTTTGGGAAACGGGTAAGTTCAACAACCCGCCTGAACGTGATCTGGAAACATGGTTTATCCGTGGTGGGTCAGCAGGTGCAGCTTTGTATGAATTCTTACAGCCTGGGGTTTATGCTTACGTGAACCACAACCTGATTGAGGCTGTGAACTTGGGTGCAACAGCGCACGTTTTAGTCGAAGGAAATTGGAATAATGATCTGATGGAACAGGTTGTTGCCCCAGTTGAATACGATGTGGCACATGAAGGAAAAACTGCATTGCCATAGGGCAACGGTTATCCTTTTAAGATAAGGTTTTGGGGTAATCGTTATGCGGTTGCCCCTTATTGCAAGAAGTGAGTGGTAAAATGAAACGTAGTGTTTCCATATTTGGCGTAGGTATTCTAGCTGCTGCTACAACAACTGCGGTGTATTTATGGCCTGCACCTGATGCGCTTGTTTTACCTGAAATGACTGTGATTTCCGCAGGTGAATATGACTACCGACCAGCTGGCGATTTTCGTGTTGGAACCCGTGTTGTTGACGCTCCTATTGAACATCGAACAGCACGCTTAGACTTTGAGATAATGAAGCATCACGTGCGCCAATCTGAGTATAGTATTTGCGTGGCACAGGGTGGTTGTGAAGCTACATTAACCAAAGGGTCAAATGACTATCCACAAGTTGATGTAAGCTACATTGATGCCACTGCTTATGCACGTTGGTTATCAAAGAAAACCAAACAAACTTGGCGGTTGCCTACGGATGAAGAATGGGTTCGTGCGGCAGGGGACAGGTTTAGTGAAGTTATTTTGGGGGATATTTCAAATGACCCTGATCCATCAAAAAGATGGCTGTTAAAGTATAGAACACAAGCTTTAGAGCGCAATGCAATAGATCCAGAACTGCGTCCGATAGGTAGCTTTGGGGCAAATGATAAAGGTGTTGTAGATATAAACGGAAACATCTGGGAATGGACGGAAAGCTGTTTTCAAAACGGTAAAGTTTCTAAAGATGGCGCCTTTCTTGTTGAAAGTACCAGCTATTGCGGTGTGCGTGCGGCTCAAGGTAAACACCGTGCTTTTATTATAGATTTTGTACGGGATGCAAAAGGCGGGGGATGTGCGGTGGGCACACCGCCCGATAATTTGGGGTTTCGGTTGGTGCGTGAAAGTTAGGGTTGTTTGTTTGGTGTTCGCTGTTTTACCCGCTTTGACCATAACATTGGCCCAATACGCATTAAAACAATACTGAAACCTATTGCCCATAGCCCTGCGGAAATGTTTAGGCCAGTTAGGCCGAATATCTGAAGGGTATCAGCGAAACTGCGCAGAATTGCGGCTATCATTAATAAGGCAAATGCCCAAATCACACTATTACCAATCTGCAATGGGCGCCCTGTATGCCCCAAAGTTGCGCGGACCATCACTGCAATAGTCATGCCAACAATCGCCCCTATGCCCAGCAGGTGCAGGCCTGCGGGTGATGCGCCAATTCCTAACGCAAACAAACCAATCGGGACAAAAGCATAGGCCACATGCAGGATCAATAGAAGCGGGGATGCAAATGTACGCACGCCTTGCCAACGTGACAGGCGCAGCACATGTAATGCAGCAGTTGTTATTAATAATCCGCCTATGATTTGCGCGTCAGGTAATGCAACCCAGCCGATCAGTGAAGCAGCACCTGATAGTAGGCAAATAGCATCAAACCGGTTGAATGGTATTGGTAAAGGGCCAGGGGTGGTTTTTACAAGCCAGTTACGGGTAAAGCTGGGGATAATACGCCCCCCTATAAGGGTGATTAAGAAGACCACCACAGCAATACCCAACCTGCGGCCAAGATCAGCACCACCTTGCACAATGACCTCTGTGTGAAATACAATATTTGCGCATAAAAATAGAAAAACAGGTATAACAACCTTTAGATTGCGCCAGTTGCGGCCTGCAATCACCTCTGTTGCAATCATCAGACATATTGCAGCTAAGAACGCGCAATCAGTAACCATTACCAATAGCGGGCCGAAGTCCAATATACCTGCCATTGCAAGCCTGCCAACAACCCATATTCCAAGCAGTAGCATCAGGGGCCAACCCCTAATGGGCATGCGTCCTGTCCAGTTTGGTATGGCTGTGAATAGAAACCCGCTGATAACTGCGCCTGCGTAGCCAAACAGCATTTCATGGATATGCCAGTCTAGTGGGGGAAATACGCTGTTAAGCTCCAAATGGCCCAAATAAACCGCGATCCAAAGGGGGATAATAATTAGACCAAACGCCATTGCGGCTAAGAAAAACGGCCTGAATCCATAGCTGAATAAGGTTGGGCCAGTGTATATTTTGCGTTGTGGTTGTTTCATTTTACGGCCGAGTTCCTAATAAAAAAGGGCGGCACCTGATATGGTACCACCCTGAACAAATTGTTTATAACTGTATTATTATTGGACTTGTTCAAACAATGGTACAAAGCGTTTTTTGGCTTTACCCTTTTGTTTCACCTTAGAAGCT
This sequence comes from uncultured Paracoccaceae bacterium, assembly GCA_913061275.1. Classification (GTDB taxonomy): domain Bacteria; phylum Pseudomonadota; class Alphaproteobacteria; order Rhodobacterales; family Rhodobacteraceae; genus Amylibacter. The sequence goes on along the minus strand of CAJXSR010000028.1, from coordinate 25,384 downwards.
TGATCTAGGTTTGTTGCCGCCCCCACTTGGATCAGTGCAACCATGCCCAATGTATAGTGCGGGGTGCATTTGATGCCATATAGACCTTCTTTATCTAGCGTAATGGAAAACTCTTTACCGATCTTGCTTTTGAACTTGTCTACACCCTCTGGCAGCATACCTTTGATGCTTTCGGCGTTATGACCTTTGCTGGTTGGAAGGAAAGTAATTGTATCCCCAGGGGCTGCAGCGATAAAGGCGGGTTCAAATACCATAGAGCCTGCTTCGCCTTTGTTTAGCATTTTGACTTCATAGGTTTCCGCAAAAGCCGCAGGGGCCAATAGAAGTGCTGCGGCACCAGCAGTAAGTAGTTTTCCAAACATCGAATATTCCTTTCACGAATAATGGTATGATTTGTCTTATCTGGCTTTTATGGTAGGACAGACATGCGCTCTTTGCGCTGTATCAAACTGGGATAACGTATTTTGAATAACCTTGATGAAAGCCTGCTTGCGAACATTCCACCTTTTCGTAAGCTTCAGCTGGGCCAGATACGTGAAATACTCGATTGCGCTACCCCAAAGCGGTTTGAGGTAGGAACCTCTGTATTTGAAGAAGGGTTAGATGCAGACAGATTTTACCTGCTTCTTGATGGGCATATCCGTGTCATACGCACAACGCCAGATGGTGAACAGGTTACGGCATTATATATTTCAAGCGGGCAATTATTTGGTATTGCGGCCGCACTTGGGCGCAGTCAGTATCCTGCAACTGCACTGACCGCAGATGAATGCCTAACACTTTCATGGCCTACCCGCCTGTGGCAGGATTTTGTGACGAAATATGACGGTTTTGCTACCGAGAGTTATAAAGTCGTGGGTGCGCGTGTTGATGAAATGAACAATCGTATAGTGGAAATGGCAACCCAACAGGTAGAACAACGTGTGGCTTGCGCCCTTTTACGATTGGTAAATCAGGCGGGTAAAAAAGTATCGCACGGGGTAGAAATAGATTTTCCGATTACTCGGCAAAATATATCCGAGATGACAGGTACAACGTTGCACACGGTTAGCAGGTTATTAAGTGCGTGGGAAAAATCGGGCATTGTAGCCAGCGAGCGGCGCAAGATTGTTGTCACCAATCCGCATCAGTTAGTGTTACTCAGCGGGACGTAAATTACAGGCATTAAGCACTGTATCTAATTGCGCGCGGATCATATCTTCATTTAGGGAATGTTCTGCGCAAGCTTCTTTTACTGTGTGAAATGATGCAACTGAGCATCCGATACACAGCATTTTATAGCGCATGAATACAGATATTGTTTCAGGCCATTTATCCATAATTTCCATTACACTAATATCAGGATCTCTGATCGATTGCCTGCCCATTTGCACCTCTCATTATGGTTGTTTTAGCCACTTGGGTTAAAAATAAATATCATAACAAACACGTCCTTACTTTGCGCTGCAACAACATTGGTTAAAACCATGCGCGGTAAGAATGAAAATCAGAAACTTTAACAGGGTCTACAATTATGTCCGAAATCCTAACGAAATCGCGGGCGCGAAATATATTCTATGGAGGATCGTTATTCTTCATTGTTATTTTCGTTGTCCTTACCATTCATAGCCATCGCTATATCGTGGAAGTCTCAACCGCTGGAATGCCACTGACCGATGAGGTTCGTTTGGGCAAGCATGTTTGGGAAAGGCATAGCTGTATCAACTGCCATACTATTCACGGTGAAGGTGCGTATTTTGCCCCGGAACTTGGGAATGTAATGACCAGATGGGGCGTGTTGGATGACCCAGAGGGTGCCGTTGAAACGTTGGATGCATGGATGAAATCCCAACCAAGTCGTATTGAGGGCCGTCGCCAGATGCCGTTTTTTGAAATCACTGATGAAGAAATGCTCGGGCTGTCCGAATTTTTGCGCTGGGCAGATCAGACAGACACACAGGGCTGGCCGCCCACAGATGCAGGTTAAGGAGATACCGTTATGAAATATAAAACTCAAAAAGTGGCACATGCCTATTTTCTTGTCGCAATGGGCCTGTTTGCAATTCAGGTTATTGGTGGCCTTCTGGCTGGCTGGATATATGTATCACCTAATTTTCTGTCGGAACTGTTACCGTTCAACATTATCCGTATGATACACACCAACGCACTGATTGTCTGGCTACTATTGGGCTTTTTCGGGGCTGCCTACTATCTGGTGCCCGAGGAAAGCGAACGCGAAATCTATTCGGTTAAGTTGGCTTACATACAGTTGATTATTTTGGTTGTTGGCACATTAGGGGCTGTTGGCAGTTATTTGGTTGGCATACATGGAGGCCGCGAATTTTTAGAACAACCGCTTTGGGTAAAAATCGGCATTCTTATCGCAGCATTGATCTTTTTGTTCAACATCTCAATGACAGTTCTACAGGGACGTAAAACTGCAATTACCAATGTATTGCTGACAGGTCTGTGGTTGTTGTCACTGCTTTGGCTGTTTGCATTTATTAACCCTGACAACCTGTCGCTGGATAAAATGTACTGGTGGTTCATCGTGCATCTGTGGGTTGAAGGTACTTGGGAATTGGTTATGGCCTCTATTCTTGCCTTCCTATTGTTGAAGTTAACAGGCGTTGACCGTGAAGTGATTGAAAAATGGCTGTATGTTATTGTGGCCACTGCACTGTTTTCGGGCATCCTTGGAACCGGTCACCACTTTTTTTGGATCGGAACACCGGGTTACTGGCAATGGTTAGGGTCTATCTTCTCGGCGTTAGAAGTTATTCCGTTCTTTGCAATGATGAGCTTTGCATTCGTCATGGTGTGGAAAGGGCGTCGTAATCACCCGAATAAAGCGGCACTTTTATGGTCGCTTGGCTCTGCTACTGTTGCTTTCTTTGGTGCGGGCGTTTGGGGTTTCTTGCACACATTGCACGGCGTGAACTTTTACAGTCACGGCACCCAAATTACAGCGGCACACGGGCACCTGTCTTTCTATGGGGCATATGTTGCGATGAACCTTGCTATCTTTACCTATGCAATGCCAATTCTGCGCGGGCGTGACCCATATAATCAAGTCCTGAACATGGTTAGTTTTTGGTTGATGACAGGGGGCATGGCATTCATGACTTTTGTGCTGACTTTTGCAGGCATCATTCAAACCCATATGCAACGCGTGGTTGGTGACTACTTTATGGAAGTGCAAGACGGGCTTAGCTTGTTTTACATGATGCGCTTTGGTGCGGGTATTGCGGTGGTCGTTGGTGCATTGCTGTTCATTTTTGCAAATGTTGCCCCACGTCGTGAAATCATTAAAGGCAGTGGTGATAAAGCCACTGAAGAGGCCAAGGTATGACTGCGATGAAGCACGACTTTGATGCGCCTTTCTATCAGCCTATTGCCGATGAATGCGCGCTATTCGAAGCCGCTTATGAAAACGGTTTGCCCCTTCTTTTGAAGGGGCCAACTGGCTGCGGGAAAACCCGTTTTATTGAACATATGGCAGCCCGCACAGGGCGGCCGTTATATACGGTTGCGTGCCATGATGATTTGTCAGCCGCCGATCTGATCGGGCGGTACCTGTTGCGGGGTGGTGAAACCGAATGGGTAGATGGCCCGCTAACCCGTGCTGTGCGTGAAGGGGCGATTTGCTATCTTGATGAAGTTGTTGAGGCCCGCAAAGATGTAACCGTTGTTCTGCATCCTTTAACGGATAACCGACGCGCATTAATGTTGGATCGTACTGGTGAAGAGTTGGTTGCACCAAAAGAATTTATGTTGGTGGCGTCTTACAACCCAGGCTACCAGAACGTTCTGAAACGGCTAAAGCCGTCAACGCGACAAAGGTTTTTATCGGCTTCCTTTGATTTCCCTGATCCTGAATCTGAAACCATAATTGTGATGCGCGAAAGCGGTATTGATGAAGCGCGTGCTAAATCATTGGTTCGTTTGGGCGGTCACATCCGTGCCTTGTCTGGTATGGATTTGGAAGAGGGCGTTTCAACACGTCTTTTGATATATGCAGCCCAACTTATTGCGGATGGTATGAAGGTTGACCAAGCCTTGCAGGCAACGGTGATTGAGCCGCTTACGGATGAACCAGATGTGCAACAAGCATTGCGTGACCTGATAACAACCGTTTACGGGTAGCTAAAAATGTCGTTGCACCCCCTAGATTTGATGGAGCCAGAAGAAACTGTAGGCAAGCTTTGGCATGATTATGCGTCAAAACTTTCTGCACCTGTTGGCTACTCGGATCAGGCTGTTGCAATTAAGGATATACGCCCATCATTAACCTTATTGTTTCGTGCTTTAGGCGGAGCTGCAGGGGTAGAGATAAGCGAAAGTCCTGATACTACCTCGCATCATCGGTTAAGTGTAAAACGCAAGTTGGGAACGGTGCGTGAAACTGTGCAAATTGCGCGTTTTGATGGCGAACGGTTGCATTTGCCAAGTGTTATGGATGTGTTCCCCGAAGCAAGGTTGAATAAGGCCGCTTTCCTTTGGTTAACGGCCCTTGCCGCAGTGATGGAAACGGCACCTTTACCAACTGACCCACTGCAATCGGACATGTTTCAGATTGCCATGATGTATCGGGCTACCGCATCTGTTTTGGCTGTTTGTCCAGGGTTACGCAGCACTTATGTTGAGCTGTGTCACCATGTTTGTAAAACCCGTAATCGTCCCTTGCTGCCAAAAAGAGAAGCTGCAATGGAAGACCAAATTTTACGTGTATTGAATTTGGAGGCACCTGAAGTCATTGCATCAGACATGAAAGCCCCAACGGGATATTTGCCCATAATGCCCGTACCATTATGGGTACAATTAAGGGATGTTAATACCCGCAGAGACGCCCCGCGTTCAGATGAGGATAAAGATGCACTGCCGCCGTCTGGGTCGACAACCAAACGTAAGGTTGCAATGCGTAAAGATCGGGATGAGGCTAATCGCAAAGACAGTTTTATCATTCACCGTTTTGAGTCGATTTTAAGCTGGGCTGAAAGCATGAACCTAAACCGCAGCGTTGATGATGACGATGATGAAAACGCGCAAAAAGCAGCTGACGATCAAGATCATATTACTTTGTCGCGTCACGATAAAAAGACAGCAACACGGTTGCGAATGCATCTTGATTTATCACCAGAAGATGCCGATCACGAGCGTCTGTCAGGGGTTTCCACATATCCAGAGTGGAACCATCGCGCACGCTCGTATATGCCCGATCATTGCCGTGTACTTGAAGTAGAAGCCAGTACAGATGCGGCACATCCATTGGTTCTTGATCCGCGACGATTGCGTGAGGTGCGCCGCCAATTTGAAGCTTTACACCCACGTCGCATTTTGCGCCCGCGCCAAATTGAAGGCAGCGAACTTGATCTGGATGCGCTTATCACCGCACAGGTAGAATTGAAGGCCACAGGGCGTTCAAGCGATCGTATTTATCAGTCGATGCGCAAAACTGACCGTGACTTGTCAGTGGCATTCTTGCTAGATACATCCCGTTCTACCGAAGCGGCACTGGGCGATACATGTGTTATAGATGTGGCGCGCGCGTCACTTGCGGCCCTTGCGGGCGGTATAGATGCCAGCGGGGATCGTTTGGGTATATGGGGTTTTTCATCCCTGAAACGTGACCGCGTATTTGTGAAACGTTGCAAAAGTTTTGATGCGCCTATGTCGTCCGAAGTTACGGCGCGTATTTGTGGTCTGTCACCTTGCCATTATACCCGCTTGGGTGCTGCAATCCGCCATGCATCTGCACAACTGGCCAAAGAAACGTCAACGCGCAAACTTTTGCTGATCCTGACGGATGGCAAGCCTAATGATCTGGATCATTATGAAGGTATTCATGGCATTGAAGACAGCCATATGGCCGTGCGAGAGGCTAGGCGGGTAGGCCAAACGGTTCATGGCATTATCATTGATGAAGATGGGCAAGATTGGTTTGCCCGCATATTTGGCCGTGGCGGGTTTACCTTACTGCCTGATCCTGCGCGTTTGACCCGCGCATTACCAAAAATTTACCGCTCACTTACACAGGAGATATAACATGTTACGGTTTCTTACCATTATTGCCCTTACCCTATTAACGGGGCCTGTCTGGGCTGCCGCATATAGTCGCCCAATTCCGCAAGCCCAAAGTGCAACTGCTGAATTTTGGTTCTTTATAGCCTCCGTCGCTCTTGTCGCTGCGTTACTGGCAGTAAATTGGCTTGTTACACGCAGATGACCCAAGAAGGATGGAGTGTTAGGCGTATGACTGTGGCATTTTACCCATTTGGGGCGGGTGCCGCTGTGGTGAATATTTTCTTTGCATCCCTCATTGGGTCATGGCTGGGCCTGCCCGTTCTTTCACCCGTATATTCAGTTCTGGGGGGTGCAATTCTGGGCCTGCCTTTAACCGTACTGTTTGCGCGCCATATTAGGCGGTTGATGGATAAATCTTAGGGCGCTTTGCCATAACCACCCGCTGTTGGTGTGATGACAGTTACCGCCTCCCCTGCTTTTAGCTGGGTTTGTGCACATCCTTCCAATTCTTCGTGGGTTCCGTCTAACCTTCTGATAAATGTTTGGCCCATTACCCCAGTACCGCCCCCTTGCAACCCTTCGGGCGCACGTGTGCGATGGGACGATAAAATTGCCATTCCCATGTCTTCTAGAAACCGCACTGTGCGTTTGGTGCCATTACCAGCAGACCATTTCCCTTGCCCGCCAGAGCCTTTGCGAATGATGAACTCTTCCAACAAGACAGGGTAGCGAAACTCTAAAATTTCAGGGTCAGTCATGCTAGAGTTTGTCATGTGAACTTGCACAGCATCGGTGCCGTTAAAACCATCACCTGCCGGAGAGCCAGAACAGATGGTTTCATAATATTGGTATATGTCATTGCCAAAGGTGAAATTATTCATTGACCCTTGCGAGTTGGCCATCGCCCCCAAAGCACCAAATAACGTGTTGGTAACATGTTGGGATGTTTCCACGTTGCCCGCAACAACGGCGGCAGGATAACTTGGTTTTAGCATACAATCATCGGGGATTATGATGTTAATCGGGCGCAAACACCCAGCATTGATCGGGATATTTCCCTGCACCATCATACGAAAGCAATATAACACGGCAGCACGCGCAACAGGTTCAGGTGCGTTGAAATTATTCTTTCGTTGGGGCGATGTGCCTGTGAAATCAACTGTGGCAGTACGATCTTTTTTGTTAACGGTAATCTTAACCTTAATCACCGACCCTTGATCGGTTTTATATGAATAACTGCTGTCATGCAGCGCACCAATGGCACGGCGCACACTTTCTTCGGCATTGTCCTGCACATGATCCATATAAGATTGCACCGCATTCAGGCCGAACTGGCTAACCATTTTACGCAACTCGCGAATACCCATTTCATTGGCTGCCACTTGCGCTTTTAGATCGGCAATATTTTGCACGGGGTTACGACAGGGGTAGGGGTGATCGGTCAGGATGTTATACAACGCCTCTTCTTGAAAAACCCCACGATCAACAATGCGGAAGTTGTCAATCAGAACACCTTCTTCATCTACCGTGGTAGCCAACGGTGTCATAGAGCCAGGTGCCGTGCCGCCTACATCAGCATGATGACCACGCGATGCGGTGTAAAACAGAACCTCTGTGTTCAAGTCATCAAAAACGGGGGTAACAACTGTGATGTCAGGCAGATGAGTGCCACCATTATAGGGCGCGTTTAACGCAAAAACATCACCGGGGTGAATGTCACCTTTGTTCAGCGCAATAATGGTTTCAACCGAGCGATCCATTGAGCCAAGATGCACGGGCATATGCGGGGCATTGGCTACTAATGAACCATCAGCGGCAAATACTGCACAAGAGAAATCCAACCGCTCTTTGATGTTCACGGAATAAGATGTGTTTTGCAGCGTCACACCCATTTGTTCGGCGATTGACATAAACAGGTTGTTGAACACTTCAAGCAATATAGGATCAGCTTCAGTGCCTATTGCATATGTGGCTTTCTTAGCCTTGACACGGCGCAACACAATATCATTGCGCGTGGTCACAGATGCCTGCCAGTCTGGTTCAATCACAATGGTTTGGTGCGGCTCAATAATTAACGCAGGGCCGTTGATTGTAAGACCTGCACGAAACGCTTCGCGGTTTTTGTATACACTTGCATCATGCCAAGTACCTTCGGCGAAAATCTGGGTAATTGTGTCACTAATTAGCGCATCGGTTTGATTTGCCAGAACGGGCGCTTCAATTTCGGCACTGCCACCAAAGCTTTCAACCTCAAGCGACTCGATGAAAATGCTTTTGCCATCGAAGGTAAAACCAAATTGTTGTTTGTGTAGTTTCAAGAAATCAGCAGTCATTTGCTCGATAGATGACAGAGTAACGGCCAGCGTTGTATCGGTGCCATCATAACGCAAATGTAGGCGGCTTATGGTTTCGGGATCGGTTACACCTTGTGCTGCCAGATCAGTTTTATTGAGCGCTGTTAGAGTTTTTACCTTGTCTTGAGCATTGCCTAAAACTTGCAAATCCAACAGCTTGGTGACAGAGGCAGAACGTGCCGCCCGAATATCGGCCAACCCCATACCATAAGCCGATAAAATGCCAGAATGAGGATGCAAGTAGACAGTTTTCATGCCAAGGCTATCAGCCACAAGGCAGGCATGTTGCCCACCTGCACCGCCAAAACAAGTCAGCGCGTAGTCAGATACATCATAGCCGCGTTGTACAGATATTTTCTTGATTGCATTAGCCATATTTTCAATCGCTATGCTTAAAAAACCTTCAGCTACGTCATGGGGTGTTTTTCCATCGCCAATTTTTGTGGCCAACGCGGTGAATTTTTCTGTAACAATATCAACATCTAATGGCTTATCCTGGTTGGGGCCAAAGATCTTAGGGAAGTTTTCTGGCTTTAATTTTCCCAACATCACATTGGCATCTGTGACCGTTAATGGCCCGCCACGCCGGTAACTTGCGGGGCCAGGATCAGCCCCTGCACTGTCAGGGCCTACGGAAAACTTTGAACCGTCATAATGTAAAATAGAGCCGCCACCTGCGGCAACCGTATGAATATTCATCATCGGTGCGCGCATTCGCACCCCTGCTACTTCGGTTTCATATGATCGTTCCAGGGTACCGTTGTAATGCGATACATCCGTGGAAGTACCGCCCATATCAAAACCGATGATTTTGCCAAAACCTGCAAGTTCACTGGTTTTTGTAGCCCCTACAACGCCGCCCGCTGGCCCAGACAAAATGGCATCTTTTCCCTGAAAACGATCCGCTGCAGTTAGGCCACCGTTTGACATCATAAACATCAACTTGGTTTCGGTATTATCCAGCCCACCCATTTCACTGGCAACCTGTTCTATATAGCGTGACAAAATAGGGGTTAGGTATGCATCAACCACAGTGGTGTCACCGCGTCCGACGAATTTCATCAGCGGTGAAATTTTATGGCTGACAGAAATTTGGGTAAAGCCAATGTCAGCGGCTATCTTTTCGGCCTGTAATTCGTGTTCTGGAAACGCATAAGCGTGCATAAATACAATCGCGATAGATCGGCAACCGTCTTCAAATAACTTTGAAAGGGCAGCACGAGTTTCATCTAAATCCAGCGGTTTTTCAACCGCACCATCCGCTCTCAAGCGTTCATTTACTTCCGCCACAGCCGAGTAAAGCTGTTCTGGTTTGATAATTTCTTTGGCAAAAATATCTTTCCGGGCTTGATACCCGATTGCTAAAGCATCCCGAAAACCTTGGGTGGTCAGTAGGGCCGTTTGTTCGCCTTTACGTTCCAAAAGCGCGTTAGTGGCAACGGTTGTACCCATCTTTACAGATGCAATTTCATTGGCAGGAATAGGTGCGCCTGTTGATATGCCCATCAGATTGCGCATGCCTTGAATTGCTGCATCTTTATAGGCTTCGGGGTTTTCTGAAAGCAGCTTATGGGCGATAATTACTCCATTTGGATCACGTGCTGCAATATCGGTAAAGGTACCGCCGCGATCAACCCAGAAATCCCATTTACCCATAGCTAAAACCTTCATTTCATGTTTCTCAGAAATGAACAGGTTCGTAGGAAAAGATCAACGCATTTTTAGGTATTGAACCAACTTGCATCCATTGCTTCTATTGAGTGTGAGCCGTTCAGGATGGTTTGGGATAAAGCTGCTACGTTTGGCAGGCTGTGCGCGGCAAATACTTCGGCATGGGCAATTTTTGCGGCCAGAAAATTAGTATCCCAATCACTTGAACCTTGTTGAGCTATGGCTGCGCGTTTGTTTTTCAATGCCATCCAACCACCTGTCAAATATCCAAGCATCATCAGATATGGTACAGAAACGGCAGCCGCTTCACGGGTAGAAAGCCCCCCCGTCAGGATATGATCTAATGCAGTTTGCGCATTGCTAATTGCCGCCGTTAAGGCATCATCGGCATCAACGCGTATATCATCTAGCAATGTCCGCACAGCAACACCTTGATCGCGCAGGGTTTTGCGAAACATTAAGTCATTGGCCTGAATGGCAGTGGTGCCTTCATAGATGGTTAAAATACGCGCGTCCCGCAAGTGTTGGGCGGCACCTGTTTCTTCGATAAATCCCATGCCGCCATGCACTTGAACCCCGTCAGATGCGATGCCTATCGATCGTTCCGTCATCCAACCTTTGATAATCGGTACCATTAGCTCTGCGCGGGTTTGCCAGTTGGATTTGCTTTCGCCAGTGTCATGGTGCCCACGGTCAAGGGCGGTTGCACCGTATAGCGCCAGCGGGCGCATGGCTTCTATTTCTGCACGCATGGTTGCCAGTAAACGCATAACGTCAGGGTGATGAATGATTGCATCGCCGTCTTTGCGATCAAGTGGTGTGCCTTGAATACGATCTTGGGCGTAGCTTAATGCCTGATAGTAGGCACGGTTGGAAATTGACAAACCTTGTATACCTACGCCGAAACGCGCGTGGTTCATCATATTGAACATGATGTTCAGCCCTTGGTTTTCAGCACCTACCAAATAGCCGATAGCCCCTTCGTTTTCACCATATTGCAGCACAGCTGTAGGCGACCCGTTGATGCCCATTTTATGTTCAATGGATACGCATTTCACATCGTTACGTGCGCCAAGTGAACCATCTTCATTAACCAAAAACTTAGGCACGATAAAGACTGAAATACCCTTAACACCTTCGGGTGCATCAGGGGTGCGGGCCAACACCAAATGTACGATATTTTCGGCCATATCATGTTCGCCGTATGTAATAAAAATCTTCTGTCCCTTGATGCGGTAATGGTCACCCTCTGGTACCGCTTGGGTTCTGATTGCGGCCAAATCAGTACCTGCCTGATTTTCGGTCAGGTTCATCGTCCCTGTCCAGCGACCTTCGGCCATCGGGCGCACATAAGTTTGTTTTTGTTCTTCGGATGCCGAGGTTTGCAATGCGTGTATCAACCCTTCGGTCAGCAAATGGCAAAGTGCCAGCCCCATGTTGGCAGAATGCCACATCTCGCGGGTTGCCGCACACAAGATTGCTGGCATATTTTGCCCGCCGTATTCTTCATCTGTGCCAATGCTTGTCCATCCGCCTTCACCTAATGCTTTAAATGCGTCAGAAAATCCTTCGGGCGTTGTGACTGTATTGTCCGAATGCCAAATAGAACCTGTATCGCCTGATTGATTTATCGGGGCGATTACCTCTGCCGCAAGGCGCGCGGCTTCTGATAATACCGCATCGCATATTTCAGCATCATAATCCGCGAAAGGCGAAAGGTCTGTTACAGAATCCAATCCTACAACGTGGTGGATTGCAAAGCGTAAGTCATTTTCGTCTGCGTTGTACATGCGGTACCCTTGTGTAAAATTACTATGTGTTCGATTAACAATAATATATCAAATAGTCGATTGTCGTTAGTTACCTCGCGTCGCAAATTATACCTGATACGGAATTTTTACTTCAAAAGTCGCACCATTTTTTGACGGTTTAAATTTCACACTGCCACTCAGGTTGCGCATGATTTCGGCGCAAATGGATAAGCCCAACCCAACGCCGCTTGATGCACCATCCGAAGAAAGTTTTGAAAACTTTTCAAATATAATCTCGCGGTCGCTTTCAGATATACCAGGGCCATTATCAGCGACAGTCACCGAAATGCCTTTTGGTGTTTTGCTTAATTCCAGCTTAATGATTGGCTTGGGTTTATCATTATACTTTATGGCATTCGTAATAAGGTTGATAAAAACCTGGTTAAGACGATCCGCGTCTGTCATCAACGTAATGTCAGAAAAATCACCCTTAAGCCGTATATCGACTTTTGAAGTGTCATATGATGTATGGCTGGCAAGTATGGATTGATTTAACATATCTTCTAAATTGACTTGCTCTAGATTTAGTTTCAGCTTGCCGCTTTCTAAAAAGCTAAGATCAAGTATATCGTCAAGTATGCGCGTTAAGCGTTGGCTTTCGTCATTGATGATAGATGAAAATCTGGCATATTGTTCGCGGTCAATTTCGCCATCATTCATTAAAATAGCCGAAAAAGATCGAATGGATGTCATAGGTGTGCGCAACTCGTGGCTAACTTGGCTTAGGAAATCATCCTTTTGTTGGCTAAGCTTGGTTAGTTTGTTATTGGCACGGCGTAATTGTTTCGCAGTTGCAGCCAGTTCTTTTGATTGCTTTTCAAGTTGCGCCGAATATTCCATGACTTGGGCTGTTTCATCGGCAACCGCAATTAGTTCCTCGACTGAAACGGCTTCGCTGCCAGATATTTGCCCGACCATTGCATGTGCAGTAGCAGCACCAACCGAGCCTGCAAATTCGCGTTCTAATGTTACAATAAATTCAGAGGTCGGGTCGGGTAAGCCCGATAACTTTCCTTGTTCTTTGGCTTTCTTATCAAATAATCGCCCAGCATCGTTACGGCCTAAAATACGTTGGGCAAGTACGAACAAATCTTCGGATGTGGAAATGTGTGTAGGCACATGTTGTTGCGATGTGCTGCCAAAAACATTTACAAATTGTAACGCTTGGGAAACTTCAAGAGGCCTAGGTGTGGTTATGAATGATAAAGCTGTCAGTGCAAGTACGTTAAGGGATAATGACCAGAACACTGCGTGAATTAAGGGGTCAGAAATATTGATGCCAAATAATGCTTGTGGGCGTAAAGCCGATATTCCCCAAAGGCCGTTTTCGATAATGTCCTTTGATAAAATAAAGCTGCCATCGAAACTAGGCAAGAACAGCGTATAGGCCCAAATTGTAAACCCGATAAGAATACCGCCTAGTGCCCCAGTACGTGTGGCGTTGCGCCAATACAGGCCAAAGAACAAAGCAGGTAGAACTTGTGCAATGCCCAGAAACGCAATTAACCCGATAGAGGCCAGCGCAGATGTGCCACCTGTGAAGCGATAATATAAATATCCTAATGCTAGAATAACCCCAATACTAATGCGACGACTGCGTAGAAGCAAAGACCGCACATCGTCGCTTTCAGGGTTACGCGCTTGTGCTCTGTATAGCCACAAAGGCAGAACAATGTGATTTGATACCATTGTTGATAAGGCAATGGCTGCTACAATAACCATTGAAGTTGCAGATGAGAAACCACCAAGAAAAGCTAATGCTGCTAGGCCATCTTGGCCCATCGCCAAGGGGACGGTTAAAACAAACAGATCTGGGTTTGACCCTTCGGGTAAAAACTCCAATCCGGTAACTGCAATCGGCACAACGAACAGGCACATTAAAAACAGATATAACGGAAAGGCCCAGCTTGCAGTTGCCAAATGTTTCTCGGCGTCGTTTTCAACGACGACGACTTGAAACATTCGCGGCAGGCAAATTATAGCGGTTGCGGAAAGAAAGGTTAATGTAACCCAACGGGGTGTAAAAACACCTGTGGTTTCGGGCAACATTCTTTCAGCATTTTTCAAAACTTCTGACGGGCCATCGGCAACAAACCATACCACAAATATGCCAACTGCGATCAGTGCCACAAGCTTTACAATAGCTTCTAGGGCAATCGCTGTGACAACCCCGTGATGCCGTTCATTTGCATCTAGATTACGGGTGCCAAAAACGACCGTGAAAGCCGCCAAACCGATTGCGATAAGCAAAGCGGTTATTGCGGGCGATGGTGCATTCGCATTGGTTTGTGTGAACACTGCAAAACTTAACGTCAAAGATTGTAACTGCAACGCAATATAGGGAGTTGTGCCAATTACGGCCAAAAGTGTAACAACGACCGCTAAAAGGTTGCTTTTGCCATAACGAGACGAAATTAGGTCGGCAATAGAAGTAATGCGCTGGGTTTTTCCGATACGCACCAGTTTTCGTAACAACCACCACCAACCTATGAACACAAGTGTCGGGCCAATATAAATTGCCAAAAATTCCAACCCGTTACGGGCCGCCGAACCAACCGCGCCGTAAAACGTCCACGCGGTACAATATACGGAAATTGAAAGCGTGTAGACGATTGGGGATTGAAGGAAAGTAAGTTTGTTTTTTTGTGCCCATTGTTCTGCAAGGGCAGCGACGACAAATAGGATTGTGACGTAAACTAAGCAAATACCAACTAGAATATTAAAAGTCAGCATTACTCGTCTCGTATTTCAACAACAAGAACGCGCGATAATAGGAAAGCGGCTGCAATTAAACCTGCCCAAATACCAAAAATGAATAATATGGAACTGATTAAGGGCGAAGTATCATCATTTATGATAAATGCTTTTAAAATTGGTGTGAGTAGTAATAACACACCGATAAAAGGTAAAATCAGGGCCAGCTCCTGTTTTTTGCGGCTTCCCCTTGCGTCTTTATCTGTAGGTTTAAGTGTTTTTTGCGCACTCATTCTTCTAGCAACCTATGAACGCTTTGAATAATATCCTTGTTGGAAAACGGTTTGGTCATGAAAAGGCTAACCCCAGCTTGCTCTGCTGCAACACGGTCTTTTTTTTGTCCTTTGGCAGTCAGCATCAAAACGGGAAGGTTCACAAAATCTGGTTTATTACGCAACTCTTCCAAAATCTGCATGCCGCTTTTATTAGGTAACATCATATCCAGAATAATCAGGTCTGGCTTGGTTTTTTCAATGAACGCCACACAACCCTGGCCATCTGAATAGCTAGATACGCCAAAGCCTTCACGGGTCAGCAGAAAAGACAAAGCTTCTATAATAAAAGGCTCATCCTCGACTATTAACACAGATTTTGCCATGCATGTCTCCCTTAATGCGACCTGTTCAGCCTATAATGATTTTACGTTAAGGCAAGTGGTTTCACTTCAACAGATACTTTGCCCTGCGTGCTTCGCAGGCATTGCGCGGGCAAACTGAACATTGCAACCCGACTGCAAGGTTTGGTTGTGATGCAATTTCAGGTTTTGTTAAGAACATGTCATAGTCAGGTGTAAACGCCATAACAGCAGTTGTACGGGCGGGCATCCCGATTTTATTTTTACCAGCGTATTCAGTAATGGAATATGTTAAAAACCGCTCGCCAGTTGGTGTGTTGATAAAGGCTTTTATCGGCATGTTCGGCTGGCTTAGACTTCGATAAATTGGCCATAACGGGCAGGCACCACCATGTCGGGGCAATGAAAGTGTTGGTAATTGTTTTCGGAATATTACCGCACCTGACCCGTCACATTCCATAATACCAAACCTTGGAAATGTATCGCGCTCTGGTAGGTGGGCTAAGCGATGTAGAACTGTGGTTAGTGGTACATTTAACTGATGTGAGATGGAAATTGGATTGTAGTTGAGTAATTCAGCAGATTTCAAGAAGTCATCAACAGGAAGTTTCCGACTGATTGCTTGATAACGCATAAGGGCTTCAAGTACTTCGGGCTCTTCTGATTTGGGCAAGTTTTGTTGCGCCAGATAATCAACTGGTGAAATAAATCCCTCTTCAAGTTGTTTTATATAAAATCCGTTACTTTCAAGAATTGTCTCAGCAGAGGTACGATCGTGCGACATATCATTGGTGTTACTTGGTTCAAAATGATGCAACACATCTTCGGCGGTTTTAGCCAACCTTTGTGCTTCAATAAGTAGGTTAGATAAAAACCGTTTATGCAGGGCTTCAGGAATGCCACTTTCGTCGGCTAAAATTTCAGCGGTTGATTGGATGGTGGTGATTGTGGACAACATCAGATGCATGGCTTCGGAAAAAAACGGATCACTGTTCATTTGATCTGATAATGCCTGAAGGGTTTCATCCTGTATTTTCGTGCGGTCAAATTGCCGTGCAGTCAAGCGCGCAAAACCTGGAAACCGCGCAATAAATTCTTCGGTTCTATCCGTCTCACACACAAGTTTTGGCATACTGGCAGCAGCCTGCCCTACGCGACCGATTAAGGCTTGATCTGGGTCCTCGGTAAACAGGCGCGGATCGACATTCAAAACCCGGGCTAAAGCCAATAATGTTTTACCGCCGATTCCCCGTCTGTTGTGTTCTATCAGGTTAAGGTAGGATGCCGAAATACCTGCTTGTTTCGCAAGTGCAGTTTGGCTGATCTTCTTAGATTGCCTGTTTTGGCGAATTTTAGTTCCCAACAAAGTGCGCGACATATCTTGTTATCCTTTATTTTTAAACGATAATGTTATAGTTAGTAAATATATTTACTATGATAGCACACTTAAAATATAAAATATTTACAAATTTTTACAGTAAAAACAGTTATTTATTGTAATAATTACTATCTAGGGTATTCTGAACCTGTCGAAAGACACTGGCACGGCGTTCTGGGAGGAGCAGATCGTGTTAGAACATGGGAGGAAATCTATGTCTAAATTTACTCGTCGTGGTTTGCTAAAATCCAGTGCTGTTATGGGCGCTGGGCTAGCGATGCCCACACTAATCACAAGTCCTGTTGCTGCGTATACAAACGAGCCAACAGGCGGTTCAGTTACACTGGGCTTTAACGTACCTCAAACAGGTCCATATGCAGATGAAGGTAGTGATGAGCTACGTGCATATAAACTTGCTGTTGAGCATCTAAATGGCGGCGGCGACGGCGGCATGATGAATACGTTCACATCAAAAGCACTTAAGGGTAATGGTATCCTTGGTAAGAAAGTTGAATTCGTAACAGGTGATACACAGACTAAGTCTGATGCGGCACGTGCTTCTGCGAAATCAATGATCGAAAAAGACGGCGCAATCATGATCACTGGTGGTTCTTCATCAGGTGTTGCGGTTGCTGTACAAGGTCTATGTCAAGAAGCTGGCGTTATCTTTATGGCTGGTCTTACGCACTCTAACGACACAACTGGTAAAGATAAGAAAGCCAACGGCTTCCGTCACTTCTTTAACGGTTACATGTCTGGTGCTGCTTTGGCACCTGTGCTTGAAAAAGCATACGGCAAAGAGCGTCGCGCGTATCACCTAACTGCTGACTATACTTGGGGCTGGACACAACAAGAGTCTATCCAAGCAGCAACCGAAGGTGTGGGCTGGGAAACAGTAAACAACGTTCTTACACCGCTTGCGACAACAGACTTCTCGTCTTACATCGCACCTGTGTTGAACTCTGGTGCTGACGTATTGGTTCTGAACCACTACGGCGGAAACATGATCAACTCTTTGACGTCTGCTGTTCAGTTTGGTCTTCGTGACAAACAAGTAAACGGCAAGAACTTCGAAATCGTTGTTCCATTGTATTCCGAGCTTATGGCTAAGGGTGCTGGCGCAAACATCGAAGGTGTGTTTGGCTCAACTAACTGGTCATGGACACTTGGTGACGAAGGTACAAAAGCGTTTGTTAAATCGTTTGGCGAAAAATATGGCTTCCCGCCATCAAATGCTGCTCAAACAGTTTATGCACAAACTCTGCTTTATGCGGATGCCTGTGAGCGTGCCGGTACATTCAACCCATGTGGTATCGTCGAGTCTCTTGAAGGCTTTGAATTCGATGGTTTGGGCAATGGTCCAACACTTTACCGTAAAGAAGATCATCAGTGCTTCAAAGATGTGCTTGTGATGAAAGGTAAAGAAAATCCAGCGAATGAGTATGATGCTTTGGAAATCGTGGAAGTAACTCCACGTGCACAAGTTGAGTACGCACCAGATCACCCAATGTTTGCGGGTGGTTCTTTGGGTAAATGTAACCCAGGCGCTTAATAGTCACTAAAAGCACTCGACCACGCCCTATGATTGGGGCGTGGTCACTTTAAAAGCGTCCAAAGAATGACGCTGTAACCATTTATTCTGGGGAACAGGATATGGACGCGATCCTACTTCAAATACTTAACGGCTTAGACAAAGGCAGCGCATACGCACTGATCGCTTTGGGACTTACTCTTATCTTTGGCACGCTTGGCGTTGTGAATTTTGCACACGGTGCATTGTTCATGCTCGGTTCATTCTGTGCTGTGGCGCTTAGCAAAATATTCAATATATCAAAAATCACAATCGACCCCGATAAAGTGGATTTCCTAGGGAATCCACTCAAGGTTAAAACACCCTATGTGATTGAGTGGTTTGGCGAATCTACTGGCGCTGCAATTATCGACTGGTCAGTTCCCCTGGCTATTCTATTCGCTATTCCTGTTATGTTACTGGTTGGTTACGTTATGGAACGTGGTCTGATTAAGCATTTCTACAAACGCCCACACGCAGACCAAATTTTGGTTACGTTCGGCTTGGCAATCGTGATCCAAGAAATCATAAAAGCAGCCTTTGGTGCCAATCCTATTCCAACGCCTGCACCTGATGTATTCCGCGGATCGTATGATTTTGGCGTCCTTCTAGGAATGGAAGCCAACGCCGTAATCTATCCTTTCTGGCGTTTAATCTACTTTGCCTTTTCCACAGTGATTATAGCAAGCGTATTCGCGTTCTTGCAATTCACCACATTTGGTATGGTTGTGCGCGCTGGTATGGCTGACCGCGAAACAGTTGGCCTGTTGGGCATCAACATCGATAAACGGTTTACTTTCATGTTCGGGATTGCCGCCGCTGTGGCGGGCCTAGCAGGTGTCATGTACACGCCAATAAACTCACCTAACTATCATATGGGCATGGACTTTCTGGTGCTTAGCTTTGTTGTGGTTGTTGTGGGTGGTATGGGCAGTTTGCCTGGTGCCGTACTCGCAGGTTTCCTACTCGGCGTGCTGGAAAGCTTCGCCTCTATGAATGAAGTAAAAGGCTTCTTTGAAGCGCTTTATCTACCGTCTATTGACCAAATCATCATCTATCTAGTTGCAATCATCATTTTGCTCGCCAGGCCGCGCGGATTGATGGGTCGTGCTGGCGTGATGGAGGAATAAAAATGAGACATCTATCAAAATCCGACAAATCAACACTTATCATAGTTGCAGCCCTTGCCCTTCTGGCACCGTTCATCTTGAACCCCTTTCCAGAAGGCTCAGCACTCGCGCAGTTCAACGCAGGTTACCCCGACTTGATGCAACGTTTCGCAATCTTTGGTATCCTTGCCATCGGATTTAATATCCTATTTGGTCTGACGGGGTATTTATCCTTCGGTCACGCAGCGTTTCTGGGTGTGGGATCATATTCAGCAGTTTGGATGTTCAAGCTGCTTTCAATGAATATCGTTCCGGCAATCATCCTATCTGTGATCGTGGCTGGCGTGTTCTCATTGCTGATCGGTTTCATCTGCCTACGCCGCTCGGGTATTTACTTTTCAATCTTGACGTTGATGTTCGCACAGATGAGCTATTCATTGGCTTACTCAGTTTTGACGCCGCTTACGAATGGCGAAACAGGTCTGCAAGTTTACAACGATGATCCACAATATCTAATGGGCCCAAATTCGCCCACAGTGACAAACCTATTCGGTTTAGAAATGCGAAGTACATTCACACTGGACCTTGGCCCTTGGGCATTCCAGTTTAACTTTGGCTATTATGTTTGTGCGTTTTTCCTATTGCTTGCATTCTATATCGCAATCCGCATTTTCCGCTCTCCTTTCGGTTTGATGCTCCGTGCAATTAAAACCAACCAAACACGCTTGAACTACACAGGTTTGAATTCACGCCCATACACATTGGCGGCTTTCGTTATCTCTGGCATGTATGCAGGTCTTGCAGGTGGCTTGATGGCATCCATGGATCCATTGGCTGGTGCAGAACGAATGTATTGGACGGCATCAGGTGAGATTGTTTTGATGACAATCTTGGGTGGTGTTGGCACATTGCTGGGCCCAGTTCTGGGCGCGGGTTTCATAAAATACTTTGAGAATATTTTCTCTAAGATCAATGAAACTGTGTTGCATGGCTGGTTTGCATTTCTACCTGACGGCCTGAATGATGCTATTGTCTGGGTCTTGCATTTCTTTGTTGGCAAAGGCTGGCACCTAACTTTGGGTCTGTTGTTCATGTTAATTGTGATCTTCTTGCCAGGTGGCCTTATGGAAGGTTGGACACGTATCCGCAATAAATTCCGTGGTGGAAAAGACGATGGTGAAGCCCCATCACCTACAGCTGCCACAACGCCTGCTGAATAGGAGCTAGATCATGGGAATTTTAGAAGTCCAAAATGTGAACAAAAGCTTCGGTGGCCTGAAAGCGTTGCAAAACGTCAATCTTGACATCGAAGAAGGTAGTATTCACGCGATCATCGGCCCCAATGGTGCGGGGAAATCAACCTTGTTGAATTGCTTTGTTGGCAAACTAATCCCTGACACGGGTACAGTGATGTTTGATGGGCATTCGTTGCTGGGGCGTAAACCGCACGAGATTAACCAAATCGGTGTTAGCCGTGTGTTTCAGACACCAGAGATTTTCAGTGATTTGTCTGTGTTTGAAAACGTACTGATCCCGTGTTTTGCAAAACGTGACGGTGCCTTTACCTTGAACGCATTGGCGCGTGTTGCGGGTGAAACAGATGTTCGCGAAAAGGCGGAACAGATGTTAATTGATGTCAGCATGCAAGACAAAAAAGATATGACTGCATCCTCTCTTTCACGTGGTGATAAACGCCGTTTGGAAATGGCAATGTGCCTGTCACAAGATCCAAAATTGTTGTTGTTGGATGAACCAACAGCGGGGATGGCGCGGGCTGATACGAATAACACAATCGAGTTGCTGGCCCAAATACAGGAAAGGCGTCATATTACGATGGCGGTGATCGAACACGATATGCATGTTGTTTTTTCACTGGCGCAAAAAATCAGCGTTCTTGCACAAGGCACAGTTATCGTCGAAGATTTACCCGAAAATATCAAAGGGCACCCGAAAGTACAAGAAGCGTATTTAGGAGTGGCCACATAATGCTGGATGTATCACATATGGAAAAAGCAAAAAACGCAAATCACGCAACGAATGCGCCGGCTTACTTCTCGGCATATGACATTCATGCCTATTACGGTGAAAGTTACATCGTGCAAGGCGTTAGTATGAATGTACATGAAGGCGAAATTCTTGCCCTTCTAGGGCGCAATGGTGCTGGTAAGACATCTACTTTACGCGCAATAGCACGACTTGATGATCCTATGCTTGTTAAAGGTGAAGTATGGTTGGATCATCAACCATTACATAAAATGAAATCCTATCAAGCCGCACAAGCGGGTATTGCTTTGGTTCCGGAAGATCGCCGTATCATTCAAGGGCTAACTGTTGAAGAAAATATTCAACTGGCACAAATAGCAGAGCCTGTTGGCTGGTCTATTGAACGTATTTACGATCTGTTTCCCCGCTTGGGTGAGCGCCGTAAACAAGAAGGTACAACCCTTTCAGGTGGCGAGCAGCAAATGTTGGCGATTGGCCGCGCACTAGCACGCGATATTAAACTACTGTTGCTGGATGAGCCATATGAAGGTCTGGCACCGATTGTTGTGCAAGAGATCGAAAAAACTTTGCACCTGATCCGCGAACAAGGCATCACCACTATTATTGTAGAACAAAATGCAGTTGCCGCATTGAATTTGGCAGATCGTGCTATGATTCTAGATACTGGGCAGGTCGTATTTGATGGCACTGCAAAAGAAGTGCTGGACAATGAACAGTTGCGGCACGAATATTTAGCAATCTAAACGTTTTAACATTTAGATAAGTTACCTCTCAATTAATTGGGGGGTGTTTGATATATATATGAGGGAAATATGACAGATAAAACCTATCCACCATCAGCAGAGATCGCCGCAAATGCCCATGCGGATCAGGTAAAATATGAAGAGATGTATGCAGCGTCTGTTTCTGATCCCGAAGGCTTTTGGGCCGAGCATGGCAAACGGATTGACTGGATAAAACCCTATACTATCGTAAAAAATACAACTTTTTCCTACCCCGATGTTAGCATAAAATGGTACGAAGACGGCGTGATGAACGTGTGTGCCAACTGCGTCGATCGTCATTTGGAAACGCGCGGTGACCAAACAGCGATAATCTGGGAAAGTGATGAGCCTGGTGGTGATGAACATATCACCTATAAAAAATTACACGAACATGTGTCGAAGCTGGCCAATGTGATTAAGTCACTGGGTGTCAGCAAGGGCGACCGCGTTATTCTATATATGCCAATGATCCCTGAAGCGGCATATGCTATGCTGGCTTGTGCGCGTATTGGCGCAATACATTCTATCGTTTTTGGCGGTTTCAGCCCCGATGCTTTGGCCAGCCGAATTGGCGCTTGTGAAGCCAAACTGGTAATCACGGCTGATGAAGGCCCACGCGGTGGCAAGGCCATCGGATTAAAGAAAAATGTTGATGCAGCACTGGATATTTGCGGTGATGTAACAACGCTTGTCGTGGCACGCACAGGTGGTGGCCCTGGTAATAAAGAAGGCCGCGATGTGGATTATGCTACCATTATGGCAGGCGCATCCGCTGATTGTCCGCCTGAGCCTATGAACGCGGAAGATCCATTATTTATTCTTTATACATCGGGTTCAACGGGTAAGCCAAAGGGCGTTGTACATTCCTCTGGTGGCTATCTGGTTTATGCTGCGATGACCCATCAGTATACGTTTGATTATCATGACGGCGATGTATTTTGGTGCACGGCGGATGTGGGTTGGATTACAGGCCACAGTTATATCATTTACGGCCCCTTGGCCAATGGTGCGACTACTTTGATGTTTGAAGGCACGCCTACATATCCAGATGCATCACGTTTCTGGCAGGTTTGTGAAAAACACAAAGTGAACCAATTTTATACAGCCCCAACCGCTATTCGTTCACTGATGGCTTTGGGCGATGCGCCTGTTAACAAATGCGATCTGTCTGCACTGAAAGTTCTGGGAACTGTCGGCGAGCCGATCAATCCCGAAGCATGGAACTGGTATAATGAAGTTGTGGGCAAGGGTACGGTTCCCATCGTGGACACTTGGTGGCAAACCGAAACGGGCGGCCATATGCTGACCCCGTTACCAGGTGCTATTGCGACTAAACCGGGCTCAGCTACAAAACCGTTTTTTGGCATTCAGCCTGTCATTCTTGACCCACAAACAGGTACGGAAATTGAAACGACAGAAGCATCAGGTGTTTTGGCGATCAAAGAAAGTTGGCCAAGCCAGATGCGCACAGTTTATGGCGATCACGATCGGTTTGTGAGCACCTATTTTCAACAATACAAAGGCTATTATTTCACCGAAGACGGCTGCCGTCGTGATGCAGATGGTTACTACTGGATAACGGGACGTGTGGATGATGTGTTGAACGTGTCTGGCCATCGTATGGGTACGGCTGAAATTGAAAGTGCATTGGTGGCACATCCAAGCGTGGCTGAAGCGGCCGTTGTTGGCTATCCTCATTCTGTAAAGGGGCAGGGCATTTATTGTTACGTTACTTTAAATGTGGGGGTCACGCCAACCGATGCGTTGAAGATTGAATTGCGCAACTGGGTACGCAAAGAAATCGGTCCGATTGCATCCCCTGATCTGATGCAATGGGCACCTGGTTTGCCGAAAACGCGTTCGGGTAAAATCATGCGCCGTATTTTGCGTAAAATAGCCGAAAATGATTACGGATCACTTGGCGATACATCCACTTTGGCAGAGCCAGAGGTGGTAGATGATTTGATTGAGAACCGCCAGAATACATAAGCGCTCTAGATTCAAGAAACCATGTGATTTTTTGTGAAAATCACATGGTTTCAATAAGTTAATATGGTGTCCCAACTGGGACATTATGATTTTGAGTATATTTTTTATGCTGCGGGCATACCCGTTTCAATCAAACCGACCCAATAAGAACACCCTACAGGTATAGCCTCATCATTGAAGTTATATTCAGGGTGATGCACATCAGCCGTATCCCCGTTACCCATCAGAATATATGAACCTGGACAGGCTTCTAACATGAACGAAAAATCCTCACCGCCCATTGTGGGTGGCGCGTTATCATCTACGTTATGTGCGCCAGCCACTTTTCTGGCAACATCGGCGGCAAAAACGGTTTGCGCTTCGGCATTAACCATTACGGGGTAACTGTCCGAGTGAAAGGTGACCGTTGCACTGGCGCCATAAGCATTGGCTGTACTTTCAGTAATCTGTGTAATTTGTGTTTTAGCCAGGTCACAAACCTCAGTTGAAAGCGTACGCAATGTGCCGCGCAATTCCACATGTTCCGGGATCACATTAAAGGCTTTGCTTTCGGTCTCAAAGCTGGTGATGGAAACCACAACCGCTTCCAGCGGATCGATGTTGCGCGATGCAACGGATTGCAAAGCCACAACAATGTGCGATGCTATCAGTGTGGTATCTATTGCAGCGTTCGGTTTGGCCGCGTGCCCGCCCTTGCCCGTTACTTCTATTGTATATGTGTCAGTTGCGGCAAAAAACGGGCCAGGACGGATGGCAAACTGGCCAACAGGCACACCTGGCCAATTATGCAGTCCGTAAATTTCCTGAATGTTGTAATCCTCGATCAGACCGTCGTTGACCATCTCACGGCCGCCACCGCCGCCTTCTTCGGCGGGTTGGAAAACCACCACTGCCGTGCCGTCAAAATTACGGGTTTCACATAGATATTGTGCGGCCCCTAGTAACATCGCGGTATGCCCATCATGCCCACAAGCGTGCATTTTCCCCGCAGTTTTAGACGCGTAAGGCAAATTGGTCACTTCCAGAATAGGTAATGCATCCATATCGGCGCGCAATCCGATTACCTTACCCGCACTATCTTGTTTACCCTTGATGACGCCAACAACGCCTGTTTGACCGATACCTTCTTTAACGTCGTCACACCCAAATTCGCGAAGTTTTTCTGCGACCAGTGCAGATGTGCGGTGCGTATCAAACATCAATTCAGGATGTGTATGTATATCTTGCCGCCAAGCGGTGATATCGGAATGTAGTTCAGCAAATCGGTTTATCAATGGCATTGGACCGTCCTATCGTTAAGCACATATGACATTGCTATAACTTACAGCGAATAAAGCAAATGATTTGGGAAAATTATTGGTGAGCCGGCCGGGATCCGAACCCGGGACCTACTGATTAAAAGT
>CAJXSR010000027.1 GCA_913061275.1 uncultured Paracoccaceae bacterium | reverse complement strand
GGCCTATTCTGTTGAAAAACTCCGTTTTCGGCCAAAATTGGAAAATATTTCCCCACACAGTGCAAATGAAAAGCTTTAGCGAGGGGTTCAGCTAAAATGGGCTACCGGCCCTGATGTCGCTTCTTGGAACCTTTCGTGGCAAGCTTCACGAACTTTTAACAAAGGCGTGCTTTTGGTGGAAATTTTCAATATCCCAATTTGGGAGTTTTTCAACAGAATAGGCCCATAGCTGCCGTCCATTGCCCCATTGGTTGCTGCGTTGGATCTTTGAATTGCGGTCGTTCATACAATTACAGAATTTTGGACACATAGGTCCACAACATGGGCGGGGCTTTCATTTACCACGTACAACCAATCACAGCTGTTGGTGCATTAAGACAAGATCGTTGTATTGGTGACCATCAAGAAATTTCCATTTCGATCATGTATGACATCGCGTCTACAGTACGGCAGTGTTAGAGGATATTAACATCACATTCACTATATTTGATTCCTATCTAAGAGTGAAGATTAGCACTATAAAATCAATAATCTTTCTTAAAAAATATACCCAATTTGCTTCCTCCAGACTGGGTGATCGCTCCTGATGTTGATAGGTTCTTATTTAAGTCAAGGTTGATCGATATTTCTGACTTTCCGTTTCCAGCGATAGTAACATCGCTATAAACATTCTCCGAGATATACTTACCTGCGCGTGCGCCAGTCGTTCCATCAGCACTGGTTTCTATCGAGAAATCGTCAATGTTTAACTTGCTTCGTATGCGTTCACCAATGCTGCGTCCCCCTTTGCCAGTTAATTCTCTTACGGCAGAGGCAAGTTGGAATGCTTGGAATGGAGAAATTTGATCTAGCCCACGGCCAAAGAATATTTGTGCGACAACTTCATCTTCTGGCAACTCAGGAGATGATGCAAATGTGAACTGAGGGTCGGACACCAATCCAGAAATGATGACTGATAATTCATACTCGTTCGAAGTGGTCGCAGCGACGATCCTAACCCTTGGGTCCAAAGCACCTGCCAACGAAATATTACCTTCGGTTAGCGTTAGACGTTTTCCTAAAATATCCAAGCGTCCGCGAATTAGATTAAAAGTACCAATTGGGGCAACAGATTGCGTTGTACCTGTCAACCGAAACTGCCCTCCAAGTTCAGCATCCAATCCGCGACCACGAATAAAAATGCGTGTCGGAGAATTGACCACAACATCAAGTTTCAATGCGCGACTTTTCGATGATCCAGTATCAGTTGTTGCAACTAATCCTGCACGCTGGCGTGTTACCCGCGAAGCTTCGCGTTCGTTTATGTGAACCATCTCAGGAATAAACCTAAGTTTTGGTGCGGCAGTTCCTTGCAAATTAAGCTCAGTATCCTTCAGATTAATTTGCCCACTCAGCTTTGGCCCCAATAATACTGGTCCAGTCAATGCAATTTTCCCATTAAGTGTTGTCTTGTAAAAATTGCGATCCCTTTGAATTACGTTGATCAATTGCATCTTCAAGTCTGTTGGGAACCCTTGCTGTTGGTTAAGCGATATTTGACCTTCGCTATTGACCTGCCCTCCTGTCGAAAGCGATGCGGAAACACGCGTAATAGCTATACCTTTTGTGATGTTCGCTGTCGCAATAACATCGTCAACAGACAGGCTTTGCGTGGGTAATGCTATACTCGCTCCGTTTGTTGAAATTTTTCCAGAAATATATTGTAAAGACGGCGATCCGTTTAACGCCAAATTGAACTGAACAGCCCCACGTGCTTTGGCAGAGCTGCTTGTTAAAAATTGATCTGCCAAAGCAAGCGGTGCGACACCATTCACACGCAAGTTCCAAGCACCATCAGTTACAGGAATTGTGCCAGAAACATCAACCTGTACCCCGCCTATCCCTTTTGATTTCATCGTAACCAATATGGTATTTCCATTTTGGTTTAAGGAACCATCCACATTTAACGGACCTGTCAAAGCATCAGAAATAACACTGATATCATTTACTCTGGCGCTAAGGTTAACTATTGCCTGATCATCTTGCAGTTGCCCGCCAGCCTCTGCGGATAGCTGGGAATTTGATAAAGTGAGTTTCTCAAAGAAAAGCCCATCCTCAGTCCGCTTGATCGAAACATTCACCGTACTGGTTCCTTTTAACAAAGGGTCTATTCCTGAACTTCCTAATGAGACAGCACGTCCGATCGTTTCAATCTCTAAATCGAATGCCCCTGTTAGCGGGGTGACATTTCCACTGGTACTCAGGTTAATTTCACCCTTGAGATCCTGAGCAACAATTTTTGAAAGTACAGATATATCTGCGATCTCAACGGATAATTCTCCGCTGGTTTGTAGTGCAGTTTCCAGCCCTTCAATTTGGCCGTTAAAACCTGCACTGATATTGCCGTCTGAAAGCATCAGCTCAGATATGAGAACAGGTTCCCCCTTTTTAAATAATACATTCCCAGTTGCGCGAATATCTTTCCCAATTGCCTGATCCAAATCGGTGTTTGTATGTGTGATTGATGTCGCAATCGCTTTTAGTTTGGCGGAAAATAATAAATCTGACTGTGATTTGATCGAAAACGCGTTCAGAATTTCGCCTGAACCTTCTAACTGAATATCACCAACGGATAAACCATCACGCGACAACTCCATAACTTGAAGGCTACCAGACCAAGGTTTTTGGGCATCATAATCTAACGCAAGCTCTGCTGAAGTTATATGTGTTTCAGGTCCAGTAAGTGGTAGCAATACAGGAAGGCCATCTTGATTCTTGATAGTAGTTTTCAGATTGAACCGCGTAGGCGTTCGATCAGACGCCAGATCTAGCAGCCCTTCTATGCTTAGAGCGGCTGTTTTTATGTCTAAATTCGAAATAGCAAGTTCACCATTTTTACGCCATTTTGCAATTGCATTCAAACTGGCACGCTGTCCAAAGAAACGCTGGTATTGAATTTCAAACAATGGTGCTAAATTACCTGCCAAGTCTGCTATAATTTGAACGCCATCTGACTTGCCTTCGAAAATATTGGGTGAGATTATAACCTGCCCTTCCAACCGGTCACTACCATTTGTTGAAATTTTAATATCCGTTTTAAAGGCAGCCTGCGGACCTTGACCCATTAAATTGATTGATAGGGACGGTTTGTTGGGAATATCAAGCGCATTGACGATCAGACCGTTTGAAGCTTCTTCTGCCCTCAAAGAGAGTAGTATTGTTTCTTCGCGAGGGTCAAAAACAGCTTTTAAATCAAACACACCAGCATTATCCAGGTTATCCGCTTTTATCGCGACATCAAAATTTCCATCCACGATTTCTATGCGCCCCGCCAATTGTAACCTGGCAGCGCGACCAAGAATTGGCTTCTTTAACACCAGTTCCTTTGCCGTGATGTTTTGAATATTTACGGATACGGGCAACTCTGGCACGCGAAATGTACCAGCTTCTGGCGAAGGCGCGCTTTTGCTTTGTACTGACTTTCGAAAAACCGTAATTTTACCTGCGGATAGAGTTTCGATTTCCACCTGTTTTTGCAATAATGCAGATCGCGTCCAATCCAGTTCGGCACTTTCGATACTCAACCAGACGCCATCGGAGTCTGAAATGTTAATCTTTGCAACTTTAGCAGATGAACTGAACGCACCCTCCAGACCAGTCACACTGACCATCATGTCTGGTGAAGACAGAGTGGATTCTAATAGTGCTTCCAGGTAAGATTTTTCTGCGTCTTGAGCATAAAGTTGCGTGGCGCATATAAAAAATGCATAAATAAAGTAGAGTTTGTAAATAAGACGGCTCAAAACGCTTGCCCAATTCCAATGTAAAAATTCAAATTATCTAACTTCGACCCACGGTTAGCTGGAACTGCTATATCAAAACGTATGGGGCCAATACCTGTTTTAAATCTTAGACCAAAACCCATACCTGCATGGCTATCCCCATTGGTTCCCAATGCAGAGTTACGCCCAATATATCCAAAATCGGCAAAGAGCACACCATCGAGCTTATTCTTGATTGGTGTTCGCAATTCCGCACTAATTCCAACAAATGATTTACCACCAACTGTTTGTCCACCTGGTAGCGTGACGCCCAAAGATTGAAAATCTTGCCCGCGAACAGTACCCCCACCACCTGAGTAGAATAAATAATCAGAAGGTACATTCTGTAAATCTGGTCCGATCAAGGAACCAAATTGAAGCCGCCCTGCCAATACAGTGTTCTTTTCTGCACCTAAGCCTTTATAGGAACGTCCATCAAATGTTACGCGCGCACCAGAGTGCGTTTCTTTCAAGTCCAAAAATGGGCTGATATCCAACGACAGAAAAAAACCATCGCTTGCTGATAACCTATCATTTCTGGTATCGTTAGCCACTCCAATGGGAAAGTTAAGCAGGCTAAAATTTCGCTGACCAAAAACATCTACCGTATCAATATTACTATAGGCAACACCGAACGATCCAGTGAGCGTATCAGAAAAGCGGTGATCAAAATTCAAACCAATCGAAAAATCCTGTAACGTGTAATTTGGCTCTACATCGCGTCCAAAATTTACATTTAAGGCTGCACGCGTGTCTGGTGTGAAGGTTGCAGGCCTGATTAAAGTGGCCCCTATTTCATAATCCACACCGCTGGTTTCACCAGCTATCCCTGAAACGTTTGCGTCAAAGCGCAACTGTTCGCCACCACCTTGCAAATTTCGATGCAACCAATACCCTTCAAAAGATGCCCCTTCATCGGTAGATATGGACGCACCAACCCCGATGCGCCGTAGTTTCGTCTCAACCACATCTGCCGTCACATCCAGATAACCTTCGGCCGAAATTTCATCTGCTTCAATCAATCTAACGCTTGAAAAAATTCCCGTTTCCCGCAAACGATCAGCCGCTTTTCTCAATTCAGACAGTGTAAAAATCTCGCCCTCAGGCAAACCAGTTATTTTGCGAATACGATTGGGACGCATGCGTTCATTTCCAGTAACAATCAGCGTACCAAATTTTGCCGCACTTCCGGGTTCAATTTGAATTCTGACATCCAACCGGCTTGCTGCATGATCCGCAGTCAGGTTTTGACCCGATATTTTAGCCTTTGGTCTGCCATGTTCACGCCATCCATTTATGGCCACATCAGTGGCTTTACCTATCACTGGTGATCTGGCAATTTGACCTGAAGCAAACTCAGGGGATAGTTTTATTGCTTCTGGTAATGGAGTTATTTTCGCCGCTCCAAACAAAAATACACGCCCTTCATTCACAGTAATTTCTGCAGATTTGACAGTGCCTATTTTATCGAATGGCGAATATCCTGCGGCTTCGCGGCCATTAATTCGAATGTTTATAGATGCGTTGTAATATCCACTTTCGTAAAGTGTAAGAATAATACGTTGATAATCGGCTTGTGCTGCTGCCAATATCTCTACATCCGAACTGGTTGGTAAATTTATTACTTTTGCGAGTAGAGAAATCGATTGAACTTGAACCAGTAACGCTTCTTTCACAGAGTATTTAATTAGTGATGACTGTGTAAATGCAGGCGTTATCGTTAATAATTGCGCGGATATGGTTGTAAAAACGAATAAAATCCATGAAAATCGCACGGCCAGCTTTTCAAAACTCATAATTCTGTATCCATTTAAGCTATTGTATTTAGCCATAAATGCATCCTGATTTTCATTTGTTTGTAGTATCGATCGTGGCCAGACATGAATGTATATCCCATGAAACTGGAACTGATTAAAAGAGGCAAATACCATCATTGTAAACTTTACATTCTGAATATGGAAAGAAAAACAAGAGGGTTAGTTCCAGCTAAGGAGGTAATCGCATTATAAGCTCTCACGCTCATGAATTTATCCGCCAATAGGTGTTGAATTGGATGGCGCTCTGGCGATACCCTTTACATGTCTATCAGCACATCCATTCGTCCTTATTTTCATATTAATTCCTGTTCCTTTCAATAACTAAAAAGACTAATCGAGTGAAGTATTAAAGGACTCATAAGCTATGTCCGCAAACCGCCAATGGTTAAATTTCCACGCAAACATTTCATGTGGATGTCAGCTTTGTTGAACTCGACTTAAATATTAGCACCCATAGCGAACGTCTCCTTCACGCCCTTCTGAACAAATCCACTTCCGACCCATACCGACATTGACTATCTTCGGGCAGGCCAAGGACTTGATATTATCTTTGTTGAAGTAAAACCTCCTGCTTAATTCCATTCTCCAAGCTATCCGATAATGATTGACAGGGCACATGATCCATTTAGGTTACTTGAACCAATACTGTTGGTGTCGACATAATCGGATCTCATCATGGATGCTAATGAAGCTGCCTTTTACAACATGCTCTCAGAGATGGCTGCTCTGTTTGACTTAGAAGGCACTGACAAGGCATTGCAAACCTCGATAGCGCTAAGGGATGCCATCGGCAATGGTGCGCCTGCGCTTGCAACACCTTACGTTCTGGACGACATGATCCAAAGCGGATTGCGTTCGGCAGTTCACCCAGGGGCTGTTGCTGTTCGCCAAGCGCATCCGGTTTTGCATTGGGCAGCAACGTCAATACTGGACGACTACGCGCCCAGCTCGGTTTCGCGTCATTTCACGGCTGTGTCTCTAATGGGTCCGGGACAATTTATCGAGCATAATTCTCTGCGCGCCGGGCTCTATATGCAAACGCCAAATTCATACTATCAACTTCATAATCACGAAGCGGCTGAGACTTATATCATATTACAGGGCCAAGCCGAATGGACGGCTGGCGACGTGACCGAGACCTATGGGCCCGGTAAAATAATCCATCATACGCCATATATGCCTCATGCGTTTAAAATATTTGACGCACCTCTTTTGGCTTTTTGGCGTTGGAGCGGCAATATCGATGTTGATACGTATAGATTATTGGAAGATCCAAAAGCATAAGTATCAAGCGACGATGACCAGACAATAAAGGAGGCTAACATGAATTTAGAACTCACCGGCAAAACTGCTTTGATCACAGGCGGCTCCAAAGGAATTGGATATGCGGTTGCAAAAGGGTTAGCTGCCGAAGGTGTTAATCTGCACATTGCGGCCCGAAATGCAGATCAATTGGCCGCCGCCCGCCAGCAGCTCATTTCTGAATTTTCAGTTTCGGTCGACATCCACCCATGTGACTTATCGCAAAGCGATGACACTCGCGCACTTGCAAATAAATGTGCTGAAATAGACATCCTGGTGAATAATGCCGGTGCTATTCCCGGCGGCAGCCTCGCGGAAGTTTCAGACGACTTATGGCGTTCGTCTTGGGATCTGAAAGTCTTTGGGTACATCAATATGATGCGCAATATTTATGACCATATGAAAGCGCGCGACGGTGGTGTGATCCTCAACATTTGCGGAACGGCCGGCAATCAAACCCCCTCCGATTATGCCGCCGGAATTACAGCTAACGGTGCTTTGATCACATTAACGCGGGCACTTGGTGGCACCAGTTTGAATGATGGCATCCGTGTTTTGGGCATTAATCCCGGAGATATGGAGAACGAGCGCGGCGAAAAATTCTTACGCTTACAAGCTGCCAGAGAACTTGGCGATGCCGAAAAATGGCGTGAAATGTACGCCGACCAACCCGGTGGCGCGGTCGCTAATTCAGAAGACATTGCCAACGCTGTGCGATTTTTTGTTAGTCCGCGTGCCCGCTTTGTTAGCGGCACGGTTTTGACAATAGACGGTGGTATGTCTGCAAGTCAGGCGGTTGTCGGCGCTTGACAAGTTTTAGCGATCCTACGGCCGCGCCAGCGTATGCCTGCGGAAGGCATTGTCATATTATAAAAAGTACATTGTATTGCTTGACAAAAAGCAAAACACTGTTCGTCGTCAGCGCCTATGGATCCAAATAGCGCTATTTGCTAAGAAAGTGTTTAGGCCTTGATGGCCAGATAATTTAACCCGCAAATGACGGGTTTCTCAAAACTGTCTGAAACAACCAGTTAACAATTCGCCAAATAACAATTTCAGTTCAATTGAATCTGTAATATGCATGTTTACCAATGCCATACTAATTGGCAAGCAACGGCGGAGCGACACAACATGGATAACGGCCCATTGCTGCCTTTAGCTTTAATCCTATATTGAACTGTAAACCTGCCTTTCGTGCTTCTCGCGGCGACCCACATTGCAAATCTCGCTACACGATTCATGTCGGTTTAGTTGTCTGACGTCAGCACTCGTGGGACAGATTTAAGGTTTAGCTAACGGAGGATTTCTGGTTCATCGTAAGCATTGGAATGCCGGCCAAGCGGGCAAAGGGAATCTTACGGACAAAAATCTACGCCACCGCGATCACATTGTACGTCGTCACAGAGAATTATAGCGATGCCTTGGGTAAACTCGAAGAGCTCCATTCCAGAAATAACAGGTAGTTCGTGTGCGCGGCATTAGCGCTCGTGCTTACTTTCCCTGGATCAATTCCAGATATACCACCAGATTGGCCAGTGGCAGACTTGTCATCATCGGCTGCCCAGTTGGCAAACGCAGGGCTACATACTGATCGCTGTCCAGAAATGGCCCGAAAATCGGCATGTCTCCACCATGAGCGAGTATCTGCGCGCGTCCGTCGATTTGCCTCGCGACAGCCTCTGTTGGGAAAGCGCCGTCGTTGCGCAAGGCCAAGCCGCTCAGGTCGGGCGTATCGATAGCTAACATCTCGGCCATCGGCCCATCGCCTTTGGCATCAATGCCATGGCATTGCAAGCAATGGCTCATGTAGAGAATCCGCCCATCCTTAGTATCTGGTTCCTGCGCTGAAGCCGTACCGATTGTGGCTAAGATAGCCATTGTCAACCGTATCAACATCCGTTCCATCCTCTGTTTTTGCATCATTATTATATTGTCTGCATTTATTTCACATTTGTATCAATCTGTGAGGCATTGTTCCTTGACTTAGATCAAAACGCTGGAAGCCGTTTGATATCGCAGAAACTAATAGGAAACTTGACATCAACGGTGTGCACCTGGGGTATGTTGGTGAAAGGAGCACAGTATGGCGTTTGAATATAATGAGTTTCCGCCCTTTTTCAGATATAGTACATAACACGCCGAATGCTTGATTGTGATAAATCAGAAATTAATGATTTAATACAAGAGGTATTATGCGCCGGAGCGATTTCGGATCAGCGCTTTACCAATTCTTTCACGAACCTTTGTTGGTTCTGCGTTAATCACCTCCAAAAGAGAACGAAGCTCGCCGCGCACATCATGTAACTGATCAATCAGTGAAATGACGATACCAAGTGCGTCATCTTCAATGTTGAAATTTTCTGAAAGTTCACACAAAAGCTCCATTCTGACTAAATCAACACGACGAAAAGATAACCCATTGTCGGTGTGGATGGGTATAATGATTTCAGTCTCTACAAACGACATTAATTGTGTACGCGTCAGGCGTGTCACAGCTGAAATGGCTTCGTCTTCTGAATACCGTTCTGTCATACTTCAAACCCCTTACGTGGATCATAAGCGTTTGTTTCACGCCAACTTTCCATAAACGTTTTTAACCCATCATCGATCTTATCTGGTGTCATAATTCGAAGCTCGACCCGCTGATCTCCATGCGTGGCCTCTCCAACAGGTTTGACGCCGCGCCCGCGCAATCGCAAAAGCTGCCCGTCGCTAGCTCCTTTAGGAATGGTCAGTTTAACACTGCCATCAATTGTTGGTGCTTCGACCTTACCGCCTAACACCGCTTCGTACAGAGTAATAGGAAGGGTAATAATGATATCATTGCCATCACGGCGAAAGATATGATGGGAACGCACCGATAAGGTTACAATCGCATCTCCAGCTTTACCACCTTCAAAACCAGCCCCACCTTTGCCGCGCAGACGGATCTTCTGACCATCTGCGATGCCCTGGGGAATTTGAACATCAAGTATACCTCCATTAGGTAACGTAATTTGGGTTTTACCTCCGTTCGCTGCATCCATGAAGGTCACTTCAAGTGAGTATAGTCGGTCCTGACCGCGTTTGTTAAATCCTTGACTTGAATTATTGGCCCCACCTTGACCCCTTTGGCGCAATATTTCGGCGAAGATGTCGGATGCATCTCCAAAACCCTCATATTGTTGATTTGAACGATAAGGATTATCAGAAGCTTCAGCATGCTCTCGATAAAATTGTCGGTCATGCCGCTCAGCCCCTGTGGCATCAATCTCGCCACGATCAAATCGCCCACGGGTTTCCGGGTCTTTCAATATATCATATGCCGCTGACGCTTCTTTGAAACGTTCCTCGGCAGATGTATCATCGGGATTTAAATCAGGATGGCTGGTGCGTGCTATTTTGCGGTAAGATTTCTTGATCTCTTCTGCAGTAGCCGTTTTTTTTACACCAAGAGTGGCATATGGATTATTGTTCATGAGTGCCTCAGTCTTTCGAGCGATCTTATAAATTAATTATGAATTCATTAATTGCTATTACAAGAAGCAACAAATTGTCAAACTTATGTAACTGATAATACCCATTATCTCGGCTTGGCTAAGTTTATGCCAGCAGGAAATTATGATCCTAACAAGTCACGAATGATCCTTGGAATGTCTGCTTCTTGGCTACTGACTCAAACATTAACATCTACAGCGGATGACCGCTTTCCGCCCATAGTTACCCAATTATCACGAAGCGCAAACATGACTGGACTTCAGTGGCTCAACGAGCGGTACTGTCACGACCGACACACTTGGATGTGTCGCCTCCTTCGCCCGAACGCCCCGGGCTTTGATCAGTAGCAGGTCTAGCTGACCTTGCTCTATGATAAAGGAGAACAGCATGACAAACATCCCAACTAAAAAGACGCCGAAACTGACTACAGCACCCATAAGACCTGGCAAAAAAACACAAGTGCCGCGCCGTTCCAAGGTAACCAAGAAAGCAAAGTTGATCAGCTTTCTGAGTAAAGATCACGGGGCTGATATTGGCAGCTTCAGTAAGAAGTTGGGCTGGTTACCACATACGACCCGTGCGGCCCTGAGCAAACTACGTAAATCGGGCTATGTGATTACGCCCGCCAAGTCGGGAAGTGGCAAGCTTACCCGCTACCGTATCACAAGCCTGCCTGCAGGGCAGGGTGCCTAATGACTGGCGATAATGATATTCAGGCGCGGATGTCAGAACTGAATGATCTGGACCGCTCCGGCCTCCGCATCGCCTGGGTAAAAGCGTTTGGCAAAGCTCCGCCACATCACATATCGATGATCTTCATGCGCAAAGCACTGATCTGGGATGAACAGTGCAGCCGCTTTGGCGGGCTTGCCCCTTCTTTAAAGAGGGCATTGAAGGCTGTCGCTGACGGTCGGGCCTCACCAGGGGTGTCGTCTGCAATAATTGTCAGTCCGGGAAACCAGTTGATCCGGGAATGGAACGGAAGACGTTACAGCGTTGAAGTGAACGAGAACGGATATATGTTGGGTGAGGAGCACTTCAAATCACTGTCCGCGATTGCCCTTCACATTACCGGCACAAACTGGTCAGGGCCGCGGTTCTTTGGCCTGACGGGCGGGACAGGGACCAGCCAATGAAGAAGATCCGTTGTGCTATATATACGCGAAAGAGTTCCGAAGACGGGCTGGAGCAGGAATTCAATTCGCTTGATGCCCAGAGGGAAGCCTGTGCTGCCTATATATCCAGTCAGAAGATCGAGGGTTGGGTTCTGGTACCTGAACAATACGATGATGGTGGCTTGTCAGGGGGAACACTGGAACGACCCGGTTTGCAAAGCTTGTTGTCTGATATTCGTGCAGGTAAGGTCGATCAGGTTGTCATCTATAAGATAGACCGCCTGACCAGGTCGCTCGCGGATTTTGCCAAGATCGTTGATATTCTTGACGATGTGGGTGCCACATTTGTATCTGTTACACAATCCTTCAACACAGCCACCAGCATGGGGCGCCTGACGCTGAATATGCTCCTGTCATTTGCCCAGTTTGAACGCGAGGTTACCGCCGAGCGTATTCGCGACAAGATTGCTGCTTCCAAAAAAAAGGGCCTTTGGATGGGTGGCAATGTGCCTATGGGTTATGAGCCCGATGGACGAACACTGAAGATCAGTGAACCGGGCGCGCAGACCATCTGAGCGATCTATGATCTCTACCGGCAGGACGACAATGTTCGAGTGACGAAATACAGGGCCGATAAACTGGGCCTTAGAACAGCAGTGCGAACTTTGCCTTCAGGCAGGGTTAAAGGTGGTGTGCGATTCAGCTTTGGCCATATCTATCATATCCTGGCTAACCCGATCTATGCAGGCAGGATCCGCCACAAGACAGCGGTTTATCCCGGTCAGCACGCAGCGATCATCAATCCTGATATCTGGGATCAATTGCAGGAACAACTGAAGGCGGGAGCAGTTAAGCCGCGTAAGGGGAAAGGACAAATTGATGTTCGTGGGAAAATGCAGGTGTCTTTACTCATCGGCAAAGTATTTGATGAAACAGGTGACAGGCTAACACCCAGTCATACCAAAACAGCAAAGGGCCGCAGGCTTCGGTACTATGTGTCTCACCGTCTGATCCGCAGCCCCGAACAGAAAAGCCCGGGTGGATGGCGGTTGCCCGGGCCTGCGCTTGAAGCTGCAGTTGCTGAACTTGTCGCCCAGCATCTGAGCGCACCAGAGATCGTGGCCAATATTATAGAGGATGCCACAACCGATGAGCTTGCGGGTCTAAGTGAGCGCCGTTCGCTACAAGATCAGTGGCCTGAGATAGCAGATCCAGACACCGATACTCTGGTAGACCGCGTTGATATCACACCGGGAAGGATCACGATTGCGCTTTGTGCAAAAGCCGTCGCCGAGCATCTGGGCGGGCCCCTTGAGCGCATCAATAGTGCTCTTCTGGTGTTCAGTTCAGAATTCCAACATCGCAAGCGCGGTGTTGAAACCAAACTGATTCTGGCTGGCTCAGCAGCACAGCGCGATGAGGTCCTGTTCAAAAACATCGCCCGGGCACATCGCTATTTTGCATTAGCGCGATCTGGTCAGACATATGTGGAGATTGCCAAAGTAGAAGGTGTGTCCAAAGATCGGGTCCAGAAATTGATCGAACTGGCTTTTCTGGCGCCGGACGTCATTCGTGACGTTTATGAAGGCAACCAGCCATTAGGTCTGACGACTGAATGGTTGTTGCGTCATGCCTTTCCAGCCGTCTGGCATGATCAACGCGAAATGTTCCGTCCTCTGTAAGAGCCAGGGTCGTTTTAAATCCCCCTACAGTACCATCATCACTGCATCACGAACTCGCAAACGGCGACCGCGCAAAAGCCATTCCCAGACTTTTCATAGATTCTGGCTATATTGCTACTAATTACGTGTCTGGGGTCTCGAGACATATAGGAATGCCCCTGAAAACACGGGGTAATATCAAGTATTATATAGCTATATCGATATTCAAGTTATGGTGGTGACTCTGGCGGGATTCGAACCTGCAACCTGCCCCTTAGTAGGGGGTTATTAATTATCAAAATATATGTTATTTTTCAGTATCTTACTTGGTTTTATCTGAGTTAACTGTACGGGATTTGTACGGGTTAATGGTTGTTGGGAAGACTGCAAATTCTCCTTTTGCTATACACTACAAGCAAAACTGATATTGCAATTTTAATAAACCCAAGTAGCATTGTATGTGTAATATTAACCTCGAAGCCTAAAAAGCATCACTTTAATAAACGCCTCACTGCATCCATTAAGCAGGGCATAAATTGTACATGCTATGAGAATGGCTCGGCCAGCTTTTCGAGCATCTCCAAGCTAAAGAAAATCAAGGTTGTCACCAGTATATTGTCTGTAATTCCAATCATGCGTTACTCCATTTTTTGTTATTGGGAACCCGCTTTACCACGTATTTTTTCGCGCAATTCGGCTTGTTCGTCTTCTGCGTGGGCATAAACACGATCTGGCAGAGCCGCATCATTCCAACGCCCCGCTTTGGCCGCCGTTATCGGGTCAACGCCCTGGCGCACCCCCAATTCTGTATAGAACCCATGCCGGCCCGCTTGGTGCGCCGAGAGGTATTCAATGCCCGCGTTCTTGCAAATTGTTTTCCAACGTCCATTATATCCTGTAGATGACCCGTAGCCGAACACGCGCGGTTCCATGCGGCATTTTTCTTTCCAATTCATGGGTTGCTTGGGTGGCAGGTTGAATCATCATGTCGTGCGATATGGCAACCCATTGCGCCGCGTGGCCCTTGGCAGCTTTGAGCCAAACCCGTTTCCCCTTTAAATCCAAATCTTCGGGCGTCAAGCTGATCGCCTGGTCGATCCGGGCGGCGGTTTCAAACATAAACCGCACCAAGGCCGCGTTGTGCATGTCGGCGTGTGTGCAAAATTTGGCAATCCAGGTTTGATCGGCAGGCCTACGCTCAACGCGACTTTGCTTGCCGCGCCTTGTGTCTTGGTCAATTCGCTCCTGGGTCGTGTAGGCCTTGACGCGGATATAATCGCATTTGCCGAGGTCGTGAGCGCAGTTAATCGCGGCCCGGATAGGCGTCACCACTTCGCGCCGCATAGTGTCGGTTGCAGCATTGGGCATAATCTGGAACCCTAGGCCGCGGATATATGAACCGCTTATGTCTTTAACTGGTTTGTAGAGGAAGTCGTCACCGAGCGCTTCGATGATCTTTATAAGGGCTTTGGCCTCGTAAGGTTTGGCCGGGTAGGTGAGAATAACGTCTGAACAAGTTAGCTCTTGTGCCTTCTCGCCAAGCAAGTAACGACGGATTTGCCTTTGGGTTTCCTGGGCAATCCAGTCGACCGCGCCTGATTTTGTACGTGCACCAGTGCTGCAGCGGATGTATTCGCTAATGGGTTGCCCGTTGTATTCGATACGACCCTTAACCCACCAGGCTTTTGTATTTGGTCTTTGGTACGTTTCAAGCGGCATTTTTCTTCCAAAATTAGATCAAGTTGCACTGCTTCGCTGGTGGTGTCGTCATTCCTAAGTAACAGATCATCCAATTAATGGGATTCCAACTTAAATGTAAACAATCACTTAGATTTTTAAATTTTGAGACTTGGAGGAGAATGGCCAGATGACTGCTTTGTGGGGCCTATGCGACGTTTCCTGAATATGTACCGAAAGTTAATAAGGGGCGGAAAGGAGACATTGAGTTAACAACAATTTTGTAATTTCCATTATGTAAGAAAGGTCAGCTTAGATCCTTTGTGTGAAAATAGGAATGCCATAAAATTGATACACCTCAGTCATGCCGCCATGAACTACATCATAATTGAGAATATTAATTAATGCCATTTTCTCTTTGTACTACACGTATATAAAAAACAATACTTTTGATGTCTCCGTCAGTTAAGCCTGTAATTATTGGCATGTTACCAAAAGGCCAATGATGCGATTGCACACCATTTCTTGCTGCACTTAAGAAAGCAAAGTCACCATGATGGCTTGGTTCATAAATTTTGTGAATAAGTGGTGGCCCCATTCCGTTTTTACCTGCTGCGTTTGAACCATGGCATGCAGCGCATTTAACATTAAATATAGCTTCGCCAGTTTTCGCATTTTTGCTTAATGCTGCTGGTAATATTACATCTACGATAGAAGCTCCTTGCTCTATTTTGCCTGCCCTCGGCATAGAATGTTGCGGTGTTTGTTTGATCCAAAAGCTAAGCAGTAAGGCGGCGGCAATTAAGCCGATTAATAGCATATATTTTTTATTCATTTTTATACCTATATGTTTTTTTCATTTAGAACGGGTTGTACCCAACGCAATCGCAACGCATTTGTTAGTACAAATACACTCGATAAAGCCATCGCACCTGCAGCTAGAACAGGTGATAGTAATAGACCGCTAAATGGGTATATAACCCCTGCTGCAACGGGAATTAGAAGTGTATTATATCCGAATGCCCAGAACAGATTTTGCCTGATGTTTTTCATAGTGCGTTGGCTTACGTCAAATGCATTAACAACACCTTTTAAATCACCAGACATCAACACAACATCAGCGGCTTCAATTGCAACATCTGTGCCTGTCCCAATCGCTATTCCAACATCTGCGGCGGCAAGTGCAGGAGCATCGTTAATTCCGTCGCCAACAAAAGCCAATTTGTTACCTTCCGAACGTAGTTTTTCTATGGTTGAGACTTTACCTTCTGGTAGAACTTCAGCCACTACATGATCTATCCCTAACTCTTTTGCGATTGCATTTGCTGTTCCTTGATTGTCGCCAGTAATCATTGCTACCTTCAACCCAAGATCATGCAATGCGTTGATTGCAGCAGGCGTGCTTTTCTTGATTGGATCCGCAACAGCAATAACCGCTGCTATTTCGCCGTCTACAGCTGCATAGAGCGGTGTCTTTCCAGATTGCCCTAATTTTTGCCCTATATCGGCTAGCTGCCATAATGCTATATTTTCTTTGATCATCAGGCGGTCCGCACCGATAAGGAGTTTTTTGCCCTCAACGGTGGCCTGTACTCCATAGCCAGTGATCGATGTGAAATCTTTTATCGTGGGCAGCTCTAACTTTTTCTCCTTAGCCGTTTGAACAATTGCTTGTGCAATAGGATGCTCAGAAGTGCTTTCAACGGCTGCAATCAAGCGTAGGATACGCGCTTCGTCAAACCCATCTGCAACATGCATGTCCGTAAGTTTTGGCCGTCCCTCTGTTAGTGTACCTGTCTTATCAACAGCGACGATGGTTGCTTCATGCAATAATTGTAAAGCGTGACCTTTACGAAATAAAACACCCATTTCTGCTGCACGCCCTGTGCCAACCATAATGGAGGTAGGAGTTGCAAGACCCATTGCACATGGGCAGGCTATTATCAAAACGGAAACACCTGCGACGAGTGCATAACTTAAAGCTGGTTCTGGGCCTAATAAGAACCAAACCATTATCGTAAATACAGCAACTAGGATCAC
Organism: uncultured Paracoccaceae bacterium; assembly: GCA_913061275.1. Lineage (GTDB taxonomy): Bacteria > Pseudomonadota > Alphaproteobacteria > Rhodobacterales > Rhodobacteraceae > Amylibacter. The sequence continues at coordinate 29,489 of CAJXSR010000027.1, read as the reverse complement.
AACAGGTACGAACCATGCGGTAATCTTATCTACTAATCCTTGTATTGGTAGTTTAGCACCTTGCGCCTGTTCAACCATTTGGATGATTTGGGCAAGCATTGTATCGTTGCCAACCTTTGTTGCTTTAAACGTAAGTGCACCAGTTCCATTGACTGTACCACCAACAACCTCAGCCCCATCTACTTTTTGTACAGGAATAGGCTCGCCAGTAATCATGCTTTCGTCAACAAAACTATTCCCAGTGAGTACAATGCCATCTACAGCAATTTTCTCCCCTGGACGCACATGAATAACATCGTCGCGAATGATGGACTCTAATGCAATTTCTACAACTTTACCATGGCGTTCAATACGTGCTGTTTTTGCCTGTAGACCAACAAGTTTACGAATTGCTTGTCCTGTGCGACCTTTAGCACGGGCTTCTAAGAAGCGGCCAAGTAAGATTAAAACAACAATAACTGCCGCTGCTTCGTAATATACATTTGCAGTACCTGATGGGAGTAAGCTTGGTGCAAATGTTGCAACAAGCGAAAACCCATATGCAGCAGAAGTGCCAAGAGCCACCAGTGAATTCATATCCGGAGTAGCTCTAAATAGAGCAGGAAACCCTTTTGTATAAAATCGCAATCCAGGGCCAAATAGAACAATCGTTGTCAAAACAAATTGTAATAACCGACTATTCTCAAGACCAATGGTATTGCTAATCAATTGATGCATGCTAGGAATTACATGCGCTCCCATTTCAATAACGAAGACTGGAAGTGCTAGTAGAGCAGCAATAAAAGTTTGGCGCCCAAGGGTAACAATTTCTTTTGCCTTACGGTCATTATCTTTCGTTTGATTGATTGATTTTAATTTGGCTTGGTACCCAGATTTAGAAATTAAGCCAATAATTTCTGATGGGGTAATTGTACCATTTGCAAATTTTACCAATGCCGTCTCTGTTGCAAGATTAACAGAGGCTTGCAATACACCATTGCCTGCTAATATCGATTTTTCAACGCGCCCCACACATGAAGCACAAGTCATACCTTCGATCTCAAAGGTTAGGTTTTCCGTAATAATTGGGTATCCAATTAGTGCTAATGTTTTTGATACGGATTCTGTTGGATCATTTGATTCGTATGTAACGAGTGCTGTTTCATTTGCTAAATTAACCGAAGCTTTAATAATGCTAGGTATTGATTTTAAAGATTTTTCAACACGGCTAATGCATGATGCACAAGTCATACCTTCAATGGGGTATATGGCGGTTTTGTGAATGTCCATTGTTGAGCCTTGTTGAAGTTTTAATGTTCAACATATCATATAAGCCTTCCAGTAGATGGAAGGTCAAGATGCTAAAAGAATAATTATAACAATCTCTTTATCAAACCGAATTCTTACTTGACATTCAAAGCTGATTGGCAATATCCAAAAAGACATGAGAAGCAAAAGCATCATAAATCACATTGTTAAAACGGCAAGTTTACTTGTTACCGTTATGGCTATTGCGCTTTCATTTCCAATGGCAGCACATGCAAACATGACAGATAATGGTACATCTATTCATAATGGAACGAACCTTGCCCAATCTGATCATGCTCACGATATTTCTGCGATGGATATGACATCACTTGATAGCACCAATCATGAACATGAGGGTGTGGGGTGTTGCGAGACTGGTATGTGTTCTTCAGCAGCACTTGTTGAGAATTACAATTTTTCAGAAGTAGATCAAGTTCGTGCTCATATCGCTTTGCCCATTAGTAAAATGACATCGGCTGGTAAATCCCGCCTGATGCGTCCACCTAGTCTTTAAATTTCAAAACATTGCTTGAGTAAGCATGCATATGCTGTGGGCCTTGCCCCTTAGCCACTGAAATTTATGACTATAGGTATCTAAAATGAAAACCACACTCATTGTGGGATGTATTCCAATCATCCTCGTGGCGTGTTCGCCAACACCCACGCCGCTTCCTGATGTTACGGCATTATCCCAACCTGCATCATTAGATGCGCCTAATCGCCCTGTGCAATATCGACCTGTTGTTCAAGATTATGAACATCGCGATGCAACTGATCCGCAAGATTGGCGCAAGTCAAATGAACAACAGAACTCTGGTTGGGGGACACAATAATGCGTAATTATTATAGACCAGCGATCATTGCTTTGCCGCTTCTTTTAGGGGCTTGTGCAACAGCTGTTCCAACCCAGTACACAAACAAAGCTGCGGGTTTTGATGCTGTAACTGATGGAACAAACAAATCTATTGGCAAGCAAACTGTTTGGATACAGTCGCAGCAACAAGCTGATGCAAATGCCAAACGTGTACACGCAATGGTTCACAAAAAGACCATAACGGCGGAAACCGCTGTTCAAGTAGCTTTATTGAATAATAAAGGTTTACAGGCTGCATATGCAGAAGTTGGTGTATCAGCTACTGAAGTTTGGCAGGAATCGCTACCAGAGAACCCAATCGTATCAATAGGTATTTTTGGGATAGCAGCACCAGAGCTTGGTGTGTTTCGAGCAATCGAGGGTATGTTTGCAACCAATCTTTTGGATGCTAAAACACGTAAACAACGCGTTGCATTAGCAGATACACAATTCAAAAAGGCCCAATTAAATGCCGTTAATGAAACCCTCAAGCTGGCATCAGAAACACGCCAAGCTTGGATAAACGCAGTATCTGCATTCGAAGTTGTTGGAAATCTAAAAAGTGCGAGTGCCACATCTGATGCATCATCGGAATTAGCACAAAGTCTTGGGCTGGCTGGCTCGTTAGATAAAGGCAGCCAAGCAAGAGAGCATGCTTTTAATGCTGATCTTGCAGCGCAGGCAGCAAAAGCGCGTTTAGAAGCCGTTGGTGCTAAAGCCGAGTTAACGCAGTTGATGGGGCTTTGGGGCACAGATGTGGATTACTTCGTTCCTAACGCGTTGCCGCGTTTGCCCAAATCAATTCCTCGTCGCAGATCGATAGAAATAGATGCGCTCAAAAACCGTGCTGAGTTAAAGGTCGCCAAGCTCGGTTTGGAAGCAACGGCTAAGTCATATGGAATGACGGATGCATCGCGATTTGTAACAGACTTGGAATTGCTTGCAGGATTTGAAACAGAACGCGAGTCTGATGGTGGCAACACGACAAGCAATACAACGCCACAGGTGGAATTAGAATTTGCAATTCCGATCTATGACACGGGCAAAGCTAGACTGCGTAAAGCAGAACTAGATTATTTGCGTTCTGCTAATGTGGTTGCAGAAATGGCTGTGAATGTACGTACTGAAGCCCGTACTGCGGAAGTTGCCTATCACGGTACATATCAGATTGCGAAACACTACCGTGATACCGTTTTGCCACTTCGCAAGATTGTCGATGATGCTGCTCTCTTAAGTAATAACGGCATGATAACCAATACTTTCGAACTGCTGGAAGATGCCAGGGAAACACTGGAATCTGAAATGGAAGCAGGCGAAGCAAAGCGGGATTTCTGGTTAGCTAAGGCAAACCTGCGCGCTGCCATTTATGGCGGCAAAACCTCTCAAAGCGAAGAATGAAAATGGATGTTGCTGTTATTCAAATCAGCGCCTCTTATTCGAAAGGATTAAACAATGTTAAATAGACGACAACTTTTAGGAGCAGGTGCAACCGCAGGGGCGACCCTTTTGTCAGCAAGTGCTTGGGGGGCCACGTCCAACTCGGGACTACCCGAAGCCGCTGTCATGGAGAGTGCCTCAACTCAGGGGCCACTTCACCCACCAACAGGGCCTGACTATCAGCCTGTTGTGACACTAAACGGTTGGACATTACCGTTTCGTATGAACAACGGGGTGAAAGAATTTCACCTTGTAGCAGAACCCGTTGAGCGTGAGCTAGCAGATGGGATGACAGCGTATCTTTGGGGTTATAATGGCCAATCTACTGGGCCAACTATTGAAGCCGTTGAAGGGGATCGCGTTCGTATCTATGTGACGAACAAGTTGCAAGAACACACGACAGTTCATTGGCACGGTCTTATTTTACCATCGGGTATGGACGGCGTTGGCGGCCTTAGTCACCCAGGTATTCCGCCTGGTAAAACGTTTGTTTATGAGTTCGATTTGACCAAAAGCGGTACGTTTATGTATCACCCACATGCCGATGAAATGGTGCAAATGGCGATGGGTATGATGGGAATGTTTATCGTGCATCCTAAAGACCCAACATTCATGCCCGTCGATCGCGATTTTGTATTCATGCTGAATGCGTTTGATATTGAACCTGGCACTTATGTTCCGCGTATCATGACGATGACCGACTTCAATTTGTGGACATGGAACAGTCGCATCTTTCCCGATATTGATCCAATCGTGGTTAATCATAATGACCGCGTTCGTATTCGGGTGGGGAACCTGACGATGACCAATCACCCGATCCACATGCACGGCTATGATTTCTCTGTCACCTGTACGGATGGTGGGTGGGTTCCAGAAGCTGCACGTTGGCCAGAAGTGACGATTGATTTACCTATCGGCGGAATGCGTGCATTTGAATTTGATGCCGTTCACCTCGGTGATTGGGCAATCCATTGCCACAAGTCACATCATACAATGAATGCAATGGGTCATGATGTGCCAACTTTTATTGGAACAGACCAACGCCGCTTGTCGCAAAAAATTCAAAAGTTCCAACCTGAGTTTATGGCGATGGGAACGGCTGGCATGGCAGACATGGGTGTGATGGAAATGGAGTTACCCGACAATACCGTTCCAATGATGACAGGTTGGGGGCCACATGGCCCGATTGAAATGGGTGGAATGTTTTCGGTTGTTAAAGTGCGCGAAGGCATCGGTGCCGATGATTACTCTGACCCTGGTTGGTATGAAAACCCTCCTGGTACGCAAGCATATGAATGGACAGGTGAGCTGCCCGAACATGCAAGCATGAACAGCCCAAAAACCCAGATCACAAAGAAACCAATCTTAAAAGGATGATCGAGCAACTCGACATCTAATTTATCCAAGTAAGGAAAAACTATGAAAACGCAACTACTCTCAACAGCCTTAATATTAACACTAGCAAGCCCGATTTATGCCAGTGGCTCTCATACGGGTGGGCACGAAGGTAAAACCAAAACAGTTGAAAATGGATCTCATGGTCATTCTGAAGGCCATGGCGAAGCAGGCCATCACGAAATGGCAACAGGTATGCCAGGTATGGTTGATATGGTAACGCGTACCATCGATGTTTCTATGATTGAAACGGATGATGGTGATATGGTTTTTGAACCAAAGTCCCTTGAAATCAAAGCTGGTGAAACGGTTCGCTTCGCAATTCTGAACAAGGGTGAATTAGAACATGAGTTCGTTCTTGATACCGTAGAAAAAAATGCTGAGCACAAAGCTATCATGGAGAAGTTTCCAGAAATGGAACACGACGACCCTAACTCTGTGCGCCTTGAAGAAGGCCAGTTTGGCGAAATCATATGGTCATTTACGAAAACGGGCACATTTGAGTTCGCCTGCCTGATACCTGGTCATTACGAAGCTGGTATGCACAGCTCAATAGAGGTTTCTGATGCTGGTCAAGCTGCAGCGGTATCTTATACCAAAGGTGTTGTTAAGAAGGTTAATGCTAAATCTGGCAAAGTCACAATCATCCATGAAAAACTAGCAAACTTAGGTATGCCTGCAATGACAATGGTATTCCGTGTTGCTGAAAAAGCTATGCTTGAAAAGATGAATGCAGGCGACAACATTGAGTTTGTTGCTGAACGACTAAAGGGTAAATTAGTTGTCACTGATCTAAAATAAACCTCCCCCAATACGGCCTCCCATTAAAGTAATGTGGGGGGCTAATCCATCTTTATAAGATGGCACATTAGAATTCAAAAATCGTAATACTTTCGACAGAGGCGGCTCTGAATAATATCGTTCTGTCTAATCCCTAAAAATGAAGCTTACAGGTAGTAGAAATGCAAATGGAAAGTTACCACGATATAGTTCACAAGATAGCGTTATTGTTTGAATACAAAATTGATGAAAATGCGCCAGACTGGTTTCATCCAGTATTGCATTTTGTCATTCTTATTGCGCCAATTTTCTTAATAATTGTTGTTACGTATTTATTTACTAAAAGTGCAGTAAGCTATTACCGCTACAAATCAGTAACCCCAAAGATTGCCTTTTCTGGATATATTCGCGGTTTAGATAAAAACCTATTCCGCTTTGTTTTTGATACATCTAAAAAACAACAGATCTTACTTTTTATTGCTAGCTTGTTATCAATGCCAATTCTTTACGGTACATTGGAGTTGCCAAAACAGATTATCAATAATGCATTAGATTCAAACCATTTCCCTTTTACTTATAGAGACTATGAATTTTCACAGGTCAGGTTTTTGTTGGTATTATGCGGTCTCTACTTATTAGCAATTATTGTGAACGGTGTGCATAAATATTGGCTAAATGTATTCAAAGGGCGTGTTGCTGAACGTTTTTTACGCCGCCTGAGATTATTGGTTTATAGGCAATGGCGTGGTGATAAAACGGCTGATCGAAAAACAGATATCATCCCAATATTATCACAAGAAGTGGAGCCCATCGGTGGTTTTGCCGCTGACATACTAACATTGCCTGTGTTCCAAATTGGGACATTCATGACAATTATGACATTTATGATTGTTAAAGACCCAATACTTGGAGCAGCAGCACTTGCAATTCTTCCTATACAATTAGTATTGCTTCCGCGCTTCCAGAGGTATGTGAACGTTTTGGCACGGGAACGTATTCAAGAAGTTCGCAACTTAGGTAGTAAACTAGGTGGACAACTTGATGGGACAATATCATCTACACGAGAGATCTATGAAGTTTCAGTGAGCCTAAAAGAATTAGAAAGGATACGTCGTGAAATTCATAAAATGAAATTCTTTATAAAGGTTTTTAATAATTTTTTGATGTCGCTAACGCCATTTCTTTTTTATGCATTAGGTGGATATTTTGTTATAGAAGAACGCATTACTTTAGGTGCTCTAGTCGCTGTTCTTGCAGCACACAAAGAAATGGCCGCACCAATTAAAGAATTGTTTAGATACTATCAAGCTCTTGAGGATGTACGCGTTCGCTATCGAGAGATATTTAAGTTTTTTCCAAAACCTGCTTTGAACCCTTAGTTAAAATATCTGAAAAAGAGAACGACAGGAAAGTTCGCACACCGGACATTCAGATATTTGCAAGGGATTTGACCCAACCAACGGCAGCAAAGGGCCGTTCATGTCGATCGGACGAAAAGCCTGAGAGCCGTCAGTAAGGGCGGATTGCAGACCTTCGTGCGATCGCAAACATTTAGGTCCAATTTTCGAAAAGCAGTCATTCGACACCCAATTGAGGAAAGCTTACCGGCAATGGCGGCAAAGAGTATCCGTCTTGATCAAGCCCTTATTACCAGTTCGAATTTTTGTAAGATTTGACACAAACGGCCCAAAGCTGCCGGTCGTCATCACCTCTGTCTTAGCATCGTAGCTTTCCCAAAGCCGACATTGGCAGCGATTTGGAGGTATTCCGCTTGCTCGCCATTGGGTGGGATGATGCAACCGTTCACAGCAATAGTGTAGATTGTCCGAAAACTGATAACCAGTATAGGTAGCATGATGCCTGTTGGATTAAAGCAGATCGCTCGCTTAGCCCTGATCCATTTCATCCAATTCAGTGAAATCTATCCCACGTTCAACAGCAAATGCCCGTATTGACCGCAGGTTTGCCGATGTGTCTGTCAAATGGCCCGCAACCGAACGCAATAAGCTTGTTGCAACCATCGCATCATTTTCGATCACAGCCAACAACTCACTAGCCCCAAGTCGCAGGAACACACTGTCTTCAATGGCGATTAAATCTAATAGGCGTGGTTCATTTTGGATAACTGCCAAATCTCCGATCAATCGCCCAGGTGCAATTTCTGATACCAAGAGCTTATTGTCTTCATTTTCTGCCCAATATAATCCAGCCAAACCCCTTACGCACAGATAGGAAGCATCCGCTTCTTGCCCTGTTTCAAAAATCACATGCCTCGCTTTAACTTTGTACCATTGCGCACTAAACGCGAGCAGGCGCTGTTGTTTACGATCCAGCCCTGCAAATAATTCTGCTTGCGCTACCACACGTAACTTATGCTTCAAATCCTGACGCGCATCTTCATCTTGTAGGTCATCTTGCCGTGCCACTCCATCAATACGCCCATCCACTATTTCTACGAACAAATCGTAGCTTTCAGGATTGTGGAATTGGTTCTCAATGAAAATTTTGGTGGCGTCAGGCATCAATTCACTAATGCGCTCACGCATCAAAGAGCGGGCATCGCCATCATGGCTAGCCAACGCATCACGAAGAATCAAGATGTCAGGTTTCTTGATCCCAGCACGACTGAACGCCACGCGTTCCCTAAATACGGCTGGTAGGTTTTCCCCGCCTTGGGTCGTTGCTAGATCATAGATGGATTGTGCCACTAATCGCCTTAAACCGTGTTCTCTTAGGACATCAACAACAATATCTTCAATCAATTTCTCTCGCGCGCCTGCCATGTTGGAAACCCGCCCGAAAATAGCATTTCCAAGTACCGTCATAACGGGAAGATAATGCTGTGGATCAATTGGCCGAAACAAACCATCCAATTTTGCCACCATATCGGCAGCACTCTTCATCCGAATTTCCAATATACGTTCTTTAAACGCATCGCTAAACGCTGGCCCCATCTGCTCGGCCGAAAACGCAAAAGGTACAGTTAGCATCAATGCGAAATCTTCGGGCGACAATCCAATATCACCAACGTCACGTCTTTTTGTAACGATTACTCCAAGCCGTTGATATAGATCTTCATCCATATTCAATCGGCGAAACAACGGGTGATCTGTTCCATCCGTTCCAAATGTTGCTGTCAGCCCTACGATTAGACTGGCAGACATTTGCGCAAGATATTCTACAATTCCTTCGTCCCGCAACATCTGCACAAAATTACCCTCTTGTGACAACGCTATTTGTGTCAGCAATCGTGTAGGAACAGCATAAAGCAGGTTACTACCCAAAGGAGATACTGGGTTGAATTTTTCTGGGTGAAAGGAATGCACAATATCGTCCACACCCGCTACTGATAACCGCTTCGCTATTTCGGGTCTCAGCCGTACAATTGCATCCATCAGCTCCTGTTGGGTATCTGGTTCAAGTCGTGATCGCAGCCCACGACGCACCATAGTATCGTCGATGCCCATCGCTTCAGTCAGCTGAAACCACCACTCTTTAATATCATCACACGTTTGGAATCCTGCCAATTTTGGTGCGACCCAATCAACTTCAAATGGGTCGACACTGTTACCAGAACGCGCAGATTCTTCCTGCCAATCCATCACATTTGTTGAGGTATCCGCGCCAAGTGCCGGCTCATGATTAAAGGGCATTAATAGATTTTCACCAAGCGTACCTTGAAAAATATAAGGTTTGGAACTGGCGTATCCAATGCGATTGGCCACCACGGTCTGATGCAAATCATTTAATCCATGCCCTGCTATCTGTACGGATCCCCTTTGTGGGATAATCTCACGCGTTAACACATCGGCAAATGCTAACGCAGCAGTTTCATTGTTTGTCTTAATTGCGACACGTGCGCCTTTCGGAATGGTCAGGTTAATATCTTCAAGTACCGAATGCCCTTCTTCATCATAGACAGTAACACCTTTCAGATCGATATCTCCATTAAGACTTGTAAACGCCTTAGGTGCCCCGTCAAACAATGTGTCTTTCACCAGCGTTTTAGGTGCAAAGCGTTCAGTCACTACCTCCCACCGTAAGGCCATATCTTGGGTCTGGTTATAATAACTCAGCAACTCTTTCCAAGGGGAAGACAGGTCTTTGTATGCTGCGAGCGCTGCAACCAACGCACCTACTGTGATCTCTCCTTTGATCGCTAAATACCCACCAACAGAATAGAAAAAGAACGGCGTTAATTGATTAATGAAATTGTTCAGAAACTTCATGAAGAACTTCTTTTGATAAATCTCAAAACGAATGCCGAACAAATTCCCCAAACGGTTGGAAAACAATGACATTCTGTGACGCAATCCGCCGTTCGTGCGAATATCGCTGACACCTGCTGCTGTTTCGCCAATATCAGCGGCCAATTTACGGACTTCTTGTATCCTTGCTTTGTTCAAAAAATTAATCTGACGTTGTAATTTTGGGATGATCCATGCTTGCAATGGGATCAACGCTATGGACGCCATCCCAAACCAGAAACTTTGTGCAAATAGAAACGCAAGAATTGTCAACATCTGCCCAGCCTGAAACACAGGTTGAGACAGCATATCCCCCATCAATGATCCCATTGGTTCCGCTTCGGACGTCACCATAGAAACCAATTCACCTTGGCTTGTGGTGCGGAAATACGGGCGTGGAAACCTCATTATGCGGGTTAAAAGTTGAAAGCGAAATCGCCGTAATAAACGTTCCGCCAACACACCTTTCATGGTGTTAAGCCGCATCTTCAATAACCCATTGACCAATACTGCCAATAGAAAACCAACACATAGAACCATCAAAAAATGGATCTGACTTAATGTTACTCCCAAGAAAGAAACGTCTTCCCCAGATCCCCCAATGGCATCGTTTATAATACGTTTAGGTAACTCCAACGAAACGTAGAGAATTGGGAAAGTTAGAAGAGTGACAGCTAATAGAACCAACTGGCTTTTTTTTGAATATTTCCAGATAAACTGAAAAAGGCTCTTTTCCATTTTTTGTGTTCCTTATGCTGATATTAAGGGAAATACAACCATTTGCGTGGTAGTCTCTGGGAAATCAAAGGGATTGAGCAAGTTCGTGTTTCGGGGAGCAACCAAATTTACAGGAATAGTCGCGGCTGAAATGTGTTGGGCTTTCATACCCGACTTCAAAGCCAGTCGCCGACACTGAACGTGCACCAGCCAGCAGCAAGTTGCGCGCCTCAATCATACGCAGGTCTTTCTGGTATTGCAGTGGAGAAGTTCCGGTCACTGATTTAAAATGTTCGTGGAACGATGATTGGCTCATTCCTGCTAGGCGTGCCAGTTCTGTCACGAGAAGTGGCTCACGAAAGGTTTCCCTTATCTTTACGATAACCTTAGCAATCCGGCTTGCATGGCTGTCGACAGACAGCAGATTGCGCAGCATGCCGCCAATTGGTGACATCAGGAGTTGGAAATGTATTTCGCGTTTGATCAAGGGGCCAAGCACCTGAGCTTCAAGAGGTTTGCCCATTAACGCAAGGTATCTTCCAAGCGGATCCGTCAGGGACGGTTGGGCTATGTTTGTGCAAAGCGATCTTGCGTCATTATCCTCTGAAACAGCCTCGCCAACCTGTTCGTAAAGGCTTCTAATGGTGCCAAGTTCCAATCCCAGAATGAGTGAAAGATAAGGCGCGCCGGGACTGGCTTCAGTGATCCGCGCGGAAATAGGTAGATCATGGCTAACCAGCAATACGTCTCCTTCCGTGAGAGTGACCGATTGTGTCCCAATCTGTATTTCTTTACAACCTCGCAGGACAATACAGATGACCGGATTATAGACAGTGGCCTCGAAAACACTGCGTGCCTCGCGCTTAACAACATACAGGTTTGGCAGCGTTTTTAAAGAATTCTTCTGATTTTCAGCATAATAGAACTCTGTCAGAGCCGTAAGATCGTTGAGCGCCATGGTAAACTCCTTTTAAGAGACGTGTAGCATCATTCACATATGGATTCACCTGTTTAGCTGAGGTTTCGGAGGAATTGGCAAGTCTATCGGAGAGTTTGGCAGGCAAGGCTGCTTAAGTGCCGTTAGCTTGTTATAAACAGCAACTTGTTCAGGAGGGCGAACATGTCCGTCACGCAATCTACATTTCGCCTCAACGTCGGCACCACAATTCCCGCCGTTGGTTTCGGGACTTATCTAATATCAAACGATGACGCTCAGGCCGCTGTCAGCACTGCAATCGCAAATGGTTATCAACATATTGATACCGCAGCGGCTTACCAAAACGAAGCGACGGTTGGTGCTGGTATTCGCGAAGGTCTGGAGGCCACTGGATTATCTCGCGACGCACTTTTCGTCACGGCTAAACTTTGGCCCGGAAATCCCGCTTGGGGCGATGCTCCGAAATCGGGCGTGCAGACAATTGCGGAATGTGATGCAAGTATGGAACGGATGGGCTTAGACTATGTGGATTTGTATCTCATTCACGCACCATACGGTGGCGAAAAGCGTCTTGAGCAATGGGCGGCTCTGGTGGAGTTGCATAAAGCCGGAAAAGCCCGTGCCATTGGCGTAAGCAACTTCAACAAAGCGCATTTGGAGGAAATCAAAGCGGCAGATTTGCCCACGCCAGATGCCAATCAGATCGAACTGCACCCATGGTCACAAAAACCTGATTTGACGGCTTATATGGCCGAGAATAATATCGCGCCAATCGCCTACAGCAGTCTGGTGCCGCTTTCCACATGGCGCATCGAAGAGGGCCAAGACAGCGCCAAAACGGCGGGTATGAAAGGTGATGTTGAAAACTTCAAAGGCATGGCTGAGAAATATGGTGTCTCCGAGGCAAAATTCTTGCTGCGTTGGGGGGTGCAAAATGGCTATGCTGTATTACCGAAAAGCCTGAATCCAGATCGCATGCGACAAAATATTAATTTGTCGTCTTTCTCGATCAACGACACGTATATGGCCCTGATTGAGACAATGGATCGCGGGAATGGAGTCGCTTGGGCAACTGGTGATCCCAGCATTTGAGAAAAATTAATTGCAATGCTTCGATGGAGTAAAACATGGCTATATCACTAAACCTGAACGGCAAGACACACAGCGTTCACGACGAACCAGGAACACCGGTTTTGTGGGTGATCCGAGATGAATTGAAATTGACAGGCACCAAATTTGGCTGCGGTGTCGCTATCACTGAGCGGGCATTCACGAATTATATCGAGTTCAACCATTGAGAAATGATAGTAAGTGACCCTTGCAACCGTTCGATCTTTAGTTCGAATTCTGTGATTTTGAGCAAGAGATTTCATATGTTAAGCTATTTCCTAAGCTCAAGAACAGTGGAAGAGACTGTTTTACAAAATTAAAAGGCTGCGACTACACTATTGTTAATTAACCAATCGTCGAGTGGATATTTCCACCGTTCAGACAAGATCAGTCTTTTGGGGCCAACGCATCAAGTTGTTTTTCAATTGCTCCCAACCGTACTAAGACATCATCTCGGTAGTCTGTTGTTTCGCCTGCGGCCTCTTTGTTGCCGACGTCTTGCATTGAATTCACAATTAAACCAACCAACAAGTTTACTACAGAAAATGTCGTTACTAAAATAAAGGGAATGAAAAAAACCCATGCATAAGCGTGTACTTCCATAACTGGACGTACGATCGCCATTGACCAGCTTTCAAGCGTCATTATCTGGAACAATGAATAAGCGGATCCTCCTAACGAACCAAAAAATTCAGGATGCGCATGTCCAAAGATCTTGGTCGCGATTACAGAACTGACATAGAATATTAGGCTCATCAAAATAACGACAGATCCCATGCCTGGCAATGCCGCGATAAAACCTTCCACAACACGGCGCAAACTTGGTGATACTGAAACCACGCGCAGCAACCTCAGTACTCGAAGAGCGCGTAAAACCGACAAGCCTTGCCCAAATGGCAGCAGAGCAATTGCAACAATTACTAAGTCAAAAAGATTCCAACCCGTTTTGAAAAAGCTAACCCTATAGACCAGTAATTTGATAGTGATTTCAATCACGAATATGGTCAGACATAAACTGTCCAGAATAAGGATTATTGCCCCTGCTTTTGACATAAGTGTTGGGGAGGTTTCCATCCCCAACAAGGCCGCATTAAAAAGGATCACACTAAGGATAAAGTTTACCGTTGCGGGTGCTTCAATAAAGCGCTTCAGACTAGTAATCATAGCTTGATCCACTGCCTTTAGATTGCATTTGGTGCAAGTGCGGCACCCACATCACGCCTCTTTGCAAATGTGAGAACAACCGCACCTGTAATACCAGAGAGTAATGAACCGAATATTACACCAATTCGAACCAAAGTTTGATGATCCTGATCTGAGAATGCTAAGGCTCCAATAAACAAGGACATAGTAAAGCCAATACCTGCGAGCAAGCTGACACCGTAGAGCTGTGCCATAGATCCCTTTTGTGGTGCCTCTGCAAAACCAAATTTAATAGCCAACCAGACAGAACCGAACACACCTATTTGCTTTCCTAAGAACAATCCAAGAATGATTGCCAATGTCAGGGGTTGCAGCAACAACTCGAAACTTAATCCCTCTAACGGTACGCCTGCATTTGCGAAGGCAAACAAAGGCATAATCATAAATACGATCCAGGGATGCAATGCATGTTCAAATTCGATTGCTAGTGCTTTTCCTTTAGCGTTACGTGACAAAGGAATTGCAAAACCAAGTGCAACACCTGCTAACGTGGCGTGTACGCCAGAATTCAAGACACAGCACCACAACACAGCGCCCAGCAATACATATGGGGTTAGACGTTTAACGCCCATGTAGTTCAATATAAACAGTCCTATTCCTGCAAGTGCTGCAAGCCCCAAGGCTAATATAGATAATTGTGCTGTGTAGAAGACTGCAATAATCATAATGGCAGCGAGATCATCAACTACAGCTAATGCCAATAGGAATGTTTTAAGTTCGGCTGGAACGCGATTACCAAATAGGCTTAATACGCCCAGTGCAAAAGCAATGTCAGTAGCAGCAGGTATGGCCCAACCACGTGCCTCTATGGTATCCCAGCCCACAATGTACAAAAACACTAAGGCTGGCACTACGAGGCCACCAAATGCACCATAAACAGGTAAAGCCGCACGTTTCCAAGTAGACAAAGACCCTTCATAAGCCTCTCGTTTTATTTCCAAAGCAACGTATAAAAAGAAGATTGCCATCAACCCATCATTGATCCACAACAAGGCAGGTTTTGATATGCCTGCTTCTCCTATTGCCACTGTAAAGTACACATTTAGGAATGAATCGTATAAAGGACGCAAGGCACCGATATTTTCAAATAACAGCCCCATTAGGGCGGCGAGGGCAAGCAAAAGACCAGCTTTTGCGTCAGGGTTTAAATTCTTGATCATTGTTCCAGATTTCTAAAGTTGGGGGATGGCATTGAGGTATTTATGAGTTTGTTGGGATCCCACAAAATCGAAACCAAAAAAGAAAATTTAGTTTCGAGGTCTTCAAGCTGACGGTTGCGGGGTTTCTAACTAAAATTCGAATAATTCACTTAACATGGATTTCTCTTCTTCGTTTGATCTGATCTTCCACGTTCTTGAGAATATTCTTGATTTGAAGTGTTCCTTTGGGATGTAGAGTTGCTGCTACGTTCGAGGATTTATCAAGCTACCCGTGATCTAACCAAACACTGCGGCATGTTGAGCATTAATCAATTTCCTCATCACTTTTATCAGTAATGATGAAGGTGTCGTTATCTACGGTGCATTTCATGTTGGTTCCATTCTCTTTTAAGAGTGTTTGGTTGCAAGTTGGATTATCGTTAGTTTGCTTTATAAAAGGCCAGCCATTTTAATGACTGGCCCTCTATTCGCTTTTGCCTAAGACCACAGGGGAGTACGGCCTTGGTTAAAGCTAATACGCTTCGCATCGTCGCTTTTAATCAGTCATTTATGGCTACTAAGCCTGCGTTTCCTTGTTCATTTACATTTCAAATTATGCATGTGCTTTTGTGTTTCTTAGCAGCTTATATGAGGTTAATTTATAATATGTAAATACAATTAAGATTGAAATATTGATAGGATTATACTATTAAATAAATAGGTGCATTTTTATATTAAGGCAATAAATGGAAAAGACATCTGCGACTTTAAAACAGTTTCGATATCTCGTTGCTTTGGCTGATATGGGTCACTTTAGACATGCCGCTGAATATTGCGGCGTCAGTCAACCCTCGCTCAGCGTACAGATACAGAATTTGGAAGAAGTGCTCGGCACCAGATTGGTGGAACGTGGTCGAAGTGGTGTGTTTTTTACACCGATTGGACGTGATGTGGTCGCACGCGCACGACATATACTGATGGAGACCCAATCACTGGTCGATTTTATCGAAGTGGCTGAGCATGGGATGACGGGTACAATTCGTCTAGGCGTCAAAGCAACCTTAGGCCCATATTTGTTACCGCGCGTGGTGGCATCACTGCATCAAAAACATGCCGATATGAAAATCTACATCCGCGAAGGCATTCCACATAAGTTGGAAGATGAATTAACATCTGGCCTCCATGATGTGATTTTGGCCCAATTACCAAACCGCGCATCTGATTTAGTTACTGAACACTTGTTTCGAGAACCAATTCTACTAGCGGTTTCGTTGGACAATCAATTGTCCAAGCAAAAATCCGTTTCCATAAAGGATTTAAAAGGGCTGTCTGTCTTATCTCTTTCCCCCGATTTCCATTTGCATGATCAGGTGCATACGCTGTGCAATGATTTTGGCGCAGAGGTAATCCGTGATTATGAAGGCACCAGTTTGGACGCTTTGCGCCAAATGGTGGCGATGAATATTGGTGCCACTTTCTTACCTGCGCTTTATGCGCAATCCGAAGTCTCCAAGTTAGGGGATGTCGTTGCATTGCCAATTACTGGGCGCAGCATATCAAGATCAATTGGCTTGGTATGGCGCAAAGGGGCTGGAAGATCATCAATCTACCATGAGTTAGCAGATTTTATTCGCGAAACCATCAAGCGAGATTTTGAATCTTTAGTGCTGGAATAATTATCGAGGCTAAATATACCTTTCATTAGATAGTTCAAATCTAAATCTTAGATAACGGCATTATGTCTGCTAGTCAGATGTTGACTAGAACCAATTCAAGTATTCTAATTAATCACTCCCACGCAGAATATGTGCAGGTCGTAGCATAAGCGGGCGCCATGCGAATATCAGGCCGGTTATAAGTGTGATCAAAACGCCCCCTGTGATGATTGTGAAAGCGGATTGTGGTATGAATTGATATTCTGCTTCCATCACGAAAACCATAACAGCCCATCCAGCGACCACACCCGTTAATAAGGCGACACAGCCTGCTGCTGCACCCAGAATTATGGATCGCAATGCAAAACTTGCAAGGATACGTTTGCGAGAGGCACCAAGCGTTTTAAGCACTGCAGCTTCAAATACACGCGCAGGCTCGCCTGCTGCTGCTGCACCAATCAGAACAACAAACCCACTCAACAAAGTAACTGCTGCGCCATAAGATGTGGCCGTTGCTATACCTTTAAGCGCATCTGATACGCGTGCAATTGCATCGCGCACACGGATTGCAGTGATATTTGGATAATCACCCGCTACATTCCGCAATAAATCAGCTTCTGCCGCTTCATCTGCATATATAGTGGCTATGTTTGTATGAGGTGCACCCGCAATGGCAGCGGGATTTAAGGCAAGTACAAAATTAATACTGGCATTTGAGAAATCAACACTGCGAAAGTTGGATATTGTAGCAACTATCTCACGCCCAAGAATATTGATTGTGAGTGAGTCACCTAAATTCAGACCAATTTCCAAAGCCTCTTCTTCAGCGACACTGACAAGAGGCGGGCCTGTATAGTCTTCTGACCACCAAACGCCTTTAGTAACAGTTGAATTAAGAGGCGCTAAGGCGGAATATGTTATACCGCGATCCCCACGGATGACCCAATGATCGCCAGCTATTACTCGTGCGTCAACACTATTGATATGAGTTAAGATCCCCCGCAACATTGGGGCCGTATCAACCCGCGAGACACGTGGATCTTGTTTTATCTTGTCAGTAAACGTTGATAACTGATCAGGCTGTATATCCAAAAAAAAGTATGAGGGTGCGATCTTTGGTAGATCCTGCGCAATAGAATTGCGTAAATTAGCATCAATTTGACCAACAGATGCCAATACAGCCAATCCAAGGCCGAGGGAAAGGACAACAGATGTTGTCTCACTGCCCGCTCCCCCTATTGCGCCCAGTGCTAGACGTAATGCGGGATGGTTGCGCACCGTTTTAGAACGCGCCAAATACGCAGAAAACCGTCTGATCCCAAAGGCCGATAGGACAAGTGCACATAGTGCAATCAAAATGCCAGCGGCCGTCCAAAGCGCAAGTTTTGGTGATCCCGAATACCATGCTGCAGATCCGATTAAGAGTGCCGTCAGTATAAATATTAAAAGTATAAATATGGCACGTGGCTTGCCATGCAATTGGCCAGATGGTGAGCGAAACAGCGAAGCTGCCCGTATCTTTTCAGCTTGGGAAAGCGGCCAGAGCGTAAATATTAATGCAGACAAAACTCCATAAAGAGCCGCTTCAAGTAAGGGCGATAGATGTAAACCAACCGCGATAGGAACAGGAAATGCAGCTTCGATCGCTGACGATAGAAGGATCGGTAGGATCGCTCCAAGCCCCAGCCCCAAAGCAATGCCAATCAAAGCCATAACCCCGATCTGAATAAGATAGGTAAGAAATATCGTTTTCCCGTTTGCGCCTAGCGTTTTAAGGGTCGCGATTACAGGTGTTTTTCGATCAAGGTAAGCGCGTACAGCGGCAGACACACCTATGCCGCCTACCGTTAATCCTGCCAATCCAACAAGTACCAAAAATGCTCCGATACGATCAACAAAACGTTGAATTCCAGGCGCAGATTTACGTCTATCATGCCAGCGAGCACCTTTATTTTCAAAGCGTACTTCTGCTTTCGCAGTTAACTTTGACAGGTCTACTGTGACAGGTAATAGAAGTCTGTACTTTGTTTCGAAAATCGATCCTGGCTCAAGTAACCCTGACCCTTCTAAAGCATCCAGAGCGACTATTGTTCGCGGGCCAAGCCCAAATCCTGCACTGACATTATCAGGTTCACGTAACAAAGCAGCTGATAGATAAAACTCTTTTATCCCCAGACGAAATGTATCGCCGATAGACAGCCCTAGTCTATCGATCAGAATTTGCTGCATGACAGCACCTGGTGTTGATTTATCTCCTGACAAAGCATGTGCCATAGATATATCGGGCTTTAACAGAGCTTTGCCGTATAAAGGATAGTTCGCATCCACGCCTTTAACCTGTGTTAGGACGCGTTCTGCACTATTACCATTATCGACCACAGCCATCGATCTAAAATCAACAATTTCAGATGTCTTAACACTAATTTCGTCCATCCATTTGCGTTCATCGGGTTCAGCAAAACGGTAGGTAAACTCCAGTTCGGCATCGCCGCCAAGTATAACAGCACCTTCTTTCAGCAATCCTTTTTCAATGCTCATTTTTACGGAACCAATGCCCGCAATAGCCCCCACACCCAAAGCAAGACAGGTGATAAATATCCAGAAACCGCGAAGCCCACTGCGCAATTCGCGATAAGCTATACTACAAGCGACAGACGCATTCATTCCGCAGCCTTCTGACGTTCAACAAGGTCGATGTGCCCATCTGCAAGCCGCACAATACGATCACAACGTAAAGCCAATTCAGGCGAGTGGGTGACCAGAACAATAGTAGTCCCGTACTTGTCACGCAAACCCAACAACATATCTATGATTATCTGTCCCGTAGCACCGTCCAGATTACCAGTTGGTTCATCTCCCAACAGAATATCTGGCCGTGTGATCGCTGCTCGGGCCAGGGCAACACGTTGCTGCTCGCCACCAGACATCTGCGACGGGTAATGATCCAACCTCGTCTCTAGGCCAACGGTACGCAGTTCTGCCTCTGCTTGTCCAAAAGCATCTTTTACACCAGCCAGTTCTAACGGTATTGCAACATTCTCTAAGGCTGTCATGGTCGGAATAAGGTGGAAAGATTGAAAGACAATCCCCATATGATTAAGACGAAACTTGGCAAGCGCATCTTCGTTTAACACCGATAGGTTCTGCCCCAACGCAAAGATTTCACCACTCGTGGCCTTTTCAAGACCACCCATTAGCATAAGGAGCGATGACTTGCCTGAACCCGAGGGGCCCACTAATCCAAGTGTTTCACCACGCATAACATCAAGAGTTATATTGTGTAATATATCAACGGAACCAGCATTGCCAGATAGTTTAAGACATGCATCTTTTAGGGATAGTATGGGTTTAGCCAAGATCTTCATCCTTAGGATTTGTTCTACAATGATATATTGTCCGCTTCGAGTATTCTTCAAGCAAACAATTACATTACTGTTCCTGCTCTTTTCATCAATACCCGTATTTTCGGAAACTGTAGTTATCGCAGCCCTTGGTGATAGCCTGACACAGGGTTTGGGTTTGTCGAGTGAAAACGGGTTTGTCCTTCAGCTGGAAACATGGCTGCAGGGCAACGGCGAAGATGTTAGGCTTCTGAATGCAGGTGTTTCAGGGGACACAACTGCGGGTGGGCTGTCACGTGTAGCTTGGACGTTAACACCCGAAGTCGATGCGTTAATCGTGAATCTTGGGGGGAATGATCTGTTGCGTGGGATTGATCCTGCAACAAGCCGTGCAAACCTGGATGGCATATTGCAAATAGCGAGCGAGCATGCAGTACCCGTCCTACTTGTTGGCTTCATTGCTCCTGGCAATTATGGGCCCGAATACAAAGTCGCATTTGATGCAATCTACCACGATCTAAGCCATAAATATGGAACATTATTTTATAAAAACTTTTTCACCTCGCTTATTGAAGATGATAAAGTAATAATTCCGAATTCCAAATTTATGCAAGGGGATGGCATTCATCCAAATGCTTCTGGTGTTGCTAGAGTCGTAAACAATATCGGCCCAATTGTGCGTAAGTTAATTACGCAATCACGTGAATAAAATGTTTGGATTTGTTGGGTAATGATCAGCTGAGCTTTTCATGCAATGGGTTCTAAGCAGACCTTCATTACATTAAGAACATTAGTAGTGCAATGTCCGCATTCCGCCCTTACTGACGGCTCTCAGGCTTTTCGTCTGATCGACATGAACGGCCCTTAGCGGACGCTCAGATCACCTGCTATATCAACAATACATTCTCAGGAAAGCAGACATTGACACCACAGACTAAAACTTAGAAATGGGACTGTTAATTACTTTTGGTTTCTACGTGAAATCAAATTATTGATGTGTATGGAAATTTAAGAATTGAGATATAATGTCAAATGGCAGAAATTTCCTATAGGACAGCTTTTGTTTGAATCCAAATTGTCTTTGTCTGGAGATACTGCCCCAACGCCTCTGTGCCATTATCCCGTGCAAGCGAGCCTGATTGTTTGTAGCCTCCAAAGGGTGTTTTGATGTCACCTTCAGAGAACCCATTCACTGATACTGTTCCACATGGAAGTGAGCGGGCCATATGAATGGCGCGATCGATATCTTGTGTAAATACCGTGGCATGTAGACCATATTCCGTATCGCAGGCCACTGCCAAAGCTTCTTCGGCATTCTTGATCGGCATGATCCCCAAAACAGGGCCAAAGATTTCCTCACGCGCTATTTTCATATCAGGTGTGACATTTTGAAAGACTGTGGGTTCAATGAAATACCCTGGTAAATCACTTGCCCCACCCGCCACCATATTCGCGCCTTCATCCACTCCGCTTTGGATGTAATTCATGACCATAGTCTTGTGGTCTTTGGTGATCATCGAGCCAATATCGGTGGCTGGATCCAATGGATCGCCTAATTTAAATGCTTTCACCCGCTCCAAGATGCGTCCGGTGAATTCTTCTACCAACGGTGCAGCAATCAGTTGCCGCATGTTAGCAGTACAGTTCTGCCCGCCGTTCCAAAATGCAGACATCGCAGCATGTTCGATAAGATCGTCATTTATCAAGGCATCATCGAGAACAATAAACGGGCTTTTGCCGCCCATCTCTAGACCTACGCCCTTAATATTGCTGTCGCCAGAATAACGCATAAACATGCGGCCAACCTCGGTCGAACCCGTAAAGGACACAGTATCAATGTCATTGTGTAATCCAATGGCCTTGCCTGCGGTTTCACCAAAACCAGGAACGATGTTGATAACACCATCTGGTACACCAGCTTCTTGCATCAGCTCCGCCAAACGGATCGCAGAAAGCGATGTCTGTTCAGCAGGCTTAATCACCGCTGAGCACCCCACAGAAAGTGCAGGTGCAATTTTCCATGCAGCCATAACCAGTGGAAAATTCCAAGGTAAAACTGCCCCTGCAATTCCAGCAGGTTCTTTGGTGATCAACGCCAACGCGCCGGGACCTGTGGGGGCTATCTTCCCAAACGTTTTATCCGCGAGTTCTGCGTACCACTGGAAGAAGTTTGGAACTTCGCCGCCAATTTCGTCCATGCAATCGTTGATGGTTTTGCCCGTATCCATGCTTTCAAGAACCGCTAATTCGTGGGTGTGTTTACGCACAAGCCCCGCAACTTTTAACAGGACTTCCTTGCGTTCTTCTGGCTCTGCACGTGACCATGTACCTGCATTGAAAACACGTCGTGCAGCGATGACTGCGCGATCTACATCTGCCGCTTTACAATGAGCAACGCTGGCCAAAACTTGCCCCGTGGCTGGATTAGTTGTTTCAAATTTTTCTCCATCCAGCGCGTCACAGAACTTTCCGTCAATGAAAGCCTGCCCATTTGGGGTCAACCCGTTTGCGATGGTCTGATACTCGGCATGTGAAAGGGTCATAGGGTTTCTCCGTTATGAGTAAGGAACAGTTTGCTCCGATATTCTGTGTTTAGATTGGATTTCAACTGCGCAGTGTGCGTGCGAATTTACGTATGTCGTTTAGGAGCATCTCTGGCTCCTCCATCGCGGCGAAATGGCCACCACGCGGCATTTCTGTCCAATGTTGAATGTTGTAAATGCGGTCCACATAAGAACGCGGTGGCCAATTCAACATTTCTGCTGGAAAAACGGCACATCCTGTGGGCACTTCGACACGGTGGCCTTCAGGTGACAATATACGTCCACCTTCTTCGCGCCGACCGTAATATATCCATGAAGCAGAGTTGAATGTTCGCGTGGTGATATAGATCATTATATTGGTCAGCAGCTCGTCTTTTGAATGCGCACTTTCAATGTCGTTGTTTTCAACATCTGACCAAGAATTGAATTTTTCTACCAACCATGCGGCAATACCCACAGGGCTGTCCATCATCGCATAGCTAAGTGTTTGTGGGCGTGTCGCTTGCTGTGTGCGGTACCCGTTTTGCATTACTTGATCACGATCAAACTGTTCAGACCAAGCCACTTCTTCTGGTGTTTGTGGGCCATCTGGATGGCGCATCGTCAGCACGTTGATGTGGATTGCAGAACAAGCAGGTGCATGATTATAACCAAGCCAAGAACAAATTGCCCCGCCCCAGTCACCACCCTGTGCAAGATAGCTTTCATAGCCCAAAGCGTCAGTCATAAGAGAGTTAAGAACGCTTGCCATTTTACGCGGCCCATACGGGCGTGGCGGGCGGCCAGAAAATCCAAAACCCGGTAACGAAGGTGCAATAACCGTGAATGCGTCTTCGACATTGCCGCCGAATCGCTCAGGATGTGCTAATGGTTCAATTAAGTCAAAAAACTCGGCAACAGAACCGGGCCAACCATGACTGATCATCAATGGCATTGGATTCGGCCCGCTACCTTCCTCTCGGATAAAGTGCATATCAATGCCATCAACAGGGGTTTTGAAATGGGAAAAGCTGTTGATGCGGGCTTCTTGCGCGCGCCAATCAAACCCACCCACCCAATAAGCGCACAGCTTTTTCAGGTAATCCATATTCGTTCCATATTCCCAACCACCGTCGTCGGGCATTTCATGCCATGGATAATTTGCCACACGATTGCGGATGCCATCCAATACTGCATCAGATACGTGGTATTGGAATGGCGTTATATTTGTATTTAGTTCACTACGGTCTTTCAAAAAGCCAATTCCTTAGTTTGATCCAGCGTGCATGCTGCAGGGCCGACTTGCATATTTGAAATGAAAATAACCGAAAGTTCTCGGCTGCGGCGAGAGACAGGTAGTGCAAATCGAAGGGACAGATGTATTTTAGTGACCAAAAACGTCAAAGCATGGATTGAACTTCTTCGGCGATAACCCGAATGCCATCTTCAAGTTTTGAAATTGGAACATATGCAAATCCTAACCGGAAACTTTTGCTGTCAGTCTGGTTCAGATAATAATCCTGACCCCTGTCCACCAATACGCCTTTCGGCCTGAGCCGAGCTTTCAATTCAGATGCGTCAAACTCTTTTGGGCCCGTTAGCCAAAATGATGTACCCCCCTCGGATTTAGTGCGTTGCAGCATTCCAAGATGCTTGGTCAACGCGCTGTCCATGGCATGCCAGCGTTTTTTATAACGTCGCTCGATGTTACGAAGATGCGCATCATAATAACCCAACTGAAAAAACAGTGCGACTATTTCCTGAACAATTGTAGGTGGATGGCGCATCATAACGCCGCGCGCAATGCGCGCCTGTCGAATAATATCGCGGTGCGCCACGACAAAACCCATACGAATACCTGGTGACACAGTTTTTGACAGGCTACCAATATAAATAACACGCCCAGTCTTATCCATTGATCGCAAAGAAGGAGAGGATTTGGCGACATAGTTCATTTCGGCCTCATAATCGTCTTCGATGATAAGGAAGTCCTTTTTATTCGCAACCTCTAGTAACTCTTCCCGTCGCGATTGACTCATTGTGACCATGGTTGGGAATTGATGACTTGGCGTTGTGAAAACCAATTGGCAGTCTGCGGGTATCGCAGAAGGAATGATCCCGTCACCATCAATCGGAACACCAACTAATTTATTACCTGCAAGGAGAAAAGCATTGCGAGCGCCAAAAAACCCAGGGTCTTCTAGTGCAATAGATTTGCCAGATTTTGCAAAAATAGTACCAAGGATATACAGGGCGTTCTGCGCACCAAGCGTAATCAGAATTTCATCTTCTTCGGCGTAAATTCCGCGTGTATTCAACAAGCGTTGACGCAGTTGTTGTACCAGTAGTGGACTGTCACTTTCAACGGCATCACTGGCCCAAGCGGGCATATTTTTTCGACCCAATGCTTGCCGTGTGCATTCTCGCCAGCCGTCTACAGGAAACAAATCAGGATCAATCTGATTGTAAATAAAAGGATATGGATACGCGTTCCAGTCCAGAGGATTGACCACCGGCATCAGATCACTCTCAGGAAAGCTAACAGGGCATGGAATGGTATCCCTTGTTGCGAGCTTGGCCTCGTTCTCGGCTTGCTTAATGGCAACTATCTGAGGGTTAACGAAATAGCCTGACCTGTCGCGTGAAACTAAAAAGTCTAGGTCGATTAGACGATTATAAGCTGCGAAAACGGTGTTCCTTGAGACGCCAAATTGTTTGGCAAGCTCGCGGCAAGATGGCAAGGGGCGATCGTTTGCCAGCGATTCAGACGTAATCGCAGCGCTCACAACCTCGCAAATTTGATCTCGTAAACTCAGACCAGAGCTTTCAGGTAGTTTTACAAACCTTGGTGTCGTTGAAGTCACTTACACTCTCCCATGCACTTTATATACCTACGCTGATCTTAGTCTGGTTCGGTATGACTAGTGAGGTCCATCTTTAACTGTCCCCTTCATTAAAGTCATCTGTCACTTTCCTTGACCTGTAAGGCCGTGAATGATGAGGCGAAGAAAAATCTATCAATGGGAGATGAATTCAATGAGAATTAAAACGATATTCAACGCGCTTTGCATCGCATCAGTTGCGGTGGCGTTTGCGCAACCTGCTGCCGCCGAAAAGGTTCTGAAATTGGGAACAGTCGGATTTTTGGGCATGCCAATCGGTGATGCGATTGAGCAAGCACTGGTTCCAACACTGGAAGAAGTGTCTGGTGGCAAGATGTCCATCGAGCCTCACTACCGCAAATCTTTGTGCAGTGAGCAATCCTGTGGCGAACAAGCCAACCAAGGCCTTTTGGCACTTTGGACAAGTTCAACAGCGAACTTTGGTAATTTTGGCACGGCTTTGTCGATCTTTGATCTGCCGTACATCTTCAAAAGTATCGAAGACGCTGACCGGATTTCGTCTGATTGGCTTGCTAAAAAACAGTGTGACATCGCAGCAGAAGAGGCTGGTCACGTTTGTTTGACAGTTTATTCTTCTGGTGGGTTCCGTCAGTTGGCTAACGCGAAAGGCCCTGTTCATATTCCATCCGACATGGCAGGTCTCAAATGGCGCGTTACAAAAAGCCCCATTGAATACACACTTGTGAAAAATTGGGGTGCTGTACCAGTTCCTTATGATTGGGGTCAACTGTATCAAGGTCTGCAAACCGGTGTTGTTTCAGGTCAATATGTTGCCACGCCTTGGCAACACGTTGCTAAGCTGCACGAAGTTGCAAAATACTTCACTGAAATCGGTGGGTCATGGTCTGGTAATCAGCTGTCTATCGATAAACGTCAATACGATGCGCTGAGCGATCAAGAGCGTGAATGGCTGCACACAGCGGCAACAGCTTTCGGTCAAAAAGTTCAAGAGCTTGACCGTGCATGGGTTGAAGCAGGCGAAAAAGAAATCAAAGCCTCTATAAAAGAATGGTACGTTCCCAACGAAGACGAAATGGCTCTGTGGCGCGCAGGTGCGATTGACGCTTGGTTGAATGCTAAAGGCAGCTTTGACCCAGCAACAGCACGTCGTGTTCTGGAAGAGCAAGGCATGACTGACTTTATCGCACAGCTCGAAGCAGCAGGAGCTCTGTAACGTAACTTAAGCTATCTAAAAATAAGCATGGTGCAGGATACGCTCTTGCATCATGCTCTTCACTAACAATTACTCTCTTCTCCTTCTCCTTCTCCTTCTCCTTCTCCTTCTCCTTCTCCTTCTCCTTCTCCTTCTCAAGTCACAATAGGAAACGCCCACATGGAAAGCGTAATGCTACTGATAATATTAGTGATGCTGATCATGCTCGGCGCACCTGTGGGTTTCACCCTAATCCTAATTCCCGTCGTCTATATTCTGTTCACCGACGCAGCACCGATGATCTTGATCCCCAGTCAGATGTTCAGTGCCATCGATTCCGTCCCACTCACGGCTATCCCCTTCTTTATGCTCACCGGCGAACTTATGACCAGTGCTACGATCACGGATCGTCTGGTAAATCTTAGCCAACGTCTGATTGGTCGGATGCGTGGCGGCATGGCACAGGCAAATGTATTGGTTAGTATGTTTTTTGCGGGCATGAATGGGTCAGTTGTCGCAGACACTGCCACAGTTGGATCACTGATGATTCCCGCAATGAAACGTGCAGGATATCCCCCTGCATTTGCCGCGGCAATCACGGCCGTCAGTTCCACAATCGGCGGTATCCTCCCGCCATCTATTATGATGATCGTTTTGGCCAATGCAGGGGGTATCTCTGTTGGGGCACTGTTTGCAGGTGGCATTATTCCGGGCTTAATGATTGGTGCACTTTTGATGGTGATCAACTATATCATCGCGCGCCGAAATAATTTTGAACGCAGCGATGAGCCGTTCAGCTTTAAGGCCATTGCTGTTGCTAGCTATGAATCCTCTTTCGCGTTACTCATTCCTATCGTTCTTGTAGGCTCTGTTGTCTTTGGTATTGCTGGTGTCGTTGAAGCAGGCGCATTGACGGCAACAATCGCCTTATTGGTAGGTCTGTTTGTCTATCGCACAATCACGTGGTCAAATTGCAAGGGCGCGTTCGTACGCGCATTTCGTAATTCCGCGATGGTCTTCATCATCATCGCCGCCTCTGGTCCATTCAGCTGGTTGTTAACCTCACTTGGTGCGATCAGCGAACTCGAACAATGGTTGCTCAGCTACACTGATAATCCATTGCAGTTTGCACTGGTGCTGGTTCTGTTCATCTGTCTGTTGGGAATGGTCATGGATTCAGCTGCCAACATCATCATCGTTGGCCCTGTATTGGTCGATGTAATGGTAAAAGCAGGTTATCCCGATGTTCAGGCCGCATTGGTTGTCGTTGTCGGCTTTCTGATTGGCTCTGTAACACCCCCCGTTGGTGTTGCCTTCTTTACCGCGGGGGCAATTGCAAATGTGCGATTAGAGAAAGTAGCAATCGCGATGTTGCCATTTCTTGCGGCACTCTTTGTCCTGCTGTTTATATTGATCGTCGTGCCAGAGTTCACAATGTTTCTGCCGCGCAGCTTTGGATATGTAAACTGATGTGCACTCAGATCAACAATCCTACTAAAGGGGCCATATCATGCTAAACGCCATAGTTTTTTTGGACCGCGCTGTTAAAAAAGTCCTGACCGCTTTTTGCGCTACGCTTCTTTTGATGATGGTGGTATTCACTGTTTATTCTGTCATCATGCGCTACGTTTTTGCAAATCCACCCGTATGGGGTGATCTTCTGACGGTGCTCAGTAATATCTGGCTGGTCTTCTTCGCACTCGCCCTAACAGTCCGCGACAAAGACCATATCGCGCTTGATTTAATCTACTCATGGCTTCCCCTCAAAGCTGCCTTTGCTGTTCAACAGTTTTGGTCTCTGGTCATCTGCGGACTTGGCCTTGTGATGATCATCTATGGTATCGAGGCGGTCGAGACGATGGGAGGCAAGTACTGGGAAATGTGGTACTTTGCGTGGGAAGATGGAGGTTTCGTTTTCAAACCAAATTACATGCCAAAAAAATATGCAATCTCCATCGTGCCGATTTCAGGTGTTCTTGTCAGTATTGCAGCGTTTGCTTCGATCCTAGAAGATAGCTTGCGGCTAAGGGCTGGTACATATGAACAGGCCCAAGACACCGATGATTAGGCGTAGGTTGATCGGATTTAATCAATATTAGATCGCCTTTGATAATTAAAATGGAGAGTAGCTAGTACTACTTTGCGCTTTAGCGCGGAGCGTTGAAAACCTCATAACCGTAATGAATGTCCGCTTTCGTATCGAGGATTAACATTATTTCAATCGCAGCGAATGTCTGCTTCCCGCCCATA
Source organism: uncultured Paracoccaceae bacterium (assembly GCA_913061275.1). Classification (GTDB taxonomy): domain Bacteria; phylum Pseudomonadota; class Alphaproteobacteria; order Rhodobacterales; family Rhodobacteraceae; genus Amylibacter. The sequence goes on along the minus strand of CAJXSR010000027.1, from coordinate 560 downwards.
GTTACCAGGTCAGCTCACAGCCTCGGCCCGTTGCTGCCTTTCACCGGTTGATCTAATGCTGCGATGCAGCTTCCACAGACCGGCCATTCGTGCATCGCGCAGCATTTTGCCAGCTTAAACGTCGGTCTGCGGACAAGCCAGACCTTCGCCTGATGATGTCCTTTGTTGCGCCGCGATTTGAATAAGCAGGCGGTCAAGCAAACCTGACGACTTTATATGCGAACTGTGGTAACGCGGGTATATATTTTGCTCATATTTATCGCAAATAGTATAATTAATAAGCATTTTATCATTTATTTTTAGTGACATCCATTAGAATAGGTAAATAATATTGCCCTAAGTGATTAGTCAGTCAAAAGTTGGTATCAGAGATACTATCAAAGGACTGGCTAAATGAGAATACGCAGCTTTGGATACAACCATTTAGATTTATCATCTCACACACAACAAATATTAGGTAGTGTGTTTACTTTGATAGCAGGGCTTGGAAGCGTAGTAAAATCACGCCTATCGAAATCATTTATGCAATTCAAAATTAACCGGTTATCTTCGGCTTTAAG
>CAJXSR010000026.1 GCA_913061275.1 uncultured Paracoccaceae bacterium | reverse complement strand
TCTACACAGAGTAGATCGTCGGCAGCGTCAGATGTGTATAAGAGACAGATCCAGTGATGCGTTCAGAAACTTGCCGGGACGGTAAGCCATTGCTTTTATAGTCCCACCAATAGGCGCGCGATTGATATGGCAGTTGAACACACTCATAAAGACACTGACCCGCAACAATGGCGCCGTTCCGACGCCCAGCTCTTCTGGTGGTACGGCTTTTTCTATCAGCGACACAATCCCGTCAGCAGGGCTGACAATCAATCCGTCACGCGTGGGCACAGATCGTTTAGGATCACGGAAAAAATAATAGCACCAGATGGTCAAAATAACGCCAATCCAGCCCAGAACATCGGAAATCATAAATAAAACCAAAGTGATCGCGGTAAAAATGCCAACGAATTTAAAGCCTTCCTTATGCATAGGTTTCACAAATGTGCTTAACATGCTGACTGACATTGAATATTCTATCCCTATATTAAAAGCGACATTAATGACGCTAACGGACAAGCCTGTTTTTCCAATTTAAGTCCAAATCACAGAATGATTAATCTAAACTGGATGACAAGCCTTATTATATACACGATTGGCGCAGGTCGCGGTCGTGCGGCCCGTGGTTCGCCTGCTTTTTGCTGAAAATTCACCAATAATCAAGCAAATTCAAGGAAATCCACATGTCCGAAAACAAAACCCACAGATCAGGCGGGCGCGCAGCGCGCCAAGCCATGCGCGCAGCACCATTAGCAGATAACGTCCGCCCAATTCGCGCAGGCATGGAAGGCGGTACATACAAACCGCTCTCGGATCATGACGTTCAACGTATCCATGAAACAGCTTTAAAAGCACTGGAAACGATTGGAATGGCAGACGCCCCGCAATCCGGCATAGACGTGTTGGTTAATGCGGGTGCTATCCTTGGAGATGATGGCCGCCTTCGCTTTCCACGTTCCGTCGTTGAAGATGCTTTGGCAATGGCTGCGAAAAAAGTCACGTTATTCAGTCGCGACGGCAAAAACGATCTAGAGCTTTATGGCAACCGCGTTCACTATGGAACGGCGGGTGCGGCAGTCCATTTGGTAGACGTTGAGCATAATGAATACCGCGAATGCGGCGTACAGGATTTACACAACGCGGCCAAGATTGTTGACAAGCTGGATAACGTACACTTCTTACAGCGCCCAATGGTTTGTCGTGATATTCCAGATAATTACGAGATGGACTTAAACACGATTTACGCATGCTGTTCGGGAACGACCAAACACATTGGCACCAGTTTCACAGAGCCTGACTTTGTCAAAGGTGCGTTTGAAATGCTTTATGAGATTGCTGGTGGCGAAGATAAATACCGCGCACGCCCATTCCTATCAAACTCGAATTGTTTTGTGGTTCCGCCGATGAAATTCGCAACCGAATCCTGTGAGGTAATGGAAGCTTGTATTCGCGGCGGTATGCCTGTGCTTTTGCTTTCCGCAGGCATGGCAGGTGCCACTGCGCCCTCAACCACGGCAGGTGCAATCGCGCAGGCAACAGCCGAATGCCTTGCCGGTATTGTCTATGTAAATGCAATCAAACCGGGCCACCCTGCAATATTCGGCACTTGGCCGTTTGGTCTGGATTTAAGAACCGGAGCCATGTCAATTGGATCAGGCGAACAAGCATTATTGACTGCAGGCTGCGCCCAAATGCACAAATTCTACGGCCTGCCGGGCGGTGCCGCCGGTGGCGCGTCAGACTCGAAAATGCCTGACATGCAGGCCGGATGGGAACAGATGTGTTCAAATGTAATGGCCGGCCTTGCAGGTCTGAACATGGTCTATGAGGCCGCCGGCATGCATGCATCATTGTTGGGTTTTTGCCTCGAATCCCTGATCATCGCCGATGATGTGATTGGCCAGGCCCAGCGTTGCGTACGCGGGATTGAAGTGTCCGATGAAACGCTTGCGCTGGACCAGATAGCAGACGTCTGCCTGAATGGCCCGGGGCATTATCTGGGCACTGACCAGACACTCAGCCGGATGGAAGCCGATTATGTATACCCAACACTTGGTGATCGCACATCCCCCAAGGAGTGGCTGGAAAACGATAAGCCCGATTTGATCGAGAAGGCTATCAAGTTGAAAAATGAAATATTGGCGCAAAAGTCCGATGCACTGCTTGATCCCGATCTGGATATGGCTCTGCGGAGGGATTTCAATATCCATTTGAAGCGGGGATAAAACGCATTTCGGGCGGGCTATAATGCCCGCCCGTTCAAAATATCCTAGCCGCGTGCATCCATTACTGCCCGAAAACGTACCATAGATGCTTCCGACCAAGTCTCTGAACGGCGGTAATATTGCGTGAATACTGGCAAGCCATCATCAATATTCACCCAAGCCTGCTTGCTTTCAGTGTAGATATGCACCTCTGGTGGGCATTGATCGGGATCATCCAGCGTGCCCACGCGAACAAATGAAAAATCGGGGCCAAGCCCTAGGTAGTTACTAAAAACTGTGACTTTGCACGTCGGGCAACGATGTATGCGTTGCCCATTGCCGCTTTCGCTTGGAATATCCAAAGCCTCTGGTGTACCTTTGATCAGTTTTACACTTTTTGTTTCGATAAATGCATTCAACGCAAAAGCCGATCCGGTTTCTCGCTGACACCAGCGACAATGACAGCAATGCACAATCAACGGTTTATCCATCACCTGATAGTGAACCGCACCGCAATCACAATGTCCTTTCATCCTACTCTCCTATTCGTCAAAGCCCGTGTCCTACATCGGTGGTTTCATCAATCTATACAAGCAATATTCAAACCCTATCGCCAAACAGCACTTCGATCTTTATTGATATGGGCATGAGCAAACAAACCACTTTCACTATACAGACCAACGGTCAGGGTCTCTATGAAGTTACCCGCGATGTCGGGCGCTGGGTTACTGCACAAAATCAGGAAATCGGCCTGTTAACCCTGTTCGTACAACACACATCATGTTCGCTGTTAATTCAGGAAAATGCAGATCCGGATGTTCAAACCGACATGACAACGTTTTTCAAACGTCTGGTCCCCGACAGCAACCATCCTTCGATGTCGTATCTTACCCATATATACGAAGGCCCTGACGATATGCCGGCCCATATAAAGGCCGCTTTAACGCCGGTTTCTCTGACGATCCCCGTGACAAAGGGAAAGATGGCCTTGGGGACATGGCAGGGCATATACCTGTTCGAACATCGTGATCACCCGCATACACGGCGTGTTATCGCACATTTAATCTAAGCTTTTCGATTGCCTGGCATGACGCCATTGAATTGGTGCAAATACTATATTTAGAGAGAATCACTTTTCTCTACCCAAATGCTAGAGTTCTTTGTATAGTTATCCACAATAATAAAAAAATATTGAGGACTGGCTATGAGATGCCCATTTTGTGGAAACACCGACACACAAGTCAAAGATTCACGCCCAGCTGAAGATCATGCAGCAATACGGCGCCGCCGTTTATGCCCATCTTGTGCAGGGCGGTTTACCAGCTATGAACGCGTACAGTTGCGTGATTTGGTGGTGATTAAAAAGAACGGCAAGCGCGAAGACTTTGACCGTGATAAACTGGCAAGATCCATTCGTATGGCCTTACAAAAACGCCCGGTTGAGCCTGATCGCGTTGAACAGATGATTTCTGGCATTGTGCGCCGACTGGAAAGTATGGGTGACAGCGACATCAACAGTGATAAAATTGGTGAAATTGTTATGGATACGCTGGCTCGTGTTGATACGGTGGCATATGTGCGGTTTGCATCGGTCTACAAAAACTTTCAGGCAGCCGATGATTTCGAAGATTTTGTACACGAATTACGCCCACCAACCCCATCAGATGACTAGAGATATACCATGCAGCAGTCAGACGATGAACGCTGGATGCATTTGGCTTTAGCACTTGGGGCACGCGGCTTAGGGCTGACATGGCCCAATCCTGCGGTAGGGTGTGTGATCGTCAAAGATGGGCGCGTTGTCGGGCGCGGTTGGACACAACCGGGCGGCCGCCCCCATGCTGAACGTATGGCCTTGGATCAAGCAACTACAGCATCAAATGGGGCAACTGCCTATGTAACCTTGGAACCCTGTGCGCATTTAGGAAAAACGCCGCCCTGCGCCAATGCTTTAATTGATGCAGGTATTGCACGTGTTGTAGCCGCAACGGGTGATCCAGATACACGCGTTGCGGGCAAAGGTTTTGCAGCCCTAAGGGCCGCAGGCATAAAGGTTATTTGCGGTGTATTAGAAGCCGAGGCGCAACAGGCCAACATCGGTTTTTTAACGCGGATCACGCAAGGCCGCCCTGCCATCACCCTAAAACTAGCAAGCAGTCTTGACGGTAAAATCGCCACATGTTCGGGCGAAAGCCAATGGATTACTGGGGTTGATGCACGCCAATATGTGCATTATCTACGCGCAACACATGATGCGGTCATGGTGGGAAGTGGTACAAGTCTGGTCGATAACCCAAGCCTGAACGTTCGCATCAATGGGCTGGAACAACGAAAACCTGTGCGCATTGTACTTGATAGCACTCTATCCACCCCACCAGACAGTATATTGGCAAAAACGGCACATGCTTCTGATGTTTGGATGTGTCATGGGCCAAATGCAACCGTGCAAGCACAAGCGGACTGGGGCCAGACAGGGGCGGTTTTAATAGAGTGTGCCCAAGAAGGTGCGTATCTATCTTTAACGGATGCGCTTGCGAATATTGCCAACAAAGGCATCACACGTATGTTTTGTGAGGGCGGTGGCAAGTTGGCGGCCTCTTTGATTAAAGCGGGCTTTGTTGACCGCCTTATAAGTTTTACCGCAGGCGTTGCTATTGGCCCGGATGGCACCCCAAATTTGGGGCCATTGGGCGTCACGACACTTGCCAAGGCGCCGCGATTTACACTTGTATCACAAAGACGTATCGGTGGTGAACTTATGTCTGAATGGGTGCCCGCAAGAAGTTAACGCCACAAATACGCGTAGCTTGCAAACACCCCTTGCAGCTTGGCTAACAAACGCATGGAACCACCACGTTTAGACTGCATTTCACCCTTTTCAAACCGCTCTACCACAACCTCAATCGGGCATGGTTTATGCGTGACAGGATCCCAATAGCGCGGATATTTAATCAGGCAGGCATGTATCAGTGCCGTAAGGTTCGGGCGGGCGATACGCCGATCAAGTTTATCACCCCGATCATCTGTCAGCCCCCAACAACTGTAAAACGGATTACCGTAACAGGTAACCTGTTTGCCGCGCATCAAGCCCTCAAAACCTGCAAGCGAGGTTATCGTGGCAATGCGGTCAACTTGATCCAGTAAATCAGCCATATTGCAGTCACTTGCAATAAAATCGGCGTATAGGTTGGCTTGTTCGGTTGAAACCACACCCTTTCGCAATCCAGCTTCTACATCGGGGTGTGGTTTGAAAACAATGTACGCGTCTGGAAAATCAGCGCGTGCGGCTTGTAATAAATCTAGGTTGGTTTTAACCTGTGCTGCCCCTTTAAAAATCGAAGCATCATTTTCAACTTGCCCTGGAACCAGAATAACCTGTTGGCCTTTTTGCGCATTCAAAGTGACCGATGAATGTGTCAAATTATATTTGGTCATCTTTAATGCCACAATGCGATCTTGAACCGCTTTTGCGCGGGTCAATTCTATTTCAGACAAACTGACCGAGGCATTTATCAGCCGCTCTAATTGGCTGGGGCGTGTTGGGTCATAATATATGCCTGTGTCGTCAAACGCTAATGAGACAGGGGCCACAAGTTTTGCACCCAGTCCGACAGACCGCAAAAAGCCATCTTCGACGCGGATCAATGGCACATGGTTTTGCGTACATGCTTTGTGCAAGACTTGGGTTTCCTTGCCCGACCACACCAAAACGCGGCCATTGTCCTTCTTCGCCGCCATAACTGCTTTTTGAGGGTCATCAAAAAAACGCGGCGCAGAGACACTACCTGAAAGGAATTGCTTTAAAAATCCACGTTTCCACAACCGCATTCCAATACAGTATGCAGGCTTTTTATTATCGTTATGTTGACGCGATTGCGCGTGTAAAATCGTTGCCGTTGTTTGAAAGTCAGTTGCCCGTTCAAAAAATGGATCATACCATTTTGAGTATTGTAAATGTGTCGCCCAAAACAACTGTTCTGGTTTCAATTTCAAGGTGGATTTAGGGGTTGGGCCCCTATCATCTGTTAACCCCAGACCTGCATAAAATGGTCTGCCAAAAATTATTGGCTTACGCCCTGCAAATATCGCCTCTAGCCCGACTTGTGACGTAACACAGTAAATTTTACTGGCCCCTTGGAACAACACATATGGCGATAATTGCGACGTTAAAAGATCAACCTGCCCGTCACAATCATCCTGTGTATAATGACCTAAGCGTTTGCCAGCCGCTGTTTCAGGATGGGTTTTTATATAAATCTTCTTGTCTGGATTTTCTGCCTTGGCACAGGCAAGCATGTTGGCAAATGTCTGTGCATCCGCCCCACCCTTGATGATTGCGGCATCATTTAATGTCTGATCTACAACCAGAACATATTCATCCTTAAATTCAACAGCTTGCTGTGAGTAATCATTATACTTAGATAGTTTCAAATGCCCCATATAGGCCATTTCATCGGCTGCATTTTTCAGGTCATCATCGTTTAAATCTAGGCTTTTTTCCAAGAAGCTATCTATATCACTGGGTTGAGATGTATCAAAATATATCCCTGTCCAGTCGGTCACGATCCCCAAAGATTGCGCCCCTTGTCGGCCCGTAAGGACAGAGCGCAAGAATGCATCTTCTACTGTCAGCAATGGTTTTTTGAAAGCACTTGCTACCGCCATGCCACGCTTTGCAGGGCCTTTTCGGCCCCATACTGCAACCGCATCTGAATTTGCAAATGGCAAACCAAGTTTCAGCGACCAGCCATGTGCGTTTAAAATTTTGCGCACACGTCGCTGAAAAACCAGCCCAAGACTATAAACAAACAGGCGCGACCCAGTTTTGTCTTGGGGCGCACCTGTGGATTTTGTCATAGTACCAACAGTCTTAGTTTGTCCCTTGCGCCGCATTGGCAAGGGAAGCAACGGCGCCTACTGTGCCTGTCAAAACTGTCAACGTTTTGGTCCATGCTACATAAGGGGCTTCGGTTACATAAATTGTGTCGCCATCGCGTATTTGAAAATCACGACCCAAGAATACACCCGTTGGTTCAGTTAAATTCAGCACATATGCAAATCTTTTTGAGGTCACAAAATCGTCTCTGCCCAAAACACTATTTGCATATTCAGCGGGTTCATCGCGGAATACAAAAATACCTGTTGGGTCTGCAAGGCTGGTATTTAAGCCGCCCATAAAGGCAATCGCTTCAATAGCAGACATCTCTGGTGCTGGGAATTCAACCAAAGACTGAGACCCAGTTGCACCCAGTGCAGTAAAGCGGCGTTTATCTTCTTTTACCAAAATACGGTCACCTGGGCGCAAAGCAATATCTTGCTTATTATCAGCATAAAGGTTTTCCAACCAAACCGTACCAGTGTGTGAACCGCGAATAACAGTCACACGTGTATTTTCAGGATCTGTTGTCACCCCACCCGCTTTAGCAATCATAGAGGACAAAGTAGAGGTAGACGCTTCAATCGGGTAAACCCCCTGCAAAGAAGAGCCTACGATAGAAATGGTAGAACCATCACCAGGCAACCTGCGCACGATCACTTGCGGATCAGGTGTTTGGCTGTCTAGTTTGCGCGTAATAACGCCGCGCAATGCTTCGGGTGTATTACCCGATGCTTTAATGCGGCCTGCGTAAGGCACGAAAATATATCCTGCCTGATCCACCTGAAGTTCGGAAATATTAGATGGCACACCTGCAACACCCAAAAGACCTTCTTCAACGTTTTCATAAACCGTCAAAGCCAATACATCGCCCGGGCGTATAGTATCGGCACCAATACGGCCAGCGCGTTGGAATTTTTGGTCAAAACCAATAGCGGGGGCTTGTTTTGTTGCCTGAATAACCCTGTCATTTACCGACACGATATAGGCATTGCCTTGGCGTTGGATGCTGCCTGCATAAATCTCTTTTTTGTTTGGCCCAGCGCGTGGCAAGCCACAAGCTGCAATAGTAATTGCCATAGTGAAAAGGGCCGCATTGCGGACCAAATTTGAACTGCGACGTGACATGTAACCTGCCCTTCTCGTCTTAACTGCCTCATTTTGAAGCAAAATACGCAGATTACGCGAATTTTGCTAGTATTTGTTTTAATTAAACGTTTCCCAGCATGGACTGTTGCACAGGGGCCGCGCTTGTTTCTTTCAATATTTTGTATGTATTTTTCTCAAATAACATTAAATCCACAATCTGTAGTAGCAAACGTCGCCGACTAACCCTTGAATAAAAACCCCCCGGAACTTGCGAAGTGGCCAATAAATACTGCCGATAATCACGATATGCGGCCAAATCTGGCTTAGTTTGGTTGGCAAAAAACGCCCCCAATTCCTGATTTGATGTGAATTCCCGCTTTGTATACACACTTTGCCCCAGCGTTTTCACTGGCAGGCCGCGCCAAAGGGCCTGTTGGGCTGCGGTGGAATTAATGGTCACAATACTGGATGCAAAATCAAGGATACCAGCAAGCTTGCCGCCGCGAATATAATGGATGCGCCCCTCAACATTAAATTCAGCCGCTAAATCATCTGCGACAACCGCCAAAGGCTTGCGTTCATCCTCTAGCGGGTGGGCTTTAAAAACCAAATGATGATGCTTAGGTGCATGTTTGGCAAAAGCTTCAACACATTCGCGCATAAAAGCATCCATACCAGAATATTTACTGTAGCGCCTGATAGATGCGTCATGGCTTAACTGTAAGATGCCCAAATGATACGTCACCCCGCTGCGCACAAGTTTTTTAGTGGCAAAGCGGCGTTTTAAAGCATGGGGGATACGGTTAATCAATTTTCGAAAGTGCAGTCTGAATTCACTGCGTACAGAATTATCCCTGTGTGCAGTATAATTTGGAAAGTCCGTATTCCGAAACATCACATGCCAATGATATACGGCACCCAATAAAATATGCTGACGCATATCCCCCCAGCGCACAGGGGCAGAGGGTTGTTGCATGTTCACACCTTCCAGCTCGGCCCGCATTTGCTTGATGCTGACCTGCCCCAAATACGAGTCGCCATTAATGCCTTCACGTTCATATGTTGCCCAATAAGGGCGCAAATAGCCTTCTTCCAGAAAATGAACCGTTATCCCAATTCTTTTAGCACACTCTATTGCAACAATATGTACAGGACGGTTATCCCCATAAATGACTATATCCGTATATCCCTGTTTCAGTATTGTTTCGATATGTTTGGGCCAGTCTTCTATTTTTCCCGTAAAATCAGAACGTGTTGTTTGATCTCGCCAAAAAAACACGTCACCTGCATTAAAACAAATCTTATGAACAGGTATGCCGCGCTTTGCGATTTGTTTTGCAAGCCCATACTGAAAAGGCCCGTGCGGGCCTTGTAAAAACAAAAACTTTCGTTCTTGGCTTTTGGTTTTTGTCATCATCACCCTACAGTCAACGCATCTTATCGATCAGCATATATATTCACATGCTTCAGGCATAGTCGACATTTATAAAAATGTTAAGAAAATCAGTCTTGTGAGCATAAAAATCGGTATTTTTGCGTAATAGGCAATAATTGACTTCATCTTGCCTTGCCGTTACCCACATGAAAGACTAATTCCTATATCTGCTTCGTAAGGATAAACTATGTTTACTGGGATCATCACAGACATTGGCACTGTAGCTGCATTAGAGCAACGCGGTGATTTGCGTGCGCGTATCAACACAAAATACGATCATAACAGTTTTGATCTGGGTGCATCGATTGCCTGTAGCGGCGTATGTTTAACGGTTGTTGAAAAAGGCGCGGATCAGGGACAAAACTGGTTTGACGTTGAAATTTCAGCCGAAACCACATCAAAAACCAATATAGGCGCTAAATGGCAGGTTGGTGCAAAGATAAATCTGGAACGCGCTTTGAAAGTTGGCGACGAATTGGGCGGCCATATTGTTGCAGGCCACGTGGACGGGGTAGCACATGTTACATCCATAAAAGACGAAGGTGATAGCACCCGCGTTACCTTTGAAGCGCCACTTGAGTTGGCCAAGTTCATTGCCCCCAAAGGCTCGGTTGCCCTTAACGGTACATCACTGACGGTTAACGGGGTGGATGGGCCCCATTTTGATATCAATTTTATCCCCCATACCAAATCTGAAACCACATGGGGTGATTTGGTTGTAGGTGACCCTATAAACTTGGAAATAGATACATTGGCCCGCTACGTAGCACGTCTAAACGAAATGCAGGAAAGCACATGAAAAACACAAATTTCAGCGGTGCAATTTCTTCTACTGAAGATATTATAGACGATGCACGCAACGGGCGGATGTTTATTCTGGTTGACCACGAAGACCGTGAAAATGAGGGCGATCTGGTGATCCCTGCCCAAATGGCAACCCCAGAAGCGGTGAATTTCATGGCCACGCATGGGCGTGGATTGATCTGTTTGACCATGACCAATGAACGTCTTGATGCCCTTGGCCTGCCGATGATGTCTGTATCAAACTCATCACGTCATGAAACCCCGTTTACCGTATCTATCGAAGCCCGCGAAGGTGTAACCACCGGTATTTCCGCCCATGACCGCGCCCGCACTGTGGCCGTAGCAATCGACGCAAATACCACCGAGGCGGATATTGCAACACCTGGCCATGTATTTCCATTACGCGCCAAAAATGGCGGCGTTTTGGTGCGTGCAGGCCATACCGAGGCGGCGGTGGATGTGTCACGCCTTGCCGGGTTGAACCCATCAGGGGTGATCTGCGAGATCATGAATGATGACGGCACAATGGCCCGACTGCCTGATCTGATTGCATTTGCGCAAAAACATAACCTGAAAATTGGAACTATTTCCGATCTTATCGCCTATCGTTTGCGCTATGATAATCTGGTGCGCGAAACTGATAGCCGCCAAGTAAACTCTGAATTTGGTGGCGATTGGCAAATGCGAACATTCACCGACCAAACTGAAGGTGTTGAACATGTGGTTTTAATCAAAGGTGATATAACCACATCAGAACCAGTTTTGGTGCGCACACATGCGCAAAACCTGTTTGAAGATACATTGGGCTTTGGCCCCGGTCGTACAGATAAGCTGTCAAATGCTATGGAACATATTGCAAGTCAGGGACGCGGTGTTGTGGTGTTGTTTCGTGATCTTGATGAAAAACTACCAGTACAAGGTGAAACCCAACCGCGCACTTTGCGCCATACAGGTTTAGGCGCACAGATCATGTCTACGCTTGGCTTGACCAAGATCATTCTGTTAACAGATACCCCTTTACCCAAATTCATCGGCCTAGATGCCTACCAACTGGAAATAGTTGGCACCCAGCCGATTTCAAAGGATTAGTTCAATGGCACAATCTGAAAGCCATCACACGTTACCAGCACCGGTTTTCACGCAAAACCCACCGCATCTTTTGATCGTTATTTCGCCCTATTACAAAGACATTGCAGCTAATCTGTTGGCAGGTGCAAAAACTGCTATCACTGCATCTGGTGCGACGTATGATGTGGCCGAAGTGCCAGGTGCGTTGGAAGTTCCCATTGCCATTCGCTTGGCCTGTAATAACAATAAATACCAGGGTTATGTAGCCTTAGGCTGTATCATTCGAGGCGAAACCACACATTATGAAACCGTTTGTAATGACAGTTCTCGTGGGTTGGCAGAACTAGGGTTACAGGGCTTGTGCATTGGTAACGGCATCTTGACCGTAGAAAACAACGATCAAGCAGACATTCGCGCGGATCATAAGGGACAAAACAAAGGTGGCGGTGCCGCAGAGGCCGCTTTGCACTTGATTGCCCTGAGCATTCGCTTCAATAAGCCCTCAAAAGGGATCGGTTTTAAACCCGCCTCCGAGAATATCATTATAGCAAACAAAACAGATGGTAATAAAACGGCATGACCAAGCCTGATAGAAGACAAATGAAATCGGCCGCGCGACTTTATGCGGTACAAGCCCTATTCCAAATGGAAGCAGGCGATGTCACATTAGAAGAAGTGCGTGAACAATTCATCGACCACCGGTTTGGGGCTGAAATCGAAGAGGGTGAATTTGTCCCAGGCAACGTCAACCTGTTTGAAACTTTGCTTTTTGAAGCTGTGAATAATCAGGCAAGAATTGACCAAATGACCGACCGTGCACTGGTTGCAAAATGGCCGATTGATCGCATCGATTCAACCTTGCGCGCTTTGTTTCGTGCAGCGGGTGCCGAACTTATTACAGGCAAAACTCCACCAAAGGTTTCGATTAGCGAATTTGTTGATGTCGCCAAAGCATTTTTCCCCGAAGGACGCGAAGCAAGCTTTGTGAATGCGGTTCTGGATCATATGGCGCACGAAGCCCAACCAGAAGCTTTTGAAAAATAATGTCGAATAAACTAGCGGGCTTGTGTGTTGACATAGGGTAAGACCCTCGAAAGGATCACCCTTATGCGTTTAATTGTCATATCTACATATCTACTACTCTCATTCGCCCAATTCGCTTTTGCCGAAGCCATTGATTACGACATTGTGACGGACAGATCAGATATTGGCTTCACCTACCAATTTGGCCCTGATACAATCCAAGGGCAGTTTCCTGATTACAGCTCTGTTATTTCCATCGACTTTGATAAAGCATCCAACAGCCAAGTTGAGGTGACTTTAAATACACAAACCACCAAAGCCGGGTTTCTCTTTGCCACGCAAGCAGTGCGGTCAAAGAAAATTCTGCACGCTAATAAATACCCAACGATAGAATTTGTATCACAGTCGGTCAAAGCCGACGGTGCAAAAGCGGTTATCAAAGGCATGGTAACAGTGCGCGGTATCACCAAGCCCTTAACCTTAATGGCCCAGTTGCTGCGCGACCCCGGCACAAAAGCCTCTGAACGGGATGATCTTCGCATACGCATTACAGGCGATATTAACCGCCATGATTTTGGGGCAAGTGGTTACCCTAGCTATGTAAGTGATATTTTAGCTATTACGATTGATGCACGAATTAAGAGTAAATAAAATGAACTTGCGCAACACAGCTACGTCTTACGGTATAATTTCACGGTTATTGCATTGGATCATGGCATTTGCCTTGTGGGGGATGTTCTTATTTGGCAAAAATATCGCCGATATGAAGCCCTCTTTGGACACTATCCATCTTTACGGCTGGCACAAATCCGTTGGTATTTTGCTGTTGGGGCTAATCTTTATTCGAATGGCTTGGCGTGTAATCTCACTGCCCCCAAAACTCATTGAATATAATTCAACACCAAAGATACAAATTATAATCGCACATACGGTGCATGTAAGCCTTTATGTTCTAATGCTTATTACCCCTTTACTGGGGTGGCTTGCCAGTTCTGCCACTGGGTTTGAAATTCGTTTCTTTGGCACCTTCCTGATCCCAGCCATTTTCCCAGAAGACGCGGCATTTGAAGAATTACTTTTCACCTTACATGAAATATCCGCCACAACACTGGTCGCTTTGTCTATCTTGCATCTTTTAGCGGCTCTCTATCGGCATTTCATTAAAAAAGATGACACGCTGCGCCGCATGATTAATAAGTCATAGCACAACTTCGACATCACCACGTCGAAAACAGACCTGCCATGATAAAACATGACGGTTATATCTGAATTGAAACAACAACGGCTAAATAATGCGCCTGATAATTTCCTTTGCCGCTCTAATGCTTTCTGTAGCTCTACTGCAACTAAGTGCAGGTGCAATTTCACCGCTTGATGTGCTGTCAGGCACACAAGAAGGTTTTTCCAGAACCCAGCTTGGCCTATTAGGGTCTTCCCATTTCTTTGGCTTTTTCATCGGTTGTTGGTGGGCCCCGCGCCTGATCGGCACGATTGGGCATTCGCGAACATTTGCGGTGTTTGCGGCAATGGGCACGATCGGGGCCATTGCACACCCAATGTATATTGATGCGGTTTTCTGGATTTTCTTACGTATCTTATCAGGCATGTGTGTTGCAGGTTGCTATACCGTGATTGAAGCGTGGTTTCAGGCCAAACTTACCAACCAAAATCGGGGCCGCGTCATGGGCGTTTACCGTGTGGTTGATATTGGGGCTTCATCGGTCGCCCAGTTGATGATCGGGTTTCTAGAGCCTGCAGCCTATGTATCCTATAACATTCTGGCAATTCTTGCCTGTGCCTGCATCTTGCCGTTAACACTCACCACATCAAAACAACCAGAGGCCCCAGCAAGACCACGCCTGCATCCGATCCGTACCGCCATAACATCACCCTTAGGGGTTGCGGGCGTTATTGTTGCAGGTGTCAGTTCATCGTCATTTCGTATGGCAGGGCCGATTTATGCCCAAGACGTGGGGCTGAATGCATCACAAACTGGCCAATTTCTAGCGACTGTTTTAATCGGGGGTGCCGTCACGCAAATACCCACAGGTTGGCTAGCCGATAAATACGACCGCCGCTGGGTTTTGTTGTGGCTATCCATCGCAAGCATTGCAATCTGCTTTAGCATGGCATGGCTAAATCCGAATGATCCCAATACAATCTATATCATGGCATTCATTTTTGGCGCCCTCACATATCCTATTTTTTCAGTATCCATTGCCCACGCGAATGATTTTGTCTCTGCAAAAGATCGTGTTGAATTAAACGCATCTTTGATGTTCTTATATGGTATTGGCGCTATTTTTAGCCCTGTGATCGCCTCTGTTTTAATTGAGAATTTCGGGCCATCGGCCTTGTTTAGCTATATTATGGTCGCCCACATAGGGTTGGCAATCTACGGCTTAATGCGCATGCGTGTACGCCCTACCTCGGATACCAAAACCAAGTACAGCTACACACCACGCACATCATTCACAATTGGTAAATTACTGAAACGTAAAAAACTAGACTAGCCGTGGGTGCAAGGTTGGGTTACATCGAAACTGTAACCAACATTCGGCTTGAACATGACACGTATCTTAATCACTTCCGCCCTGCCCTATATCAACGGCATCAAACACTTAGGCAACCTAGTTGGCAGCCAGTTGCCGTCTGATGTCTATGCGCGCTTCAACCGCGCTATGGGCCGCGAAGTGATGTTTATCTGTGCAACCGATGAACACGGCACACCAGCGGAATTAGCGGCAGCCAAAACTGGGCAAGACGTAGCCGAATTTTGCGCTGAAATGCACGAGGTACAGGCAAATCTGGCCAAAGGTTTCGGCCTATCATTTGATTACTTTGGCCGTTCATCCAGCCCGCAGAACCATGCGTTGACCCAACACTTGGCGGGTAAACTTGCCGAAAACGGGTTGATCGAAGAGGTTAGCGAAAAGCAGGTTTATTCCAACACAGATGGCCGTTATCTGCCTGATCGTTATATCGAAGGTGAATGCCCGAATTGTGGCTATGACAGCGCGCGCGGCGATCAGTGTGAAAACTGCACCAAGCAGCTAAACCCAACCGATCTTATCAATCCACGTTCGGCCATTTCTGGCTCTACAGATCTGGAAGTGCGTGAAACCAAACACCTTTATCTGAAGCAAGCGGGTATGCGCGATACACTGGATGCGTGGATAAACAGCAAAAAAGACTGGCCAATCCTGACCACATCCATTGCCAAAAAGTGGTTGCATGACGGTGACGGTCTACGTGACCGTGGTATCACCCGCGATCTGGACTGGGGCATCCCCGTCAAGCGCGGCGATCAAGATTGGGAAGGCATGGAAGGCAAAGTTTTCTACGTCTGGTTTGACGCGCCCATTGAATATATCGCGGCTACGGCTGAATGGGCCGAAGCCAATGGATTGGATGCATCTGCTTGGGAACGCTGGTGGCGTACCGATAAGGGTGCGGAAGATGTAAAATACGTCCAGTTCATGGGCAAGGATAACGTGCCGTTTCACACGCTTTCATTCCCCTGCACCATCATGGGATCAGGTGAGCCGTGGAAACTGGTTGATTACATCAAATCGTTTAACTACCTGAATTACGATGGCGGGCAGTTTTCCACATCCAAAGGGCGCGGGGTGTTTATGAACCAAGCGCTGGATATTCTACCTTCTGATTATTGGCGCTGGTGGCTGTTAACACACGTACCTGAAAGCTCGGATAGTGAGTTTACTTGGGAAAACTTCCAAGCCACCGTAAACAAAGATCTGGCCGATGTGCTGGGTAATTTCGTATCACGTATCACCAAGTTTTGCCGCGCTAAATTCGGTGAAGAAGTACCTGCGGGCGGTGAATATGGTGCAGCTGAAGCAGCCGTGATTGCAGAAATAACCAAACGCCTGAAAGCGTATGAAGCGCATCTGGAAGCGATAGAAATTCGCAAGGCCACATCTGAATTGCGTGCAATATGGGCGGCAGGAAACGAATACCTGCAAAATGCAGCACCTTGGGCCTTGTTTAAAACAGACCCTGATGCAGCCGCTGCAATCGTGCGTTTCGCACTGAACTTAATCCCGCTATATGCCAGCCTGTCAGAACCGTTTATCCCCGATGCTGCCGCCGATATGCTGGAAGCGATGAACACAAAAGCCGTTTGGCCAACCGATGTTGCCAAAGCACTGGATAGCTTGCCAGCAGGTCATGCGTTCACAGTACCAGACGTAATGTTTGCAAAAATTACCGATGATGCGCGTGATCAAATGCAAGCGCAATTTGCAGGTCAAAACACATAAAAATGCTGCCCCTTTCGGGACAGCTAAATGGTGTAATCTGGCAGTTTGCCTGATCTAAATCTACTCAGCCCATTCCCACGGGTTGATAAAGCCACCTAGGACTTTGGTAACTGTCTTGTCAGAAATACGGTCATCACCTCTGGTCAGCTGAGCTACCAGCCCGCGCTTTTTGCTTTCAACGACACTCACAACAGTCACATCCAGCTCTGCGTCCTTAAGGGCTGCATTATAAATGCGGGTAATTGCAGATTTACGCAAAGCGGGTTTGAAAATTTTCCCAACAGCTGTTTTTGGCAACTCGCTCATTATTTCCATATATTTTGGTACGGCTGCACGTTCATGCACATGCTCTTTAGCAAAGGCCATCAATTCAGCCTTGTCCACAGTCGCCCCATCAATCAGTTCTACATAAACACAAGGCAGCTCGCCTGCTTTCGCATCTGGCTGGCCAATGGCACCAGCAAACGCAACTTGGTCATGGCCTGCCAATGCCTCTTCGATCATAGCAGGGTCGATGTTGTGACCGCCGCGAATAATCAGATCTTTGGCACGTCCCGTGATCCATAAGTAGCCGTCTTTATCAATCCGGCCCAAATCACCCGTACGCAGGTATTTATCTTTTGCATACAGACCTTTGTTTTTGTCTTTGTCGGTATAAGTTGCACCTGCAACCACACCAAAGTTCGAGACACAAATTTCACCGATCTCATCAGTCTTCATTTCATGCAAAACTTTACCTGCATCGTCGCAATCAAAGATTTTCACATCCGTGTAAGGTAGTGGAAAACCAACAGAGCCGACTTTACGCAGGCCTTGCGTTGGGTTGGCAGATACAAGGCAGGTTGCCTCTGACATGCCGTAACCTTCGATTATTTCAACACCAGTTGCTGCTTGAAACCGCTTGAACAGTTCTACTGGCAAAGGCGCCGAGCCGCTAAAAGCCGCTTTCAAAGTTGATATATCCGCATCCACAGTACGTTGCATCAATGCAGCCGCAGCCGTAGGCACAGTAACAATGAAAGTGCCGCCCCAACGTTCAATCAGTTTCCACAGATTGTCAAAAACGCCTTCGCCGCGATAGCCCGCAGGGGTTGGCAAAACCATATGCGCGCCCGATGACAGGCACCCTGCCCAAATCGGATAAGCCGCCAAAACATGGAACAAAGGCAATGGGCAAATCACAACGTCATCCGCCGAATACAATAATGCCGAACCGATCCAGCCGTTATATAAAACACCTGAATGTCTGTGTTGCACGATCTTGGGCATACCCGTTGTTCCACCAGTATGGAAATGCGCACAAAACCGATCACCGGTTTCGGCAAATTCCAACACATCATCGCGCTGTGCCGCTAGGGCCTCATTAAAGTCGATAATTTTCGCATTATGGGTCACAGGGTTTTTCGGACGGATAAGCGGCACAATCCAGCTAAGGGGTGGTGAAAGATGTGGTAACAAATCTATTTCGATCACGGTTTCAACCGAGGGGGTCAAGGCCACTGCGGCAGCTGCCAGTTGCGCCACTTCGGTTTTTGGAAATGCTTTTATTGTAACCAACACCTTAGCCTTGGCATCACGCAACAAATCAGAGATTTGCTCAGGCTCTAGCGTTGGGTTAATCGGTGCCACAATACCAGCGGTCATCCCGCCCATCAATGTAATCAGCGTCTCGTGGCTGGTTGGCAGAAGATATGCAACAACATCATTTTTACCAACGCCCAGTGAGCGAAACAGGTTGGCGCATTGTGTGACCTTCTTGGTCAGATCCGTCCAGTTAAGCGTTACGGCCTTATCTTTTGGCCCAGATTTCAACTGAAAACTTACTGCTGGTTTATTTGGATTTGCATCGCGGGTATCGCAAAGCTGTTCGTAAACAGTTTCCGCAGTCCAACGTTCTTCAACCGGCATTTCTTTTTCAATAGCTTTAATATCTGCAAGTGTTGCAAAATTATATGTCATTATATCCTCCCAAATGATGGCGCTCCCTTACGCCAACATCCGTACAGAGTGCATATAAAATAGCGATCACGCAAGAATTACGATACGTCTAAACGTAAAAAAAGTCGGAAAACCCGCCCTTTCACTCATTTTGCACTAAACTTAAAGCGGAATATGCAAAACCGCCTATTGGGTAAATTGCAGTTTTGCCAGCCGTGCATACAAACCGCCTTGTTTTACCAGTTCGTTATGCGTGCCTTGGGCAACAATTTTACCATCATCCATTACAATGATACGGTTAGCCTGCTTCACTGTCGCCAAACGATGCGCCACAATCAAAGTGGTCCGGTCTTTCGACAGAACCTCCACCGCTTTTTGCACGGCTTGTTCACTTTCCGCATCTAATGCAGAGGTTGCTTCATCCAAAAGCAAAACAGGTGCATCGCGCAAAATAGCCCGTGCAATCGCAATGCGTTGCCTTTGCCCGCCCGATAACATCACCCCGCGCTCACCTACAAAACTATCATACCCTTCTGGTAGTTTTGTCAGAAACTCATGAGCAGCGGCAGCCTTTGCAGCCTCAACAACTTCATCATCTGATGCAGATGGTCGGCCAAAACGGATATTTTCCATAGCAGATGTCGCAAATATAACAGGGTCTTGCGGCACATATGCCATTTGTTGGCGAAAAGCTTCGCGGTTAATTTCTTTAATATCAACCCCATCAAACAAAACCGCACCCGATACAGGGTCGAAAAATCGTAAAACCATCTGAAACACGGTAGATTTACCCGCACCAGACGGGCCAACCAATGCAACAGTTTCACCTGCTTTAATCGTCATATTTAAGGCGTCGAGTGCAGGAATGTCTGGGCGTGATGGATAATTAAAATTCAGGTCTTTGAAGGCCAATTCACCCCGAATAGGTTGCGTAAGCAAT
The DNA here is from genome assembly GCA_913061275.1 of uncultured Paracoccaceae bacterium. Taxonomy (GTDB): domain Bacteria; phylum Pseudomonadota; class Alphaproteobacteria; order Rhodobacterales; family Rhodobacteraceae; genus Amylibacter. The sequence goes on along the minus strand of CAJXSR010000026.1, from coordinate 27,314 downwards.
TTAGGCTGCTTTGGATCATCCACATTATCCGTTGCATTAATCAATTCAACAAGTCGTTCTGTTGCACCCGCTGCACGTTGTAGCTCGCCCCAGATTTCTGATAGTGCAGCTACAGCCCCACCAACCAAAATAGCATAGATCACAAACTGCACCAAAGCGCCTGGCGACATAAGTTCTGCACGCACATCACGCGCACCCATCCACAACACCGCTAGCACACCGCTAAAGACCATAAATATCACGATCACAGTCATGATAGAACGCACAGTAATGCGTTCCCGTGCCGCATCATAAGCTTGCTCAGTCAAAACTGAAAAACGTTTACGGCTTGGCCCTTCATGGGTAAAAGCCTGCACCGTTTGGATCGCAAGCAAGGTTTCCGAGGCGTTGCCAGAACTTTGCGCAATCTTGTCTTGGTTTTCACGGCTTAAATTGCGCACACGGCGGCCCAAAATCAGGATTGGTGCAATGACCACAGGCACAAGTAACAACACCAAACTGGTCAGTTTAACCGATGTCAGTAACATCAAAACCATACCGCCAAAGAAGATCAAAACATTGCGCAACGCAATAGAGACAGAACTGCCGATTACCGATAATATCAATGTGGTATCCGTGGTGATCCGCGATAATACTTCACCCGTCATAACACGTTCAAAAAATTGTGGGCTCATTCCTATCATCTTGTTATAAATAGAAACTCTTATATCTGCGACCACACGTTCGCCTAGGCGTGTAATAAAATAATACCGAAGCCCAGTGCCTATTGCCAGTAAAGCCGCAATGCCGATTGCCGCCCCAAAATACTGATCTAATTGGCTGGCTTGATCTGCTGAAAATCCATCCACCACACGGCGAACCGCAAGGGGTAAAATCAATGACAGACTAGAGGTGGTGACCAAGGCTAGTAATGCAAGAACTATCAATATCTTGTAAGGCTTCAAAAAAGGTGCAAGCCCGCGCAAAGGCCCAACAGTTTTGGATTTCTCGCGGTCTTCTAAATCATTCGCCGAAGGGCTTGATCTTCTCATTGTCAGTCTTTCACTCTACAGAATTGCATCGATAACAGGCTGCGGAAAAAGTGCAAGTAAGCGTTCTTTTTATCAGCCTAACCCAGATACCTTTAAACAGGCTGCGCCGTTTCAACAATCTTTGCCAAATATGATGCACCAATCGGGGCGGATTCATCGTTGAAGTTATAACTTTGGTGGTGCAATGCCGCACTATCGCCATTGCCGACAAACACATATGCCCCTGGCACTTTATTCAACATAAACGAAAAATCCTCGGCCCCCATGCGCCGCGCCGCCTGATCGCTGACATTATCTTCACCCACAATACTTGCCGCGACCTTAACCGCAAATGCGGCTTTTTCTGCATTATTAACCGTTGCGGGATAGCCGTCATGATAGGTCAGTTCTGCCGTAGTATCAAAAGCCGCCGAGATATTTTCCATCACAGTAATCAACCGTTTTTGCATAATCGCTTTGATCGCGGGCTCAAAACTGCGGATTGTACCCATGATTTTCGCAGTTTCTGGGATCACATTATACGCCGTACCCGCATGGATTTGCGTAATTGAAATCACACCGTTTTCAATCGGGTCAACATTGCGGCTTACAATCGTGTGCAATGCCTGCACCATCGCGGTTGCCGCAACAATCGGGTCTACTGATAATTGCGGGCGAGCAGCGTGGCCCCCTTTACCTGAAATTTCTATCTCAAAATCATCGACAGACGCCATCACGGGCCCTGCGCGGGTTTGAAATTCACCCACAGGCAGATCGGGCATGTTATGAATCGCAAACACCTGCGAAATCCCGTATTTTTCAAACACGCCTTCATCACACATCACTTCAGCACCACCCCCACCTTCTTCGGCAGGTTGGAACATCAACACAACACGGCCTGAAAAGTTACGGGTTTCAGCCAGATATTTAGCCGCCCCCAACAACATCGTTGTATGCCCATCATGGCCGCAGGCATGCATCTTACCCTCAACTGTTGATGCATATTCAAGCCCGGTTTTTTCAGGCATCGGCAGCGCATCCATATCCGCACGCAAACCGATGGTACCGCCCTCACCCTTGCCATTAATCACCGCTACAACACCCGATTTGGCCCACCCTGTGGAAATATCATCAACGCCAAACTCTTTTAGGCGCTCAACCACGAACTTCGCCGTTTCATGACAGTCAAAACCCAGTTCAGGGTTGGCGTGGATATGCTGACGCCATTCGGCCATTTCTTTAAAATTATTCGCAATACTGTTGATAACGGGCATAAGCTGTGTACTCCTGATGTTTAAAATCACTTAGCCAGACAATTCCAAATTAGAAAAGCCCAGAATGACAAAATTTGATGAAAGCCAATCTCTTTGCCTAGACCCAAATGGCGGCCTGCCACGCCTGTTAGAAATAATGGCCCGCTTGCGAGATCCAAAAACTGGGTGTCCGTGGGACATAGAACAAGATTTCAAATCTATCGCCCCCTACACCATTGAAGAAGCTTATGAGGTGGCCGAGGCGATTGAACAGGGTGATATGAATGAGCTGGAAGGTGAGTTGGGCGATCTGCTATTACAGGTGGTCTACTACACACAGATGGGAAGCGAAGACGGTCACTTTGATTTCGATAGTGTTACCAAGAAGATTGCCGATAAAATGATCCACCGCCACCCGCATGTTTTCGGGGATGACAACCGCGATAAATCTGCGGCTCAACAGGTGGCGGATTGGGAGCAGATAAAGGCGGCCGAACGCGCATCTAAAGCGGTAAAACAGGCGGGCACACTGGACGGTGTAGCGATAAATCTGCCCGCTTTAACCCGTGCGGTGAAGTTACAAAAACGGGCCGCGCGCGTGGGTTTTGACTGGCCATCTGCATTAGATGTATTAGACAAAATCAATGAAGAATGTGCAGAGCTTGTAGAAGCGCGTAAAAAACTATCACATATCGAACAAATAGAGGAATTTGGCGACCTGATGTTCGTCATGGCAAATCTTGCACGGCATTTGGATATAGACCCCGAAGAAGCCCTGCGCAAAGCCAGCACAAAATTCACCCGCCGCTTTGAAGGCGTAGAAGCCAAGCTTGCAGATTTAGGCAAGGCACCGCAACAATCTGATTTAGTGGAAATGGATGCGTTATGGGATGCGGTTAAACTGGATGAAAAAAATACCTGATTTTTTTACTCACCTATTGACCTGACTAAAATACTAAGGTTTAACTTGCCCTATATCGCAACCACAGGATTACCATGTTCGGACTAATAAAAACTACACTCATCACCACAGCTTTGTTAACTGTGGCCACTACCCCAGTACTTGCTAATGAGGTCAACGTTTATTCATCGCGCCAACCCAAACTGGTGCAACCTTTGTTTGACGCATTCACATCTGAAACAGGCATTAAGGTAAACGTATCGTTTCTGAAAAAGGGCATGGCTGAAAAACTAAAGGCCGAAGGCAAACGTTCGCCTGCTGATCTGATAATGACCACGGACATTTCCCGCCTAAACGGTATTGTTGAGGCAGGCGTCACCCAAGCCGTGCAATCTGAAACCCTAAGTGCCAACATCCCTGCGCAATTCCGCGATCCCAAGGGCCAATGGTTTGGCCTGACATCACGGGCCCGCATCGTTTACGCATCACGCACACGCGTCAAAGACGGCGAAGTAACAACCTATGAAGATCTAGCCGATCCAAAATGGAAAGGCCGCATCTGCATCCGTTCTGGCACCAACGCCTATAACCTTGCCCTGACCTCTGCCGTTATTGCACATCACGGCAAAGAAGGTGCTAAAATATGGCTGATAGGTTTGAAAGCCAACCTTGCGCGTAAACCGTCAGGCAATGACCGCGCCCAAATCAAAGCGATTTTCGCGGGCGAATGTGATATTTCCATCGGCAACACATATTATATGAAAAAAATGCTGGAAAACCCCGATCAAGTGGCATGGGCTGACAGTGTGCGCATCGTTTTCCCAACATTTAAAGACGGCGGCACCCATGTAAACCTGTCTGGTGTAGCCTTAACCAAAGCCGCGCATAACAAAGACAGTGCCATCAAATTAATGGAATGGTTGTCATCGGGCACAGCACAAGAAATTTATGCTGAAACCAACGGTGAATACCCGATCAAACCCGGCACAAACCCATCTGCACTGGTCGCAGCCTGGGGCACATTCACCGCAGACACCAAACCATTGATCGAAATCGCCAAACTGCGCGGTGCGTCTTTGAAGCTGACCGAACAGGTTAACTTCGACGAATAATTCTCCCCCCCCCTTTTTTTATTTGTCGTAGTCGGGCACTCTGGAAACGGAGTGCCCTTTTTTTTCGAGGTGAAATATATCAAATAATATCAATCGTTGCAAAAAACCGCATAAATTATAGGCCATTTCAAATATTAGTCTTTTCAGGGTAAGATAAAACTTTGTATTCATATTTGGAGAGCCACATGAGTTGGACAGATAAATATTGGGATTGCTTGGATCAATTATATTGGCATCCAGCATATTTGGGCCTCAAAAGTATTAACAGAAACAAATGGGAAATTGATGGAGATCGGGTTTCAATTCCCAAAAGCTTAGTCAATATGAAAGGAGCCTTATATAGCCGCCCAGAAAATGCAAAAAACAATTTGAAAAATCTAAAGCAGCAAGAAGAAATCACAAACCATATCTTTGATCTAACTTTTGGGATTCTGGACGGAAAGTTGATTTACGATATTTTCAACCCGTATATAATTACTAATTCACCACAAGATTTTACGAGTATCGGGCGCGAAATAATCGAAAGACTAAGTTTGGGAGGGAATGTTACCCAACAGGATGGTTTTTTTGTTGGCCAAGATGCCATATTAGCAGTTGAGCTAAAGTTCAATGCAAAAACGAGCTTTGACCAATTAGCAAAATATTTCCTACTTTTCATGAAGGAAGAAGAATTTAGCGGCCCAAAAGAAGAAATGACTCTTCTTTATATTTTCAACTCCAATCCAAAGAGGACCTTTATCAAAGCTTTTGGAGACTCCTAAAAAGACCCTGATTATCTGGCGACCCAAGCATTTAGTGCGATGAGTAAAAAGATTGCGTCACACGTTAATTCTGATCACGAACGATTTATGAATTGCAGTAAACGTATAAAGTTGGTTGGGATTACCTGGTCAGATTTTCATACTAGGCTTGCAGAATTCAGTTCCTTGCTTGGTACATCTGGCACAGAAAAGACAGTGGCAAGATTAGTTTGCGGGTTGGCCAGTGAAATTAAGTCACATCCTCTATCAAATATGACTTAATCCCTACACATCGTCATTTTCATCAAGCATATAAACACGCTTACAAACTGTATGCTTCCCCCCTTCTCAATCAAATGCTAAACACCCTTAAATCAATCGGGGAACGCATCTATGAACATCCTACAAATCGCCTCACTCTTGCTTGTGCTGGCGGGTGCATTTGGCGCGATTAACTACCTGTTTCTAAAGCTTCCCTCTGCAATCGGCATACTCGTCGTGGCCTTGCTTGCCTCGCTTGGGGTTATGGGGTTTGATGCGCTGATCCCTTCATTGGGGGCAGCTGATACGATCCAGGAAATAGTCTGCGATATTGAGTTTTCCGCAGCCCTTTTAGAAGGCATGCTAGGCCTGTTGCTGTTCGCAGGGGCATTGCACGTCAAGCTATCCGATCTGCGCCAACAGGCATGGGTCGTACTTTTGATGGCCACCTTAGGGGTCGCCATATCCACCGCCATTGTCGGCTACGGTTTTAGCTGGATGACAGGTGCCCCGCTAATCGTGGCCCTAGTGTTTGGTGCCATCATCACCCCCACAGACCCTGTGGCAGTCTTGGGCGTGTTGCGCGAAGCTAACCTTCGCAAATCACTGGAAACCAAGATCGCTGGTGAAAGCCTGTTTAACGACGGGGTTGCCTATGTTGTGTTCCTGATCCTTGCAGGTCTTGCATTTCCATCAGGTGAACATCATGCGCAAACGGCAATGGGTGCTGTAAAGCTTTTCATACAAGAGGCCATAGGCGGCGGTATATTGGGGGCCGTCCTTGGCTATCTGGTATTCCAGATCATGAAACGCATCGACGATTATTCGCTCGAAGTGCTTCTATCCCTTGGCCTTGCCTTTGGCGGCTACCAACTAGCCGTTTATTTGCATATGTCCGGCCCGATCATGGCCGTGGTCGCAGGCCTGTTTATTGGTGATGTAGGTATGAAACATGGCATGTCAGAACAAACCCGCCTATACCTGAACAAATTTTGGGAATTAATTGACGAAATTTTAAACGCCATTCTGTTCCTGCTTATAGGAATAGAGGTTTTCGCGGTCACATTCAGCATAAACGCCCTGTGGGGTGGTATATTCTGTATCATACTGGCGCTGGCTGCGCGTGCAGCCGCTGTTACAGTACCCCTTATATTACTCAAACCCTTTCGCACTTTCACATCAGACGTGATCCCGATCATGACATGGGGCGGCCTAAAAGGCGGCATATCTGTCGCCTTGGCCCTATCCTTGCCCGACAGTGAATGGAAACCGATTATCCTGACCGCCACATATAGTGTGGTAATATTCTCAATCATCATTCAGGGCTTAACCATTGCCCCCTTGGCCAACAGACTGGGCCGATCACCAGATTTGTTGTAAGCTTTAGCGTTAACGGGCTTGCACCACGATAATCACCCGTTAAAAGGGCGATATATTAAGGAATTGGTATGACCAAAGACACAATCATAGCGCGGTGCGAGGCCAATGGCCTGCGCATGACCGAACAACGCCGAGTGATTGCACAGGTTTTACAAGGCTGCACCGATCACCCGGATGTAGAAGAGCTATATGCCCGCGCATCTAACATTGATGCAGGTATATCACTGGCCACAGTTTACCGCACAGTAAAACTGTTTGAAGAAGCCGGCATTTTGGATCGCCATGAATTTGGCGACGGGCGTGCGCGTTATGAAGATGCCGAACGAGATCACCATGACCACTTGATCGATATTCAATCTGGTGAGGTGATCGAGTTTGTCGACAAAGAAATCGAAGCATTACAAGAAAAAATTGCCGCTAAATTGGGTTATTCCCTGCGCGGCCACCGGCTGGAACTCTACGGGGTTCCACTAAAAAAGGACGACATTAAATGAGTACTATTATTGACATTTTCGCCCGTGAAATTCTAGACAGTCGCGGCAATCCAACGGTTGAAGTTGACGTAACACTTGAAAGCGGCGCAATGGGCCGTGCGGCTGTGCCGTCAGGTGCATCCACAGGTGCGCATGAAGCAGTTGAACTGCGTGACGGCGACAAATCCCGTTATATGGGCAAAGGTGTTTTAAAAGCGATTGATGCGGTCAACGGTGAAATTGCCGATGCCCTATTGGGTGCCGATGCGATGGAACAGGTCGAAATTGACGGCATGATGTGCGAGCTGGACGGCACGCCCAACAAAGCCCGTCTTGGGGCCAACGCTATTTTAGGCGTTTCATTGGCTGTGGCCAAAGCCGCTGCTGAATGCGCAGGTCAGCCGCTTTTCCGTTACGTTGGCGGCACATCGGCACGTACATTACCTGTACCGATGATGAACATAATCAACGGTGGTGAACACGCTGATAACCCGATCGACATTCAAGAATTTATGGTGGTACCTGTGGCCGCCGAAAACATCAGCGACGCTATCCGCATCGGTGCTGAGATATTTCACACACTGAAAAAGGAACTGTCTGACGCAGGTCATTCGACAAGTGTCGGTGACGAAGGTGGTTTTGCACCAAACCTGAACTCTACAACAGACGCGTTAGACTTCATCATGCAAGCGATTGAAAAAGCAGGCTATAAACCGGGTGAAGACGTATATCTTGCACTGGATTGTGCCGCATCTGAGTATTACGTGGACGGTGTTTATGATTACAAAGGCGAAGGCCAAAAACGCACATCTGATGAAAACGCCAAGTATCTGGCGCAACTGGTAGAAGATTACCCGATCTTCAGTATTGAGGATGGCATGGACGAAGATGATTGGTTGGGTTGGGAAACCCTTACCGACATGATCGGCGATAAATGCCAGCTGGTTGGCGATGATCTTTTCGTTACCAATTCGGAACGCCTTGCCAAAGGCATCAGCAAAGACAGCGCCAATTCGATCCTTGTGAAAGTTAACCAGATCGGCACGCTGACCGAAACATTGGAAGCCGTGGAAATGGCGCACCGTGCAGGGTACACATCTGTGATGTCACATCGTTCTGGTGAAACCGAAGACGCGACGATTGCTGACTTGGCAGTTGCAACCAACTGCGGCCAAATCAAAACTGGCTCACTTTCACGCTCTGACCGTCTGGCAAAATACAACCAACTGATCCGCATTGAGGAAATGTTGGGCGCATCTGCTATTTATGCAGGCCGCTCTATATTAAAGAATTAAAAATCGTAGGGTGGGCTTCAGCCCACCTTGCTACCCCTAGCATAAGCGTTTGAATATTATAGTTCTTTTGCCCATTTCCCAGCCCATTCTCCCAACGGTTCTAGGTGGGTATACAGTTCGCGCCCTGCATCCGTCAGTGCATATCCATCCGTTGATTTCTCCACCAATCCCGCCGCTCGTAATTCCTTAAGTCGTGTATTTAACACTGTAGGTGACAGCGAAGCGCAGCGCGTTTGCAATTCACGAAACGTGCAATCCTGATCGCTTAAGTTCCACAATATTCCCATTGCCCAGCGCCGTCCGATAAGATCGAACAGCACCATAATCGGCTGACCGGTTTTTGAGCCGCGCACAACATCACCCAAACGCGGTATTTTAACTTCGTCACTTTTTTGAACCATTTGGCTTGACTCCCACGCTACTAATTTAGTAGCAACAATGCATGCTACACTTTTAGTAGCATATCACATACCCACAAACAAGCCGAAAGGAAGAGTGTATGAAAAACATGCTATTATGGATCACCCTCGCCCTGATCTGGAGCTCATCCTATCTTGCAATCAAGCTTGGCATCCAATCTATCCCACCACTAACTCTTGTGGCCATTCGCATGATAATCGGCACATCCCTATTATTGATCGTCTTGCGCCTATACGCACTCACCCTACCAACTGATTTGCAATCATGGGGCATCCTTCTGGTCAGTGGCATGATGGGCAATATTATCCCGTTTTCCCTTATCAGTTATGGCGAAATTCACATAAACAGCGGCCTTGCCGCCCTATTAATGAGCATCGCCCCCGTTGTAACTGTTCTGCTTGCCCCTTTGATACATCCAGACGAGGTTCTTAGCCCGAAGATTATTGCAGGTATCACAATCGGCTTTCTGGGCCTTATTGTTTTGATAGGCCCAGATGCCCTGCAGGGGTTGGGCCAGCACGTCACAGGTCAGCTTGCCGTTTTTGGGGCCGCGCTTTGCTATGCTTTCACCACACTTTTCGCCCGCAAATACGCCAAACTTCCAGCCCTAGTGATGGCATCAGGGTCAATGTTGATCGGCACGGTAATTATTATCATCACTGCATTCATCGCAGAGGCCCCGTTGCAAAACGACCTAATGTTAGACAGATCAATGCTAGCGGCTATCTATCTAGGCCTGTTTCCAACTGCACTTGCCACCTTGATCTATTTCTACCTTGTACCAAAAATTGGTGCCGCCCGCATGTCACAAGTCAATTTTGTCGTACCTGTCGCAGGGGCACTTATCGGGGTGGCCTTTTTACACGAAGCCATCAGCCCGAATATGATCGTAGCACTAGTCCTTATTCTACTTGCAGTGTTTTTGGTGACATATCGGGGTAGAAAAAACACGAACCTACCCTAGACGCAGCCCCCAACCCCCGCTAAACCCTTGCAAAACCAAGGGTGCAAGACATGTCAGAAATCGAAGAACAACAAACCCCGCAGATTTATCTAATCACACCTAGCGCGTTTGATCTGGCCAGCTTTAGCACGCAACTTGCAAGCCTTCTTGATATCCATGAAATAGCTTGCTTGCGCCTATCATTGGCCAGCACAGATGAACGCGATATAAGCCTTGCCGCTGACAGTTTGCGCGATATTTGTCACGCGCGTGATGTGGCCATGGTGATAGAAAACCATTACCGCCTTGTGGAAACCCATGGGCTAGACGGGGTACATTTACCCGATAGCACACGCCAAGTGCGCGAAGTACGCAAAGCTTTAGGCCCAGACGCTATTGTTGGCACTTATTGTGGTGCGTCGCGCCATGCAGGTATGACCGCAGGCGAAATCGGGGCCGATTACATCTCTTTCGGCCCCGTTGTAGCATCCTCGCTGGGCGACGGCAAAACCGCCCCGTTTGATCTGTTTGAATGGTGGTCTGAAACCGTAGAAGTACCCGTCGTTGCCGAAGGCAATGTAACACCAGAAATGGCCACAACATTAGCCCCTGTGGTTGATTTTTTCGGACTGGGTGCAGAAATTTGGGGCGCTGATAATCCTGATACAATGCTTGGCGACTATATCAAACGTATCAGTTAATTCGGCAATCTGTTCGGCATCCCGCCTGCCACACTTTCATACGCGGCATTTGCCAACGCTTTACGATCAGAAAAGTCCGCTATTTTCAACGGGGTGTGTAAAACCACTTCAACATGTCCCTGTTTAAGGTGCGATAAAACATGGATCATATGATCCAGCATTCCCATTTCACCCCAATACCCATAATAATCCGCGCGCTTTCCTGACGGTGCATGATACAGAACTGTTACAGGTTGCACCCACATCAAATCAGCCAAATCTGGTGCAAAAAACGCCTGAAATAACGATGAGCGAAACGGCAGCACATGGCAGCCATCCGTACTGGTGCCTTCGGGAAAAAACAGCAGTTTGTGGCCCTTGTTTGTATGGTCCAGAAACAGATCATGCTGCACCTTTGCATCGCCGCGCTTACGATTGATAAACACTGTCCCCACAACACGCGCCATCGCCCCGATTGCAGGCCATTGGCGCACCTCTGACTTGGCCACAAAGAATACTTTTTGACACGCATTCAGCGTTAAAATATCCAACCACGATGAATGATTTGCCACTACAACACCTGCGTGTTTCATCGGCAGACCTTTGATAATCAATGGAATTCCAAGAAACTTTAAACACATCCAGCAAGCTAGGCGCACAACAAGCTGCCCTGCACGCCAAAAGCCCGCAACGCGCAACAATGCCAAGGGAACCATCAAGGTCATGATCGTTAAAACACAGGGGACAAACCGCACAATCACCCATATCCAACCCAACGGTGTTGGGCGATCAAGCGTTACCTCATGCTGCGCATCCCAACCAATCATGCAGCCGTATCCCGCAGATAGAAATTTTTATATTTTTGCACCATGTGGGCCGTATCCATTACCAGACATATATCAATGGTGTTAAACGCATGATCCACATACGCCCCTTTTCCCACAGTCCCACCCAATCGTAGATAAGATTTGATCAAGGGTGGAATTTGCATCAAGGCCGTCACCCTGTCTATTTTTGTAGCGTCATAAATATCCATAGCAATGGCGTTCGGGCCATATGCAGCCACCTGTAGCCCGTTTTTCGCTAAATGATTATAATGTAGATATGACAACCCATGTGCCACCGTTTGTATATCCGTCCCGTGGAATGAGGCCGCACCAAACAATATCTCTATTTTGTTTTTCTCTACGTATTCCGCCAAGCCATTTAGCAAAAAATACATCGCCGTACCGCCACGGTAACGCGCATCAATACAAGACCGCCCCAGTTCAACGGCATTTCGCCCGCAGTTGATTATTTTATCCAATTTGAATTCGCTGGCGGAATAAAATCCTAACCCTGTTTTAGCTGCTTCACTGCGCAAAAGCCGGTAAACACCAACAACATTATCGTTTTGGGGTAAATTGTTATCTTGCAAGATCAGGTGATCAAAATAGGCATCATATCCATCCGATTCCAGACCGAATGCCTGATTAGAAGCATTCGTTTGCGCCCCCATTTCTTCGACAAAAACACGGTATCGCAACCTTTGTGCTGCTGCAATTTCATCAGCAGTTTCAGCCAGCTTAATTGAAAAATCTGCATTCATTTGGGTCATAAATAAAATTACCACGGCTCAGTTTTGCCGCGTCTTAAGGGTTTTCACCCCGTTTTGCAAACATGCTTTGATAAGTTTGTTGAATTAAACAACTTATAGTTGCATAATGATATTAACCACGAATTAACTTATTTCACGTCTTTTCAATAACCAGACGCAATTCAATCCGAGAGCCATCGATGACAACCTTACCAACCTGTTCAAAATTAACCGTAATTTTACCATTTATCACGGATTGCACCTGCCCCAGCCCCCAGTCTGTTTCAAATGGATGGCGCACTAAATCCCCCGGCACCAAAAAATCATTCATTGCATATCCTCATACCTGAAAGGCCCCAATTATGCTGACAAAACAACCAGATCTTGCAGCCACGATCAGCACGCGTATTTGCCATGATCTAATCAGCCCAATCGGTGCCATCAGCAACGGGCTTGAATTACTAGAGATGGCTAACACGCCACATAGCCCCGAACTAGACCTGATTGCACAAAGCGTCATAAATGCTAATGCCAAGATTAGATACCTTAGAATAGCCTTTGGTGATGCTGCAGCCAACCCAGAGGATACCCGCGAAATACTTGCAGAATATTATAGCAATCCGCGCCTGAAACTGGTTTGGGCAATTACACAGCCGCTGGAACAAACCACCTTAAAATTGTTGTTTTTACTTCTGCTATGCGCCGAAAAAATCAACCCCTTAGGTGGGTCGCTCCATGTTAGTCAAACCACGCGCGGCATAGAGCTACAAATCAAAGGGCAAGATTTATGTATAGATGATTATTGGGATTTTTCTGCACACAGGTTTCACCCACAAAACGGCCCATCCTATATCCAGTTCAATCTGGTGCAATCCCATCTGGACATACAGCAGATAAAATTATGCCTTACCCACACACCCCAAGAAGTGGTTATGACGATCACACCATCGTAGTGTTAAACTTCAGTCAGCCCGTCGCGAAAACGGCGCATATTTTCCTGATATTTCAGCGCAGATAAAGTCAGCCCATTGATAGCTGCTTGATCCAGCGTACGTATTGCTTTGGCAGGCATTCCCATAACAAGTGTGCCATCTGGGATAACCTTTCCCTCTGTCACCAATGCGCCCGCACCGATAAGGCAATTATTACCGATAACAGCCCCGTTCAAAACAGTAGCCCCCATACCAATCAATGAGTTATCACCAATGGTGCAACCATGTACAATCGCACTATGCCCGATTGTGCAGTTTTTTCCGACACTTACAGGATACCCCGGATCTGTATGAATAACTGTATTTTCCTGAATATTAGTTCCTTCACCCACTAAAATTGGATCATTATCACCGCGCAAAACGACCCCAAACCAGATGCCAACGCCACTTTCTATTGTCACATTCCCCATCACTTGTGCATTAGAAGCGACCCAAAAATCACCACCTGTAGGTACAACGGGGGCAACCCCGTCTAAAGCATATAAGCTCATGACATATCCTCAAATTCCGCATTCAGTTTATTAACATGTTCCATCAATTCAGGGCGGGCATCACGGCGTAAATGGGCCGCTTTCAACACAGTTTTCAGACGTTCAAAACACACATTCAAATCGTCATTAATCAGCACATAATCATATGCTTCCCAATGGCTTATCTCACTTCGCGATTGCGCCATGCGTGCCGCCACGACTTCCGCACTATCTTGATTGCGGGCGTTCAGTCGGCGTTCCAGCTCTTTTAGCGACGGGGGCAGAATAAAAATCGAAACCACATCTTTTTGCATGATAGAGCTGCGAATTTGTTGGCCGCCTTGCCAATCAACATCAAACAAAATATCGCGCCCGACGCTTACTGCGTCTTCCACAGGCCCGCGCGGCGAGCCGTACATATGACCAAAAACAGTTGCATGTTCCAACATTTCACCATTTGCCACCATCGCTTCAAATTCATCTGGTGACTTGAAATAATAATCTTCACCTTCTATTTCGCCGGGGCGCACAGGGCGCGTTGTAGCTGAAACGGAAAACCGCAAACTATCGTCTGCTTCCAACAACATACGGGACAAAGTCGATTTGCCTGCACCCGAAGGTGACGACAGGATAATCAACAATCCACGGCGGGTTTTAGCGGCCATATCTACTCCACATTTTGCACTTGTTCACGCATTTGATCTATAACGGTTTTTAACTCTAATCCTACTTCCGTCAACTCTGTATAGTTCGATTTTGAACATAAAGTATTGGCTTCGCGGTTAAATTCCTGGGTCAGAAAATCAAACTTACGCCCTATCGGGCCCTCGGTAGCCAATAAATTACGTGCAGCACTAATATGCGCACGCAGCCGATCCAGTTCTTCCATCACATCAGATTTCACAGCAAGAATGGCCAATTCTTGGGCCAGCCTTGCTTCATCCACACTTTCAGTATTTGCCAGAATTTTTTGTACATTGGCGTGAAATACGGCTTCTGTCCTATTTTTGCGTGCATCAATCAGGTCGGCAGATTGCTTTGTAAGGTTTTCAATCTGATCGACCTGTTCAGATAAAACCGCATGCAAACTTGCGCCTTCAGCTGCGCGTGCAGTGATAAATTCGCCAAGCACCGCTTTGAAATCATCTTTAACCGCGTCCAGCAAGGCAACGTTTGCCGCATCTTCACCAAATGCCATTTCAATTACGCCACGTACGGACAACAGATCAGCGGCACGGGTCACAGCCAATGATAATCCTTTATCGTTTGCGCGTTCTTCAGTAGCTTTCACCGCTTCAATAACCGCATCCAGATTGGGTAGGTTCAACACAGGCGTGCCGCCCTCGACCCCTTGTTTAACGCGTAAACCTATATTTACAGTTCCGCGCGCGCAAACTTTTGACGTTGCCGCTTTGATAAATTTCTCAACTGCGTCATATCCATCGGGTACCCGCGCACGCACATCTAACCCACGCCCATTAACACTACGGATTTCCCAAACCCAATTTACACCTTGATATTCGCCGCTCAAAGACGCGAAGCCTGTCATCGAATTAACCATTTAGCAGATTTAGCCTCTCTTTTAAGATCATTTTATGCAAAAACACTTTTAGGGTGAATGTTAATAAAGCGTTATCAAACCTTAACGTATTTCTCAACATTTCAACTAAAAATTAGTGAATTCCTGAAACGGTAAGATAGAATGCGTAAATCAAATGAAGTCGGCGGGAAAATTATTCCCATGTTTTTAAACAGGCCATTTATGAAAGATAGTATTACCGAAGAAGTTTTAACCTATTGGGAAGACCTACGCAGGGGCCGTCTTGTGCCACGGCGTTCTGATAATGACCCGCGTAAATTGCGCAATTCCCTAAACTACACATTCATCCTAGAGGCCAATAGCCCAGATAATATCCGCTTTCGTCTGGCTGGCAGCAAACTATGCGATTGTATGGGAATGGAGATGCGCGGGATGCCAGCCTATTCAATGGTGCGGCTGGAAGATCGCAACGACTTTAACCAAACCTTACAACATGCCCTTGCTTCCCCCGAAATTCTTGATTTTCAGTTAGCACCAACGGCCATAATGGTTCTTTTGCCGATGTCAGATGAGGCAGATGTTGTTTGCCGTATGTTGGGCTGCATAACCACCGATCCGGCTGATCCCAACTTTCCAACACGGTTTCAGGTGCAATCAGTGGCTAAAACCCGCATCATCGCGGGAAAATCCATAAAGCCGCAACTGGTTTTGGAACTGGCTGAAAATCAAAAAACTTTTCGCCCGAACATAAAAAAGGCGACCCGATCAGGGCCGCCTCATCTAAGAATTGTTAAATAAATTAGCTAACTTTGCGTTGCTTTTGCAAACGATTTTCCAGCTCTTCTGCAACCAAAAATGCCAATTCAAGTGACTGAGATGCGTTCAAACGCGGATCACACGCTGTGTGATAACGGCTAGAAAGGTCTTCATCCGTAACCGCGCGCACACCACCTGTACATTCGGTTACATCTTTACCTGTCATTTCAAAATGCACGCCACCTGGTACTGTACCTTCGGCTTGATGTATCGCAAAAAACTCACGAACTTCGCGCAAAATGCTGTCAAACGGGCGTGTTTTATATCCAGTTGAAGACTTAATAGTGTTGCCGTGCATTGGATCACAAGTCCACAATACTTTGCGCCCTTCATCCTCTACCGCTTTGATAAGTCTAGGCAAATGTTCACCAACATTGCCAGCACCAAAACGTGCAATCAACGTTAAACGACCAGCTTCATTCTCTGGGTTAAGTTTATCCATCAAACGCAGCAAATCGTCCTTCGTCATTGTTGGGCCGCATTTGCAACCGATCGGATTTTGCACACCACGGCAGAACTCTACATGCGCACCATCAGGTTGGCGTGTACGATCCCCGATCCATATCAAGTGGCCAGAACCCGCGATATTTAGGCCTGTTGTGCTGTCCACACGGCATAATGCTTCTTCATATTCCAACAGCAATGCTTCGTGACTGGTGTAAAAATTAACCGAACGCAGCGCATTGGTGTTTTCAGAATTCACCCCTGCCGCATTCATAAAGGCCAAACTGTCAGAAATGCGATCAGCCCAACGTTTGTATTTGTCAGTCGCCCCCGCAGCATTTGCAAAGCCTAGGTTCCATTCATGCACATGATGTATATCCGCATATCCACCAGAACTGAACGCACGCAGCAAATTCAATGATGCGGCTGCTTGTGTATAGGCTTGCAACATATTGTCAGGGTTCGGAATGCGTGCATCTGCGGTGAATTCTAATTTATTGATAATATCGCCACGGTAGCTAGGCAGTTCCACACCGTCTATGGTTTCAGTCGCAGCTGAACGCGGTTTGGCAAACTGGCCTGCAACGCGGCCAATTTTCACAACAGGCACCTTGGCACCATATGTCAGCACAACCGCCATTTGCAGCATCACTTTATAGGTGTCACGGATCAGGTCGGCACTAAACTCCTCAAAGCTTTCAGCACAATCACCGCCTTGCAGCAAAAATGCCTCGCCGCGTGATGCCGCTGCTAATTTCCCTCTTAGGGAACGTGCCTCGCCTGCAAAAACCAGCGGTGGATAACGCCCCAAACGTGCCTCTACCTCTGCCAATTTGGCAGCATCCAGGTAATCTGGCATTTGAATGCGCTCTTTTGAACGCCAAGCTGATTTTGTCCAAGCCGTGGTCATTGGCCTATCTCCATGTAAATAGTTTGAACCATACCTCATAAAACAAAACTTTACAGGTTTCTAGGCACCATTTTCAGTCGCTTCACTGAAACAATTAGTATTACACCACCAAATAGAAACGCTTGCTAATAAATACAGTTTTTGGTCAACCTAACATAATGACTTTCATGGCGAATGATTCGCCAAACCCAAAAGAAACCCGCAATGCCACCCATCGAAATTAAAAATGCTGATGCTCCCACTAAAAACTTCGTGTTTTTATTGCTGAATCAGTTTTCTTTGATCGCTTTTACCAGCGCCATTGAGCCGCTTCGCATGGCAAACCGATACAATAAAAACTCATTCTATAAATGGACATTAGTCAATGAAACAGGTGAATTCGCTATAAGTTCAAGCGGCATTCAACTGAAAGTCGATGACGTATTAACCAACTTAAACCGCAATGATGTGATATTTGTCTGTGGTGGTTTGAATATTAAAGAAAACACGACTAAGCCAGTTTTGAACTGGTTGCGGCGTGAAACCCGTAAAGGCCTAAACGTAGGCGGGCTTTGCACTGGGTCTTATGCTTTAGCCCGCGCGGGGCTGCTTAACGGGAAAAGATGCACAATCCATTGGGAAAATTATGACAGCTTTGAAGAAGAATTTCCTGACATTGAGCTGGCTAAATCCGTTTTTACATATGATAAAACGCGTTTTTCATCAGCAGGTGGTACATCTTCTGTCGATCTTATCCTTAAAATTATTTCCGAGGATTACGGCCACGATCTAACAAACTGGGTTGCAGATCAAATGATTTACAACTCTATGCGCACCGAACATGACGAGCCACGCTTGTCGACACCCACCCGCATCGGGGTGCGCCATCCAAAGCTTTCCAAAGTCATTCAGATGATGGAAAAAAACATCGAAGAGCCAATTTCACCATCCACCCTTGCCTCTGATGTTGGTATGTCAACGCGGCAACTGGAACGCCTGTTTCGTCGCTACCTTAACCGCTCACCCAAACGGTATTACATGGAACTGCGATTGCAAAAAGCGCGTAACCTGTTGATGCAAACAGATATGTCAGTGATTAATGTCGCTTTATCATGCGGATTTGCATCGCCATCGCATTTTTCAAAATGTTACCGCGCACAATATGAAACCACACCTTACCGCGAACGCGGAAGTATTTCCGCTAGTTAGCGATTTTGTAAAAAGGAACACCACATGAAAACCACCACACGTGTCTGTGTTATCGGGGGCGGCGTTGTTGGCTGTTCTGTGCTTTACCATCTAACCAAACTAGGCTGGTCAGATGTGATGCTGGTGGAACGTTCCGAACTTACATCAGGCTCCACTTGGCACGCGGCAGGCGGGTTTCACACGCTGAACGGTGATACCAATATGGCCGCATTACAGGGCTACACCATCCGTTTGTATAAAGAATTAGAAGAGCTTACAGGTATGTCTTGCGGCTTGCACCATGTTGGTGGCGTCACCTTGGCCGACACACCTGAGCGCATGGATATGATGTTGGCCGAACGCGCCAAACACCGCTTTATGGGGCTGGACACAGAAATCGTCACACCTGACGAGATTAAAAAACTGTCACCCATCACCAATGTAGAAGGCGTGATCGGCGGGCTTTACGACCCGCTAGACGGCCACCTTGACCCGTCAGGCACCACACACGCCTACGCCAAAGCCGCACGTATGGGCGGGGCTGAAATTGTGCTGCACAACCCTGTAATTGAAACCAACCAACGTCCCGACGGCACATGGGATGTGATCACAAAGCTGGGCACAATCCACGCCGAACACATCGTCAACGCAGGCGGCCTTTGGGCACGAGAACTGGGGGCTATGGCAGGCGTCTACCTACCGTTGCACCCGATGGAACACCAATACCTTGTCACCGAAGAAACCCCCGAAGTTTATGAACGCGATCATGAGTTGCCCCACGTCATGGACCCGGGTGGCGAAAGTTATCTGCGCCAAGAGGGTCGCGGCATTTGCATCGGCTTTTATGAACAAAGCTGTGATCCGTGGGCCGTTGACGGCACGCCTGCCAATTTCGGCCATGAGCTGTTGGAAAACAACCTTGATCGCATCTCAGACAGCGTAGAGTTTGCTTTTAACCGTTTCCCTGTCTTGCAACGCGCAGGCATCAAAACCATCATCAACGGCCCTTTTACCTTCGCACCTGACGGCAATCCGCTGGTCGGCCCTGTGCCGGGTTTACGCAACTATTGGTCAGCTTGCGGCGTGATGGCAGGTTTTTCCCAAGGTGGCGGCGTAGGCCTATCCTTGGCACAATGGATGATCGAGGGCGAAGCTGAACGCGATGTTTATGCAATGGATGTCGCACGCTTTGGCAACTGGATTAGCGCAGAATACACACGACCCAAAGTGGTGGAAAACTATCAACGCCGCTTTTCCGTGTCCTACCCCAACGAAGAACTGCCCGTGGCCCGCAAATGGAACACCACACCGATGTATGACACATGGGCCGAACAAGGGGCTGTTTTTGGGGCGCAATATGGCATGGAAGTTGCCAATTACTTTGCAGCACAAGATGAAGCCGATTATGAAACCCCAACCTTTCGCCGCTCTAACGCGTTTGATGCAACAGCACGCGAAGTTATGGCCGTGCGCAAATCGGTTGGCATCAACGAAGTGCATAATTTCGGCAAATACCGCATATCAGGTGCCAATGCACGCGGCTGGCTTGATCGCATCATGGCGGGCCGCATTCCCAAACAGGGCCGCATATCATTAGCCCCGATGCTATCGCCCAAGGGCAAAATGTTGGGTGATTTCACCGTCACCTGCATGTCAGAAACTGAATTTTTGCTTACCGCATCCTTCGGGATGCAAGCCATCCACATGCGCTGGTTTGAACAGCACAAGGGCGATGACATCACCATAGAAAACATCTCAACATCCCGCATCGGTTTTCAGATCGCAGGCCCCAATGCCCGCAAGGTTTTATCCGCCTGCACGTTGGATGATGTCACCCATGACGCGTTCAAATTCCTTGATGCACGCGAAGTTCAACTGGGTCGTTTGAACGCACTTGTGCAACGGGTCAGCTACACGGGTGATCTGGGGTATGAAATTTATGTTGATGCAGCAGATCAGTTGGCGCTTTACAAAATTCTGACCCATACGGGCCGCGCCTACAACATGAAACCATTCGGGATGCGCGCGATGATGTCACTGCGCCTGGATCGGTTCTTTGGCTCTTGGAATGCTGAATTCAGCCCGGATTATATGCCAGCAGAAACTGGCATGGATCGCTTTATGGCATATGATAAACCTGTTGATTACATCGGTAAGGTGGCGGCATTGGCCGAGCGCGATGCAGGGCCCGCACGCAGACTTTGCACCTTTGAAGTGGATGCAAAAGACGCCGACGTAAACGCATACGAACCTATCTGGCTGGACGGCAAAGTCATAGGGTTCTGCACATCAGGCGGATTTTCTCATTATGCTGGCAAATCAATCGCTTATGGGTTTATTCCAACTGTGGAAATCAAACCAGACCTTGAAGTGCAAATTGAAATATTGGGCGAAATGCGCCCCGCCAAGCGCATAGAAACCCCATTATTTTGTTAACCTTGCACCCAGAATATGCTCAGTCGAAAATCGGCTTTAAGCCCAAAGTGACCGATTTTACATTGGGCAACGGATGAGCGATTTGTCGTTTAATTGCAAATCGAAATACGAAAGACAAACCACTTAGGGTTTGACATTATTTATCATATAGTTATTTAGCTATATATGGATTCGTCAAACATACCAGATATTCGCGAAGATCAAGCCAAAGCTTTGGCAAGTGCCGCACGCATGAAAATTCTTCATTGGCTTAAAACGCCAGAGTTAAATTTTGCCGATCAAGTTACTGGCGACCCCGCCAGTATAGGCGTCTGCGTTACATTGATCACGGGCAAGCTGGGGATGAGCCAACCAACGGTCAGTCGTCATCTGGAGCTTCTGAAACGCGCAGATTTTTTGACTGTACAACGTATAGGAAAATGGTCGTATTATCAACGAAATGAAACAAAATTGAACGAGTATTGGGGATGGCTCAGTGACACTCTTTAAAGAATTAGACGACAGGTTATTCCCCAATTTCCAACGACGTACGATCCAAGGAAAAGATGGGGAAATCCTCGCTCTGGTAGGCGGAAATGGCCCACCGTTGTTAATGTTGCACGGTGATCCTCAGACACATCTATGCTGGCATCACATCGCGCCTGCTCTTGCTGAAGACTACACTGTTGTTCTCACAGATTTGCGTGGCCGTGGTGAGAGTCACAAGCCTGGTCACACGCCAGAAAACATTGCCTATTCCAAGCGGATATCGGGAAGAGAACAGCTGGAGGTAATGGAAACCCTTGGCTTCAAGAGTTTTCGCCTAGTTGGTCATGACCGCGGCGCACGGGTTGCTCGGCGCATGGCTTTGGATCATCCAGGCCAGATTGAACGCCTTGCAGTAATGGACATTGTGCCGATATTGGATTTTTACGAAAATACAACGGCAAAGATTGCTCAGGATTACTATTATTTCTTCTTTTTGACCCAACCCAATCCGATCCCTGAAGATTTGCTCAGAGGCAACCCCGAGACGGTTACCAGCCAAATCCTGACTGGTTTATCAGGACAGGTGACGCCTTATGATCCTGACGTTTTTAAGGCGTATCTAGCATCTGGTGCCAGCGAAGATGGGATTGTAGCAATGTGCGAGTGTTTTCGCGCGGGCCTATCGCAGGACATTAACCATGACCGCAATGATAGGGAGGCAGGTCGAAAAATTACCTGCCCAACTTTGGTGATGTGGGGCGATAAAGGTGTCGTGGGAACAAACTTTGACATGCGTGAAATCTGGAGCTCTTGGGCACCCAACTGCAGCTTCGCCCCGATGCCATGCGGGCATTTTATACCAGAAGAGGAACCAACGTTGGCTTTGAGTAGATTGAGGAACTTCCTAGAATAGCAAAAATAATTCAAGAATGTTCGTGGAATACAACGGTCAATACCAAAAGTGTATCGATAAATCTATCCCCATAATAGCCTCATAGTCATCCCTACTCACAGCTCCAAAATAGAGGCTATGCAATTAATTACATTAAACGTGGAATTTCATTATTTAGGTCATCCAAGATGCGACCTTAAATCTTCACCAATGCTGCCGTCGCATACATAAACGCAACACCTGCAGTCAGGCCAAGGATAACAGGGCGGGTATAGAATACTTCTGTACCCGCTTCATTGCTACGCATCAGATACGCACTAACCTGCACCACAACTTGCAAAATAGCACCCGCACCTATAGCCAGCGCAAAAGCGGCCCAATGGGCGGAAAAAGCCAAGCTGCCAAGCCACATACCAACAACCGCAGGGCCACCTGCAAGCATTGTCAGCCCTGCAAAAGCCAACAAGGGCGGGCGTTTTTTTAGGATCGGTGCCGCAATGCCAATCCCTTCGGTAATATTATGCAAGGTAAAGCCTAAAATCAGGTAGGTGCCTAGACCCGCCGAACCCGCCGCAAAAGCTGCCCCAATAGCCAGCCCCTCGCCGAAATTATGCAAACCAATGCCAAGTGCTATAAGCGTCGCTAATGACAAGCCAGAGGGCGTACCCACCCGCCTACCCACTGCCATAAGTGTGAAAAAACTGGCCAACCCGACAAGCACCACCATCACTGGGCCTTGAAAAATCGCTGCTGCCTCTGAAGCCAGTTCAAGCGATTCCTCAACTGTGTCGATCAACAAAAACACCAGTAACCCAACAGTCAGTGCCAACAGAAAATTCATCCCCCCGCGCCCGACATCACGCAACACAGGGTAAAACATCAAACCAAATATTATCGGCAGCACCCCAACAAACAACCCGATTATGGCTTGATTGTTTAATTGCGCCACAGTGCCCTGCGGGCTTGGTATAACCACCGCAATCTCATGCTCAAATGTTGTGCCTGAATTAGTGACAACTGTTACCACATGGGCCTCGCCCAACATCCAAGAAAACGGAATATTCAGCCAAACCGCAGAACCACGCGCAATTTGTCCGCTAGGTTCCTGTGTGAATTGCCAATATGCGGCATCAATTTGTACCTGTGCAATCTGCATCGGTTCAGACCCACCTGCCCGCACCAGTAAACGCACCCCGCCATCCTGAATAATAGTCCGCTCGAATGTCAGGTTTTCAACAGGTGGCGCATCACTTCCCAATGATTGCAACGGATTAGCCAGAACAATCCACGCAACAGCAGCGGCCAGCAGGGTTAGCGGCATTAAAAGCCATAAAAACCTATACGGGGTTTGCACTTTATTCATAACCTACCCCTCCACCACATCAAAATTTGCCATCCAACCCAGTTCGGTAAATTCCGCCTGATGCGCATGAAACATGTATAATCCTGGCTCGTGTTCTGCAAAGGTGAACTCTAAAATACCACGCTCAGCCTGACATTGGGTAATAATATCAACGGTTTTCAGGGTTGGCGTCAGGGTTGTGCCTTGATTATAATAATCAAAGAAATTGGCGTGCAGATGGAACGAATTAATCGGATCAAACTCTACCGTGTTAATCAGATAAATTCGTACAGGTTTACTTTTCAGTACCTTGATCGGATTCTTTGCATAAGCAAATGCCACGGTATTGGCGGCATAAAACTCGTTTTCACCGTCCAAATTGGTATCAAACGCATTCATCACCATGACCATTTCCTGCCAACCCGCATTTTCAGCTGATCCATACAGGCGCGAACGCGCAACATTGGCGTGCTCTGGATGCTTGTCAGGATCAGGATCAATCACAAAAGCTCCGTACATGCCCTTTGCCATATGGCGGCGCAGTGGCAAAGCGTGGCAATGATACAAATGGCACCCAAAAGGTTTTGCATCAAACTCATAGGTAAACTCTTCACCTGGCCCGATCAGCCCAGGTGTGCCAGGCACCCCGTCCATACGGGCCGCGTGAATGCCGTGAAAATGCACCGAATGCGGGTGTGATCCGTTATTAACAAACTTCACACGAATACGGTCGCCTTCTGTAGCCCGCAATGCGGGGCCAGGTACGCGGCCATTATAAGTCCATGCAGGGAAAAAAACACCAGGTGCAATCTCAATTTCCTTGTCTTCCGCAGTCATTTCAAACGTGCGCAATATGCGACCATCTGCCATGGTTTCAACCTTGCCCGTATCCCAATCCGTCAACATCGCCACAGGATCAAATCCGTTGGATTCATTATCGACTGTACCAACAGTCATCATCCCGCCGTGGGTATCCATATGCGCCATTGCGGTATCTTGCGCTTGCCCGCTTTGCACCTGCGCACCCCCCGCATAAGCTGTCGTGCCACCCGCTGCGGCAAGGCCCGCCATCAAAACATTGCGTCGGCTTACAAAGTCTGTGGTTTTTTCATTCGAGCTCATGAAATGTCTCCAAAATGCTAATGAGATATTCGATCACATGGGTAAATGCGAATGAGTTTCAATTACATCTTTTCACAAGAAAACGCAATGGGGCTTTCCCCTTTGTTCACACAAACGTAAGATTACCAAAAAGGAGATTATAATGAGTGCAGGGCGTAACGCGGTTATTACAGGGTCAACCAGCGGTATTGGGCGCGGGATTGCGTTAAAATTGGCGTCGGAAGGTGCGCGTGTAATGATTAACGGGTTTGGTGAAGATGCAGAAATTGCTGATTTGCTAACGGAATTGGAAAAACTGTCTGGTAAAAAGCCGATTTATTCACCTGCCGATATGTCTGACCCCGCCCAGATCGAAACCATGATGCGGTTAGCCGAAAACGAACTTGGCGGCGTTGACATAATGATGAACAATGCAGGCATTCAGTATGTGTCACCCATAGAAGATTTTCCAACAGATAAATGGAACCAGGTAATTGCGATAAACCTAAGTTCTGCGTTTCACACCACAAAAGCTGTTGTTGCGGGTATGAAATCACGCGGTTGGGGGCGTATTATTAATCTGGCATCTGCCCATTCAATCGTCGCATCGCCCTATAAATCTGCCTATGTTGCGGCAAAACACGGCATAGTAGGCCTAACCAAAACCGCAGCCCTGGAAGTTGCCGAGTTTGGCGTCACTGTAAACGCCGTATCGCCCGGATATGTATTAACCCCACTGGTAGAAGCCCAAATTCCCGCTACGTCAAAAGCACGCGGTATATCCGAAGGCGCAGTTATCCAAACCGTCATGCTGGCCAACCAGCCGACCCGAAAATTCGTCGACATTGACGATGTGGCCGCAACAGTTGCCTTCCTATGCTCGGATGCAGCCAAAGGCATCACAGGCAGTAACATGACCATAGACGGTGGCTGGACGGCACAATAAAATCAAAATAGGCAGCGTACGCCCCCCTAACGCTCCCTAAACCCTTACAAGTGTATAACACCCCTGCTAGCA
Source organism: uncultured Paracoccaceae bacterium (assembly GCA_913061275.1). GTDB lineage: Bacteria > Pseudomonadota > Alphaproteobacteria > Rhodobacterales > Rhodobacteraceae > Amylibacter. The sequence continues at coordinate 1,674 of CAJXSR010000026.1, read as the reverse complement.
AAAGTGGTTACGGGTTTTCAAAGGGCGTATGACAGCGTCAAATGCGAGAACCACCGAAATTACGCGTAAGTATGGCGTTTCGGTAAGAAATCGAAACACCGTAGGTGCAAGGGTAAAATCCTTGTTCGGCTAATAAAATCACGTTGGGTGGGCCCACCTCTTATTACATATATATCCAAACAAATGATAAACCCCGTCAGCAAAAACAGCACGACGGGGCAATTAGCCGTGTCTTCACATAATTTTCCCAAATGTAATATACGCCTCCTCTTCGTTTTGATAAGATAGAAACGTTAGCAGTTGGGGTATTAGAACAATGAAATACAAACTGGGTATTGATTTAGGCGGCACAAAAACCTCTGTTGTTGTATTAGATCAAAACAATCAGGCCGTTTACAATAAACGCCTGCCAACACCTGCCAGCAATTACGCTGAAATCCTTAAAACCATCAAACTTTTGGTAAACCATGCACAACAGGCAATACCCGCCCTAGATGCACAAACAATCGGGGTTGGTATTCCGGGTGCCTTACAGCAAGATAACAGTACCGTTAAAAACGCTAACACTCAGATATTAATTGGTAAAACACTTAAAACTGATCTGGAAACTATCCTGCAAAGAAACGTTATAATCGCCAATGATGCAAATTGCTTTGCAACATCAGAAGCGACAGACGGCAGTGCCAAAGGCCATGCACTGGTGTTTGGCGTCATCCTTGGCACAGGTGTTGGTGGGGGCATTGCCGTTATGGGCAAACCATGGGCAGGGCCAAACCGTCTTGCGGGTGAATGGGGCCATAACCCGTTTCCTTTTCACGATGCTGAAGCCAAACACAGGCCTTGTTATTGTGGTAAATCCGATTGCATCGAAAAAATCATTTCAGGCCCTGCCCTGTCACAAGAATATTTTGAACAAACCAGAAAGCATAAATCCGCAAAACAAATCGCAGATGCAATGGCCGCAGGTGACCCCACCGCAATTCGCCTATTTAACGACTTCTATCTAAATCTGGCAAAAGCCCTGTCCACCGTAATAAATCTATTGGATCCCAATGTTATCGTCTTAGGTGGGGGGCTTTCAAATATTGCCGAAATCTATCACGAAGTTCCCAAGCTATGGGGCGCATATGTGTTTAACGCAACAGGCAAAAAAACCAACATAGCCACAAAACTCGTTAAAAATAAATGGGGTGATGACAGCGGCGTTCGCGGTGCAGCTTGGCTAACGGATACAAAGTAATTTTATACTGAAAAACTCTGGAGCGGGTAGCGGGAATCGAACCCGCGCCTTAAGCTTGGAAGGCTCTTATGATACCATTTCACCATACCCGCTCAGAGAATTTACCTACTATTTCAATAGCTGATGGTCGTCAATAACGTAGTTTTATTTCAAGTTGATTTATAATTGGTTTTATCATTTCATAGGCACCACTACTTCAAATTTCGAATGTCGCATGACAGCTTACGGCCTATTCTGTTGAAAAACACCCAAATTGGGATTTTGAAAATTTACGCTAAAAGCACATCTTTGCTAAAGCTTTGTGAGGATTGCCGCGAAAGGTTCCAAGAAGCCACAACAGGGCTGGAAGCCCACCTTAGCTGAACCCCTCGCCAAAATTTCTCTCTAACTCCTGTCTCTTATACACATCTGACGCTGCCGACGATCTACTCTGT